>JAJZBU010000014.1 GCA_021851865.1 Pseudomonadota bacterium | reverse complement strand
TGGTGCTATGCTTTTTTGCGGTCATGGTATGGTCCTCCTATGGGACACAGGGTTGGTATTGACGATCTCCCTCATACCATGACCGCTTTCGCAGTCCAAGAATTTGCACATAAGTCAGTACACTACCAGTACACTACCTCAGGAACTGACGGTGGCAGAGCTTACGCCCTGCGAAACTCCAACCAATCGCTTAGCGACTTGGTTGGAGTAGTTCATCCTAAAAAATCGTGTCCTCATGGGTTCCATGCACTTGGGGCTGGAGGAGGCTGAGCATGGTTTCGAACGTATGGCGGCTTTTTATGCCGAGCGTGCGCGCGGCGGTGTCGATTTGATCGTCACCGGTGGTATCGCACCGGATGCGCAGGGTGTCGTCTTTCAGGGGGCAGCCAAGCTGACGACGCTGGCCGAGGCTGAGCAGCATCGCCAGGTCACCGACGCTGTACACCGCGAGGGCGGCAAGATCGCCCTGCAGATCCTGCACACCGGCCGTTATAGTTATCAACCTGATCTGGTCGCGCCGAGCGCCATCAAGGCGCCGATCAACCCGTATACGCCGCGTGCTCTTGCGGAGGCGGAAGTCGAGGCCTGCATCGAGAGCTTTGCACGCTGCGCAGAGCTGGCACAGCAAGGCGGCTATGATGGTGTCGAGATCATGGGTTCCGAAGGCTATCTGATCAATCAGTTCATCGCGGCACGTACCAACCAGCGTACCGACGCATGGGGCGGCAGCTATGCCAAGCGTTGCCGTTTCCCGGTCGAGATCGTGCGGCGTGTGCGCGCACGCGTCGGCGCGCGCTTTATCATCATCTATCGCCTGTCCATGCTCGATCTGGTGGAGGGCGGTTCGACCCTGGACGAGACGGTGCAGCTGGCACAGGCCATCGAGGCGGCCGGTGCGATGCTGATCAACACCGGTATCGGTTGGCATGAAGCACGCATCCCGACCATCGCTACCAAGGTGCCACGCGCAGCTTACACCTGGGTGACGCAGCGACTGATGGGGACAGTGCAGATACCCTTGGTGACGACCAACCGCATCAATACGCCGGAAGTGGCGGAGCGGGTGCTGGCCGATGGTCACGCCGACATGGTGTCGATGGCGCGTCCTTTTCTTGCTGATGCCGAGTTTGTGCGCAAAGCAGCTGCTGGTCGTGGCGATGAGATCAATACCTGCATCGGTTGCAACCAAGCTTGCCTAGATCATACTTTTTCGCACAAGATCACCTCCTGTTTGGTGAATCCGCGCGCCTGCCATGAGACGCAGCTCCTTGTGCGTCCGGCGACGGCGAAGAAGCGTATCGCCGTCGTTGGGGCGGGGCCGGCTGGTCTCAGCTTTGCGGTGACGGCGGCACAGCGCGGTCATAGGGTGACGCTGTTCGAAGCGGCGAGCGAGATCGGCGGACAGTTCAACGTTGCCAAACAGGTGCCGGGCAAGGAAGAGTTTCATGAGACCTTGCGCTATTTTCAGCGGCAGATCACGCTCACCGGTATCGAGCTGCGCCTGAATACACGCGCCGAGGTCGTCGATCTGCAGGCCGGTGGCTATGACGAAGTGGTCCTGGCGACGGGTATCGTGCCGCGTCTACCTGCTCTGCCAGGCAATGACCATCGCAAGGTGCTGAGCTATCTCGATGTTCTGCGTGACCGGCATCCGGTCGGCGACAAGGTGGCGGTCATCGGCGCCGGTGGTATCGGTTTTGACGTCAGCGAGTACCTGACGCATCGTGGCGTCAGCGGCAGTCAGGATCGTGACAAGTTCAACCGTGAGTGGGGCATCGCGCCGGCCTTGCCAGTCGGCATGTGCAGATGATCCCGGCGGTGAGCTATGAGCGTATCGACGACGCCGGTCTGCACATCACCCGACAGGGTGAAGCACAGTTGCTGGCAGTCGATCACATCGTCATTTGTGCTGGCCAGGAGCCGCAGCGCGAGCTATTCGCCGGTCTGCAGGCAGCTGGTATCCGCGTGCATCTGATCGGCGGTGCCGATGTTGCAGCCGAGCTCGATGCCAAGCGTGCCATCCACCAGGGCGTGCATCTCGCCGCCACCCTTTGATACGGAGATCGTCGATGTCGACAGAACTTCATCCGGCTGTTACCGCGGCCTTGCGCCAATGGCATCACATGGTCGCACAAGCTGATTTCAGCGATTTGCCGGCGATGACGCGAAGCGACGTCGTCTTTCGTTCGCCGGCGGTGTACAAGCCCTACCACACGGCGCCGGTGCTGCATCTGATCTTGAATACGGTGATGCAGATCTTCGAGGACTTCACCTATCACCGTGAGTTCATCAGCGCCGATGGTCTGAGCGTGGTACTCGAGTTCAGCGCCCGCGTCGGTGACCGCGAGCTCAAGGGTATCGACATGATTCGCTTCGATGGCACGGGCAAGATCTCCGAGTTCGAGGTCATGATTCGGCCCCTGAGTGGTTTGCAGGCGCTGGCTGCCGCCATGGGAACGCGTATTGGTGCTGCCTTGGGCGCTGGCACATCAGCATGAGAGAAGGCATGCGGTGGGGGCGTGCCGGGTCATGTCTCCTGCTGCCCTTGTTGCTGGCGCAGGCGCTCTATGTGCGCTGCCGTATTCCGCGTCTGCCTGAGGCGGCTGGTGCGTGCACTGGCACCTGCGGGCAGGGGCAGTCGCTGCGCTTGCTCATCACCGGTGATTCCGCCGCGGCAGGCGTGGGTGTGGCACACCAGTCGCAGGCCCTGGCGGGTCAGCTCAGTGAGCGTCTAGCGGCTAATTTTGAGATCTCCTGGTCGCTGCAGGCGCTGAGCGGGCGTACGACGGCCGCGACGATATCCTGTCTGCGGCAGGCACCGGTGCAGGTTTTTGACGTGGCGATCATTTCGTTGGGAGTGAATGATCTGCTCGCCGGTCTCAGCGCACAGCGCTGGATCGCGCAGCTCGCTCAGCTCACCGTTCTTCTGGCGGAACGTTTTCAGGTGCGGCAGGTGCTATGGTCGCCGCTGCCGCCCATGCATCTTTTTCCGGCGCTGCCACAGCCTCTGCGCGCCTATCTTGGTGCCAGCGCTCAGCGCTTCAATGGCGCACTGGCGCGCTATGTGGCCAGTGCAGGGGGATGCGCCCTGGTGCAAGTCGATCTCACCAGCTTAAGCACCGCCGATGACGGGTTCCATCCCGGAGCCGAGGCCTATGCGGCCTGGGCCGATGCGCTGGCGCAGCATATCCGGAGCGACGCTCACTTGAGCGGACCTACATCCCTACGGAAGCACGACATCATCCACCTATCGCGCGAGGCATAGGCTGCACCTGCTCTCCTGCCTGCCCATGGGGCTATCGCCTGGGCTACTGGCACTATCCATGATGCCCTCAAAGAGCCTGTTCTGTGGGCATTAGCTGCACGCGCATCGACAGAGCGTGCAGTGCGATGGCGTGCAGGATGTCGCTCACGGTGGTGCAAGCATCGGTCAAAACAGTGATCTTGTTGTAGCGATCGGCCTGGCGCGACAGCGCCGTATGCGTCACGCAGTTCTGGGTCATCATGCCGCATAGGATCAGCTCGTCGACATCTATGTTCTGCAAGGTCGCATGCAGGTGCATTTGCGCACGACCAATCCGATCGAATCCACGTTCGCCACGGTGCGGCATCGGACCACGCGCACGCGCAACTGCGTGTCGCGTGCGACCTTCCTGGGGCTGGCCTTCAAGCTCATCGAGGAGGCCGAGAAATCGTGGCGTCGCATCAAGGGCGCAGACCGGATTGAATTGCTGCTGAAGGGCGTTCCCTTCAAGGATGGAGAAGCGGTGCTGGACAATCCACCGCCTCAACAGGAACTCGCCGCCTGATGGCTCAGCTGCTCAGGCACCCATACACCAGAATTGACAATAACTCAGTAGGTAGATCGGATGTTCCAGTCCCTGGGCCTCGATCCAGAATATACTTTCTAGCTGAAGACAGTAAGAAGCGAATACCCTGGATTCACGGGTCTGACATTGATGATGCCGTTGGGTACGGCGATGTTGGCGATGAGTTCGAGTTCGCTGTGAGTGTAGAATTTACGCAGGGAGATGATGCTGTCGTGAGTGAAATCGCGACCGCCGATGAACAGATCGATCGCTGGCAATGCAAAAAGGAGGACGGAGCGTTGGCCATCGATGCTTATGAACCCGAGAGTAGCGATTTTTGTTGCCTGCGCAATCATGACGGCGTTTTGCCCTGGTGAAAAATGATGGCTGCTTTGGGCAATAAAAATAATGTCGTAAGTGCCCACGGGAATATCGCTAAGATCGAAGGCGTTGGCCTCAATGAAGGTGACGGGGAGTGCGCGCTCCACGGCCTTGGCGTTACAGGTGGCGACGTGTTCGGCAAAATAATCTGAGCCTGTGACTTCGACCGCAAGTCCATCGCGCTGGGCGAGGTCGGCAAGTGTAAGCGAGAATTCGCCGGAGCCGCTGGCCAGTTCAAGGACGCGGGCAGGGCGGCCTTCGGTGGTGTGGATTTCCTGCAGCCAGGGTTTGAGTTCGCGATAGAAACGACGATAGGCGAAGACGCTCTTGTTAAACAGGTGCAGGGCCTGGACGATGGCGACACGGCGCTCGGGCGCCAGGTTGGCCTCGTCGAGGTATTCGGGTTTGTCCGTGCGCAGCCAAGCGTCGACCTGGGCCTGCATATGTGAGAGGAAGCTGTGGGAACGGGCGCGCTTGGGGCGGCTAAGGCGTAGGGACTCGACGGCTTCATTGACGCGGCGTTCAAGCGTGGCCATTTCTGTCCAACTGCGAGCGGCAAGGGCAAGGCCAGGGATAGCGGGCTGGTCAACGGCAGCGTGTTGCAACATGGCTTGCTCCGACTTTTCTGAGTGCTGACAAGTATAGAAGCATGCTGTAGGGATGCTGTAGGGATGATATAGGGGCGGCGGTGTTTTTCAGGGTGGTTGCCGTTTTTCTGTAGGGCCCAAGCCGCTTGCCGGTCGGCCTCCAGCCGAGGCACCCGATGGGACGGAATGCGCCATGGAGCCGGCTCAGCGTCGTCAAAATCGGGAGCAGCCTGTCCCACGCCTGTTGCGGCCATGAGGTCTAGAGCGCAGATGGCGAGCGACGTCAGACCTGGTCTGGACGGTGCCCCCATCGACCAAGGTGACATCTGTCCTGACGGCGGGGAGAAGTATCAATGGTGCCCGGGACCGGAATCGAACCGGTACGGCCATTTCGGGCCTGGGGATTTTAAGTCCCCTGTGTCTACCAGTTTCACCACCCGGGCTGGGATGAGGGAATCTGCTGCGGCTGCGACTATAGCAAGAGAGGATGGGGGGCTCAAGCGAGCAGGGGCTGATTGAGTGCGTTTCGGTGCTGCGAGGATGCAGGGAGATGGAGGCTGGGGTCGGAATTGAACCGGCGTACGCGGAGTTGCAGTCCGCTGCATGACCACTCTGCCACCCAGCCTTGGGTGCTACAGGGAGCGCAGCATGGTATAAAGCTTTCGTCGGAGCGTCAAGTTCCATGCCGTATCATTTGCACGTACAAGTGATAAGCCCCTTGTTTTGGCGACCCATTTTCGCTAAGTTCGTTGAGGACATGGGCAAGTCATGGCCTGAGCAATACAATCCAGCCCGATGGGCTCATCGAGGGCCGCCGCGCCTATGAAATGGTTCCACAATCTCTCCTTGTGGTTCAAGGTGATGTCGATCGCCGTTCTCGGCCTGTTCGGCTTCAGTTTGTATCTCGGATTCACCTACTTGGCGAGCCAGGATATGGGGCGCCAGGTCGCTGTCGGCCGCCACGCCGATCTCGTCTTCATCCAGCGACTGCAGCGCGCGCGTGATGATCTGTATGTGCTTGAGGCGCGTCAGGAGCAGACCTTGCAGTCGCCTTCCGAGGCCAGTCTGTTGGCGACCAACGCCTTGTCGGCGCAGCTCGAGCGAACTTTGGCGCAGTTGCCGCCGGTCGATCGTGATCTGTCGCCACAGACACAGGTTTTTTTGATGGATTTTCGCACCTATGCCAGTTTTGCTCAGGCACAGCGCGAGGCGGCGGTCTATGGCCGCCTGCCCGGGGTACACGCGATCACGCCGACGATGGTGCGTGCGCTCGGCTTGCACCTCGATCAGGAAGTTCAGCAGCTGCGCCATCAGGCGATCCGTCTTTTGGATACGCGCTTGGCGGCCATTGAGCTGCAGAGCCGCGTCGTCTGGGTCATCGGTCTGAGTCTGGGCGGCTTGCTCGCCGTGTTGCTGCTTTTGCTGGCGACCTTGACCATACGCAACTGGATCGTTCGGCCTTTGCAGTTGGCGGCAGAGGCGGCCAATCGCATGGCGCAAGGGGACTTCGCTGTCAATTTGCAGAAGCGCTCGCATGATGAACTCGGCCGTTTGATGGCCGCTTTGATCAAGATGCGTGACGCTCTGGCACGTCGTTTTGAGGAAGATCGCCGCGCTGAACGCGTCAAGGGGGCGGTGGCCGATCTGACCACCCATATGCGCGGTGATCTTGGCGAGCAGGAGATCGCGCAAGCTGTCCTCAACCACCTGGTGCCGGCCCTGCGGGCCCAGGTGGGCTTGCTCTATTCGCATGAGGACGGGGTTTTGGCGCTCAAGGCCAGCTATGCGTTGGTGCGCCGGAAGAACCTCGCCAATACTTTTCGCTTGGGGGAGTCCCTGGTCGGGCAGGCGGCTCTCGAACGCCAGCAGATTTTGGTCGAGAAGCTGCCTGACGATTACCTCAGCATCGCCTCCGGCATGGGTGAGACGACGCCACGTCAGGTGATCGTGACACCCATCGTGCATGAGGGGCAGTTGCAGGGCGTGCTCGAGATCGGCGCGCTGCAAGCTTTTGATGCCGATGATCTGGAGATTCTGCGCCTGTCGGTCGAGAGCATCGCCATCGCTCTCGCCACGGCCATTTCACGTCAGGCGGTGCGTGATGCTCTGGCGGCGCAGCAGGGGCAGGCGCGATTGATGGAGGAACAGCAAGAGCAGTTACGCGAAGTCAATGAGGACCTCGAGGCACAGGCGATTCAGCTCAGCGCTTCGGAATCCAAGTTGCAGCAGCAGCAGGAGGAGTTGCGCCATGCCAACGGCGAGCTGGAGGCGCAGGCGCAGGCCTTGCGCGCTTCGGAAGAGAGCTTGCAGGCGCAACAGGAAGAGCTGCGGGTGATCAATGAAGAACTCGAGGCACAGGCGCGTTTGCTGGCCGAGCAGCGCAATGAACTGCTGTCGAAAAATGAACAGCTTGAGCGTACACAGGAGCTGATGGAGGAAAAAAACCGTCTGCTCGAGCAATCCAGTCGCTACAAGTCAGAGTTTTTGAGCACCATGTCGCATGAATTGCGCACCCCGCTCAACAGCATCCTCATCCTCTCCAATTCTCTCGCCGAGAACCGGCAGGGCAATCTGCAGGCGAAGCAGGTGGAGCATGCCCAGGTCATCCATTCGGCAGGTTCCGATCTTCTTTCGCTGATCAATGACATCCTCGATATCGCCAAGGTCGAGGAAGGTAAGATGCATCTGGTCATTGACGCTTTGAAGCTGAGCGACTTCGCGGAAGACATCCAGCGTGGTTTTGCCCACGTCGCCCAACACAAGGGCTTGCGCTTTCAGGTCGAACTGGCGCCGGGTCTGCCGGAGTGCATCTATACCGATCGCCAACGGCTGGAACAGATCCTGCGTAATTTCTTCTCCAATGCTTTCAAATTTACGCACCAAGGGGGGGTCACCCTGCGTATCCATCCGGTCGCTGATGCGAGCCCCTTGCATCGCTTGCAGCAGCCGGTCGAGAGCTTGGTGGCTTTTTCCTGTATCGATACGGGCATCGGCGTGCCGGCGGCGAAGCAGGAGCTCATCTTTGAAGCATTCCAGCAGGCGGACGGCACCACCTCGCGCAAATATGGCGGTACGGGACTCGGTCTGACCATTTCCCGTGAGTTGTCGTATTTGCTCGGTGGTGAGGTGCGTCTGTTCAGTGCGGGGGAAGGCCAGGGCTGCACCTTTACTTTGTATCTGCCGCAGGGGCATGCGGCGGCGGTGACCGAGACTGCGGCGAGCCGCCCCCTGCCGGAGTCGCTGCCGGCACTTGCGACGACGACGATGGTGAGCAATAAGGCGCCGAACGAGCCGCGCACCCTGCTGGTGGTCGATGACGATGTCGATTTTGCCCAGGTCCTCGTCGACTTGGCGCGCGATTACCACTTCCGCACTTTGATCGCTCATGACGGTGAAACGGCCCTGGTCATGGCGCGCGAGTTTCAACCCGACGCACTCATCCTCGATCTCGGGCTGCCCGGCATCGATGGCCTGGAGGTGATGCGCGAACTCAAGGCCGATCCCGCCACCGCCAACATTCCCGTACACATCCTGTCCGGTCACAATGAGCGTGACAAGGCTCTCGGTCTCGGCGCTCAGGATTATCTGATGAAGCCGGTCGACCTGGACGCGATGCAGGCGATGTTCTCCAGACTCTTGCAACAGAGCAGTCGGCCGATGCGTAAATTGCTGGTGGTCGAGGACAGCAATCTGCAGAACGAGGCGATCATCGCCCTTTTTGCCGAACACCAGGTCGAGGTGACCATCTGCGCCAGCGGCGAGGCGGCCCTGGCGACGTTGGCGCAGGAGAGCTTCGATTGCATGATCCTGGATCTGTCCTTGCCGGATACCGATGGTTTCTCCCTGCTCGAAAAACTGCATGAGCAAGAAGACTTGCGTGATCTTCCTATCATCGTCTACACCGGGCGCGATCTTTCCCGCGAGGAAGAGGCGCGTTTGCGCCGCCATGCCGACCGTATCATTCTCAAGACCGAGCGTTCAGCGGAGCGACTGCTCAGTGAAGTGTCCTTGTTCCTGCACTGGATCGATAGTCAGGGGCGCAACCGTCTGCATAGCGGCACCGTCAGTGCGCATCGCGACGCGCTGTTCACGGACCGGCGTATTCTGGTCGTCGATGACGACATGCGTAATATCTACGCCTTGTCTGCGGGCCTTGAGGAGTGGGGCTGTCAGATCCGGGTCGCCAACAACGGTAAAGAGGCGCTGCAGGCTTTGGCAGAAGCGGATTATGACCTCGTGCTCATGGATATCATGATGCCGGAGATGGATGGCTATGAAGCCATGCGCCGTTTGCGGGCCGATGATCGTTGGCGCAAGCTGCCCGTGATCGCCCTGACCGCCAAGGCGATGAAGGAAGATCGCAACAAATGCCTGGAGGCTGGAGCTAACGACTATATCGCCAAGCCGATCAATATGGACAAACTGCAGTCCTTGATGCGGGTCTGGCTACAGCAGCGGAGTTAGACGTGGATCCGCATCTGCAACCTGACGTGGACCAGATCGAGTACGATCTCCTGCTGGAGGCCATCTATCAGGCTTATGGCTATGATTTTCGTTCCTATAGCCAAGCCTCCATGCGCCGGCGCATCCAGCATCATATGACCATGCAGAGCATCGAGCATATCTCGTATCTGCAGGGCAGGATCTTGCGTGACCGGGAGGCTTTCGCGCATCTGCTCAGCGACCTCACCATCAACGTCACGGAAATGTTTCGTGATCCGGAGTTCTACAAAGCTTTTCGTGAAAAGGTGGTGCCCTTGCTGCGCACGCATCCTTACCTGAAGATCTGGCACGCTGGATGCTCGACCGGTGAGGAGATCTATTCGATGGCGATTCTGCTCATGGAAGAAGGCCTCTATGAGCGCTGTCATATCTATGCCACCGACATTGATCATCAGGTCCTGGAGCAGGCTAAGCGCGGCATTTTTCCTGCATCCGCGCTGAAAAAATACACTCAGAACTATCAGCGTTCAGGAGGAACGGCCGCCTTCTCGGACTACTATACGGCTCGCTATGACAATGTCATCATGGACGCCGTACTCAAGCGACACCTGATCTTTGCCGATCATGATCTGGCGACCGATCAGGTTTTTGGTGAAATGCAGGTCATTTTCTGTCGCAACGTTTTGATCTATTTTAATAAGAACTTACAACAGCGGGTCTTCGACTTGTTCCATGAAAGCCTCGATCTAGGCGGTATGCTTTGCCTGGGTAGCAAGGAGAGTTTGCGCTCGGCGCGCTGTGAGGGAAGCTTCGAGGTCGTCGATATCCACCATAAAATCTATCGTAAGCGATACTGAGGGCTTGGTGCATGAGCAAAGAACAAAACATACTCATCGTCGATGACCATCCGGAAAATCTGGTGGCCATTGAAGCCATCCTCGAGGGGCTCGACTGTTCCTTGCTACGCGCGGCTTCCGGTAATGAAGCCCTCAGTCTCTTATTGCGTCATGAGATGAGTCTCGTTTTGCTCGATGTGCAGATGCCGGAGATGGACGGCTTCGAGGTCGCCGAGCTGATGCGCAAGAGCCAGCGCACACGCATGATCCCGATCATCTTTGTGACCGCGATCAGCAAGGAGTCGCGCTACGTCAGTCGTGGCTATGATGTCGGCGCGGTGGATTATCTGTTCAAGCCTCTCGATGCGACGGTGTTGCGGCACAAGGTGCGTTTCTTCCTCGATCTCGACGAGCAGAAGCGGCGGCTTGAGGAGAAATTGCGCAAGAGTCAGGAGTCCATGCGCGAGTTGCAGAAGATGTTGGCTGCTTCGCAAAAGGAAGCATGACGTGATCGCCCCGAAGTTACCCGAGCACATGGTCGTGATCGGGGCCTCCTGGGGTGGGGTCGAGGCCTGCCTGCAATTGCTCAAGCATATTCCGGATGGCTTTCCGGCGCCATTGCTCATCGTCTTGCACAGAAACCACGACACGCATCACTCCTTCGAGCGCTCCTTGCGGCGTTATTGCGCCATACCGGTGCGCGAGGTCGAGGACAAAGAGGCCTTGAGCTGGCCTTGTGTCTATCTGGCCCCGGCGAATTATCATCTGCTCATGGAAAAAGATGGTAGTTTCGCCCTATGCACTTCGGCGCCTGTACATTATTGTCGTCCAGCCATTGACGTCACCATGCTCAGCCTCTGCGAAGTGTTGGGTGATCGGCTCATTGGCGTTTTGCTGACCGGCGCCAATGAAGATGGGGCTTTGGGTCTGGCTGCGATCAAGAAGGCCGGAGGGCGAACCATCGTCCAGGATCCACAAGAGGCAGCGGCTGCGGTCATGCCGCAGGCGGCGATCACGCGCGGGGCGGCGGACCGCGTTCTTCGGCTCAAAGACATCATGCCCGGTCTGCGGGAATATCTGGGGATCTGAAATGCAGCGTATCATGGTGGTGGATGATCGGGCGGAAAACATCATGGCCATCGAGGCCGTCCTCGAACGACCCGGCCTGGAGATCATCAAAGCGTCCTCCGGCAATGAGGCTTTGCGCCTTCTGCTCAAGCATGACGTCGTTCTGGTGCTGCTCGATGTGCAGATGCCGGGTATGGATGGCTTTGAGGTGGCGGAATTGATGCGCCGCAATCGCAAGACCCAGACGCTGCCGATCATCTTTGTCACCGCCATCCATACCGACGCCAGCTACGCCTTTCGTGGTTACCAGTCGGGGGCTGTCGACTATATCAACAAGCCTTTCGATCCGGTCGTTCTCGAGAGCAAGGTCAATGTCTTCCTCGATCTCGCTCGCCAGCGACAGGAGTTGCAGATACAGCTGCAGGAGATTCGTGCCCTGCAGGCGCAGAACACCTCGCTGCTCGCGGCGCTCAGCGAAGCGGTCATCGCAGTCGACGCCAGTGGTCGCATTACCTATTTCAATCCAGCCTTGCGTGAGATGCTGTCCCTGCGCCTTGAACCCATCGAAGGGCGCTCGATCATGGAGCTGATCAGCAGCAATACCACCGGTGAGCGTGAGAGCTGGATTGCCAGTACGATTTTTCTCGGTTGTCGGCAGGGTCTGGCGGTCGATGCTCAGGACTCTTTCTTTTTGCGCAATGGTTCGGAGTACACGCCGGTGCAGGTCAGCGCTCGTCCGATCAATGCTCCGGAGGAAACTTTTGCCGGTGCGGTGATCGTGTTGCGCACGCTGACCAGTGGTCTACCCGCCGCCAGTGTCGCTCAGGAGCGACGCATGCAGCGTAAGTCGGTGTCGGCGGTATTGCGTGTCTTCGATCGTGCAACGGGACGCAATGTCGGGCGCATGGCCAATCTTTCGCGAGATGGCTTCAAACTGGTTACGCGGGAGGCGCAGGTCCTCGGTCAGGAGCTCAGCTATAGCATGGTTCTACCCGAAACCCTGCAAGGCTCCAACACCATGAGCTTCGATGCCGTCTCGGTGTGGAGTCAATTCGCCGATGCGACACAGGACTATCGCTGTGGCTATCGATTCACCGCGCTCAACGAAGTCGATCGTCGCATCCTCGATGAGCTGCTCGGCATGCTCTGAGTCTCAGGGTTTTTCGATGTGCAAGACCATCTGATTGAAAGGGATTTCGATGCCGGCAGCGTCGAGGCTGTTCTTCACCATTTCATGGATCTCGCCGAGCATGTCCATATAGTGCTCACGTTGCACCCAGATCGAAAACCGTAGATTGATGCTCGATGCGGCAAACTCCTCCACTTGCATGCTCGCGGCCGGTTCATCGAGACTGTGCGGCAGGCTTTCGGCCAGCTGCAACAAGACCTGACGCACATGGCCGAGATTTTCCTTGTAGGCGACCCCGATCTTGAGATCGAGGCGGCGTATGGGAAAACGCGAAATATTGGTGACTTCGGACTTGATCAAGATTTCGTTGGGCAAACGCACGAAGAGGTTGTTGGCGGTGCGTAACTTGACCGACAAGAGATCGATGGACAACACCTCTCCTAAGGTCGAGCCGACCTGGATCCAGTCACCGAGGGCGAAGGATCCCTCGCCGAGCAGAAAAAGGCCACTGATCAGGTTGGAGGCCGAGGTCTGGGAAGCGAAGCCAACAGCGACGGTCAAAATGCCGGCGGCGCCCATCAAGGTGCTGAGACGGATGCCGAGTTCATGCAAGGACGAGGTAAAAAAGAGCAGGAAGACCAGATAGAAGATGGCGCGTCGGCCCATGGTCATGTGATGCATGCTCAGCCTTGAGCGAGTGAAACGGGCGAAAGCCGTGGCGAGCAGGTGGGCGCAGACCCATCCCAACAACAGCAGGAGGCTGGCGCGGGTGATCAGCAGGAGGCGATCATTGAGGTCAAGGTGACTCAGGGTCATGAGGCGATCTTCCGGGAAGCGATCAGGCTGTCGAGGGCGCGGATGAGATTGCCACCGCCCAAGGGAGTGCGCGGAGGCACCAGGAGGGTGGTGGGGCCGGCCATCGGGTCGACCTCTTTGGCGATATGGATTTCAGCGTGCTGGCTGCTGGCATGACAGCGTAGATTCAGGGTCGGTGTCCACAGGCGTCCCGCTTCCGAGACGTGCAGGGGCAAGAGCTGCACGGGAACGGCGAGGCGCTCGAGAGGGAAGACTTGGTCGCTGTCATTGAGGATGCGCACCGGAGTCACCGCGCGAAACGGGTGCTGGCTGATCTCGTGCAGGTGCAGGCGCCCGAAGACGCGTGTGGCATAACAGATCTCGCCTGCGCATGTGTTCGCCCCGAGCCAGCTGTCGGTAGGCCGGGTGATGGGGATGTCGAGCAGACTGGAGGCGTTTTCTCCCTGGCGCAGCATGACCCATAAGGGGGTGCTGATATGCAGAAGAACGCTCACCTGTGCGCCGATATAGATGGGATAGGCGGGTCTGACTACGACGGGACGGTCGGCGAGGGCGGGCAGGAGCTGTAGAGTGTCGTGCGTATCGCCGATGATATGGCGGCGCAGTTCCATACCGGGCATATCGAGGGGCGCGCTAGGGCCATGAAATTGCCAATGTTTCTGCTCTTCGGAAATGCGCGTCGATTGCACGATGCGCAATTGCCACTCCTGGGTGAAGCGGGTGACACTGAGATGAAGCTCGGCGAGATTCCACGCCAGAGTTTCGTCCATTTGCCATCGTTGTTGTCCCCACCACCTGTGCATGGACTCGTTTTCCCGGCCGCTCCAGTGCGCAGTCTAGCCGATCGTCCCGGCATCGTCAGCATCGCTGGTGGAGTTGTCGATTCCTCGTTACACTGCAGGGCGTGGCCTGGGATGGAGGGGAGGCGTGGAAGCATCAGCGGAACATCTGCACGAGCGATTCTCTTACTCCTGGGCAAAGCGCCATGCGGTCATCGTGCGCCAGGCGACGGGGGATGCTCTGCCTGAGGTCTGTCATGGCGGCGCGCTGACCCTGACGGCCTTCGTCGAATTGCAGCGCGTCCTCGGACGGCATTTTGCTTTGCGGGCGCTTGACGCCGACGCCTTTGCGACGTTGCTGGCGCGCACCTATCAGGGTGATGGCAGCGGCTCGCAGGCCATCGCCGCCGGCATCGGCGATGAACTCGATCTCGTCAGTCTGGCCGAACTCGTGCCGCAGACCGAAGATCTGCTCGATCAGGAGGATGATGCCCCGATCATCCGGCTGATCAATGCGCTGTTGACCGAGGCGGTGCGTGAAAACGCTTCCGATATTCATGTTGAGACCTACGAGAAGCGGCTGACCGTACGTCTGCGTGTCGATGGCGTCCTGCGCGAGGTGGTGTCGCCGCGCCGTGAGTTGGCGCCTTTGCTGGTCTCCCGCATCAAGGTCATGGCGCGTCTCGACATCGCCGAAAAACGCGTTCCCCAGGATGGCCGTATTTCTTTGCGCCTGGCCGGACGAGAGGTCGATGTGCGTGTCTCGACCATGCCTTCCGGTCCTGGCGAGCGCGTGGTGCTGCGTCTGCTCGACAAACAGGCCGGTCGGCTCAACCTCGCGCACCTCGGCATGTACCCTGATGATGATCGTCGCCTGCGTGATCTCGTCTTTAAGCCGCATGGCATCATTCTCGTCACCGGTCCGACGGGCTCGGGCAAGACGACGACGCTCTATGCCGCGCTCACGGAGCTCAATGATCGCAGTCGCAACATCCTCACCGTCGAGGACCCGATCGAATACCAGCTCGAAGGGGTCGGTCAGACGCAGGTCAACCCCAAGGTTGATATGACCTTCGCGCGTGGTCTGCGCGCCATTTTGCGCCAGGATCCGGACGTCGTCATGGTCGGTGAAATCCGCGATCTGGAAACCGCCGAAATCGCGATCCAGGCGTCCTTGACCGGGCATCTGGTCTTGTCGACGCTGCATACCAATTCGGCGGTGGGGGCGGTGACCCGTTTGCAGGACATGGGCATCGAACCTTTTTTGCTGGCATCTTCGCTGATCGGCGTCGTGGCGCAGCGACTGGTGCGTGTTCTCTGCCCTGATTGTAAGCAGGGGCATCCGGCGAGTGCGGATGAACTGGCGCTCATGCGCATGTCTGCGCCGGTGACGGTGTACAGTCCGCAGGGCTGTAGCGTCTGCAATGGTCTCGGATATCGCGGGCGCAGCGGCATCTATGAGGTGATCGTCTTTGACGATGCCCTACGGCGCATGATCCACTCCCGTCTCGGCGAGGCTGAGCTGGAGGCGGCGGCGCGTCGACTCGGGCCTTCCATTCGTGAAGATGGCTTCCGTAAAGTCGCGCAGGGTACCACCTCGATCGAGGAAGTCCTGCGCATCACGCGCGAGGATTGAGCATGCCGGCCTTCGACTACAGTTGCATCGACGCCGCCGGTAAAAAACGCCACGGCGTGCAGGAAGCGGACAGTCAGCGCCAGGTGCGTCAGATCCTGCGTGACAAGGGCTGGGTGCCGCTGACGGTGACGCCGGCAGCGGAGCGGGAAAAAACATTGGGGCGGGGTTTTCGGCGTTCGCGCATCAGCGCCGCCGAGCTGGCCATGCTCACCCGGCAGATGGCTACCTTGGTGCAGGCGACGATACCGGTCGAAGAAGTGCTGCGTGCGCTGTCACGCCAGAATGAGCGGCCGCAGTTGCAAAGCCTGTTGATCGCAGTACGCGCCAAAGTCATGGAAGGCTATACGTTGGCGCAGGGATTGGCGGAGTATCCGGCCGCTTTTCCTGAGATCTATCGCGCCACCGTCGCTGCCGGCGAACAGTCGGGGCATCTCGACCTGGTGCTCGAGCAACTCGCCGATTACACCGAAAAGCGACTGGAAACGCGGAAGAAGATTCAGCACGCGATGATTTATCCGGCCATGCTCACCAGCATGTCGGTGCTCATCATCATCGCCCTCCTGACCTGGGTGGTGCCCGACATCGTGCGCGTCTTCGATACCGCACATCAGAGTTTGCCGCTGCTGACGCGTGGCCTGATCGCGACCAGTCATCTCATGCGGCACTGGCTCTGGCTTTTTCTGCTGCTCATCGCGGCGGCGGTCTATGCGTCGCGCCGCGCCTTGCGCCAGCCGGCCCTGCGTTTGCGTTTTCATACCCTGCTTTTGCGTCTGCCCCTGATCGGCCTACTCCTGCGCGATGCCGATACGGCGCGGCTGGCGGCGACTTTGAGCATCCTCAGCCGCAGTGGTGTGCCTTTGGTCGAGGCCTTGCGCATCGGTAGTGAAGTGGTGTCGAATCTGGCGATCAAGGCAGCCGTGCGTCAGGCGACGGTGAACGTCACCGAAGGCGGCAGTCTGGCGCGTGCGCTTGAACAGAGCGGGCGTTTCCCGCCGATGATGCTGCAGATGATGGCCAGTGGCGAGCAGTCCGGTGAACTCGAGCAGATGCTCGAGCGTGCTGCGGCCATGCAGGAACGCGAGTTGTCGAGTCTGATCAGCACGCTGGTGGGGTTGTTTGAACCCTTGATGCTGTTGATGATGGCGGGTGTGGTGCTGATCATCGTATTGGCCATCATGTTGCCCATCGTCAGCATGAACAATCTGGTGCACTGAAATCATCCATGAAGGAGTGAGTCGTGAAGAGCAGGAAGATGCGAGGTTTTACCCTGATCGAGGTGATGGTGGTGGTGGTCATCCTGGGGATTCTGGCGGCGATCATCGTCCCCAATGTCGTCGGCAAGGATGAGCGCGCCCGTGTCGAGACGACCAAGGCCAGTCTGCAGTCGATTGCCAGTGCCCTCGAGATGTACAAACTCGACAACCACAAGTATCCGAGCACGCAGGAAGGGCTGGCGGCCCTGGTCAGCAAGCCGGAGTCGGCGCAGCACTGGGCGGCTGGTGGCTATCTCAAGGATGTCCCCAAGGACTCCTGGGGCAATGACTTCCAGTACGTCAGCCCGGGTCCGGATGGCAAGCCCTATGACCTCTTTTCCTTCGGTGCCGATGGTGCGCCGGGGGGTGATGGTGACAACGCCGACATCCATGCCCACTAAGGGTTTCACCCTGATCGAGGTTCTGCTGGTGGTGGTGATCGTCGCCATCCTGGCGGGAGTCGTCGTCATGCATATGAATCTCGATCAGGGGCGGCATGTGTTGCATGAAAGTGCCGATAATCTCGCCGCGCAGCTGGCCAATGTCGAGGATGAGGCGGTGGGTCGGCAGGAAGTCTGGGGCGTGGTGGTGGGCATCACCGGGGTGCAGATGTATCGCTTGCAGACGATGACCGGTGTCTGGGAGCAGGTGCAGAACCGATCCTGGATGCCGCCGCGCTACGATCTGCCTGCCGGTGTCCGTTTGCGTCTGCTGTCGGTGAAGCACAAGAAGGTGGCGACAAATCCCGATCTTGCGCAGAGCAATGCCATGTCGACGACGACAGCCATCCAGCCGGATCTCTATTTTCTGCCCAGTGGGGAGGTCACCGCAGCGACGTTGATCCTCAATGCCGGGCCAGACAGCGCGCAGGTCGTTCTCGATGCGATCGGCCATATCGATGTGCGGGATGGGGTGTATGCGCCGGCCACCTCCTGAGGGGTTCACCCTGCTCGAAGTGCTGGTCGCCCTGGCCATCGCCAGCATCGCTGCCATGGGACTGCTCGTGACCGCGCAACGGCAATTGTCACAGATAGCGAGTCTGCAAGATCGCACCTTGGCGGCCATCGTCGCCAACAACGAACTGGTGCAGCTGCAGCTGCAGGGCATGATACCCGACAACGGTGGACGTGACGATCAGGTCGATCTCGGGGGGCAGCACTGGGCCGTCCATCTGGTCTTTGCGCCGACGCCGGCGCCATCGGTGCGCCGTGTCGATGTCCAGGTCGGTCCGCGGGTGGATCTTTTTGCCACCTTGCAGCCCCTCTATACCTTGGTCGGCTATGTCCATCTCTTGCCGCAAGGGCAGGGCCATGTCATCTACTGATCGTACTGACCGCGGTTTTACCCTGATCGAATTGATGGTGTCGGTAGCCATCATGGCCTTGTTGGCCTTGTTGTCCTGGCAGATGCTGACGACCTTGATCCACGCCCGGGATCAGACGCAGGCGCGCCTGCGCAAGCTGGATGATCTGCAACGCTGTCTGCAGATTCTCGATGCCGACGTCCTGCAGGTGGTCAAACGTCCGATCACCGACGAGTTCGGCGGACCGATGCCGGCCTGGATGGGCGAGGTCGATTCCGAGGGACGCGCCGACATCGAGTTCACCCGCGGTGGCTGGCTCAACCCCATGGGCGAGGTGCGCAGTGAGCTGGTGCGCGTGCACTATCAGGTCACGTCCGGCGACCTGCATCGCCTGAGCTGGACACAGCTCGATCGGGCCCCTGGCGCCAAGCCCGACGACATCGTCGTGCTCAAGGGCGTCAGCCATTGGCAATTGCGCTATCTCGACAGCGCCGGACAATGGCAGCAGATTTGGCCGGAACCGGTCGACGCGCAGAAGGATGTCGCGCAGCAGCCCCTGCCGATTGCGCTGGAAGTGCAGTTCGATAGCGTCGATTTTGGCCATTTGCGGTGTCTCTACGTGGTGCCGCCGGGGGTGGATAGTGGCCCTTAGAGAAAAAGGCGTGGCCTTGATCAGCGTGCTGCTCATCGTCGCCATCGCCACCACCTTGTGTACCGCCATGTTGCTCATGCAACAACGCGCCATCGCCCGCACCATGAGTCTGCTCGATGGGCAGCAGTCGTTGCAGTACGATCTTGCCGCCGAATCTTTCGCCATGGAAGTGCTGGCCCAGGATGCCCGCAATGATGCGGCCTCGGCGATGGGCAATGTCGATACGCCCTATGAGATCTGGGCGCAGGCTTGGCCGCCTTTCCCCGTCGATGGCGGCTCGGTGTCGGCGCACATCGAGGACGAACAGGGGCGCTTCAATCTCAATGACATCTACAGCGGAGGAGCGGTCAACCAGGCGGCGCTGGCGGTCTTTCAGCGCTTGCTGACGGAGGAGCATCTCGATCCCAATATCGCCTCAGCCGTCGTCGACTGGCTGGACACCGACAATACTCCGACAGGCAGCGGTGGTGCCGAATCGGACTGGTATATGCGACTCGATCCGCCGTATCGCGCCGCCAATCGCAATTTCGCCGCTGTCTCCGAGCTGATGCTGGTGCGTGGCGTCGATGCCAACGCCTATCAATTGCTCGAACCCTTGCTCTGTGCTCTGCCGAGTGGCACGCCGATGAACGTCAATACGCTCAAGCCGGAGGTGATGGCGGCCCTGTTCGTCGGGTTCTCGCCGATGCAGGCGCAAGGCGTTCTGCGTTCGGGGGCGCCACAGGGGTTCAACAATATCGATACCTTTTTCAGTAGCCCCTTGTTGAATGGTGTCAGCATGAATGACAAGACCGCTCTCCAGCAAGGTAATCTACTCTCCGTCAACACACAGTATTTTCGGGTCAGTGCGCGCGCTGTCATCGATGGTCAGGTGCGCGCCATGCGCTCCCTGATTCGGCGGCAGTCGAGCACGGACCTGCAGGTTTTGCGACGGGAACTGGTGCTGCCCCAGGCCGATGGCATGGCCAATCCGGCTGCGGCCAGTCATAATGGCGGGCTCTCAGGAGGAGATCTGAACAATGGCGGCGGTGGTATACCTGCGACCAGCTTCGGCGGGCCCTGAACGATGGGATGCCTGGTACGCTGACGCCGAGGGCTGGCAGCAGCGCCTCGACCTGACGCTGGCGCAGCTGCACGAGTTGGCAGAGACCTGGTCGTCACGGCCGGTACAACTGCTTTTGCGCACGCGCGATCTCTTCGTCAGCGAACTCGATGTCGAGCCGCGTCAGCTGCGCCAGGGGCGTGAAGGACTGCGCTTTCTCATTGAAGACCAAGTCAGCTGTGATCTCGATGATCTGCAGATCATCCTCGGTCAATGGGATGGTCGGCGCAAGCGTGTTCCCTTGATGGCGGTGGAGCGCGAGCGGCTGAGTTCCTGGCTGGAAGCGCTGGCGGCGTGTGCGATCCAGGTCGGGCGGGTGCACGCCGATGCCCTCGTGTTGGGAGCATCGGCCGAGACGGGCGTCGTTTGGGCGGACCAGGAGCAGGCGCTACTGGCTTGTTCGGCGCAGCTCGGCTACGCCTGCGCGCACGAACATTTGCCTTGGGTGCAAGAGCAGGTGAGTCTGGATTCGACGATGAGCTGGCAACGCCGAGGCGCTCTCGCGGATGCCGATACGGCGGAAGCCGGGCAAACTTGGCCCGACCTTCTCGCCGCCGCGCCTGACCTGCCAGCTGCCATGAATTTTCTGCAAGGCGACTTCAAGCCGCAGCGGGTATCGTCGCGCATTGATCGGCGCTGGTGGCAGGTGGCGGCCCTGTATCTCGTCGCCATCCTGGTGTTGGCTCTCGATTTCTTTTCGGCCACCTTGCATGAGCAGGCGCTTTCACAAAGCCTGGCGCGCGCCAATGTGGCGACGTATCAAACCTTGTTCCCGGGAGATACGCGCATCGTCAATCTGGCTTTGCAGATTCAGGGGCATCTCAATGAAGTGCAGGGCAGCGGCGCGAATGTCCTCAAAGGCATGCAGTCCTTGGCGCGTGCCCTGCATGAGCTGGCGCTGCCCGCCCCACTGAAGATCAGCTATGATGCCCGTTCCGGCTTCGATGTCGATCTCGTCGTCGACGCTCCCCATCAGGCGCGCCTGCGCCAGAGTCTGCAGCAGGCGGGATTCAGTGTGCGCATGTCGGCGGCAGATGCGCATGGTGTGGTCAGCTTGCAGTTTCATGATTGAGGGAGGGTGAAAGCGTGCACGAACTGTGGGCGGAAGGTCAGCGCTATTACGCCAGCTTGCAGCGGCGAGAGCAGCAGGCGGTGCAGTTTTTGGCGGTGATCTTGACGCTTGGCGTGCTGATCGAGGTTGCTGTCCTGCCTAGTTTGCATTGGCGCCAGCGCGTCGATCGAGCTTATACCCAGAATCTGCAGGCGGCGCAGCTGCTGCAGGAACATCGGCTTGAACTGGCGCGAGTGGCAGCTCAGGAGCAGGCCCTGGCGCAGCCATTTGATCAACTTCTCACCCAGGCCGCCGCCGCCGTCGGTATGCCGGCGCCCGCCAGCGAAAGTCATCAGGCGGGATTACAGGTCATCGTCTACAAGGGCGTGGCCTTTGATACCATGGTCGCTCTTTTGCGTCGTCTGCAGGCGATGGGGTTGAGCATCAGTCATCTCGATATCCACTCCATCCAGGACACCCCGGGCATGGTCGACGCCGAGCTCAGCATCGAGCATGCCGCCTGAGCGTTCGTCTCAAGGCGCGGGCGGAGTCAGATTGCCAAGGTGCAGGCCGCATTCTTTCTTCGTCGCATCTTCCCACCACCAGCGCCCTTCGCGCTCATGCTGCCCGGGCAGGGTGGGGCGGGTGCAGGGCTCACAGCCGATCGAGACGAAGCCACGTTCGTGCAGTTCGTTGTAGGGGAGCTCGAAGGCGCGCAGATAGTTCCACACGTCCTCGGAACTCCAGCCGGCGAGAGGATTGAATTTGATCAGGGGATGGCTGTCGTCACCCATGCTGGTGTCCTGGTGCACTTCGACGATGTCGGCGCGCGTGCCCGGGCTCTGATCTCGGCGCTGACCGGTGATCCAGGCGGAAAAGCCGGCGAGATGTCGGCGCAGGGGCTCGACCTTGCGGATGCTGCAACATTCGCTGTGACCTTCACGATAGAAGCTGAAAAGTCCTTTGCTGCGGGTCAGCTCCGCGAGCGCTTCCGGCTGCGCGAAGCAGAATTCGATGTCGATGGCGAAGTGTTCGCGCACGCGTTCGAGAAAGCGATAGGTCTCGGCGTGCAGGCGGCCGGTGTCGAGGGTGAAGGTGCGAAAGGGCAGGCCGGTCTTGCGCGCCATGTCGATCAGCACGACATCCTCGGCGCCGCTGAAAGACAGCGCCGCGCCCGGAAAATGGCTGAGGGCGGTCTTGATGATGTCCTGGGGGCGTTGCCCCTTGAGACTGGCGGCCCAATGGGTCAGGTCGAAAGCAGGCATGAGGGGGACTCCGGACTCAAGTGAAGGTCCATTCTAGCGCAGACGCAGGTGTTCAAGACAGAAGCGCAGACGCGCAGGATTGCCTTTCCGCAGACGGATCGCTACAGTGGCGCCGAAATCTCGATCGTGGATGGAGGCTGCATGGATATCGTGTGTCTGGATCTCGAGGGCGTCCTCGTGCCTGAAATCTGGATCAATGTCGCTGATCGCGTCGGTGTGCCCGAGTTGCGGGCGACGACGCGCGACATTCCCGACTATGACGTCCTGATGCGTCAGCGTCTGGCTCTGCTCAAGCGTCATGGTCTCGGCTTGCCGGACATCCAGCAGGTCATCGCCGCCATGGGGCCTTTGCCGGGCGCTGCTGAGTTTCTCGCCTGGGTGCGTGAACACTATCAGCTCATCATCCTATCCGACACCTTTTATGAATTCGCCCATCCGCTCATGCGCCAGCTGGGGTGGCCGACCCTGTTTTGCCATCGCCTCGAAGTGGCGGCCGACGGTGAGATCACCGATTACGTCCTGCGCCAGCCGGATCAGAAGCGCGCTGCGGTGAAACGCCTGCACGAGCTCAACTTCAAGGTCGTCGCCGCCGGCGATTCCTACAATGATACGGGCATGCTGCAAGAAGCGGACAAGGGGATCTTCTTTGATGCGCCGGCGCAGGTCGTGGCAGAGTTTCCGCAGTTTGCGGTGACGCATAGCTACGCCGAGCTGCAGGCGCAGATTCAATCCTTCATGTCGTCCTGAGGACTCGCCAGGAACTCAGCTTCGATGGTGCGAAGAAAAGCGCCAATTTTGTGTTCGCACTCGCGATATTCATCTTCCTGCTGTGAAGCGGCGGTGATGCCACCGCCGGCATAAGCCCAAAGATCGCCAGCACGGTCGGCGATCAGCGTGCGAATGGCGATGTTCGCCTCAATCTGGCCATTCAGGCTATAGAAAATGCTGCCGCAGTAGACGCTGCGCTGCCAGGGTTCGAGCTCGCGGATGATCTGGCGGGCGCGGAGCTTGGGGGCGCCGGTGATCGATCCTCCCGGAAAGCAGCCGATCAAGACTTCCCAAGGATCGACGCCGCTGGCTATTTCGGCGTGGATGTCGCTGACCAGATGATGCACTTGTGCAGTGCTGCGAACGGCGAACAGCGGCTCGACGTGGACGCTGCCGGGGCGGGCGTAGCGTCCCAGGTCGTGGCGCATCAGATCGACGATCATCAGATTTTCGCTGCGATTTTTCTCGCAGTGCGCGAGTCGTGCGCGCTGTTCGTCGTCGTCACCCTGACGTGGCAGGGTGCCTTTGATCGGGCTGGTGAGCACGCGGTCGCCGCGGATGCGCAGGAAACGTTCGGGTGAGCGGCAGAGCAGGCTGTGTCCGGCGATGCGCAGAAATCCGCCATGCGCGCTCGGACTCAATTGACGGAGGCGTTGATAAACCGTCACCGGGTCGCCGCGGTAAGCGCTACGCCACAGTCGGCACAAATTGACTTGGTAGGCGTCGCCGGCGAGCAAATAGGCTTGAATGCGTTGGAAGCGCTCGGCGTAGTCATCGACGCGGCTCGTGTCGTGGAAGGGACGGGTCAGCGTGAAGTTCGACGGCGTTGACGCAGGTGCCGCCAAACGCGCCCGGCACCACTGCAGGGCGCTGGCGGCGGTGCTAGGGTCGCCGACCCAGAAAACATCTTCCGCCTCGAGCAGCAGATACCAGGGGTAATGACGCAGCAGCGCCCGTGGCAGGGGCGGGCCGGGGCGGTCTTCATGGCCGAGATCGGCGTCGCGCGCTTCATAGGCGAGGTAGCCGCAGATCAAGTCCGTCGTTGCCGGCGCAGGTTTCCAGCGCTGCCACTCTACATGCGGCAGTGGTCCGGTGGCGCTGTATTCACGGCTGGCTCCGGCCGCCAGCAGGCTGCGCGG
The DNA here is from genome assembly GCA_021851865.1 of Pseudomonadota bacterium. Classification (GTDB taxonomy): domain Bacteria; phylum Pseudomonadota; class Gammaproteobacteria; order Pseudomonadales; family Moraxellaceae; genus JAJZHK01. Next base: position 38,852 of record JAJZBU010000014.1, on the reverse strand, counting down.
CGGAGTGAGGTCGAGGTCGAGCCAGACGGCATCCGCCTGCGACAGGAGGTCAGCGATCAGGGCTTGGGCCTGGTCGTGATGGGCGAGGAAGAGAGGGGTCATGCCATGGCCTTGCCTTGCAAAGCGAGAGCATAGCCGGAATGTGCGACCGAATAAATTTTTTTGAAGCCGATGAGCGGTACTTGGATTTTTCGAGCAAATGCACTATTGTCACCTCGCCGTTACAAAAAATTACGGCCTAGAAAAATAATACCCAGGGAGACGACAAGAATGAAAGGCATGAAGCTTCTGGCCCTCGCTGCCGCCATGGTGGCAGCCCAAGGCGCCTACGCGATGCAGGCCATGACCGACACGGCGATGTCCAATGCCACCGGTCAGGACGGTATCGATATCAACCTGCAAAACACCAATCTCAGCGTCGGATACTTGCGTTGGGGCACGGAAACCGGTGTCAGCAAGGTGCAAGACCCGACCACGACATACACCAATGCCGCTTTCCTGCAGGTGTCGAACGTCGGCATCACCGGTGGCAGCACGGACATCCAGCTGAGCATGGGTTCGAGCGCGACTTCGCCGTCGCAAGCGGCCCTGCGCGTGACGATCAGCGCCAACAGCCTGACCTTCACCCCGATGATCGTGTCGCTGAACGCTTGGGATGGTACCCAGGCCAGCTTGACCGCCAATACCGATCCTTCGGGCGGTACGGGCATGTTCGGCATCAACCTCGGTTCGGTGAGCATTCCTGCGGCCAACCTGACCATCACCCAGGGTTTCACCGACCACGTGGCGGGTGCGCAGCTGTCGGCTGATGGCATCAGCATCCACAACGCCGGGTGTACGGGAGCTTGCGTGACCATCACCGGTCTGCAGATCTTCAACCCGCTCGACAAGTCCATCGTCTTCGGTGCCAAGAGCATCGTCGTGAGCAACATGGGTGCCAGCGACGTGTCCATCGGTTCGGTCAATGCGGCGACCATGCAAGCGCTGGTTGCGGGCAACCCGACCGCCACGCCGGCCGTCCCGGGTGACCCCTATGCTGCTGGTAGCGCGACTCAGATGGCGACCGGTGGTACCGGTGCCCTGTGGATCAGCACCAGCGCCAGCACCATCGGTTCGGTGGCCGTTCAGGGTATCCAGATGGGCGATGCGACGAGCACGGCTTCGGTCGGCGACTTGGCGCTGGTCAACGTCAAGCTGGGTGCTAACAACATTTTTGTGTCGGCTCTCAAGTAAGTCTCATGATCGCGTCCTGATCGTTCTCGGATGATCAGAACGCTGCTGTGAGGGTGAACGCTCTGGGTTTCATCTAGAGCGAATAACAAAACCCCCAGGGTTGGGGGTGGATTAATACAAATAATAAATCTCAGGGAGATTTTCGCATGAAGACGATCAAAATGCTGGGCCTGGCAGCAGCCATGCTGGCCGCTCAAGGCGCTTACGCGATGCAGGCGATGACCGATACGGCGATGTCCAACGCCACCGGTCAGGACGGTATCGATATCAATCTGCAGAACACCAACCTCAGCGTCGGCTACTTGCGTTGGGGCACGGAAACCGGCGTCAGCAAGGTGCAGGATCCGACCACGACTTACACCAATGCCGCTTTCCTGCAGGTGTCGAACGTCGGCATCACCGGTGGTAGCACCGACATCCAGTTGAGCATGGGTTCGAGCACCGCCGTGGCTGCTACCAGCAAGACGCCCGCCGTGCCTGCGCAGGCTGCTCTGCGTGTGACGATCAGCGCCAACAGCCTGACCTTCACGCCGATGGTCGTGTCCTTGAATACGTGGGATGGCACCCAGGCCAGCTTGACCGCTAATACCGATCCTTCCGGTGGCACCGGCATGTTCGGCATCAACCTCGGTTCGGTGACCATTCCTGCGGCCAACCTGACCATCACCCAGGGCTTCACCGATCAGGTGGCGGGTGCTCAGCTGTCGGCTGATGGCATCACCATCTACAATGCCGGGTGCACGGGAGCTTGCGTGACCATCAAGGGCCTGCAGATCTACAATCCGCTGGACAGCTCGATCGTCTTCGGCGCCAAGCAGATTGTCGTGAGCGATATGGGTGCCAGCACCGTGTCCATCGGTTCGGTCAGCGCCGCCACCATGAACGCCATCGCTGCCAAGGATCCTGCCGCTCAGGGTAGCGCAGGTCAGAACACCGCTGGTACGGGTACCGGTGCTCTGTGGATCAGCACCGGCGCCAGCACCATCGGCTCGGTCTATGTCCAGGGCATCCAGATGGGTGATGCGGCGAGCACGGCTTCGGTCGGTGACGTCGCGATGGTCAACGTGAAGATGGGTGCCAACAACATCTTCGTGTCGGCTCTCAAGTAATCCGCGTCACGCTGCAAAAGACCCGGGCTCGTCCCGGGTTTTTCTTGTTCGTCTCATAGTGGGCTCGCAGAGGATGATGGCTTGTAAGTCGTTTCTTTACCAAGCGTCCACAAGACATGACATTTGTTCACTGGACATGAGTCTATATTGAACTTGTGGCATCAGAGACCACAGCGCAGGAAGCGCTATGCGGGGATGACAGGGAGTCAGGAAAGATGCTGTCACGGAGTACGATGTTCCGTGTTTTCGGGTTATGCCTGAGTTGGCCGGCCTGGGGTATGCAGGCCATGGATGATCAAAGCCTCGCCAACAGTGTGGCGCAGGCAGGGCTGACCGTCAGTCTGCAGTTGCAGCTGAGCAATATGCGCCTCGCCTATACCGATACGGATGGCTTGGGAAGCGCCTCGGTGGCGCCAGGGGCGGGAAGTCTCGGTCTGCGTGGTTTTGCCTTGAGTTCGACTCAGCCCTGGGTGAGCGCCATCGATGTCGGGAGCAATGCTAGCGGCCAGTCCATCCTGCAGATCGATACGCAGATTCCGCAGCTGAACTTTGCCTTCAATGGCGTTGATATCGGCGCCGCCGGACAGGTGCCGGCCCAGGCCAATCTCCTGCTCACCGCCGGTTCGGTGGGCGGCACGATCTCGCCCTCGCACCTCGTGCTGCAGCTTGGTGATAGCGCTTTGCAAGGGCATCTGGCGGTGTTGACCGATACTTCCGCGATGGCGGTGTCCCTCGGTAGCGGTGCCGCCAATCAGATGGTGCTGGTCGATCCGGTGCAGCAGTCGGCGACGAGTACGCCGGGCATCGGCATCGGTCAGATCAATCTGAGCGGGCTCGACTTTGGTCAGGGCAATGGCAGTCAAACCGTCGTCGATGTCACTGGTCAGGGCCTGCAGGTGTCCTTTCAAGGGGCGGCGATGAGCAATGTCGGGATGCAGATCAACAATGTAACTTTGGGGGAAACCTGTGTTGGGGTGAGCGCCTGTACACCGTCTGCGCCTGGTCTAGGCAACTTCTCGGTGAGTGGTTTTAGTCTGGCGGGGGCAACGTTTACGCTACGTGGGCACTGATTTTTCGGTGTACGGTTGTTGCCGTTCGTCGGAGAGACGACGCAATACTGCTCTCAGTCTTGAAGTTCAAGTTTACGTCTGTTAACTTTAAAGGCGTACACCATAACGACGCTGAACCTCCAGCCGCCATGTGCCAGTAACCCTGGGTACTCAGGTGGATGTAGGATAACAATAAGACGGGGAATCACTCCATGTTCAAGAAAATAGCTCTCGTTTCGGCAATGTCTTTGGCTTCTTTTGGAGCCTATGCCATGGAAGCTCTGAATGACACAGGTCTCGAGCAGGCGACAGGCCAGGCGGGTTTGACCATTTCCACGACGCTGAACATCAGCGGCGCGGCTCTGACCTATACCGACACCGACGGTATCGCCGGTACCGCTTACGGAACGGGTACGGGTGGCACGGGTGCCGCCGGTAGCCTGAATATTCGTGGCCTCGGTCTGAGTAGCGGTGCTAATCAAATCGTGACGACGATCGATGTCGGTGCCAATTCTTCGGGCCAGGCTGTTTTGCAGGTGGGCGTGTCGATGCCCGCTTTGACCCTGAGCTTCTCCGGTGTTGATGTCACCTCGGTGGGCGGGGCAGCGCCTACGACCTCCAACCTGATCATCACCCCGGGTGCGGTGTCGGCGACCCTGGCGGCGCAGACCCTGACCCTGCAACTGGGTGACGTCAGCCCGCAGGGACATATGGCGGTGATCTCGGATTCGGCGGCGACCAGTTTGAGTCTGGGTAACGGCAATGCCAATCAGGTGGTGGTGGTCGATGCCGCCAACAAGAGCGCCACGTCGACGCCGGGTATCGGCATTGGCCAGTTGAACATCACCGGCCTCGACTTCGGTACGACGACGGGTAGCGGTGCTGCTGCGGCGGATACGACGGTCGATGCGACGCCCGCGGGCCTCGTGATCGGCTTCGGTTCGGCGGCGATGACCAATGTCGGTGTGACCATGAACAACGTCACCCTGGGTGAGACCTGTGCCGGTATCGCTTCTGGGTGTACGGCGTCGGCGCCGATCGGTAACATCAGCATCAGCGGTCTCAACATGAGTGGCACCAAGGTCACCATCGCGGGTCATTGATTGTTGTGATGTTGTTAAAAGGCCCCGTCAGGGGCCTTTTAGTTTCTGTCTTCGCATTGACAGTCCCGGTGACGGGTGTTGAAATTCCTCACGCCTCACGATAAGAAGAAAGCAGGATGCTTGCGATCATACTGGGTACTTTTCTGGTGTTCTATGGGGTTGGGCACGTCGCGCAAGTGCATGAGGTCGCCCCAGGGACGATCTACGTCACCGAGCCGCTCGACTCGCGTGTCGATAGCCGCTATACCGAATTTGAACGCCCCATCGTCGTCAAACCCTTGTCGGTGACGGCCTTCAACGGCATCGTGCATCAGGCCTTTGACTACAGCTGTGGTTCGGCCTCCTTGACCACCTTGCTCAACGGCTACCTCGACCGTGACTTCGACGAACGTCAGGTCATGCAGGGATTGCTGCGTTTTGGCGAGAGCGATCGCATCATTCAGCGTCGCGGCTTCTCTTTGCTCGATATGAAGCGACTGGTGACCGCCCTCGGCTACAAGAGCGGTGGTTATCGCGGCACGCTCAAGGACCTGGAGATGAATACGCCAGCCCTGGTGCCTATCCACTATTCCGGGTTCAAGCACTTCGTCGTGGTGAAAAAGATTGAGGATCAGCGGGTCTTCGTCGCTGATCCGGCGCTCGGCAACATCAGTTTTCCGCAGGCGCGTTTCCAGGCGATTTGGGATGGCAATGTGATGTTTCTCGTCTACCCCAATGCCAACGAAAAGACGGTCAATCATCTCGAGCTGCATGACGCCGATATGCGCTATGTCTCGGATGATCTGATCAACTGGATCGCCGTGCAAGAGTCCATGCTCGATGTCATTCCAAACTTCAGCATGGAGCATCGTGCTGACTGGGCGGTGTCCTTGCACTTGGTTCAGGACGTTGGCGTAGGATCTTTCTTTGCGCCGACGGGATCGACCACGGGTGAACCTATCCTGGTGCCGACGCGCATGTACTTCCGCACGCGCTGAGCGGCGGGGTTACGCAATTCATACGGGACTTGTGTCCTTAATTTTGTTATAAAGTCCAAGCCCATTCAGGGCCTGAGCGATCGATAAGAAGAATCTTTCTGGGAAGATGAGCAGCTATGAAGGGATGGGGGATTGGCGTCATGACGACGCTCTGTCTGTTGACGCAGTGGGCAGCGGCAGACGCTAGCACGGACGCTTCGGCAAATACACCATCATCGTCCTCCAGCGCCAGCGCTCCGGCGACGGACAGCAGCGGGGCAGCGGCTTCCGCCACTGCGGCGACGACAACGGCACCGGCTGCGACAACGGCACCGGCTGCGACAACGGCACCGGCTGCGACAACGGCACCGGCTGCGACAACGGCACCGGCCAGCGACACGTCCTCGACGGGCGGTGGCTCGACCCAGAAGGCCGAGGCGGCGCTCAAGCAACAGGCCACCGACGCCTCCGCGGAGAAGAACCTCGAACAGGTCTTCGACGCTTCACAACCGACTTACTCCCTGCTGCGCAAGGGTGATGCGACGCTCTACTACACATTCGACTACACCTATTACTATAACGCCGCCATCGATATCGCGTTGACTTCCAACTCGTCGGCGATTTCGCGCTTTCGCATCGAGGAAGACGCGCAGGATACGGTCACCAATACCTTGTCGCTGGATTATGGGGTCAAGGACAATCTGACCTTCAACACGACCCTGCCCATGGTCGCCAAGTACGACTCGACCAACAACCTGACCACCATGGCGCTCGGTGACGTCTCCTTTGCGGCGCGCTGGCAGCCCGTGCCGGTCGAGCGTGGCGCCATGTCGACGACCCTGTTCGGCGTCTTCTCGACGGCATCCGGGGTGAGCCCTTATACGATCAACCTGAACTCGGATCTGTCGACCGGCAAAGGTTATTATGCCGTCACCGGTGGTGCCAGCTTCAGTGATGTGCTAGATCCCGTGGTCTTGTTCGGGTCCTTGTCCGATACCATCGGCTTACCCGTCAGTGGACTCAATCAGAATCGTGCCGGCGCCATTCTCACCTCCTTCCAGCCCGGCGATACGATGTCGATGTCGGCAGGTCTTGGCTATTCCCTCAACTACGACATCTCGGTGACGGCTTCTTATCAGATGAGCTATGCCCTGCAGACGACCTATAACATGGTCTCGGCTGGGGTGGCCTCGCGTGTGGTGACTCCCGATATGGTGGCGGCTTCGATCAATTTCTCGGTCGGTTTTCGTACCACCCCGACGCAGATCGTCAACATCGGTTTCGCCTATGGTCTGACCCAGGATACGCCCAATATCGATCTGACCGTGACCTTGCCCATGGATGTCTCGGGCATGATGAAGAGCTACTGAGCAGGAAGCCTAGGTGATGACGCTGGTAAGATCCTTGCGGCGCTGGCTGCTGGTCGGCCTCATGGTCTGGCAGGGAAGCGCCTATGCCGGTGCTTTGGCGACCGACCTCTCGGTGGACGTGCGTGCCTTGTCTTTGGGTAACGCAGTGACCGCCGATCCACCTGGCGTCAACGCCATCAACTATAACCCTGCCGGCCTCGCTTTGCTCGATGGTCGTCATATCGACTATCAGTTCTTCGGTATCCAGTTCGGGATCCAGTCGCAGTTCAGTGCGCCTCCCGGCTATAACGTCTTCGGTTATTCGGACGACCCCATCGTCTGCCAGGAGCCGAACGGTAACGTCGGCTATTGCAAGAACTTCGTGACGGCAGACAGCAAAGTGCAAGGGGTGGCGTTGTACATCCCTGTCCTCGGCAAAACCATCGATCTGCCGCCTGGCCCGGCGATCGCACCTTTGTTCGGCTTCTCGATCAAGCCGCCAGGTTCGCGTTTGACCTTCGCCAACGCCATGTATGCGCCCTTGGCGGCAGGATTTTATCGTGATCCGACCGACCCTGGTAATTATCTCGGCCAGCAGATGGCGCTCGAACGCATCACCCTGTTCTCGCCGTCACTGGCTTTGCAGATCAATGACCGTTGGATGGTCGGTGGTGGCGTGACCATGTCTTATCAGGCGATGTCTCTCGATACCAATTTCCGTTCGCCGAACGAGTTGCTCGGCGTCATGCGCATGATCAACGACTCGGTTTGCCCGCCCTTTCGTGGCAATGGCAATTTCGTCACCGATCTTTTTCTCTTCGGGTTTTGTAATGCGCAGCAGGGGATAGGGCCTTTCACCAACCTAGCCTCGCTGAAGATGAGTATGCAGGACACGCTGTCGCCGGGTTATAACCTCGGTGTGTTGTGGAAGCCTTCCGATCGCTTCTCCTGGGGCGCGGTCTATCGTTCGGCCTCGCACGATCACATGATCGGCAAGTATGAGATCGACTACGCCCAGGGCACCCAGGACGTCTTCAACGCCGTTGGCGCCTCGGCCACCGGCAGTATCCTGCTCTCCATTCTCGGCCTGCCGACCTCGGTGCCACCGAAAGAGACGGGTTTGGTGTCGATGAACCTGACCTATCCGCAGCACTTCCAGACCGGGGTGTCCTGGCGGCCATGGCATCCTTTTAAGGTGAACTTCGACATCAGCTGGGACGACTACTCGCAATGGTCGAGTTTCCCGCTTCAGTTCGATCGTACGCCGGCGGTCTTGCGTCTAGCGCATTTGCTCTCGCCCAATGCCACGCTCAACTCCCTCAACATGCCTTTGGGTTTCCAGAGCCCATGGTCCTGGGGTATCGGTACCGAGACTTCGCTGAGCAGCCGTCTGGTCTTGCGCGTCGGCTACGAAGATCGTGGCTCGGCGATTCCGCTCGACAAGCGCAGCAGCTTGGTGCCGATCAACAATGCACACATGTATGGTCTCGGCTTCGGTTACCACCTCGACAAGGACACCGACGTCGATTTCACCATCATGCATCTCTACAGTCATGACGTCATTCCGGCCGGCAGCAGCTCCAACTTCAACGCCACCGGCATCAACAACCTGATCTACAACCCCTATGGCGGACTCGATGGCACCACATATGCCTCGATCAATATGATAGGCATGGCCTATCGCACCCGCTGGTGAGTCATGCGTAGCGTTGCCTTCCTCTTGGTTGTGGTCTTGAGTGCCTGCTCTAGCCTGAGTGCTCGGCACGCGCCGCCGGCGGGAGGCACACGTTTGTTGGTGGATCCTTTCGGCCACGTCATCGCCGCCATCCCGGAGAAAGCTCCGGCGCAAGTGACGAGCACGGTGTCTCCATCGGGGAGTGTGACGACAGGGGCACCGACTCCTGGTCTGGGCGTGTTGTCGGCACCTTCTTCCACGCCTCAGGTCGGCGTGCCGGGCGATTTGCGGCGCCAGGGTAATTTCGCCAGTAACCTCATGGCGGAGCCGTTCACCCGCGTCGAGGATATCGATCAGGGGCGTGCCGGCAAAAAGCATTTCTTTGTTCTTCCGGCGGGGGTCAATGGCGAGGTGGCGAGTACCGATATCAGTGTGCACACGGTGCCCAAGGATCAGCTCGATCGTCGTCAACCCTTGCTCGCGGCGTCACCCGATGCTTGGCGTGCGCGCACACCGGCAGCGGCGCCGGTGGCCGCATCGCTGCCGCTTTCGGATTGGCGTCCGCCGCTGCAGTCTTGGCGGCGCAAGAATTTCACGCTCGCCAAATCGGGTTTGGAGATCAATCTCGGTCCAGATGATGAGCGTTGGTTGAGTGTCGCAGGTCACACGTATATGGCGTTGGGTGTCGCTCTGTTGTCGCGTAAGCGGCCCAGCCCGGCCGAGCGTGAGGTGAAGATCTTTGAATACGAGAATGTCGGCTGTGACAAGTGCCTGTTTACGCCGACCCTGCTCGCACTCGATGCCAAGAGTCAGCCGCTCGGCGTCTATCGTGGATTTTTTGACCTCTATCGCCCGGGCGGAAGGTTTTCCTTCGCCGGCTGGCGCGGGCAGCTGCAAGTGCCGGCGGCGACGCAGCGCCTTCTGATCGTCGATGAGCGGCCTCTGCCGCCGCTCGTGCCCCGTCATTTACCAACTTTTTCTGTGGAGTACGCCCAGTGAGATGCATCTATGGTTTGTGCTTAGGGCTCATCGTACTCATGCTGAGCGCATGTGGAACTGGTGGTAGCACCAATATGATCAGCGGCTCGTCGGCATCGAGCAACATCAGCGTTTCCTGTTCGGCGATCAGCGGGGTCACCTGTATCAGTGGCCGCTTCGTCGATGATGCGGTGAGCAATCTCCACTACAGTTGCGGCGATAGTTCGGGAACGGTGCAGGCGGTGACCGATTCAGGTGGGGTCTTCTCCTGTCCTAAAGATAGCGGCACGGTCGATTTCTATCTCATCAATGCCGCCGGTACGGTCAAGGTCGATCTCGGCACGGCGCCGGTGGTGCAGACCAGTTATACCAATGGCTTGAGTACGCCGGGCTATATGCTGGTGACGCCGCGCACGCTCGCCGGCAATGCCGCTTCCGAGACCTATGACGACTATGAACTCAATCTCACCCGTTTTCTGTTTCTCTTCGATAACAGCAGCGGTGCCATCATCGGTGCTTCACGACTGACCAACGTCATCAACATCTCGGCCACCGATGAGGAGAGCATCTCCGATCTCCTGCCGCCGGCAGCGGCGGGGAGTGCAGCGCCGACCAGCCTGCAGACCGTCCTAGGGCCGAATGATTTCGCGCTGTCGGAGGCTAACTTCGATACGCGCATCCAGGCCATGGTCAATGGTCTTGGGCGGACGCTGGCGACGCAGGCGCAGGCGAGCGCGCATCTCGATGCCTTGCTGCCGGAGACGCGAGCGGGTCTGTACTATTCCATCGGTGGCACGATTTCGACGTCGGCAGTCTCGGTGGCGGGTTTTTATGGCGACAATGGCGCCGAGCAGCTGTTTGCTGAACCTTTTCTTCTCTTTGACCGTGCCGGCCGTTCCTGGGGTTTGATGATCGACTCTCTCGTCGGTTGCGGCGGTCCGTGCAGCAATACCAGCAATTCCTTGCTGTCGCAGCCTGAGTTGGCGACGACGCCGGCCAACTATGACACCACCCAGCCTTTTGCGGTGATCTCGCGCGCTGGCCAGTTTCGTACCTCCTTCATCTTGCCGTCCAACCAGGGTGTGGTGCAGATCACCCAAGGCCGTTTCAACCTCGACCTGATCGCGGATACGCCGGTCAACTATCAGAGCGCCTATGGTACGACGACGACGCCGCCAGCGGCCGATCTTGGCACCTTCAGCATGAGCACCACCGGCATCAATGGCAAATACGGCATGCTGCGCGACATCGTCGCCGCGCCCACCCTCGATCCGACGCTATGGGGCAAGCAGGTCATCCCCTTGCACCTGACGCTGACTTTCTACGACAGCACCCCGGGGCAGCCGAATCTGCTCGGCCAGCTTGGCGTCGTCGTCCTGCCCGATGGCAATGTCGTCACCGATCTCAACCATACCTGCGCTGCCCTCAATACGACGACCCTCATCGACGCCCTCAATGTGCAGCAGTATCCGGTCGGCATCGTCGACAACATCTTTCAGGATAGTACCTCGGCGGCGACCTACCTTGGGTTGACCCTGCTCACGCCGGTCAATACGGCGATCACGCCGGCCATCCAAGGCGTCATGATCGGCGGCGCGGGCAACAATGCAGCCGTTCGCCTGCGTCTCGATGCTCAGGGCGGCGCCTCCCTGCAGTATCAGTTGTTCGGCAACAACCTCGACAAAAATGGCAATCCTCTACCCGATGGCAGCGGCAATCCAGCCGGTTGGGTCAGCGTCTATGGTCAAAGTAACGCTCTGGCCCTGACTGCTCAGAGCCAGAGCAATCCCAGTCTATTGTCAACGGCTGAGGCCGCCACCTATGCCTCTGGCGGTCAGGTGCTGGCGCAGCTGGAGGCCTGTGGCCCCTGATGCATGATGCCGCTTCCCCACCAGCGGCATGGGGCGGGGAGGCGGGGATGCGGAGGAAAGTGCTAGAGAGAAGCTTCGGTGTCAGGCGCAACGTGCGCCGAGATGGGGCTTGATCTTGTCGCGCAGCGAACGCAGGGCGCTCTCTGTACGCTCCCAGTCGAGGCAGGCGTCGGTGACCGAAACACCATAACGCAGTTGCTGGTGATCCGCCGGGATGTCCTGACGGCCGAAAAAGAGATGGCTTTCGAGCATGATGCCGACGATGGATCGATTGCCGTCGACGATCTGTTGTGCAATGTTGTCGAGCACCAGCGGCTGCAGGGCGGCGTCCTTGTTGGAGTTGGCGTGCGAAGTGTCGATCATGATGTTCTTCACCAGATGCGCCTTTTCCAGGTCGCGTTCGGCGAGAGCGACGCTGACCGAGTCATAGTTGGGCTTGCCGTCACCACCGCGTAGAACGATGTGGCTGTAGGGGTTGCCGCGGGTCTGTACGATGGCGACGTGGCCCTCCTGGTCAATGCCGAGGAAGCTGTGCGCTTGGCTGACCGAGAGCAGGGCGTTGATCGCGACCTTCAAGCCACCGTCGGTGCCATTTTTGAAGCCAACCGGACACGACAAGCCGCTCGACATCTCGCGGTGCGTCTGCGACTCGGTGGTGCGTGCTCCGATCGCCGACCAGGCGATCAGATCCTGCATATACTGTGGTGAAATCGGGTCGAGAGCTTCGGTGGCGCAGGGCAGACCCATGGCGTTGAGATCGAGCAGGAGCTGCCGTCCCAGGCGCAGACCATCGGCGATACGAAAGCTGTCGTCCATATAGGGATCATTGATCAGGCCTTTCCAGCCGACGGTCGTGCGCGGTTTCTCGAAATAGACACGCATGATCAGGCACAGGGTGTCGGCGACTTCCTCGCTCAAGGCTTTGAGTTTTCCGGCGTACTCATGGGCGGCGGAGATGTCATGGATCGAGCAGGGGCCGACGACGACGAACAGACGCGGGTCGCGACGCTCGAGAATGGCGCGCACGGCTTCCCGTCCGGCCAGCACCGTCGCTTCGGCAGCGGCGCTGATCGGTTGTTCAGCTTTCAGCTGCACCGGCGGAATGAGGACTTCAATACTACGGATGTTGACATCTTCGACGGCTTGTTCCGACATGATCTCTCCGAAAGACTAGCGCCAGCAAGCTCGCGATCTTACCGTGAAACCCCCCGTCGCCGCCAGCGGCGATGATCGTCAAGGTGAGGGCGCGGTGCGATCAGGTCTCGGCCTCAGGAGCGAGATTCAGGGCTTGGGCCCGGCTGGGAAAGTCGGTGATGATGGATTCAACGCCGAGCGCCGCCAGTTCGCGCATGCGCGCCGGATCATTGACGGTCCAGGTGGAGACGGGGAGGCCGAGGGCGCGGGCGCGCTGCAGCAGAGCGCTCTGACAGCGCGTTTCCTGTGGACCGATCTGCACGCAGGCGAGTTCCTGCGCCAACTGCAAGGCGACGTCGTCGGACAGATCCTCGAACAGCAGTCCTCGCGGCAGATGTGGAGCGGTCTGGCGCAGGGCGTAGAGAAAGAGGGGGTTGAAGGAAGTGCAGACGCCGCGACCGGCGAGTCGATGGCGCTCGTAGAGGGCCGGTAGCCGGGCGACGACGAGGGCGACCTCCTCCGCTTCACGGGCTTTGACTTCGAGTTGCAGATGCTCGAAGTCGGCGAGCTCGGTGAGGACGGCGTCGAGGCTGGGGATGCCTTCCCGCTGCGGCCACGTTGGGTGGCCGCGATGAGCTGCGTCGAGGGCGGCGAGGCTCTGGTGATCGTGTTCACGAATGCGGCCATGGCCGTTCGTGCAGCGCTCGAGATCGCTGTCATGCGCGACGACGAGTTCACCGTCAGCGGCCACCTGGATGTCGAATTCGACGCGCAGGACGCCGCACCGGCGGAGATGGCGAAATCCCCCCAGGGTATTCTCCGGAGCTTCACCGCGCGCACCACGGTGCCCGATGATGCGCATCAGTGTGACGACGGAGCCTTGGTCGCGGTGGTAGCGACGCTATTGATGACATAGTCGCCCTGAAAATAGACGACGTAACCAGGGTAGACCCAACGGGTGATCGGCGGTTGCCCGACCGCGGCCATCTTCTGCGTGGGCTCGCCGTAGTGCAGGGCGACGTCGGTCATGATCATGCCGCGCTGCGGCAAGTTGTCGCTTGGCCCGGCCAGGGCGCTCAGGCTGGTGAGCAGCATCACCGGCATCCATTTCAACATCAAGCTCATCCTTTTCTCCTCATGGCGGGGCCACACTTCTGATCTTAGGGAGGCCATCGTCACAGTGCAAGCCCCTAAGGTTGCGCCGGTCGGCGCTGGGCGAGGCGAACGATGGCTTGGCGATCGTGTTCACGCAGGCAGACAAATTCCGTGCCTAGGATATAATCCCCTGCGTTCTCGCGGCAGTGTAGGATACGGGCGGTGGCGGCGACGTGCAGGCTGCCGCTTTGAATCAGCAGCAGATGTACCGCCTGTCGTGGAGCAAAGAGCTGTGTATGATGGAAACTGACACCACCTTCGCTGAGGTCGATGCCAGGCCAGCTCTCGATGGTGTGTAAGCCGGCGTCGATCAGGGCGTGCAGTAGCAGCTCCTGTTTGCGCTCCTGGACGCTGAGGTAACGGGCGATTTCGGGATAGGTGTTGTTGATCTGCCGCCAGAGAGGACGTAACTCCTGGTCGAGGCCGGACTGCAGATCGGCGATCTGCATCGCCTCCGGTAGAGCCAGAACGGGATCGTAAGGATCGAGGTCGACCTGCGCATCCTCGATGGTGCGGCAGACGACTCGGATCGGCGCTTGCGCACGATAGAGTCGCCGACGTTCATAGAGATCCTTGGCCATCATTGCAGGGGTTCCAGTCACTATTGAGGATCATACTAGCTCATGTTGAGGCCGCTTTCCCTGTTCATCGGCTTGCGCTACATTCGCGCCCGACAACGCAATCACTTCATCTCCTTCATCTCGCTGACGTCGATTCTGGGATTGACGCTGGGGGTGGCGGTGATGATCACCGTCTTGTCGGTGATGAATGGTTTCGATCATGAGTTGCGCACACGCATCCTCGGCATGGTGCCGCAGGCCACCCTCAATGCCTATCAGCCGATCGAAGACTGGCCGCAGCTCGCCCAGGTGGCGATGCGCCATCCGCAGGTCGTGGCGGCGGCTCCTTTTATCCAGATGCAGGGGATGTTGACCGCCTCCGGCCAGGTCAGTGGTGCTTTCGTCACCGGAGTTCTGCCGAGCGCCGAGAAAACGGTCTCCATCGTCGATACGGCCATGCTGCAAGGTCATCTCGATGATCTCCATCCAGGGCGTTTTGACATCATCCTCGGTCAGGGCTTGGCCAGTGCGCTCAATGTTGGCATCGGCAGTCAGGTGATGCTGGTTCTGCCCGAAGCGTCGCCTTCGCCGGCTGGCATCATTCCGCGCTTCAAGCGGTTTACCGTCGTCGGCATCTTCAAGGTGGGGGCCGAGGTCGACGGCTCTCTCGCTTACATCCATCTCGACGACGCCGCCCGCCTGTTGCGCATGCCCGGGCAGGTGCAGGGCGTGCGCCTGCGTCTGCGCGATCTGTTCCAGGCACCGCAGGTGGTACGGCAGTTGCTCGCCCAGCTTTCGGACAATTTTTATGGCAGCACGTGGCAGGATACGCAAGGCAATCTGTTCAGCGCCATCCGCATGGAAAAGACGATGATGGCCTTGCTGCTCTTTCTGATCGTTGCCGTCGCCGCCTTCAACATCGTCTCCAGTCTCGTCATGACGGTGACCGACAAGAAGGCGGACATCGCCATTTTGCGCACCTTGGGCGCCAGTCCGGCGACGATTCAGCGCATTTTTATGGTGCAGGGAAGTTTCGTCGGCCTGCTCGGGACGACGCTCGGGGTGATCAGTGGGGTGCTGCTCGCCATCAGCATCAGCAGTATCGTGCAGGGGATACAACGGCTTTTTGGACTCGATCTGTTCGCTGCCTATTTCGTCGATTATCTGCCTTCACGCCTGCAGGCGAGCGATGTCGGCATGGTCGCCCTGATCGCTTTGAGCCTGAGCTTCCTGGCGACCCTCTATCCTTCGCGCCGGGCGGCGCGGGTACAACCTGCCGAGGCCTTGCGCTATGAGTGAATTCGTTCTGCGCGCGCAGGGGGTGAGCAAGGTTTTTGACGCGACGCACGAGCATCTGCAGGTGCTGCAAGGTGTCGATATCGAAGTTGAGGCCGGTGAGTTCGTCGCCATCGTCGGCAGTTCCGGCTGCGGCAAGACGACGCTGTTGCATATTCTCGGTGGTTTGGCGACGCCGAGCGCTGGCGAAGTGCGCCTGATGGGCATGGACTTCAGTCGTCTCGATGAGCGCGATCGTGGTCGTCTGCGTAATTTGCATATGGGTTTCGTGTATCAGTTTCATCACCTCTTGCCGGAGTTCAGCGCTCAAGAAAATGTCGCCATGCCTCTGCTCATTCGCGCTATGCCGCCAGCCATGGCCATGGAGCTGGCCGCGCAGATGTTGGCGCGTGTCGGCCTGGCGGCGCGTTTACGGCACAAGCCCGCCGAGCTGTCTGGCGGGGAGCGGCAGCGGGTGGCTCTGGCGCGGGCACTGGTGACGCAGCCGGCGGTAGTCTTGGCGGATGAGCCCACGGGCAATCTCGATGACTATAATGCTCGTGCTGTGCATGCGCTGATCATGGAACTGAACGAGCAACTCGGCACAAGTTTTGTTATCGTGACGCATGAGCGCGCTCTGGCGCGTCAGGCGCGCAGGGTGCTCGGCATGCGCGATGGTCGACTGGAAGAACAGATGGATGTCTAGGGAGTAGTCAGGGTGTGGGATCTTGTCAAATCCGGTGGTTGGGCCATGGCGCCCATCGTGGTGGTGTCGATTCTGGCATTGGCGATCACCTTGGAGCGGATGTGGAGCCTGCGCCGTCGGCGTTTGGTGCCGCCCGATCTGCTCATGCAGGTATGGAACTGGATCCGTACCCAAAAGCTCGATAAGGACAAGCTGCGCCTGATCCGGCAGGCTTCGCCCCTCGGCGAGATCTTTGCGGCAGGTCTGGTGAACTCGCAGCATGGCCGCGAGATCATGAAGGAAGCGATCGAGGAAGCGGCCAGTCGTGTCGTGCACGAGATGGAACGCTATATGACCTTGCTCGGCACCATCGCCGTCATCTCGCCGCTGCTCGGTCTGCTCGGCACGGTCTTTGGCATCATCACCACCTTTCTCAGCATCACCTCGCACGGTAATGCCGACCCGAGCATGCTCGCCAGCGGTATCGCCGAGGCTCTGGTGACGACGGCGGGCGGCTTGGTGGTGGCGATCCCGGCGCTGATCATGCATCGCACCTTGATGCGCCATATCTCGACCATGACCGTCGAGATGGAACAGCAGGCGATCAAGCTCGTTGACATCGTGCATGGTGATCGCGAAGTCGACGCGACGGGAGCTGTCTGATGCGTTTTCGTCGACCGACCCAGGATCCGCTCGAGATCAATCTGACGCCTCTGATCGACTGTCTGCTCTTTCTGCTCATCTTCTTCATGCTGTCGACCAGTTTTACCCGCTCCGGGCGTCTGCATCTGACTTTGCCGCGCGCCCAGACGCAAGCCAGTGCGCCGGCGCCCGCCGACACCCTGACCGTGACGGTGAGCCGCGAGGGGCGTTATGCGGTCAATGGACATGAAGTCGCCGGTAGCGATGAGGCGAGTCTGCAGGCGGCCCTGGCCGCGCTCAGCGGTGGCCGGCATGACCAGGAGTTCGTCATCGAGGCCGATGGCGCCAGTCCGCATCAGTCGGTGGTGACGGTGATGGACGCTGCTGGTCGTCTCGGGTTCGTCAATATCGCGATCGCGACGCAGGAGCCGCATGAGCGCTGATTCCTACCCAGGCCCGGAGGTTCTGCGTCGTCTGCTCGCCTACAGTCGGCGCTACCTGCGTTACTTTGTGCTCGGCCTGCTCGGTTTTGCCGCCAACGCCGGGGCTGAAAATGGCGCCGTGCAGGTGATCAAGTTCATCACCGACGCACTGACCCAGCATGACTCGCGCGCCCAGTTCTGGATTCCGGCGCTGGTCGTCGCTTTGGTGGTCGTGCGTGGTGCCGGCTCTTTCGTCGGCAACTATTACATCTCCTGGGTGGCGCGCAACATCGTCTACGTCCTGCGGACACAGATGTTCGATCGCCTGCTGCGCTTGCCAGCGGCTTACTATCACCTCAATTCACCGGCGCGCATCGCCGCCAAGATTCTCTATGATGTCGAACAGGTGACCTCGGCTGCCACCGACGCCGTCATCACCATGGCCCGTGAGGGGCTGACCACGCTCGCTTATCTCTCCTTGCTGTTCTGGTACAACTGGCGTTTGTCCCTGCTCATCCTGCTCATCGGTCCGCTCATCGGCAAAGTCGTGCAGATGGCCTCACATCGCTTTCGCACGCTCAGTCGCAGCATTCAGGTGTCGATGGGTGACATTAACCATGTCACCAACGAAGTCATCAACGGTTATACCGTGGTCAAGAGTTTTGCTGGCGAAGACTATGAGCGTGAGCGCTTTCAGCGCGCTTCAAACGAGTATTTGCGCCAGACCATGAAGATGGTCGTGACCAGTTCCTTGAACACGCCGGTGGTGCAGGTGATCATCGCCATGGCCATGTCGATCATCGTCTGGCTGGCGCTGGGGCCGCGTTCGACCGGCTTTCATACCGCCGGTGAATTCATCGCTTATTTTACCGCGGCAGGCCTGCTCGCCAAGCCGGTACGGGCGCTCACCGACGTCAACGCCAAAGTGCAGAAGGGGATCGCTGCGGCGCAGTCGGTTTTTGCCCTCATCGATCTCGACGCCGAGCCAGATCATGGCCATCTGGCGATCGAGCGGGCGCAAGGGGATTTGCGTTTCGAGGCGGTGAGCTTCGCCTATGCGACGCAGGCGCCGGTGTTGCAGGACATCGATTTTCATGTCGCACCCGGACAGTCGGTGGCTATCGTCGGACGTTCTGGTGCCGGGAAGACGACCCTGGTCAATCTGCTGTCGCGCTTTCAGGACCCCAGTCATGGGCGTATCCTGCTCGATGGTCATCCGCTGCCGGACTATCAGCTGTCGAGCTTGCGCAAGCAGGTGGCGACGGTCAGTCAGAAAGTCATGCTGTTCAATGACAGCGTGCTGCACAACATCGCTTATGGCGCCTATGCGGCGTGCTCGCGCGCTCAAGTCGAGGCGGCCTGCAAGGCGGCCTACGCTCATGATTTCATCATGGCCTTGCCGCAGGGCTATGAGACACAGATCGGTCAGGATGGCGTGCAGTTGTCGGGCGGACAGAGACAGCGTCTGGCCATCGCCCGCGCCATTCTCAAGAATGCACCGGTGCTGATTCTCGATGAAGCCACTTCGGCCCTCGACAATGAGTCGGAGTACTATATTCAGCGCGCCCTCGATGCCATCATGCGCGAGCGCACGACGCTGGTGATCGCGCACCGCCTCTCGACCATCGAGAATGCCGACCTGATCCTGGTCATGGACGCCGGTCGCATCGTCGAGCAGGGGCGACATGATGAGTTGCTGGCGCGCCAGGGCATCTATGCGCAACTGCACAGCCGGCAATTTCACGATCTCGACACGGAGGAGGCGTGAGCCGTTTCTTGTTACGCCACTGGTATGGCCGTGTCGGTATGCTCTGGCTGCTCTGGCCCTTTGAGGCGCTCTATGCCCTCGTCGTAGGTCTGCGACGTTTTCTCTATAGGCAGCAAACGGGGTGGTCGTCGGCTTTGCCGGTGAAAGTGCTGGTGGTCGGCAACATCACCCTCGGTGGGACGGGCAAGACGCCGATGGTGCTCGCCCTGGTCGAACACTTGCGCGCCCTCGGCTGGCATCCTGGCGTCGTCAGCCGCGGCTATGCCGGCCGTCAGCGGCAGGTGATGGTCGTCAACGCCGATAGCGATCCGGCGGTGGTCGGTGATGAACCCTTGCTGCTGGTGCAGCGTAGCGCCGTACCCTTGGTCGTCGGTCGTGACCGGGTGGCGGCGGCGCGACATCTGCTCGCGACCCATGGCGAGGTCGACCTGATCATCAGCGACGATGGCCTACAGCACTATCGTCTGCGCCGCGATGTCGAGATCGTTCTTTATGATGCGCAGCGCGCGCTCGGCAACGGTCATCTTCTGCCCCTCGGCCCTTTGCGCGAGCCGCCGTCGCGGGCGATCGGATGCCTGCAGGTGTGGACCTGCATCGATGCGGATTTTCGACCGCCGCAGGGACACGCCATGCTGCTCCAGAGCGAGGCGCCACGGCTCTTGCAGGGCGATGGTGCGTGGCCGGTGGCAGCAGGTGCAGAGATCGCAGCCTTTGCCGGCATCGCCCATCCACAGCGGTTTTTCGCCAGTGCGCGCGCGCTCGGCTTTAGGCTGCAGGAACACCCTTGGCCAGACCATCACAGCTACCGTCGTGAGGATTTTGCCGATCTCGACCGTCCCTTGCTGATGACCGAGAAAGATGCCGTAAAATGTCGTGCCCTGGCGCCACCTGGGAGCGCCTATCTGCCGATCACGGCGGCGCTGCCCTTGGCTTTTTGGCAAGAACTGGATGAAGCCCTGAATAAGCGAGGATGATGCCCATGTTGGACAAACGTTTGTTGGATGTTCTGGCCTGCCCGCGCTGCAAAGGGCCGCTCGAGTATGACACCGCCCGCGAGGAGTTGATCTGTCGTGGTGAAGCGCTGGCCTATCCGGTGCGCGATGGCATACCGGTGATGCTGGTGGCCGAAGCGCGTCCCCTGAACCCAGCCGCCGAGACCCAGGATCTCCATCCATGAGTGGGTTTTATGTCGTCATTCCGGCGCGCTATGCGTCGACGCGACTGCCCGGCAAGCCGCTGCTCGATATCGCCGGCAAGCCCATGCTCGCCCATGTCTATGAGCGTGCCTGCCAGAGTCAGGCGCAGCGAGTGTTGATCGCCACCGACGATGAGCGTGTCGCTGCGGCCGCGGAGTCCTGGGGAGCGGACGTGCTGATGACCGATGCGGCGCATCCTTCCGGCACCGACCGTTTGCAGGATGTGGCCTTGCAGATGGGCTGGGATGACGCCACCTGCGTCGTCAATGTCCAGGGCGATGAGCCTTTGCTGCCACCACAACTGATCGACCAGGTGGCAGCCAATCTGCTGGCGCGGCCGCACGTCGCCATCGCGACCCTCGCCGAGCCGATCACCTCCTGGCACGATCTCGAGCAGGCGCAAATCGTCAAGGTCGTGCGTGACGCGCAAGGGTTGGCCTGCTATTTCAGTCGTTCGCCGATTCCCTATCTGCGCGATGACGCTGCTCGCGCTGCCGCGAGCCCGCCGCCGCAGCTGTACTGGCGGCATCTCGGCCTTTACGCCTATCGTGTCGGTTTTCTGCACGATTACGTGCGCTGGCCGCAGGCTGCTAGCGAGTTGGCCGAATCGCTCGAACAACTGCGCGCTCTGCATCATGGCGCCCGTATTCATGTCGATGCCTGCCACCAGCCCTTGCCGCCTGGAGTCGATACCGAGGCCGACCTGCTGCGTGTGCGCGCCTTGCTGGGGGGGTGAGATGGCGGTCGATCTGCGCGCCCGCAATACGCTCGGCCTGCCCTGCCAGGCGCATGAGCTGCAAGTGATCACTTCGCTGGCGCAGCTGCAAGCCGGCTTTCCGCGCTGGGATGAGGCGTCGCTGCTGGTTCTCGCGGGCGGCAGCAATGTCGTTTTGCCCGAGGTCTGGCCAGGTCGTGTTCTGCAACCGGCGCTGCGTGGCCGCCAGGTGCGGGAAGAAAAAGAGGCCGTCTTGATCCAGGTCGGCGCTGGCGAGCCGTGGCCGGAGCTGGTGCGCTGGACCTTGGCGCAGGGCTGGTCGGGACTGGAGAATCTGAGTGACATCCCGGGGTGGGCGGGTGCCGCTCCTTTGCAAAACATCGGCGCCTATGGTGTCGAACTGGCGGATGTGCTGCAGGAAGTGCAGAGCGTCGACCGCCGTGATGGTCGGTTGCGGCGTTGGCAGCGTGCCGATTGCGCCTTGTCTTATCGCGACAGTATCTTCAAAGGCGCCGCGCGCGATACCCAGGTCATCGCCGGCATCACCTTGCGGCTGCCGCGGCGCGCGCAGCTGCACCTCGATTATGGCGATCTGCGCGCTGAACTCGATCGGATGGCGGTGTCCACGGTCGACGCCCAGTCCGTCGCCACGGCGGTGTCGCGCTTGCGCGCGCGCAAGCTGCCGGATCCGGCGCTGCTCGGCAATGCGGGCTCGTTCTTCAAAAACCCCATCGTCAGCCAGGCGCAGGCCGACGCTTTGGCGCGTCAGGAGCCGGGCCTGGTCGCGCATGCCTGCGCCGGTGGTCAGAAGCTGGCAGCCGCCTGGCTCATCGACCGCTGCGGACTGCGCGGTCAGGGCAATGGCAAGGTCGCCTGTCACCGTGATCAGGCTTTGGTGCTGGTCAATCTCGGCGCGGCGACGGCCGGCGATGTGCTCGCCTGGGCCGGCCATGTACAGGACTGCGTACGGCAGCGTTTTGCCGTCGAACTCGAGATCGAGCCGCGCGTCTACGCGTCCTGTTGATAGCGCTGTGCCGCTTTGTGCGCGCTGGCGAACAGAGGCGGCTGCCGCCGGTCATAGACGCGGTCGAGGCCGCGACAGGTCTTGAAGCGCTTGTAGGCCCAGTGATAGTCGGCGGGTGATGAGCAGATCAGTCGTTCGACGCTCTGGTTCATGCCGCTGACCGAAGTGACCAGATCATCGCTGAAAAAATCGGCGGCAGGTTCTTCAAAGTGCAGGTCAAAGCCTTGACCGGCGGCGTTGCGCACCGCGTACATGACGATGACAGCGGCGCGCGTGCGCTGCCAGAGCTTGCTCGCCAGCACCGTGCTCAAGGTGTCGATGGCGAAGAAGTTGGCGTATTCACCGCTCTGCAGATCCGGCACATGATCCGGCAGAATGGCGACAAAGCTATTTTTTTTCAAGGCTTTGAGCAGCGAACGCACGCCGCTGTCATCGGTGGTGACGAGATGGGCGTCGAGGCGGCTGCGGGCGGAGCGCACGAAGGTGTCGACGCCGGGGTCTTTGGCCGGCTTGTACATGACGGTGGTGTGGACATACTGGTTGGTCCAGGCGTTCATCACCTCCCAGCAACCAAAGTGCGGCACAAGGGCGATGGTGCCGGTCTGGCCGCTGATGGCGCGCCGAAAGATCTCCTCGCCGTGCACGCGGCGGATCTGGGCGATGGCATAGCTCGGCGGACTACCCCAGATCTTGGCGAATTCGAGATAACTCATCGCCATCTTCTGCAGGCACTGGCGCGTCGTGGCGGCCACCCATGCGGCGTCGCGGTCGGGGAAACACAGCTCGATGTTGCGGCGGGCGACAAAGGCGGGGGTGCTGCCGCTCAGACTGGCGAAGAAGCCGAGATAGCGGCCCAGGGTTTGCAGCCAAGTGATCGGGATGCGCGCCAAAAGGCGCAGCAGGCGCAGATAGAGGCGGTCTTTGCGCGAGAAAGTGGGGGGGGGCGGTGCTTCGCTCATGATCAGGTCTTTCGCTAGCGATCGTCTTTATGACGCTCGCCGACATTGTGCCGAAAGCTGCTCGTTGGAACAAGTCATGCTCCGCCCTGTCGCCCATCTGACTGGGCATGGTGTAGGATGAGCCATGTCATCACGCGCCTGACGGCGGCATACTCGTTGGGCGCTTTTTCCCTGTAGACGACAAGAGGAGGCGGCAGGAGGTGTGGTGAGGCTCGTACAGTCTCCCACGTCGCGCCCGAAACCGATGAAATTTCAAGGTACTGAACACTATATCGCGACCGAAGATCTGCGCCTTGCCGTCGACGCCAGCGTCGCGCTCGAGCGGCCTTTGTTGATCAAAGGTGAGCCGGGCACGGGCAAGACGCGACTGGCCGAAGAAGTGGCGGCGGCTTTTGCCCTGCCGCTGATCACTTGGCACATCAAGTCGACGACCAAGGCCCAGCAAGGTCTCTATGAATACGATGCAGTATCGCGTTTGCGCGATTCTCAGCTCGGTGATGAACGCGTCCGCGACATCCGCCACTACATCAAGCCGGGCAAGCTGTGGGAAGCCTTTCAGAGTGAGCAGCGCTGTGTCCTGCTGATCGATGAGATCGACAAGGCCGATATCGAGTTTCCCAACGATCTCTTGCTGGAACTCGATCGTATGGAGTTTTTTGTTTATGAGACGCAGGAGACGGTGCGGGCGCGTCATCGCCCTATCGTCATCATCACGTCCAACAACGAAAAAGAACTGCCCGACGCCTTCTTGCGCCGCTGTTTCTTCCACTACATCCGGTTTCCTGACAACGTCACCCTCAAGCGCATCATCGACGTGCACTTTCCTAAGCTGCGCGATGAACTGGTGCAAGAAGCGCTGCAGGTCTTTTTTGAGCTGCGCCAGGTGCCCGGCCTGAAAAAGAAACCCTCGACGTCGGAGTTGATCGACTGGCTGCGCCTGCTTGCATCGGATGATCTGGCGCCCGATCTCCTCAGTCTGCGCGATCCGCGTCAGGCCATTCCGCCGCTCTATGGCGCGCTGCTCAAGTCCGAGGCGGATGTGCACCTGCTCGAACGTCTGGCTTTCATGAGTCGGCGCGGAGGCTGATCTTGCTGATCACTTTTTTTGAGTGCCTGCGCCAAGAAAAGGTGCCGGTCAGCGTGCGCGAGCTGATGGACCTGCTGCAAGCGCTGCGCGCGCGTCTGGCTTTTGCCGATGTGCAGGAATTTTATCATCTGGCGCGCCTGACCCTGGTCAAGGACGAGGTGCACTACGACAAGTTCGATCGCGCGTTCAGCGCTTTTCTCGAGGGCTTGCCGACGCCGTCGCAGTCGCTGACCGCCTCCTTGCCGGAAGACTGGCTACGGCGTGAGCTGGAGAAGCTGCTCAGCGCCGAGGATCTGGCGAAGATGCAGGGTATGGGCTCGTTGCAGGCCCTGCTCGATGCTTTTCGTGAACGCTTGCGCGAACAGGAGCACCGGCATCAGGGCGGGCAGCGCATGATCGGTACCGGCGGCACCTCGCCTTTTGGCGCCTATGGGGCGCATCCTGAGGGCATACGCATGGCCGGACCATCGCGCCTGCGTCGTGCCGTCAAGGTCTGGGAGGCGCGTGAATTCCACAATCTCGACGATCGCGAAGAGCTCGGACAGCGGCATATCAAACTGGCTTTACGGCGTTTGCGCAAATTCACCCGGCGCGGTCAAGAAGAAGAGCTCGACATCGATCATACGATTCAGCGCACGGCGCACCAGGGTGGTTGGCTCGATCTGCGGATGCGCCCGCCGCGGCGCAATGCGATCAACGTCCTCCTGTTTCTCGACGTCGGCGGCTCCATGGACGATCATATCCGTGTCGTCGAGGATCTCTTCGCCGCGGCGCGCAGCGAATTCAAGCACCTGCAGTACTTCTATTTTCACAATTTCATCTACGAGGGTGTCTGGCAAGACAATGCCCGACGCTGGAGCGAGCGCACTTCCGTCTATGACATCCTGCATCGCTATGGATCGGACTATCGCGTCATCCTGGTCGGTGACGCCACCATGTCACCCTATGAGATCCTCTCACCCGGCGGCTCGGTCGAACACTTCAACCAGGAGCCGGGGGCGGTGTGGATGACGCGACTCATGCAGCACTTTCAACGTCTGGTCTGGCTCAACCCGCACGCTGCCGCGCAATGGCGCGTCACCGCGTCGACCGTGCACATCCTGGAACTCATCGGCGAGCGTATGTTCGAGCTCAATCTCGCCGGTCTCGAAGCGGCTATGCGCCACTTGGCGCGTTGAGTGCGGCGCGCGTGTGCACGGCTGCGGTCTGGTCGAGCCAGGTGAGCAGGTCGTGTATCACCTCCTGACGGCAGGTCTCGTGCAACAGATCGTGACGTGCTTCGGCATAGAGACGAAGGTCAACCTGACGTATCGGCGCGTGTTGTAGCCGTTGTTGCAGTTGGCGGACACTGCGCCCCATCTTGCCGACGGGATCGCGTTCGCCAGCGAAAAGATAGATGGGCAAAGAACTGTCGATGTGTCGAATACTGTCCTGCTGCGACATCGCGACCAGGGCCTTGAGCATCTGCGCCCAGAAGAGATTGCTCACCTGTCGGCCGCAGAGCGGGTCGGCCATATAGCGGTCGACGAAGGCTTCGTCACGGCTGAGCCAGTCATAATCGGTGCGGGTGGGACGGAAACGGCGATTGAAGTCGCCAAAACTCATCAGGTGGAGAAGGCGGCTCTGTCCGGTCGCGCCCTGGCGACGGACTTCGATACGGGCGATGAAAGCGGCCAAGCGCAGAAACCAGGGAGGGTTGTAGCCTGAGCCTTCGAGCAGGAGGCCATGAATCAAGTTGGAATGGCGTTGCGCGAAGATCAGGGCGATAAAGGATCCCATGCTGTGCCCGAGCAGAAAAATCGGTAGCCCGGGGTACTGGTGGCGCAGATGGGTGTTGACCAGCAGGACGTCATCGCAGATGCGCTCGAAGCTGTCGCGCTCACTCGCCTGTCCGAGTTTGTCCGGGCTGCAGGCATGACCGTGACAGCGATGATCGTGAGCGGCGACGCTATAGCCGGCCTGGGTGAGTTCGGCGACGACATCGGCATAGCACAGAGCGTGCTCGGACATACCGTGCAGGAGGTGGATGACCGCCCTGGGGGCATCAGCATCCCAGTGGTAGATCGGAATGTTATGGCCGTCACCGGTCGTCAGATGTCGTTCATGGGCTTGCATTATTCAAGGATCCTAAATGGTCAGGGGCGGCGATTTGATTTATTCTAGCTGCCTTCATGCCACTGGCCAGAATCATCGTCCGCTATGTACGGCATCACGTATCGCATGGACTTGCAACAGTCCACTCGACATATTCTTGATATTGAGCTGCACATCGCCAAGCCCGATGCGCAGGGGCAAGTTCTGTGGCTGCCGAATTGGATACCCGGCAGCTACATGATCCGTGATTTTGCCCGGCATGTCGTCGCGCTTGCCGCTTATGCTGACGGGCGAGCTTTGGTGGTGGAAAAACTCGACAAGAATCACTGGCGCCTACCTGCGGCCATCGCCACGGCGGTGCAGGTGCGTTATCAGGTCTACGCTTGGGACCTGTCGGTGCGCGGTGCGCATTTCGACCAGCGACACGCCTATTTCAACGGCGCGGCGGTGTTTCTGGCGGTCGCCGGTCAAGAGGATCGTCCGCATCGTCTGCAACTCTCGGCGGTGGCTGGCACCTTCACCGCTCCGGTCGCGGTCGCCACGCGCATGCCGGCGCACGCGGTCGACGCCGACGGTTGGGGAGAGTATGGTTGCGATCACTACGCCGGATTCATCGACTATCCGTTCGAGGTGGGGCGCTGGCGGCGCGGCTGTGCGCGTGCCGAAGGCGTCCTGCATGAGATCGTCGTCAGTGGTAGCTCGCATTTCGACATGGCCAGGCTGGAGCGCGACATCGCCGCCATCACCGCGACCTGCATCCGTTTTTTTGCCCAGCCGGCGCCTTTTACGCACTATCTCTTTCTCTTGCAGGCGGTGGGCAATGGTTACGGTGGCCTCGAGCACGCCGACTCCTGCAGTCTGCTGCTGGCGCGGCGCGATCTGCCGGCCTACGCCGAAGCGCAGGAGCCAGGAACGCACTACCGGGCGTTGTTGGGACTGATCTGCCATGAGTATTTCCACGCCTGGAATGTCAAACGCCTGCGCCCGGCGGCGCTGGCTCCCTACGCTTTACAGCAGGAAGTGCATACGCCGCTGTTGTGGTTTTTCGAAGGTGTGACGTCTTATTACGATGATCTCTTGTTGCTGCGCGCCGAACGCATCGGCCGTGCTGCCTATCTCGAACTGCTCGGGCAGCAGATCACCCGTTACCTACGCCAGCCGGGACGCGCTTGGCAGAGTGTCGCCGAGTCGAGTTTCGATGCCTGGAGCAAGTATTATCGCCAGGATGAGAATAGCGCCAACGTGCAGACCAGTTACTATATCCATGGCGCCTTGGTGGCTTTGTGTCTCGATCTGGAGTTGCGTCGGCAGCGGCCGGGGCGGGCCAGTCTCGATGATGTGATGCGCGATTTGTATGCGCGTTTTGGCCAGCATGAGCAGGGGCTGGTCGAGGCAGACATCGTCGCTGCCCTCGAACGTCAGGGTGGTGAAGCTCTCGTGCAGTGTCACGCGCGCTGGGTGCATGGGCGTGAGGACCTGCCCTTGGTGGAGCTGCTCGCCGCGCAGGGTATTCGTATGCATCTGCGCGCCGCCGAAAGTGCCCAGGATGCCGGTGGTAGCCCCGGGCAAGGGGTGCGGCGCCTGTCTCTCGGCGGACGCTGGAAGGCGGTCGAAGGCGGCTTGCTGCTGTTGCAGGTGGCGCACGATGGAGCTCTCGAGAGGGCCGGTCTGGCGGCGCAGGATGTGATCGTCGCCCTGGCGGGTCTGCGCGTCAGCGAGGAGCTCCTCGAGACACTGCTGACCCGGCAGCAGGTCGATGACAAGATCGTGGTTTATGCTTTTCGTGGTGATGAATTGCTGCAAGTGGATTTGTATCTGCAGGAAGCGCCTGCCGATACCTGTTTTTTGGAATGGGCTTCCGAAGTGCTTGAAGCACAGGCTTGGCCGGAAGCCCTGGGTGAAGATCAGTGACGTGGTGCAACGATAAAAAAGGCAGGAGTAGCAAGAATGGATCGTGAGTTTTGGCATGACAAATACCCGGCGAGTGTGCCGTTCAGCATCGATACGCGCAAATATCAGAGCGTCCTCGAGCTGTTCGACGAGTCGATCAAACGTTATGCTGCCAAGCCCGCGTACAGCAATATGGAGCATACCCTCAGCTACGCCGAGCTCGATCGTCAGTCGGCGGCCTTTGCCGCGTGGTTGCAGCAGCACACCGATCTGCAGCCGGGAGATCGCATCGCCGTGCAGTTGCCCAATCTTCTGCAGTATCCGGTAGTGGTCTTCGGCGCCATGCGCGCCGGACTCATCGTGGTCAACACCAATCCGCTCTACACCGAGCGTGAGATGGTGCATCAGTTCAATGATTCGGGCGCCAAGGCTTTGGTGTCTTTTGCCAATATTGGACAGCTGGTGGCGAAAGTGCTGCCACAGACCGGGGTACGTCACGTCATCATCACCGAGCTCGGTGATCTGCTGCCTTTACCGCGCCGACTCCTGGTCAATGCCGTCGTCAAGCATGTGAAGAAGATGGTTCCGGCGTATCGCATTCCCGGCGTGCACGCCCTGCGCGATGTGCTGCGCCGTGGTCGTCGCCTGAGCCTGCGTCCGCATGCGGCGGCAAGCGATGACGTCGCCATTCTTCAGTACACCGGCGGCACCACCGGTGTCGCCAAAGGGGCGATGCTGACGCACGCCAATCTCGTCGCCAACCTCCTGCAGATGCGGGTGCAGCTCGGTCATTTCGAGCCAGGTGGAGAGATGATGGTCGCGCCTTTGCCGCTCTATCATATTTTTGCGTTCACTGTCTGTTGCCTGGGCATGATGGAGATGGGCGGACACGCTTTGCTGATCACCAATCCACGTGACCTGCCGGCTTTTGTCAAAGAGATGAAGCGCCATCGCTTTACCGCCTTCGCCGGCCTCAACACCCTGTTTGTCGCTTTGCTGAACAATGCGCAATTTCGGCAACTCGACTTTTCTTCCCTGAAGATGACCGTGGCGGGAGGAATGGCTCTCACCCATAAAGCGGCGCAGGAGTGGGAGAGTGTCACGGGCTGTCGTATCTGCGAGGGCTTTGGCATGACCGAAACCTCGCCAGTGATTTCGATGAACCCTGTAGACGCCATTCAGATCGGCAGCATCGGTCTGCCGGTCTCCAACACCGAGATCAAGATCATCGATGAGCAGGGCGAGGAGGTGGCCATCGCCGCCACCGGCGAGATCTGCGTGCGCGGACCGCAGGTGATGAAAGGCTACTGGCAGCGTCCGGAGGCCACCGCCGAGACGATCGACGCTGATGGCTGGTTGCATACCGGCGATATCGGTTTGATTCAGCCGGATGGTTATCTGCGCATCGTCGATCGCAAGAAGGACATGATTCTGGTCTCGGGCTTCAACGTCTATCCGAACGAGATCGAAGACGTGGTGGCGACCCTGGCGGGGGTGCTGGAGTCGGCGGCGGTCGGCGTGCAGGACGCCAAATCGGGTGAGGCGGTCAAGCTCTTTGTCGTGCGCAAAGACCCCAAGTTGACGGAAGCTGACGTGCTGGCGCATTGCCGCGCCAATCTCACCGGTTACAAGGTACCGCGCAGCATCGTCTTCCGCGACGCTTTGCCGAAGTCGCCGGTCGGCAAGATCCTGCGTCGCGAACTGCGTGACCAGTAGTCTTGCGAGAGCGGCGATCGACCCTGACGACCTGGCCTGTCGCGACGCGCAGCGACTGCTGCGCGCCCTGGCGGATGGACGGACGGATGCGCGCTGGCAGGCGCAGATCGATGCTTCTCGCGCCTGGGTGGCACAGCGCCGTGCGCATCGCCCGCTTCTGAAGTATCCCGATCTGCCGGTGGTCGCAGCGCGCGCCGAGATTCTCGCCGCTTTGGCGCAGCATCAGGTGCTGGTGCTGGCGGGTGAAACCGGCTCCGGCAAGACCACGCAGTTGCCGAAAATTCTCCTCGAGGCCGGGCTCGGTTGCCGTGGCCTGATCGCGCATACGCAGCCGCGCCGCCTAGCGGCAAGGCAGGTGGCGCAACGTCTCGCCGAGGAGCTTGAAACCCGGCTCGGCGACCAAGTCGGCTGCAAGGTGCGATTCAGCGAACAGGCCTCGTCGGATGGCTATGTCAAACTGATGACCGATGGCATCCTTCTCGCCGAGATGCGCGGTGATCGGCGCTTGCGCCAGTATGAAGCCATCATCATCGATGAGGCGCATGAGCGCAGCCTCAACATCGATTTTCTGCTCGGCGCCTTGCGCCTGATCTTGCCGCAAAGGCCCGATCTCAAACTCGTCATCACCTCGGCGACCATCGACGTGCAACGTTTCGCTGCTTTTTTCGGCGGCGCCCCGGTGGTCGAAGTCGGCGGGCGACAGCATCCGGTCGATACCTATTATCAGCCCTTCGCGGCAGCAGATGAGGGGCAGGAGGGTTTGCCGGCGGCGGTCCTCAAAGCTCTGCACTTTTGCGATGCCGAGGCGCGTCGGCGGCACTGGGGGCCGTGCGATGCCCTGGTTTTTGCCAGCAGCGAGCGTGAAATCCGCGAACTGCACGCCTTCTTGCACAAGGCGGAGCCCGGGCGTGAGATTCTGCCGCTGTACGCGCGTCTGTCACCGGCGGAGCAGCAGCGCGTCTTCGCGCCGCACGCCGGGCAACGCGTGGTGCTGGCCACCAATGTGGCGGAGACTTCGCTGACGGTCCCTGGGATACGCTTCGTCATCGACCCCGGACAGGCGCGCATCAGCCGCTATAGCCATCGCTCAAAAGTGCAGCGTCTGCCCATCGAGGCGATCGCCCAATCTTCCGCCGATCAGCGTCGGGGGCGGGCCGGCCGTCTGGCACCGGGCCTGTGCGTGCGCCTCTACAGTGAAGATGATTTGCGTACGCGCCCACAGTTCACCGATCCCGAGGTCCTGCGCACACATCTGTCGGCGGTGATCTTGCAGATGAGTGATCTCAAGCTCGGCCATGCCAGCGATTTTCCATGGATCGATATCCCCGATGAGCGCTACATCAAGGATGGCTATCGGGTGCTGGAAGAGCTCGGCGCTTGGTCGGCAACGACAGACCTGACAGCGATCGGACGTGATCTCGCCGCTTGGCCTGTCGATCCGCGGCTGGGACGCATGCTCATCGCCGCCGCGGCTTTCGATTGTCTGCGTGAGGTGCTGATCATCGTCGCGGCTCTCGCCATCCAGGATGTGCGCGAGCGGCCCCTGACGGCGGCGGCCACGGCGGATCAGCGGCATGCCTTGTTTCGTGACGAGTCCTCGGATTTTCTCTTCTTCGTCCGTCTCTGGGAGGCCTGGCAGGAAGTTTGGGAGACAGGAGGAGACGGTGCACGGCGCACCTTTGCGCGCCAGCATTTTCTCTCCTGGCTGCGTCTGCGCGAGTGGCGTGAACTGCATCGCCAGCTCCTGCTGGAAGTGCATCAACGCGGGTGGCGCCTGAATCAGGAAGCCGCCAGCTATGAAGCCATTCACTGCGCCTTGATGCTCGGCCTGCCATCTCAGATCGGGCGACACCAGTCGGGGCGGGAAGTGCTCATGTGCCGGCAGCAGAAGGCGCACCTTCACCCCGGGTCGACCTTGGTGAAAAAACCACCACCTTGGGTGCTCGCCGCCGAGATGCAAGAGACCGGTCAGGTCTGGCTGCGCCACTGCGCGCGCATCGACGGCGCCTGGATCGAAAAACATCTGCGCCACCTGCTCAAGTTCAGTCATCAGCAAGCGCACTGGTCGCGTCGCGCCGGACGTGCTTTGGTCATGGAGCAGGCCAGCTTGATGGGACTGGTCATCTACGCCGAGCGACCGGTGCCGTTAGCGCCGATCGATGCCGCGGCGGCGCGCGAGATCTTTCTTCTCGATGCTTTGGTGCGTGCTGATATCTCGGTGCAAGCGCCTTTTCTGCGCGCCAATCGCGCGCTCGTCGAAGATCTTGAGGCGATCGAGGAAAAAGCGCGCCGCCGCGACATTCTCGCCGACGAGTTGGTGCAGAAAAATTTCTATGCCGAGCGTATTCCGCTCGAGATCAGCGATGTGCGCAGTTTTGAAGTCTGGCGGCGGCAGGCGGAGAAAGAACAACCCGATTTGCTGCTGATGTCGCGCGACTTGCTCATGCATCGTGAAGACTACTTGGCCGCCCTGGATTTCCCCGATGAGCTGGCCACCCCTGCCGGCAGTTTGCTCCTGCATTACGAATTTGCGCCGGGTAGCGCCCACGATGGCGTGACCCTGATCTGTCCCCTGGGCAGTTACTGGAGCTTGGACTGGGCGGCGCTCGAGTATCTGGTTCCCGGTCTGCATCAGGACCTCGTGCTCGAATTGCTGCGCACTCTGCCGAAGGAACTGCGTCGCCAGCTCGTGCCGCTGCCGGCTTTGGCGCAATCGCTGGTGCTGCCAGCGCCGGGACGTGGGTTGCGGCGTGATCTCGTCGATGCCCTGTGGAGCGCCCGTGCTCTCAAAGTGGAGGTCAGTGATTTTCAGTGTGCGCGTCTGCCTGTCCATCTGCGCATGAATATCCGGGTGATCGATGAACAAGGTCAGATTCTGGCGCAAGGTCGTGAGCGCGATGTCCTCGATGGACAGTTGCGCGAGCTGCGTCCGCAGCCGCGCGCTGCGCTCGCTACCGCCGAGCTGTGTCAGCGTTGGCAAGGCGAGGAGATGCCGGAACAGGAGATTCAAGGCGAGGGCGCGCAGCGCCAGGTCGTCTATCCCGCCTGGCAGGATGAAGGGCAGGGTTGCCGGCGTGTTCTGTGTACCCAGCCGCTGGTCGCGCAGGCGATACATCGCCGTGGCTGTGCGCGTCTGCTCGCCTTGGAGACTTCGTCGGCACTCAAGCCCTGGCGTCAGAAAGCGGCACGACTACCGGGTCTGCTGGCCTGGACAGGGCATGGCAGTGTCGAGGATTTGGCAGACGATTTCATACTGGCTATAGTACAGCACTTGGCCGGCTTGCAAGAGAAGGCGCCACGCACGCGCGTCGACTATCAGCGGGCTTTGCTGCTGGTGCAGCAGGGACTGTATCCGCTGGCGGAGAAAATGTTGCATGATCTACAAGCCCTGTTGTCGGGGCTGGTTGAGGTGCGACAGCGACTGGCGTCGGTCGCGGTGGCACTGCAGCCTCTGGTCGTCGACGTCGAGCAACAACTCGTCGGCCTGTTTCCGGAACATATGCTGCAGGATTTCGGTTATCGTGTCTGGCAGCATTACGCGCGCTATCTGCGTGCCATCACCTGGCGCATCGAGCGCGCCGGTGGACAGTGGGACAAGGATCAACAATCGGCGCGTGAGCTGGCTCGGCGACTGCAGTCGCTGCAGGAACAAAGACAGCGGTACTGGCAACGCCAGATCCCGCTCGCAGCCATCGATGAGTATCGTTGGTTGCTTGAAGAGTACCGGGTGGCCTTGTTCGCCCAGGTTTTGAAAACGGCGCAGCCGGTGTCGGCGGTGCGGCTGGACCGCTTATGGCAAGAGATACTCGCCAGAGTTTGAGGAGTTTTTTATGTCGAATGTGGTGATCAGTGGAACGGGTTTGTGGACGCCGAGCGAGAGCATCTCCAATGAAGAGTTGGTGGCTTCTTTCGATGCCTATGCCGATCTCTACAATGCTCGTCATGCCGAAGCCATCGCCGCCGGCGAGATGCGCGCTATGGGCCATTCCAACAGCGAGTTCATCGTCAAGGCATCGGGCATTCGTTCCCGTTATGTCCTCGATAAGGCAGGCATCCTCGATCCGCAGCGTCTCTATCCGCGCATCGCGGCACGCACGGATGAGGAATTGTCGGTGCAGGCCGAGATGGGGGTGCGCGCAGCGCGCGAAGCTTTGGCCGCGGCCGGTCGGCGCGCCGATGAGATCGATGGTGTCATCGTCGCCTGCTCCAATATGCAACGCGCTTATCCGGCGATGGCGATCGAAGTGCAACAAGCTCTTGGTATCCAGGGTTTTGCCTTTGACATGAATGTCGCTTGCTCTTCGGCGACCTTCGGTATTCAGGTGGCGGTCGACATGCTGCGCGCCGGTTCGGCGCGGCGCCTGCTGATGGTCAACCCGGAGATCTGCTCGGGGCATCTCGAGTGGCGTGATCGCGACTGCCATTTCATCTTCGGTGACGTGGCGACCGCCGTCGTGCTTGAGCACGCTGATGATGTGGCGGCGACGGCGACGCCCTGGCAGGTGCTGGGGACGCGATTGCAGACGCAGTTTTCCAACAATATCCGTAACAATTTCGGCTTCCTCAATCGCTGCGAAGACGCCGGCAGGGACGATCGCAACAAGTTGTTCATGCAGGAAGGGCGCAAGGTCTTCAAGGAAGTGTGTCCCATGGTCGCCGAGCAGATCAGCGCGCACATCAGCGATCTGCAGTTGGTGCCCGACAATCTGCAGCGGCTCTGGTTGCATCAGGCCAATTTGAGCATGAACGATCTCATCGCCCGTCGTGTCATGGGGCGCGAGGTGACGCGCGATGAGGCGCCGATCATCCTGGATCGCTACGCCAATACCAGCTCGGCCGGATCGATCATCGCCTTCCATCTGCATCGTCAGGACTTAGCGAAAGGTGCTCATGGCGTCATCTGCTCTTTTGGCGCAGGCTACTCGGTGGGGAGTGTGGTTGTGCGCAAATGTTGAGAAGACTGCTTCTGGTCGTGGGCTTGCTGCTATGGTTGCCAGCACACGCCGACAGCGATCGCGACCCCTGGGTCGCTTACAACCGGCCGGTCTTCAATTTCAATATGCGACTCGATCGCTATGTGATGAAACCGGTCGCGACGGCCTATGTCGATGTCGTGCCTGGCTTCGCTGTGAGCGGGATTCATAATTTTTTCAACAATCTCGGCGACGTCCTGGTCGTGCTGCATGATGGTCTGCAGGCCAAGGGTGGGCAATTCGGGGGCGATCTCCTGCGTTTGATCGTCAACACCACTTTTGGCGTCGCAGGCTTCATCGACGTCGGCAGCCGCGTTGGCCTGTCCAAGCACCAGCAAGATCTCGGCATCACCCTCGGCGTCTGGGGCGTCCCTTCCGGACCCTATGTCGTGCTGCCTTTTTGGGGGCCATCGACGCTGCGCGACGCCCCCGCCGGTCTCTTCGATCTTAGCCTGTATCCGACTTATCTCATCCATCCTTTGTCAGTGCAGTTGGCGGCGGATGGCCTGTACTACGTCGATGAGCGCGCAGCCCTCCTGCCCTTGCAGGGCAGCCTCGACAGCAATGGTGATCCCTATAGTCTGGTGCGTGAGATCTATCTGCAGCGTCGCGATGTCCTCATCCATGGGGCGCCGAAGAGCGATCCTTTCACCGATGACGCCGGCAATTAGTCGAGAAATTCGATGATCTGCAGCCCGAGTCGGTGCGCATAGCGTTCACCGGGTTCGATGCGGATGATCTGCGCGCGCACGCGCAGATCACGCAGACTCGATTGCGGCGAGGGTAGGTGGATCTCGATGTGCTCGCCGGGAGCCAAGGCGGAGGCGGTTTCGACGAGCAGGCCACTGGCTGAAAGATTGAGGCATAGCCCCGTGTGGTGCTCGCCGCTGCGATCCGTCAGCGCGACGTCCGATTGGACAAACAGGCGTAGAAATTGTCGTTTTTCGTCATGTGAAAAGCGTGTAGAGCTCATGCCAGAGCCTCCTTCTGTCGTGGCGAGGACCTCTCCGATCCGCAGATTAGGGGGGTCACCTGATCTATTTAAGAGCCTTGGCGCGAGATTGCAATCTTGCGTCGATGGGCGGATAGGAGTACCGTGTCCGGCACCTGCTCCGTTGAGAACGTCTTTGCCCATGTCGCCGGCCGAAAGTCCAGCAAGCGTCCTGATCGTCGATGATGAGCCCCTCGTGCGCGACAGCATGGCGGTCTATCTCGAAGACAGCGGTTATCAAATTCTGGTGGCGGGGGATGGTCGTCAGGGTCTTGAACTCTTCCGCCAGAAGAACCCTCATCTGCTCATTTGCGATCTGCGCATGCCGGCGCTCGATGGCCTTGATCTTCTGCGTGTGGTGACCTCCGAGTCACCCGAGACGCCGGTCATCGTCGTCTCGGGCCAGGGCGATATGGCCGATGTCGTCACCGCCTTGCGCCTCGGCGCCTGCGACTATCTGTTCAAGCCGCTGGTCGAGATGGAAGTGCTCGAGCACGCCGTCCGCCGCGCTCTGGAGCGTGGACAGCTGCTGCGTGAGAATCGTGTTTATCGTGAGCGGCTGGAGCTGGCCAATCGCGAGCTCGAGCGCAATCTCGACGTCCTCGAGGAAGACCAGGAAGCGGGACGCCGCATCCAGTTGCGCATGCTGCCGGAGACACCCTGGCAGGTCGATGGCTATGTCTTCAGTCATCGCATCGTCCCTTCGCTTTACTTGAGTGGCGACTTCGTCGACTATTTTCGTCTCGGCGAGCAGCGCGTCGCTTTTTATCTCGCCGATGTCTCCGGACATGGCGCTTCGAGTGCTTTCATCACGGTCTTCCTCAAGACCCTGACGACGCGTATCCAGCGGCATTACGAACGCCGCAAGGCGGTCGCCAGCCTGTCGCCGGCGCGCATCCTGACCAGCGTCAATCATGAACTTCTCGGCATGGCGCTGGGTAAACACCTGACCATGTTCTGCGGCGTCATCGACCTCGCCTCGAACCATCTGACCTATTGCGTCGGAGCGCATTTTCCGCCGCCCATCCTGGTCAGCGCGGCGGGAACGGTGCAATTGCAGGGTAGCGGCTTGCCGGTGGGTCTGTTTGCCGAGGCCAAATACGAGGACATCGCTGTCGATTTGCCGGAGCGCTGGACCCTGGTGGCGATGTCCGATGGCGTGCTCGAAATTATGGATGGGCATTTGCCGGACAAGGAAGCTAAACTCCTACAGTGGGTCGCGGCGGGCTGCCGTGATGTGCAGTCTCTGGCCAATCGGCTGGGTGTCGATGGCACGGTCGAAGTTCCTGATGATGTCGCCATTTTGGTGGTCGAGAAAAATGGTTAGTATGCAATCCGGTCGCATTCTTTATGGCATCTATGAGGGCACCTATGTCCTCAAGCTCATCGGTGAGGTGCGCGTGCCCATGTGCACCAGCCTTGATGGCTTTCTCGAACGCATGTTTCATGACCAGAAGCTCTCTTCCGTACTCATCGATCTCAGCGCCACGACCCTGGTCGACAGCACGACGCTCGGTCTGCTCGCCAAGATTCCGGTCTATTTGCGTCAGCAGGCGCAGGGTAAACCGGTCATCCTGTCGACCAATCCCGACGTCACCCGTATCTTGCGCAGCATGGGCTTTGAGCAGTTCTTCATCCTGTTGCAACAGTGGGAGGATGCCCATCTCGCCGCCGGTAGTCTGGCGGAATTGCCGAAAGAGGAGCAGGGGCAGTACGACGTGACGCAAAAAGTCATCGATGCACATCGCCGCTTGATGGCCATGAATGAGACCAATCACCAGGCCTTCAGCGATCTCGTCCAGTCGCTCGAGACGGCACAGCGACTTCAGGGTGAAGGGCCCTGTACGTGATCCGATCATGAAAACGCCGCCACGCTTGCTCAATTTGCTCGAGGAGGGCTTCATCGATGGCATTGAGGCCACCTTGAAGACGGGTAAGGAAGCCGAGGTCTATCTGGTGCGCGTGCAGGGTGAGTTGTGCTGCGCCAAGGTCTACAAGGACGCACAGCATCGTTCTTTTCGTCAGGCTGCGATCTATCAGGAAGGACGGCGGGTACGCGATAGCCGCCGTGCCCGAGCCATGAACAAGCACAGTCGCTATGGTCGGCATGAGCAGGAAGAGGTCTGGCACAGTGCTGAGTGGATGACGCTGCAGGCGCTGGCGCAGGTCGGTGTGCGGGTGCCGCGTCCGCGCGCCTTTTTTGAAGGGGTGTTGTTGCTCGACCTGGTCGCCGGCGAAGATGGTGGGCCAGCGCCGCGTTTGCACGACGTTGGCATGCTATCGCCAGAAGTGGCTCATATCCTGCACGCTGAGCTCTTGCGCGAAGTCGTGCGCATGCTCTGCGCCGGCTATGTGCACGCCGATCTGTCGGAATACAACATTCTGCTCGACGCCAGTGGCCCGGTGATCATCGACTTTCCGCAGGCGGTCGATGCGGCGGCCAATGCCCATGCCCAAGCCTTGCTACAGCGCGATGTCGCACGGCTGGGAGAATTTTTCGGGCGATTTGCCCCGGATCTGCGCGAACGGCCCTATGGTGAGGAAATCTGGGCTTTGTATCAAAGTGGTCATCTGCATCCAGAGAGTGAATTGACCGGACACGTCGCCATCGAGCACCGGCATATCGATTTGCGCGGTGTCATGCGCGAGATACGCAGCGCTTTGGCTGAAGAAGCCGCGCGTCAGCGGGCTCTGCGTGAACGCGAACTGGATGAGTGAGAAATCGTTGCAGCCGCGGGCCAGCCAGTCCATCGGGTGAAAATGCCAGAGGACGCTGTCGCCAAGCCTGCATGTCGGCGTACGGATAAAACCGCCTTAGTCTGTCGAGTCGGAATCAGGTTTCCCAACCCAACGCGCGCAGTCCTTGAGTGCTTGGGGCTGAGACGACGCGATGACCAACGACGCCCTTCAGTGACGCCACTTCCCGGGACACGATCCGTCTGCAGTGGAGAACACCCGCTTTGTCGACTGGTTAGGCAAGGGCCGGAGCCGCTTGCGATGGGCTGCGGAGCGTACTGGCATGATCAAGGCCGATGATCTTGCGGGCGTTGTCCGGTCCACATGGACGAACATCCGGAAAAAATTCCGACAGGGGCTTGACGCACATGCTCCAGGCTGTAGAATACGCGCTCCCTGCTAGGGCGGTGATCGAGAAGATCGATGGCCGAGGTCTTTAAGAATCGAGTACAGACAATTTGTGTGGGTTTTTGCTGATTGGAATGGTCTTTGACTTAATTTCAACGA
>JAJZBU010000044.1 GCA_021851865.1 Pseudomonadota bacterium | reverse complement strand
GCGCCCTGCACGGGCGCGTGGATTGAAACAGAGCTGCTTATGGCCACCACCGATGTGACGCGTGGGTCGCGCCCTGCACGGGCGCGTGGATTGAAACCGCGCAGATGACAGCATGAGCCTCGACTACCTCGGTCGCGCCCTGCACGGGCGCGTGGATTGAAACAACTGCGCCAGGGGGACATACCCTTTGAATCCCTGTCGCGCCCTGCACGGGCGCGTGGATTGAAACACGCGATGGGGCTCCCAGCCGTGCGCGCACGAGAGTCGCGCCCTGCACGGGCGCGTGGATTGAAACGCGAGACGTTACGCCCAGGGCGGGGGGCTGGGCGGGTCGCGCCCTGCACGGGCGCGTGGATTGAAACGAGCGCCGAGCCGAGCGCGCCGAGCCGAGCGCGCCGAGGTCGCGCCCTGCACGGGCGCGTGGATTGAAACCCTGGGCGCAGTTGACGTGTAGAGGCACTATGTTGGTCGCGCCCTGCACGGGCGCGTGGATTGAAACGGATTTGGGACTATTCGGCCTCATTTTTTGGGTTGTCGCGCCCTGCACGGGCGCGTGGATTGAAACAGACGACCATCCGGCGCTCATCGCTCGCACTCCAAGTCGCGCCCTGCACGGGCGCGTGGATTGAAACCCTCGGCGCAGTTGACGTGTAGAGGCACTATGTTGGTCGCGCCCTGCACGGGCGCGTGGATTGAAACTTGCGGTAGGGGCTCTGGCTTGGGGCTGGAGTTGGGTCGCGCCCTGCACGGGCGCGTGGATTGAAACAAAATGTATACAGACAACAACAGGTACATAGACCCGTCGCGCCCTGCACGGGCGCGTGGATTGAAACTGCACCCAGATGTCGATCTGGACGTTAACGAAGCAGGTCGCGCCCTGCACGGGCGCGTGGATTGAAACACGTCTAAGCTGATCCCTTTTGCTTGTACCGCCGGTCGCGCCCTGCACGGGCGCGTGGATTGAAACGTCTTGATGGTTTTCAAATCCCACGGCGATAGCTGGTCGCGCCCTGCACGGGCGCATGGATTGAAACATGAAATCCGGTGCATTCGGATCTTGATTAAGAAGTCGCGCCCTGCACGGGCGCGTGGATTGAACGATATCTTTCTCCCTCCCCAGGCAGGATGACGATGCACAGACTCCTGGCCATGGGCTCAGCGGTCGGTGTGATGCATCCTGTCAGTGTCGGACAGGTCGTTGTAGAATGGTGGTTCTGCCGGAGGATACCTCTTTATGAGCACATCGAGTCCTGTTCAGGATGCCGCCCTCTCTGCTGCCGACGTGCAGCGCTGGCGTCATCTCCTCGCCGCCGAGGATGCCGTCCTGGTGGCGCACTACTACACCGATCCACGTCTGCAGGCACTGGCGGAGGCGACCGGAGGCTGTGTCGCCGATTCGCTCGAGATGGCGCGCTTTGGTCGCGATCATGCCGCCAGCACCCTGGTCGTCGCCGGTGTGCGCTTCATGGGCGAGACGGCGAAGATCCTGAGCCCACACAAGCGCGTGCTGATGCCGACCCTGGAGGCGACCTGCTCTTTGGATATCGGTTGTCCGGTCGATGAATTCAGTGCTTTTTGCGCAGCCCATCCTGAGCGTACGGTGGTGGTCTATGCCAACACCTCAGCGGCGGTCAAGGCGCGCGCCGACTGGGTGGTGACGTCGAGCATCGCCGTCGATCTCGTCGAGCATCTCCATGACGCCGGCGAACGTGTGATCTGGGCGCCGGACAAATACCTCGGTGCTTATGTGCAAAAGCAGACGGGCGCCGACATGCTGCTCTGGCAGGGTTCCTGCATCGTGCACGAGGAGTTCAAGGCTAGCGTGCTCGCCGATCTCAAGCGCGTCTACCCGGAGGCCGGCATCCTCGTCCATCCGGAGTCGCCGGAGGCGGTCATCGCCCTGGCCGACGCTGTCGGTTCGACTTCACAGCTGATCGCGGCGGCACGCACCTTGCCGCACCGACGCTTCATCGTCGCCACCGACAAGGCGATCTTCTACAAGATGCGGCAGGCGGCGCCGGACAAGGAGTTCATCGAGGCGCCGACGGCCGGGCAGGGGGCGACCTGTCGCAGCTGTGCACACTGCCCTTGGATGGCGATGAACACGCTCGACAATCTCGCCGCCGTCCTGCGCCAGGGTGATCAGGAAGTGTTCGTCGATCCTGCCCTGGTCGAGCGTGCCGTTCTGCCCTTGCAGCGTATGTTGAGCTTTGCCCGCACACTGCAACCGGCCTGAAGGAGAGGCGCATGCGCGTCCACGTCATCGGCGGTGGCGTCATCGGCATGATGACGGCGCGTGCTCTCGCCCTGGCCGGGGTCGAGGTGGTGCTGCTCGAGCGCACGCATCTCGCTGCTGAGGCGTCCTGGGCCGGTGGTGGCATCATGTCACCGCTCTATCCCTGGCGCCATCCGTCAGCGGTCGACGTCATGGCACGACAATCGCAGGCCCTGTATCCCCAGCTGGTGCAGGCACTGCTGGCGAGCACCGGTATCGATCCGGAGTGGCAGCCGGGTGGCATGTTCATGTTCGCTGTCGACGATGTGGCTGCGGCGCAGGATTGGGCGCGGCGGGTTGATGTCGAATTGCAGCTTCTTTCTGCCGAGGAACTGCAGCAGCGCCTGCCGGCAGGGCCGCATGCGGCGGCGGCGCTGTTCATGCCGGGGCTGGCGCATGTGCGTAATCCGCGCCTGCTCGCGGCTCTTGCCGCCGATCTGCGTCGCCTCGCCGTCGTCATCGAAGAAGGCAGTGAAGTCGTCGATTTTCAGCAGTCACAGGGGCGGGTGCAGGCTCTGCTCCTCGCTGACGGTCGCCGTCTGAGTGTCGAGACGGTCGTCGCCTGTGCCGGCGCCTGGACCGGGCGGCTGCTCGCCCGGGCGCAGCAGAATATCGCCATTCACCCGGTGCATGGTGAGATGCTCTGTTATGCACCGGGTACGGCGCCAGCGCCGGCCAGCATCCTCATGCACGATGCCCACTATCTCATTCCGCGCCGCGATGGTCATCTGCTCATCGGTTCCACCGTCGCACTGCGCGACTTCGACAAGTCGACGACGACGGCGGCGCGACAGCAGTTGATGCAAATCGCCGGTCGGCTCTGGCCGGCTCTGGCCGGACAATCACCCACCTGGCATTGGGCAGGTCTGCGTCCCGGTTCGGCGCAGGGCATTCCCGTCGTCGCCGAAAGCCCGGTGCGCGGCTTGTGGGTGCATGCCGGACATTTTCGCAATGGTCTGATTCTGGCACCAGCCTCGACCCGCCTGCTCGTCGAGCAGTTGCTGGCACAGACCTGTTCGTTGCCGCCGCAGCCTTATGCCTGGCCGGATCCGGCGTCGTCGCCATCGTCCTGATCGAGGCCCATCTTTTTCAGGCGGTAGCGCAAGGAGCGAAAGCTCATGCCGAGCTTTTTCGCCGCCAGGGTGCGGTTCCAGCGTGTTTCTTCGAGGGCCTGCAAGATGGCGCGACGCTCGATGTCCTGCAGGTATTCCTCGAGGGCGGCACCGGCGGGCAAGTCCTGTGCTGGCGAAGGTGGAGGGGCTGGGCTGGGCGACTCGATCTGCAGGTGTTCGGCGAGGATGAGCTGGCCGTCGCTCAGTGTGACGGCGCGTTCGAGAATGTTCTGCAGTTCGCGCACATTGCCGGGGAAGAGGTAGTTCTGTAGGCGCTGGCGCGCCTGTGCGTGCAGGCGCGGCGTGGCGATGCCCCAGTCCTCTGCCATGCGCGTCAGGAAGGCGTCGCTCAACAGCGCGATGTCTTCGCGTCTTTCGCGCAGGGCGGGGACGCGCAGAGGAATGACGTGCAGTCGATAGAAGAGATCCTGACGAAAGCGCCCTGCCTCGACTTCCGCCGTCAGGTCTTTGTGCGTCGCTGAGATGATGCGTACATCGATAGCGATCTCGCGCGTCGCTCCGACGGGACGCACGCTCTTCTCCTGGATGGCGCGTAGCAGCTTGACCTGCATGCTCAGCGGCAGATCGGCGACCTCGTCGAGAAAGAGGGTGCCGCCAGCAGCAGCCTGGAACAGGCCGATCTTGTCCTCCTGGGCACCGGTGAAGCTGCCTTTCTTGTGGCCAAAAAACTCGGTCTCCATGAGTTCGATCGGAATGGCGCCGCAGTTGACTGGAATGAAGGGCTGGTCAGCGCGTGTTCCAAGGTCATGGATACGATGCGCCACCAGCTCCTTGCCGCTCCCCGATTCGCCATGAATGAAGACCGGCGCCTGGCTACGCGCCAGCTTATGCAAGGTGCGGCGTAAGCTTTGCATGGCCTCGGAACTGCCGAGCAGGGGGTCGTCGGCGTCTTCCACAGGCGGGCATTGTGCCAGGCTCAGGGCGGCGCTGACGAGTTCGCGCAAGCGAGCGAGATCGATGGGTTTGCAGATGAAGTCATAGGCACCAGCTTTGAGGGCGGTGATGGCGGTTTCCATGCTGCCATAGGCGGTGATCACCGCCACCGGTGTCTGCGGCCAGTCGCGCTGGATATCAGCGATCAGCTCGAGGCCGCTGCCGTCTGGCAGATGCATATCGGTGAGCACGAGGTCGAAGCGCCGTCCGGCCAGGGTCTGACGGGCGCAGGCGAGGTCTTCGGCGCAGGCCGTCGTCACCCCCATGCGCGTGAGGGTGATGGCCAGCAGTTCTCTTATGTCGGGCTCGTCATCGACGATCAGGGCCAGGCTCATGGCAGCTGCAGCGAACGATCAGGATGGGCAAAGGTTATCCGAAAACAGGTCTGCGGGCCATCGATGTAGTCGAGGCGGGCTTGACTGGCTTCACACAATTCGCGCGCCAGGTAGAGACCAAGACCGGTGCCGCGCGCTTCGGTGGTGAAAAACGGCTCGAACAGGTGTTGCCGCAACGCCGCCTCCACGCCCGGGCCGCTGTCGATGACGTCGAGATAAGGCTGTGCCTGCGGCAGGAGGCCGGTACGCAAGAGGATGCTGGCGTCGTGTTCGTTCCTGCCGCTGTAGCGCAG
The DNA here is from genome assembly GCA_021851865.1 of Pseudomonadota bacterium. GTDB lineage: Bacteria > Pseudomonadota > Gammaproteobacteria > Pseudomonadales > Moraxellaceae > JAJZHK01. The sequence continues at coordinate 9,827 of JAJZBU010000044.1, read as the reverse complement.
ACCATTGCTGACCAGGTTCTGCAGAACCTGATAGAGGTGATTGGGATCGAAACGCACGATCAGGGGCGTCTGCGCATCCTGCCGCTGGATCCGGGTCGCGGTCGGCAGGGAGGGGCGCAATTCGTCGATGAAGCTTTCCAGCCAGGTGGTGAGATCAAACAGCTCATGGCGACTGTTTTCACGGCGCGAGAGTTGCAGCACGTTTTCGACGATGTCATTCATGCGCAGACAATGCTGCTGGATGATCTGCAGCAGACGTGCGTCCTCGGCCAGGATGACCGGTGACTCGGCGAGCAGCTGCGCGGCGTGGCTGATCGCGCCCATGGGGTTGCGGATTTCATGCGCGATGCTGGCTGAAAAACGACCGAGAGAGGCGAGTTTGAGCTGCTGTGCCTGCTGTGTCAGCTGCGTATAGTCTTCGAGAAAGATGAGCGTCGACCAGGGTACGTCATGGGCTTCGCCGTCGAGAACGGTGAAGCTGGCGTAGACATTGGCGGCGCCAGCGTGATTCTGGAAAGGTTGCGTACGCTGTGCCGGTCGTCGTTGCCAGGAGTGCATCGCCTCGGCGAGACGCGGCGCGACGGCCGTCAAGAGCGTCTCGCCGTCTTCGAGGGTGACGTCGAGCAGGGTGGAGGCGGCCTGATTGGACATGGTGATCGTGCCCTGCTCATCGATGACCAGGATGCCTGTGCGCATGCGACGCAGGATCTGGCGGCTCAGCGTGTGCATCTCGCGCAGACGCCGCTCCTGCGCCAGAGCCAGAGCTTCGCCCTGGCGCAGGCGATCGGCCAGTTGCTGCGAGAGCAGGGCGATGGTGAAAAATCCGAGGCCGAGAAAGGCGGAGGTTTCGATTCCCTGCCAGGAACTGCCGTGTTCATAAATGAAGTAGATCTGCTCATAGAGCAGGGTCAAGGTGGCGATGGCTGAAACGAACAGGCCGAGCCGAGGGCGCAGCAAGATGTTGCCGGCGGCGATGCTGACGGCCAGCAACAGGGGGAGATTGCTGGTGATGCCGCCGCTCAAATGGATGAACAGGGTCAGCGCCAGGATGTCGGCGAGGACGAAGATCAGGGCCCGCCACGAGGTGCTCGCGATACGATCCTGGTTGAGAAAGACGCACAGACTGTTGAAGATGAAATACAAAATGGCGAGATGCAGGTAGGCGCCAGGGTCGTCATGGTCGAGCAGGGGTTTTTGGAGATGCGCGAAGAAAAGCAGCAGAAGCAGACCAGAGAGCGTCAGTCGATACCAGGCATAGATGCGTAACAGGCGGTTCTCTGGGGTCACGGCAGCCTTCATGCGGCCGCGTCGGCGCGGCGATGCTCATCACTACAGTAAGTCCGCCCGCGTGCATACAAGGCGCGATCAGCGGGGAAATAGTCCTTGCAATGGTGGCACTGGATCATCATCTGGCTGGCGTTTGGGTCCGATGTCGGTGGCATCGGTGGCATCGGTCGATAGAAGTCCGGTCTGTGGGGGCGAAAGACGGCACGGAGGACTTGGAATATAATCCAAAGGATGATTCCCTCGATGATCAGGCGTCCCATACCGTCCCCATTTGATCGTTGTAGGTTGGCAGTTTAAAGCATCTTGGCGCTGACGACACGCGCCGTGGGAGTGGTTTTTATGTCACAGCCGTGGAGCCTGGCTCTGGTGCAGATGGACGCCCTCGTCGGCGACATCGAAGGCAATGCCGCAAAAATTCTGGCCATGAGCCGTGAGGCCGCCGCTGCCGGCGCCGATATCGCCGTTTTTCCGGAGTTGGCGCTGATCGGTTATCCACCGGAAGATCTGCTCTTGCGCCCGAGTCTGGAAGGTCGCATCCAGGCCGCTCTGGCGCTCCTGGCGGCGGCGCCGATCAAGTTGATTCTGGGCTATCCGGGACGTCGCCAGGAGCGCCTGTACAATCTCGCTGGGGTCTGGGAAGCGGGTGTCTGTCTCGCCGAGTACCGCAAAGCCTGCCTGCCCAATTACCAGGTCTTCGATGAACGGCGCTATTTCAGCGCCGGCAGTGAACCTTGCGTCATCGAACACCGCGGCCAGCGTCTTGGTTTGCTCATCTGTGAGGACGTCTGGCACACGCAGCCGGTGCAGGCGAGCGTCGCCGCCGGGGCCGAGGTGCTGGTGTGTCTCAATGCCTCTCCCTACCATCGCGGCAAACAAGCTCAGCGCGAGCGCATCCTCAAGCAGCGCAGCCAGGAAAGCGGCTGTTCCTTGCTCTATGTCAACATGGTCGGTGGCCAGGATGAGCTGGTCTTTGACGGCGCCTCCTGCGTCATCGACGCCGACGCGCGTCTCGTGGCGCGTGCGACCCAGTTCCGCGAACAGCTGTTGCTGGTCGATGTGCCGGTGGATCGACCGCAGGCCTGCGCCGAGCTGCTCGATCCACTCGCCGAAGTCTACGCCGCCTTGGTGTTGGCGGTGCGCGACTATGTCGACAAGAACGCTTTTCCCGGCGTCGTGCTCGGCCTCTCTGGCGGCATCGATTCAGCGCTGACCCTGGCGATCGCCGTCGATGCCCTCGGTCCGGAAAGGGTGCGTGCGGTGATGATGCCCTACCATTACACCGCTGCGATCAGCTGCGAGGACGCCGAACAGCAGGCGCGAACGCTGGGCGTGACCTATCACAGTTATCCGATCATCGACGTGGTGCAGGCTTTGCAGCGGGTGCTGCAGGCCGAACAGCCGGGGCCATCGGGACCGACCCTGGAAAATCTGCAGGCGCGCGCGCGCGGCACTTTGTTGATGGCGTTGTCCAACCAGCATGGTTCCCTGGTGTTGACGACCGGCAATAAATCAGAGATGTCGGTCGGCTACGCCACGCTCTACGGCGATATGGCGGGTGGCTTCGACGTCCTCAAGGATGTCCCCAAAACCCTGGTCTTCGCCTTGGCGCGCCATCGCAATCAGCGTTCCCCGGTCATCCCGCAACGCGTCATCGATCGGCCGCCTTCGGCTGAGCTGGCGCCCGATCAGAAAGATCAGGATAGTTTGCCGCCCTACGACATCCTCGATGAGATCCTGCGTCTTTACATCGAAGAAGATGCCAGCGCCGAAGCCATCATCGCCACCGGCTTCGAGCGGGCTTGCGTCTATGAGGTCTTGCGCAAGGTCGATCGCAACGAATACAAGCGTCGGCAAGCGGCCATCGGACCGCGTCTGAGCGAGCGTGGTCTGGGTAAGGATCGCCGCTACCCCATCACCCAGGCGTGGCGGCCGGGGGATTGATGCGGAAGGCCCTTAGGGGGGGGCGCGGTTTTAGAGTAAATGCTCTTGAGCATTTGCTCTAAATATATGATTTATAACAAAAAATATCAAAAAATTGGTGATTGGAGGCTGGTGAATCGGCCGCTACCATGTACACTGCATGGCAGACCGGATGAGGGTCCGGATTTTATAAAGAGAGAGGGAGTCTGCTCATGCATTACTTTGTCACCGGCGCCACCGGGTTCATCGGCAAGTTTCTCGTCGCCAAGCTGCTCGCCCGCGGTGCACAGGTCCATGTGCTCGTGCGCGCCGGCAGTGAGTCCAAATTCACCGCCTTGTGCGATCGCTACCCCCATCACGCCGGACAGCTGCACGCCGTGCGTGGCGACCTCAGTCAGCCGGGTTTAGGGCTCGAGGCGGCTCAGGTGGAGGCTTTGCGCGGGCAAATCGCGCACATGTTCCATCTCGCAGCCATCTATGACATCGGGGCGAGCGAGGAAGCTCAGATCCTGGCCAATGTGCAGGGCACGCGACACGTTCTGCAAGCGGCCGAGACGCTCGCCGTCGGCTGTCTGCATTATGCCAGCTCCATCGCCGTCGCCGGACTGTATAGCGGGACTTGGCGTGAGGACATGTTCGATGAGGCGGAGAAGCTGATCAATCCCTACTTGCGCACCAAGCATGAGGCAGAAAAACTGGTGCGCACGACGGCGACCTGTCCTTTCCGCATCTATCGGCCGGGTATGGTGGTCGGACATTCGCGCAGCGGCGAGATGGACAAGGTCGACGGTCCTTATTTCTTCTTCCGCTTGATCAAGAAGATGCGTCAGGCCCTGCCGCCATGGATGCCGATGCTCGGCGTCGAAGGTGGGCGTTTGAACATCGTGCCGGTCGATTATGTCGCCGACGCCATGGATTATCTGGCGCACAAGGAAGGACTGGATGGCCGCGTCTTCCATCTCACCGATCCGAAGCCGCACAAGGTGGGCGAGGTGATGAACTTGGTCGCCGCTGCCGCTGCTGCGCCGCAGTTCACGATGCGTATCGATGCGCGCATGGCGGCATTCATTCCCAAGTCGGTGACCGGGCCTTTGGCGAAATTGCCGCCGGTGGCGCGCATGCGGCGACAGTTCCTCAAGGATCTGCAGATTCCTGAAGAGGCGCTCGGATTCCTCACCTATCCGACCAAGTTCGATTGTCGCGACACGCTGCGTGAACTCAAGGGCAGTGGCATCGAGTGCCCCCCCCTGGTCTCTTATGTTGGCGCCCTCTGGGACTACTGGCTGCGCCATCTCGACACCGACTTGTTCGTCGATCACACCCTGGCGGGCAACGTCGAGGACAAGGTCATCATGATCACCGGCGCCTCTTCGGGCATCGGCAAGGCTCTCGCTTTGCGCTTGGCCGAGACGCGTGCACGTATCATGCTGGTGGCGCGCGATCCGGAAAAGCTGAAAACGACGCAGGAAGAGATCCACGCCATCGGTGGTCGCGCCTGGACCTATTCGGCCGACGTCTCGCTGATGGAAGAATGTGATCGTCTCATCGCGCAGGTGCTGCAGGAGCACGGCCAGGTCGATATTCTGGTCAACAATGCCGGGCGTTCCATCCGGCGTGGCATCTCCGCCGCCTATGATCGTTTCCACGATTATGAGCGCACCATGCAGCTCAATTATTTTGGCGCTCTGCGCCTGATCATGGGCTTGCTGCCGCACTTCGAGAAGCAACGCAGCGGCCAGATCATCAACATTTCGTCCATCGGCGTCCTGACCAACGCGCCGCGCTTCTCCGCCTACGTCGCCTCGAAGGCCGCCCTCGACGCTTTCTCGCGTTGCGCAGCTTCTGAGTTTTCTGACATCAACATCCACTTCACGACCATCAACATGCCGCTGGTACGTACGCCGATGATCGCGCCGACGAAGATCTATGATCACGTCCCCGCCATCGCTCCGGAAGAGGCCGCTGACATGATCTGTGACGCCATGATCCACAAGCACAAGCGCATCGCCACGCGCCTGGGTGTCTTCGCCCAGGTCATGCACTTCGTCATGCCGAAAGTCACCGAAATCATCATGAACACCGGCTTTAAGATGTTCCCGGATTCTTCGGCGGCGCGACATGAGGGCGGCACGGAAGTGGCGGCGGCGGCGCCGACCACCGAACAGATGGCCTTCGCCTATCTGATGAAGGGCATCCACTGGTAATGACGACGCCTGTTGCCGGGGGGGCATCGCCCTCCCGGCAACAGCTTCGCATCAGTCGAGGTCGGGGCTGTCGCTGCTGCCGAACAGTCCAAAGCTGAGGATATTCCACATCGACCGGCGGTCGTTGCGTGCGCCGAGATCGAGTTTGACCTGTCCGTGCGCGTCGATGTAGGGCGTACCGGGATAATTCAGGGTCAAGGCGCTACGCACGCCTTCGGCCAAGTGCGGTAATCCGAGATGATCATAGCTGTAGCTGAGCACGGCGAGGGCTTCCGGCACGCTCGGTGTGCTCGGAAATCCTTCGATGACATTGCGCGCGCGGTTGGCGGCGGCTAGATAGGCGCCGCGGCGGGCGTAGTAGATGGCGACGTGCAGCTCATGCTCGGACACCTGATTGCGGATGAAGATCATGCGTTGTCGCGCATCGGCGGCGAAGCGGCTGTCCGGAAAACGATCGAGCAGGGCCTTGAGGTCCTTGTAGGCGGTCTCGCGGCTACCGATGTCGCGCCAAGCGCTATGGATGGGCAGGATGCCGTCGAAGAAGCCCTCATCGGCATGAAAATCGCTGATGCCGCGGACATAGTAGGCGTAATCGAGCTGCCGGCTGGAAGGGTAGAGCTTGATGAAATGTTCGGCGGTAGCGCCCGCGGAGGCGTAGTCGAGGTTCATGAAGTGGGCGTACATCAGTTCGAGCTGTCCTTGCTCGGCATAGATGCCGACCGGATAGTGCGAGTCGAGGTCTTCAAACTTACGGATGGCGGTGAGATAGCTGTGGTCCTTCAGCGCCTCGACACCCTGGTCAAAGTATTGCTGATCGGTCAGCTCAGTTTTCTTCTTGCTGCCGAGGTGATGGCCGGCGCAGGCACTCAGCAGGCAGGCGAGGGCGAGCGCCCCCAGGCGAGTTAGACGATTCATGCAGGACGCTCGGACCATTTCGGGTAAAATGGCTATTTAAACACAGGCTATCGCCGGAGACTATGGCAGAAACCTTACAACGACAGATGCGGGTCGACGCGAGTCTCGCCGGTATGCGTCTCGATCAGGCGGCGGCGCAGCTGCTCGAGGAGTTTTCGCGTGCCCAGATCCAGGACTGGATCGCCAGTGGCGCCCTGCTCTATCAGGGGCGGCAGGTCAGGCCGAGTCTGCGTGTCGCGGAGGGCGCCAGCCTCAGTCTCGAGGTCGAACTGGCGGCGCGCACCGAGGCCGAGGCGGAGGATATTCCTCTGCAGCGGGTCTATGAGGACGAGGACATCCTGGTCATCAACAAACCCGCAGGCCTGGTCGTCCATCCCGGTGCCGGCAATATGCACGGGACCTTGATGAATGCCCTGCTGCACTACGCCCCTGAGCTCGCCGCTTTGCCGCGTGCAGGCATCGTGCACCGTCTCGACAAGGAGACCTCCGGTCTGCTCGTGGTGGCGCGGCAACCGGCGGCACAGGCGGATCTCATCGCCCAGCTCAAGGCGCGCAGCCTGCGTCGCATCTACCAGGCCTGGGTCTGCGGCATTCCGGCGGCGCAGGGCGAAGTCGACGCCGCCATCGGCCGGCACGCCCAGGACCGCCTGCGTATGGCGGTGCGTGCCGATGGTAAGGAAGCGCGCACGACCTATCGGCGCCTGGCGACCTATGGGGCGTTCAGTCACCTCGAGTTGCGCTTAGCGACTGGGCGCACGCACCAGATCCGCGTTCATATGAGCCATCTCGGCCATCCCTTGCTCGGTGATCCTGTCTATCGTCCGGGGGCGGCCTGTCTGCGCCAGGCTGGTGCCGAGCTCAGTGCCTATCTGAGTGTCTTTCGGCGTCAGGCACTGCACGCCTGCGAGCTCGGTCTGCAGCATCCACGCACACGCGAGTCACTCGCTTGGCAATCGCCTCTGCCCGATGATTTGCTCAAATTACACGCCGCCCTGCGCACAGACGCCGATGCAAAAAAGCTTACCGGGGCCTAGAATGGAGCGATATGGAGGGGTCAGTATGAGCCGTCGCTTTGCTCCTGGACCTTGGCGCAAGGTCAGAGATTTCGTCAAAAACGCCTATCAACGGCGCCGCTATCCAGAGCGCTTCATCCAGAAGGGTAGCACGCCCTATCAGGAGATCTATCGCGACGGCATCATGGCCGTGCGCTATTATCAGCCTCTCGCCGTCGATCATCTCTACGTTGAAGGCGAGACCCTCGTGGTGCGCCAGCAGCGCTATACACGGCCGCTCGTCCTGGTGCCGCCGCTCGGCGTTTTCGCCTGGATCTTCGATCTGATGATCGAACGTTCTCTGGTTCGTTATCTGCTCGCCCATGGCTATGAAGTCTATCTCATCGACTGGGGTAACCCGAAAGATCCCCCCTATCAGGGCTTGACCCTGGAAGATTATGTCGTGCGCTGGTTTCCGGCGGCGATGCGGACGATCCGCGCGCATAGCGGTCAGCAGCAGCTCAACCTCATGGGTTACTGCATGGGCGGGCTGCTGGCGCTGCTCTATCTGGGCTGCGGCGATGATCGCGATGTCACCGCTTTGGTCACCATCGCCAGTCCTCTCGATGCCCGCCGCATGGGCGTGGCCGGACATCTCAGTCAGGCGCTCGCCGGCCCCAGTGCCTGGATTCGTGCGCACACCCGCTTTCGCCTCGACCAGATCGATGCCGAGCGCTTTCACGTGCCCGGCAAATGGGTGTCGCGTGCCTTCAAGATGACCAGTCCGTGGAGCCCTTTGACCAGCTATTTGTCCATGGTGCGCAATCTCGCCGATCGCGAATATATCGTGCGCTACATGTCGATGAACGCATGGTTCGACAACATGGCCGACTACCCAGGTGGCACCGTGCAGGAGATGCTGCAGAAGCTGGGGCTGGCCAATCAGCTGGCGCGTGGCAGCCTGCGCGTCGGTCAGCGTGAGGTCGACTTCAAGCGTATCGATTGCGATCTGCTCGCCTTTGCCGGCAGCTCGGACGCCATCGTCCCCATGGCCGCCGCCTATCGCATCATGGATCTCGTCGCCTCACGCGACAAGCGCTTCCATCTTGTCCCGGGTGGCCACGCCGGTGTTTTTGCCGGCGCCAGCGCCGTCCATACGACCTGGGCGATCAGCGCCGAATGGCTGACGGAACGTAGCGGGGGGCTGCGTCCGGAGGCATCGGCATGATCGTGCAACCGCTCTGGATGGCGCCGCCGGGTGTGCAGGCGGCGACGACGCGACGGCATGGTGGCGGGCAGAGTCGCCCGCCTTTCGACGACTTCAATCTGGCCATGCACGTCGACGATGACCCCGTCGCTGTCGCCGCCAATCGGCAGCGGCTCGAACATCACCTCGGTCTGGCGCAGCCCATCGCTTGGCCGCAACAGGTGCATGGTGTCGAGGTCGTCGATGCCGTCGGCGCGCGCGGCTGTCAGGCCGACGCCGTCTATAGCGAAAGCCCCGGGCAGGTGTGTGCGGTGCTGACCGCTGATTGTTTGCCGGTGCTCCTGGCGCGTCGCGATGGCGGTGCGGTCGCCGCCGTGCACGCCGGCTGGCGCGGTCTCGCCGACGGCGTCATCGAGGCCGCCGTGCGTCGGTTTTCCCGGCCTGGCGCCGAGCTGCAGGCGTGGTTGGGCGCAGCGATAGGCCCGGACTCTTTTGAGGTCGGCGAGGACGTCAGGCAAGCCTTTTTGCATCATGATGCGGCCGCTGATGCCGCTTTCCGGCGACATCGGCCGGGACATTATCTAGCCGATCTCTATCATCTGGCGCGTTTGCGTCTGCGCGCCTGTGGCGTGCAGCAGATCGATGGCGGCGGCGAGTGCACCTATCGTCAAAGCCAGGACTACTTCTCCTTCCGGCGTGAGCCGCGCACCGGTCGTCAGGCCAGCCTCATCTGGATCGCGACGTGAGGTGTGAGCGGGCGAGTGGGTGATTCAGATGACGAAACCGCGGGTCGCTCCATGAAGGGGCAGGGCATGGGAGATGTCATCATCGAGACACCGAAGCAGACGCTCTATCAAATCCTCGGGGTCGCCGCATCGAGACACCGAAGCAGACGCTCTATCAAATCCTCGGGGTCGCCGCCGACGCTTCGCCTTCGGCCATCGACGCCGCTTTGCAGGACGCCGTCGACTTTGATCGTAACCGTCTCGTGTTTTTGCAGGAAGCCTATAGCTGCTTACGCGATCGGCAGCGGCGGCAAGCTTATGACCTCAGCCTGAAAGCCCCCCCTTCGCGCACCGCTGACGCCGCAGCGCGCCCGGCGCGCGACGGGCTGGCTATGAACTACTCCAACCAAGTCGCTAAGCGATTGGATGGAGTTTCGCAGGGCGTAAGCTCTGCCACCGTCAGTTCCTGACGTGATTGGGGCGCGGTTGGCGTGCCGAACAGTGCCCAATTCAAAACCACACGCGCTGATGCAGTGTCTCTCGGCTCGGTATGTCCGCAAGATGCACATCGATGCGT
>JAJZBU010000043.1 GCA_021851865.1 Pseudomonadota bacterium | reverse complement strand
TCGCCATCGAAAGATAATTCGACCTTCAGCCACCGGCGACCTGCCCTTCAACCTTACCGCCGATGCGCCCACTGCGCAGCAGAGTGACACCGTTTTCATGCTCGGGGGCGTCGGCCTGCCTTCATGGTAGTTAGAACGTGTCGAGATGCTTGCCCTGTAGGCTTGCAGAACATGGCGCATGAAGTGCACCAACGACACGGCCATCCTGCGACCTCCGCGCAGAGCCGGGAGACTTGGCCCTTGCAGAGGCCCGTCATGATCGTGGGGGCCTGCCACCTTCTTGCAAGGCAGGGAGATGCTTGAACCAGTCGAGAGCTTCGGGATTGGCCAGGGCTTCGACGTTGTCGACCCGAGCGCCGTGCAGGGTTTGTTTGACCGCGAGTTCAGCCAGTTTGCCCGAGCGTGTCCGCGGTAGGGCCGGGGCTTGCATGATGATCGCAGGAACATGCCGGGGGCTGGCCTGCTGACGCAGGCGCTCACGCAATCTTTGTTCTAGGGCAGCGTCTAGGGATCGTCCCTCTGCCAAGCGCACGAAAAGGACGATGCGTTCATCGCCAGCGTGCGCTTGTGCGACGGCGAGCGCCTCGAGAATCTCGGGAAAGGCTTCGACCTGACGATAGATTTCAGCCGTGCCGATGCGCACGCCGCCCGGATTGAGGATGGCGTCGGAACGACCATGGATGATCAGCCCGCCATGCGTGGTGAGTTCGGCAAAGTCACCATGCGCCCAGAGGCCGGGAAATCGCGAGAAATAGGCCTGGTGATAGCGCTGACCATCCGGATCCGCCCAAAAGCCGAGGGGCATACTGGGGAACGCTGAGCGACAGCACAATTCTCCTTTCTGGCCTGGCGCCAATGCCTTGCCATCCGGGTCGAGGATGACGACGTCCATGGCCAGGCCCGGGCCTTGCAGTTCGCCGCGATAGATGGGCTGTGTCGGCCGTCCGAGAGCAAAACAGGACAGGATGTCGGTGCCTCCCGAGATGCTCTGTACGGCGATATCGTCGGCGACCTCGCGGTAGAGATAGTCGAACGTTTCATGCGCCAGCGGCGATCCCGTCGACAGCAGGCTGCGCAAAGCGCACAGATGATGCGTGTGAGCGGGTTGCAGATGACGTTTGTTGCACTCGGCGAAGTATTGCGCTCCGGCACCGAGATGGGTCACGTGCTCGGCTTCGACGATATCCCACAGCCGGGTGTCCGGCGCGAAGGGGGCGCCATCATAGAGGACCAAGGTGACGCCCAGGGCGAGCGCACTGATCATCCAGTTCCACATCATCCAGCCGGTGCTCGTGTAGAACAACAGACGGTCACCGGCGTGCAGATCAACGTGCAGGGCCAATTCCTTGAGGTGCTGCAATAAACTGCCGCCGGCGCTATGGACGATGCACTTCGGAATACCGGTGGTTCCCGAAGTGAAGAGGATGCAGAGGGGATGAGCGAAGGGCAGGGCATGAAACTCAAGCGCTCCAGATGCTGCCGCCAGATCTGGCCAGTACCATGTCGTCGCGCGGTCGCCTTCATCTTCGGTGTATTGCGTCCACAGCAGACCAGGTTCTCCCGGCAGCATGGTCTGCAATTGCCGGATCTTGTCGCGCTGATCGTGGGCGCGACCGCCGTAGAAGGTCCAAGGGGCAGCGACGATGAGCTTGGGCGCGATCTGCTGCAGGCGGTCGTACAGGCCGTTCAAGCCGAAGTCGGGCGAGCACGAGCTATAGACGAGCCCGAGGCTGGCCGCTGCCAGATAGGCGATGGCCGCCTCGGCGCCGACCGGCAGAATCGTCGCGATGCGGTCACCGGCTGTGCAGCCGAGGCTCTGCCAGAAGGCCGCAAGGCGAGCCACTTCATGGCGCAGTTGCGCGAAGCTGAGGCAGCGCCGCGGCGCTTGCTCCCCCAGGGTGATCAAGGCCACGTCATCATCGTTGGCGCGCAGGAGAATCTCGGCCACGTTCAAGTGCGCACCGGCAAACCAAGTCGCCCCCAGCATGCCATCATCGCTGATGACCCGCGCATAGGGCGTCATCGGGATGGCGAGAAAATGCACGAGTTCACGCCAGAAGTCAGCGCGATGCGCCACGGACCAGGCGTGCAGATCATCACCAGGATCGATGCCCTGCGCCTGCAGATGCTGGATGAAAGCCTGCCAGCGCGAACTGGCGATGCGCTGGTGGGAAGGGGTCCATAAAGCCTGTGTCGTCACTGTGGCTCTCCGCTGGCAGGATCGGGCGTCGCCCATTGCAGCAAGATCTGTCCGGCTTGCACGAGCTCGCCCGGGCTGGTGAGCACCCTGGCGACGACGGCATCGGCACGGGCCAGGATGCGCTGTTCCATCTTCATCGCCTCGAGGTGCAAGAGTACCTGTCCTTTCACCACCGGCTCTCCCGCTTGCACGAGAACCTGCACGATGCGGCCATTCATCGGGGCACTGCAAAGACTGGCGTCTTCGGCAGCGTCGTCGTCGACAGCGCGAGCCAAGGCCTGCAGGCTCCAGGTTTCCCCGGCGTGATAGAGATGGACCTTATCCTCGGCGATACGCCCTTGTAACAGCCAGGAGAAGCCATCGTCATGGAAGATCCGCATACCACGCTCACGACTCTCGATACGCAACGTTCCTTCGCCCGCAGGCGTCTGAAAGTGCCAGCCCTCATCGCTGTCACGCGTGAGTTCGACGCGCACCGTTTCAGCTGCGCTACGCATATAGCGTACCAGCCGGGCCGGGCCATGCAAGCGGAAGTGCCGCAGGCTCTGCCAGGGGCCGGACAGGTGTGCGCGGTCGGCCAGCTGACTGAACAGCAGCGCCAGCACGGCGATGGGGATGTCGTGCAGGGCATGCGCTGGCTGGCGAAGGTCCGACAAGCTCTCGAGCAGGGCGGTGTGCTGGCTCGCCGTGATACAGGGGGAGGACGACAGCAGGCGATGGAGGAAGCCGCCGTTATGCTGGATGCCATCGAGCTGCAGTCGTTCCAAGGCCGCCAGGAGCTGCTGCCGCGCCAGCTCTCGCTGCTCGGCATGGACGATCAGTTTGCCGATCATCGGGTCGTAAAGAGGACTCATACTGTCGCCGGCACGATAGCCCGTATCGACGCGTAGCTGCTGCGGCCATTGCAGATGATCGATGCGCCCACTGCTGGGGCGAAAATCGTGGCAGGGATCTTCGGCGTAGAGGCGTACTTCGATAGCGTGGCCTCGCGCTTGTAGGTCTTCCTGACGCAGGCTCAAGGTCTCGCCGCAGGCGATACGCAGTTGCCAGGCGACCAGATCGATGCCAAGAATAGCTTCGGTGATCGGATGTTCCACCTGCAAGCGGGTGTTCATCTCCATAAAATAGAAATGAAAATCCTGGTCGACGAGAAATTCCAGAGTGCCGGCACCGACATAATCAACGGCGGCGGCGGCACGACGAGCTGCCTCGCCCATGGCCTGACGTAAGGACGCCGGTAACCCTGGGGCTGGTGCTTCCTCCATGACCTTTTGATGGCGACGCTGCCAGGAGCAGTCGCGATCAAGCAAAGAGAGGATGTGGCCATGCTGATCCGCCAGGATCTGCACTTCGATATGGCGGGCCGGATCGATGAGCTTTTCGAGCAGCAGACGATCATCACCGAAGGCGGCCATGGCTTCACGCCGGGCCATGGCGCAGGCGGCGAGGAAATCATCGCCCTGATCCACCCGGCGCATGCCCTTGCCGCCGCCACCGGCGCTGGCCTTGATCATCAAGGGATAGCCTATATCCATCGCCGCCTGCAGCAGTGCCGCTTCGGACTGGTCGTCGCCGTGGTAGCCCGGGATCAGGGGCACACCGGCGCCTGCCATCACGAGCTTGGCTGCAGACTTTGAGCCCATGCTGGCGATGGCGCTGGCCGAAGGGCCGACAAAGAGAATACCGGCATCCTGGCAGGCTTGCGCCAACTCGGCCCTCTCCGAGAGAAAACCATAGCCGGGGTGGATGGCGGTGGCGCCCGTCTGTTGTGCGATATCGATCAGCGCCGCGATGTTCAGATAATGATCGATATGGCAGGCCTGATCGGCCTCCTGCACGTGCAAGGCGTCACGATCGGCCGCGGTATGCAGGGCGATGGTCTGCCAGCCCAGGGCCCGGGCGCTGCGCTGTATACGGCAGGCGATCTCGCCGCGGTTGGCGATCAGGAGTTTGCGCATATCGTTCCCCATGCCGGCGTACGCCGCTGAAAGAAAGCTTCCAGCCCTTCTTGGGCCTCTGCTGCGGTGCGCAACTGCGCGATCACTTCAATACACTGCTGGCGGTCTGCTGCCGATGGTCCGGGGTGTAGACGCCGGATCAGCGCTTTCGCGGTGCGACTGGCTTGTGGTGCTGTCTGCAAGAGGCTGGCGACTTGCGCCTGTAGGGCGGTCGCCAACTGTTCGCGCGCGTGTACGGCATGCACCAGGCCATGGTCGAGCGCTTCTTGTGCACTGAACCCCCGTGCGCTTAAAGCGAGTTGCGTGAAGGCGCGGGCGCCGACGGCGGCCATGACATAGGGTGCGATGATGGCTGGAGCCAGACCAAGACGCAGTTCCGATAAAGCCCATCGACTGTCGGCGGCAGCCAGGACGATGTCACAGGCGGCGACCATGCCGATGGCCCCACCCATGACCGAGCCTTGCACGACAGCGAGGACTGGACAAGGCAGGCGATAAAGGGTGTCGATCATCGCACTCAGAGTCCCGGCATCGTGTCGGTTGGCTTCCGGGTCGAGCTTGCTGCTCGCTTGCATCCAGGCGAGATCAGCACCGGCGGAAAAATGTTCACCGTCGGCGTCGAGGATGAGCAGACGGAGGCTTGCATCGCTGCTCAGCGCGAGCAGATGCGCCTGCAACTCACCGATCATCTCGGCGTTGAAGGCGTTGCGTGTCTCTGGGCGGGCGAGGGTGAGGTGCGCGATACCCGCTTGTCGGTGCATACGCGTCAGATTCATGGCTACATCCTCAGAACGCCCATCGGGCTGGAGGCGGCGGCGACCTCGGGGCAGGCAGCCAGCGCCAGCCCAAGAACGTCGCGGGTCTGTTGGGGAGCGATGACGCCATCATCCCAGAGTCGGGCGCTGGCATAAAAGGCGTGCGATTGCCGCTGGTAGGTGGCGAGCAGATCGTGGCGCAGCCGCTCCAGTTCCTCTTCACTCAGACTCTGTCCTTTGTGGCTGAGCGCAGCCTGACGGATCTGTAGCAAAACGCTGGCAGCCTGCTCTCCGCCCATGACAGCGATGCGGGCATTGGGCCAGGAAAAGAGGAAGCGCGGCTCATAAGCGCGCCCACACATGCCGTAGTTACCGGCGCCATAGGACCCACCGACGATGACCGTCAATTTCGGCACGCGCGCACAGGCCACGGCATGCACCATCTTGGCGCCATGCTTGGCGATGCCACCTTCTTCATACTGGCGACCGACCATGAAGCCGGTGATGTTTTGCAGGAAGACCAGCGGTAGGCCGCGCTGACAACAGAGCTCGATGAAGTGCGTGCCCTTCAGGGCGGATTCCGAGAACAGAATGCCATTGTTGGCGATGATGCCAACTTCGCGCCCCCAGATGTGGGCAAAACCGGTCACCAAAGTCTCCCCCCAGAGAGGTTTGAATTCATCGAAATCCGAGTCATCAACGATGCGCGTGATCAGTTCGTGCACGTCATAGGGGTGGCGGGGATCGTCCGGGATCAGACCGAGCAGCTCTTCACTGGCATAGCGTGGCGGGCGCACCGCGACGCGGGGTTGCCATAGGAGCGGGCGGTGCAGGCGACGCACGGCATCACGCGCCAATTCAAGCGCATGTTCATCGTTTTCCGCCATCTGATCGGTGACACCGGAGACACGCGTGTGCATCTGCGCTCCGCCCAGATCCTCAGCGCTGACCACTTCGCCGGTGGCGGCGCGCACCAAGGGCGGGCCGGCGAGAAAGATGCTGCCTTGTCGGCGTACGATGATACTGACGTCGGCCATGGCCGGCACATAGGCGCCACCGGCGGTGCATGAACCGAGAACGACGGCGATCTGGGGAATGTTCTGCGCTGACATCTGCGCCTGATTGAAAAAGATATGCCCGAAGTGCAGATGATCAGGAAAGACTTCACTCTGCGAGGGCAGGTGGGCACCACCGGAGTCGACCAGATAGATGCAAGGCAGCTGGTTCTCACGCGCGATGGTCTGGGCGCGCAGATGTTTTTTGACGGTCAGTGGATAATAAGAGCCACCTTTGACCGTGGCGTCATTGGCGGCGATGACACAGATCTGTCCATGGATGAGACCTAGGCCGGCGATGAGCCCAGCTGCGGCGATCGTGTCATCATAGACCTCGTGCGCCGCCAAAGCCGACAGTTCGAGAAAAGGGGAGCCGGGGTCGAGCAGCCTCTCGATGCGCTCACGCGCGCTCAGTTTACCGCGCGCATGATGGCGGGCGAGGGCCTGTTCGCCGCCGCCGAGACGGATCTTGTCGAGCAACTGCTGTAGCGACTGTACTTGTGCCTGCAGGGCCGTTCGATGGCCGATGTAGTCGGCGCCTTGCGTATCGAGACGCGATGGAATGTGCGCCATGCTCAAGCCTCCTCTTTGAACAGCTCGCGACCGATGAGCATGCGGCGGATCTCACTGGTGCCGGCGCCGATCTCATAGAGTTTGGCATCGCGCAGCAGACGGCCGGCGGGGAGTTCATTGATGTAGCCGTTGCCGCCGAGAATCTGAATACCCTCCAGCGCCAGTCGCGTCGCATTTTCTGCGCAGTAGAGTATGACGGCGGCGGCATCCTTGCGCGCGCTGGCGCCGCGATCACAAGTCGCAGCCGTGGCGTAGAGATAGGCACGCGAGGCGTTGAGCAGTGTGTACATATCAGCCAGTTTGCCCTGCATCAGCTGGAACTCGCCGATAGCCTGGCCGAATTGACGGCGGCTGTGTACATAGGGGAGGACCATATCCATCACGGACTGCATCAGACCGACTGGACCACCGGCGAGGACGATGCGTTCATAGTCGAGGCCGCTCATGAGCACGCTGACCCCCTGATGCAAGGTGCCGAGGATGTTGGCAGCGGGTACTCTGCAATTTTCGAAGAGCAGTTCACCGGTATTCGATCCACGCATGCCCAATTTGTCGAGTTTGGCGCCGCGACTGAAGCCGGGACGATCACGTTCGACGATGAAGGCGGTGATGCCGCGCGTACCGGCGTCATTCGCCGTCTTGGCGTAGACGACGTAGACGTCGGCGTCAGGACCGTTGGTAATCCACATCTTGCGGCCATTCAGGCAAAAATGGTCGCCATCGGCGCTGGCTTGTAAACGCATGCTGACGACATCGGAGCCAGCCTCCGATTCCGACATCGCCAAAGCACCTATCTTGCTGCCGTCGATGAGCCCGGGTAGAAATCGCTGTTTCTGCTCGACGCTGCCGTGGCGGTGAATCTGATTGACGCAGAGATTGGAGTGAGCTCCGTAAGAGAGGCCGACGGCAGCGCTGGCGCGGGAAATCTCTTCCATGGCGATGACGTGCGCCAAATACCCCATATCACTACCGCCGTAGGTCTCCGCGACGGTGATGCCGAGCAGGCCCATGGCACCCAATTGTGGCCACAGATCGCGCGGGAAATCATTGTCCCGATCGATGGCGGCGGCGCGCGGCGCGATGGCGCGTGCGGCAAAACGCTGCACATGGCTGCGCAACTGCTCGATCTCGGGGCTCAGTCCGAAATCCATACCGGTGATCTTCATAGGCTCTCCTGGTCCTTAGGTGGGGCGTCGATGTTCTGCAAGGCTTGCCAGCAACGTTGTTCTGCCTGGGTCAGTTCAGACTCGAGGATGTCGATGTCCTTGCGTTGTTGCGCCAACTGCCGCCGTCTTTCGGCGATTTTTTCCAGCAACCGGTGCAGCTGTGTGCGGTTGTCACCCAGCGGATCATAGAGTTCGATCAGTTCCCGGCATTCCGGCAGGGAAAAGCCCAGGCGGCGGCCGCGCAGGATGAGCTTGAGGCGGGTGCGGTCACCATGGCTGTAGACACGCTGTCCTCCTTGGCGCTGCGGCTGCAACAGGCCTTCTTCCTCATAATGGCGAATGGTGCGTGTGGTCAGATCAAATTCCTGCGCCAGTTCGGAGATGCTGTATTGTTGGGGCATGGGAAGCGTCATTACGTTTACGTTAACGTCAGTATGCCGATCTCCGTTTTTAATTGTCAATGCACGAAAGCAGGCAGACGATGACTGGCGCTCATCGCCGCCCGACGCTGGCGCTCATCGCGGTGCATGCATACAATAGATCCATCTTGAAGGGGGGCTGCATGACCAAGAGAACGGCATTACTGGTGGGGGCGACCGGGCTGGTGGGGCAAAACCTGTTGCCGCTGCTGCTCGATGCCGGGGTCTGGAAGCGCGTCACCACCCTCAGTCGCCGTCCCATCGATCTGCAGCATCGACGCCTGCGACAAAAGGTCTTTGATTTTGACACCATGGCGGCTCACGCCGATGCCATCGCCGCCGACGATATTTTCTGCTGCCTCGGCACGACCTTGCGTGAAGCCGGTGACAAAGCCCGCTTTCACCGCGTCGACTATGACTACAGCATGCAGGTGGCGACGCTCGCGCAACGCGCCGGCGCTGAGCATTTCCTGCTACTCAGTGCTTTGGGTGCCGATGAAAAGTCGCTGTTTTTTTACAGCCAAGTCAAAGGTCGCCTGGAGCGCGATCTCGTGCAACTCAATTACCCCCGGACGTCCATCTTTCAGCCATCGCTTTTGCTCGGTGAGCGCCGCCAGCAGCGTTCCATGGAGCGTTGGGCAGGGTGGGCTCTCACCCGTCTCGATCCTTTGCTGGCACAAGGCCCACTGAGCCACTTGCGTGCGGTTCCCGCGCAACGGGTCGCACTGGCCATGCGTCAGGTCGCTGTGGAGCGTCCCTTTCCTGGCCCCCACACCTATACTTGTCGCGACATTTTTGCATGGTCGGCGGCACTTTCCTTACAGTCTGAGAGGTGATGACGATGAGTTTTTCGACGCCTGATCTTTGCGATCAACACGAGGATGTGCGCGTTCTGGCGCCGATGTTTCGCAGCTATGGTGGGCGCACCGCCTTTGCCGGACGCATCGTCACCGTCCGCTGTTTTGAAGACAACAGCCGGGTCAAGGAACTGCTCGCTACGCCGGGGCAAGGCCAGGTGCTGGTGGTCGATGGCGCTGGCTCCTTGCGCTGTGCCTTGATGGGCGACATGATCGCCGCCAGTGCCGTCGACAATGGCTGGGCCGGCGTCATCATCCATGGCGCCATCCGCGACGTCGTTGCGATCGCTGCTCTTGATCTCGGTGTGCAGGCCGTCGCCGCCATCCCTTGCAAGAGCGTGCGGCGCGGTATCGGTGATGTCGGAGTCAGCCTCTACCTCGGTGGTCAGACCCTTCATCAGGGGGATTATCTCTACGCCGATCTCAATGGCGTGATCGTCGCCACGCACGCGCTGGACCTCTGATGAACAATCTCCTTCTCCTCGTCATCGGGCTCAGCGCCGGCATGCTCTCGGGATTGTTTGGCATCGGCGGTGGCGTGCTCATCGTCCCCGCCCTGGTCTACGGACTCGGCTTCTCTCAGAAACTGGCGACCGGCACCAGCCTCGCCATCCTCTTGCCGCCGGTCGGTCTGGCGGCGGTGATGGAGTACTATCGGGGAGGGTATGTCGATATCAAGGCGGCCGCTTTCATCGCCCTTTCGTTGGTGCTCGGCGCTTGGTTTGGGGCACGCTGGGGCAGCAACGCATCGACCGAGGGCCTGAAGGCCGGTTTCGGCATCTTCCTCGTCGCTCTTGGTCTTTACATCGTCTACGACGTCTACCGCAAAGGCTGATCAGGCCGCCCATCCTCCTTGATCGAGGATGCTCGCCAGTTGTTCGGCGGCCAGAGGACGGCAGATGAGATCTCCCTGGTGGGCGTCGGCCTGATAAGCGCTGTCGATTTCGACGGGATGGTCGTGCATCTGCACGATCACCGCCTTGCCGAGGCCGCGTGCCACGGAAATCAAGGTGTCATTCCAAGCCTCAGCGCGCAGCTTGATGGCATCGATCGGCCAGAGCAGCAACTGATGCCAGCTGCGTTGGCTGTTATCGCAATCATCGAGCATGATGCGGACGCCGAGATGCTTCAAGCGATGCAGGATCATGGCGTCAGCGTAGCCGTCGCCATGCATGCAGCGGGCATTGACCTCAAACTGCAGGTAATGCGCGGGCAGGCCGTGAAACTCCAGGGCTTCACGTGTACGGTCAAATAGTTCGGGGTGGGCCAACTGCGCCGGTGACAGATTCACCGAGATGCTGAGCGGGCGCAAACCTTTCATCTGCCAGCGCCGGTTCTGCTGACACGCCTCATCGATGATCCACCAGCCGAGTTCGACGTCGAGACCGTGGTGTTCCAGTGCGGGAAAAAATTCTCCGGCGCTGAGGATGCATCCATCGCCCTGTCGCCAGCGCAGCAAGGCCTCAGCGGCACGGTTACGTTGCCCTTTTTGGCGCTGCTCGGGCTGATAAACGAGAAAGAATGCGCCCCGCTTCATGGCGGAACGTAGCTCCGCTGCCGTCCACGCCGGGGTAGGGGACGGCGTGGCTTCCGGTGGTGCCTGAGTGTGTCTTTGGATGACGGCGAAACCATCCCAGTCACCGGCAGGATCGCGCATCGGTGCCAGCCAGAACTCCATGGTGTCGTGTTGACGATAGGCATTGAGGGAAAGGGATTGCACTTGGCCATCATAACGGCAGATGACGGGAAAATAGTCTCCCGGCTGGCGCATGAACAAGGCCATGCCGAGATCGCCGATGTGACGAATTTTTCCCTGTCGGTCGACCGTCATCAGGATGTCACTTGAATCCTTCAAGATCTTGCTCCGACGCGCTCGAGCGCGTTTTATTCTGAGGACTGGCGTTCAGGTTAGCCGTCTTGGCTGAACTTGCAAAGCCGTCTGTCCGAATCTAACGTCTTACCTCCGTAGGCAGTGATGGTATGGCTGCTGAAATATCAGTCTGCACGCATTGCGGCGAGGCTTCGGCTTTTCTCTAGG
Source organism: Pseudomonadota bacterium (assembly GCA_021851865.1). Classification (GTDB taxonomy): domain Bacteria; phylum Pseudomonadota; class Gammaproteobacteria; order Pseudomonadales; family Moraxellaceae; genus JAJZHK01. Next base: position 4,078 of record JAJZBU010000043.1, on the reverse strand, counting down.
CAGTGCCCTGCCTGCATGCCACAATAGGCCTCCTTTCGCTGAAACAGGTGCTTCATGTCGTTTTTTTGCCTACCTTGGCGTCTTTGTTCCGCCAGTTTGATCGCGCTGTTGGCGATGACAGCGCACGCCGACGAATCTTCCGTTCAGGAACTCAACGCCCAACTGAGTCAGATCGATGACGCCGAGGCTTCGTTTTCCCAGCACATCATCGATGCGCGCGGGGTGCGAGGCAAGGAGTTCACCGGTCATATGCAGGTGCGCCGGCCCGGACATTTTCGCTGGGAGACCAAGACCCCCTATGCCCAGAGCATCATCACCGATGGCCGCACCGTCTGGGTCTATGATCCTGATCTCAACCAGGTCATCATCGAATCGCTCGATCGCCAGGTCGGTGATACGCCGGCGCTGTTGTTGAGCAGCGATGCAGCGACGATGGCGAAGAACTTCGACATCCGCAAGGAAGATGATGTCGTGCCCGGTGAGAGCTCTTTCCTGCTCAAACCGCGCAAGCAGGACGCCATGTTCGAGGCGATGCGCATCAAGTTCATGCGCGGGCGTATCGAAGAGATGCAACTCAAGGACGCCATGGGGCAAAAAACCCGCATCCGCTTTCAGGAGGTGCGCTATCACGTGCATCTTGATAAGGCGCTGTTTCACTTCACGCCGCCGCAAGGCGCCGAGATCATTCAGCAGTAGACCGGGCGTCGGTTCCTGCACGCCTGACGAGGAGGGGTGTCGTGTCTGATCTGTTCACCCATGCACCGCTTCCACCTCTGGCGGAAGCCCTCAGGCCGCACACACTGGACGAGGTGATCGGACAAGCTCACCTGCTCGGTGAGGGCAAGCCCTTGCGGCTGGCTTTCCAGTCGGGCAAGCCGCACTCGATGATCTTCTGGGGACCGCCTGGCGTCGGTAAAACCACCTTGGCGCGCTTGACGGCCAGTGCGTTCAAGTGCGAGTTCATCGCCCTGTCGGCGGTTTTATCGGGTGTGAAGGACATCAGAGAAGCCATGGATCAGGCGCGGCAGTATCTTGCACGGGGCAAGAACACCATCTTGTTCGTCGATGAAATCCACAGGTTTAATAAGTCGCAACAAGATGCCTTGTTACCGCATGTGGAGTCGGGTCTCTTTACTTTTATCGGCGCCACCACCGAGAACCCCTCTTTTGAAGTGAACTCGGCTTTGCTGTCGCGGGCTCAGGTCTATGTGCTGAAGTCGTTGACCGATGAAGAGATGAAGCTGTTGCTTGTCCGTGCCCAGGCGAAGGCTCTTGGTGCTTTGGAGTTGGACGACCGAGCCCGGGATACCATCATCGGCTACGCCGATGGCGACGCGCGAAGGTTTCTCAACTTGTTGGAGCAGTGCCAAACCGCTGCCGGTGCCGCTGGGGTCAAAAGGATAGATGCCGACTTCATCGAGAGCGCCTTGACCTTGAACAGCCGACGTTTCGATAAAGGCGGCGACAACTTCTATGACCAGATTTCGGCCCTACACAAATCGGTGCGCGGTTCCCATCCTGACGCAGCGCTTTACTGGCTGACGCGCATGCTGGACGGTGGCGCCGACCCGCGCTATCTGTGCCGAAGAATCGTTAGAATGGCTTGGGAAGACATCGGCCTGGCTGATCCGAGAGCCATGCAGATCGCCAACGATGCCGCACTCACCTATGAACGCCTGGGGAGTCCTGAAGGTGAATTGGCCCTGGGTCAGGCGGTCATCTATCTGGCAGTGGCGGCCAAGAGTAATGCCGGTTACAACGCCTACAACCAGGCAAGAGCCTTCGTCAAGCAGGACAAAAGCCGGGAAGTTCCCGTTCACCTGCGCAACGCCCCGACCAAATTCATGAAGGAACTGGGCTATGGGCATGACTATCGCTATGCCCATGACGAACCCAATGCCTATGCCGCCGGAGAGACCTACCTGCCTGAGGGCATGAAAGAGCCGGGTTGGTATCAGCCGACAGCGCGCGGCCTGGAGATCAAAATCGCAGAGAAGCTGGCCCAGCTGAAGAAGTGGGATGAAGAGGCCGGCACCTAGCCGTGGCTTACCGTGAAAATCACGAAAAATCGGAACAATAATATATGTACGTCTCGTAATTGGCATGAAAATACGAACAGTCTCGTGTCGATGTTGTGTTTTTCATGCTCAGGGGCGTCGGCCTGCCTCCATGACGGTTAAGAATCGCGGTCGTCGCCATCGAAAGATAATTCGACCTTCAGCCACCGGCGACCTGCCCTTCAACCTTACCGCCGATGCGCCCACTGCGCAGCAGAGTGACACCGTTTTCAGAGTTATTGTCAATTCTGGTGTCTGGGTGCCTGAGCAGCTGAGCCTGATTCTGCTTGATCCGCTGGGGTTCATCGCTGGACAATGAGCACGTCCGTTCATCGGATTTTTCGTCCCGCTGCGATCGAACCGTGTACAGGGCGATGGCGCGTACTATGCTGATCGCATGGCGTCCGGAAGGCGTTGTAGGGAGCTGGCTTTACAATTCTTACATAAAAACACTCGACGCAGAGGCCGGGTTTCTGGCTAAAATGCGAACAGATGTACTCTCTCTGCCCACGCTCTGTCGAGATGGAAGTAGAGGGGAAGCCCTACAATAAAAGAGTCACCTCTTCCGGTAGTGACGCCCAGGTGAGGACGGATCTTCACTGGCCGTTTCGTCGTGTGACGAACTTCCGGACCAGCAAGAGGAAACAGAGAAGAAATGAGCCTCCAACGCCTGCGATTTTCAGTCGTGTTTTTCATCCTGGCCCTATTGGGGACGCCCTTTGCATCGGCGCTCACCGACATGTCGGACAGCCAGATGGCGAGTGTCGGTGCTCAGGGTATCGCCCTGGGGCTCGAGAATTTCGCTTTCGAGATGGCACCGACCAGCTACATCCAGCTAGTCGGTTCACAGCCCACCTCGACAGCGGCTTCCGAAGGCTGGCAAAGAGCCGATATCTATATGTACGGTCTGTCCATGACCGGAGCGGGTTCTTCCGGCACGAGCTGGTTTGGCAGCCCTTGTACGACGACAGCCGTGGGGGCGGGTCAGGGTGACCTGGGTTGTCCGCTCGGCAGCGCGGCGAATGCGACGATCAAGGACTTCGCTTCCGTCTACAATCCCTTCGTCCTGCGTGCTTTCCAGTACCCCGGCATCGACTATCAGGGCAACAGCGTTTCTCCGACGGTTCTCGAACTGCTCGGTCCGACGCAGATGGATCCTTTCCGCCTGTCCTTCTGGAGCGAGATGCAGGCCAACCAGGGTGGTGTGCAGCAGCCCCTGTCCTCGTATACCGGACCGACTCCGGATGCCTGTACCACGACTACCTGCTTCTTGCAGGCGCAGACGATCTTTGAAGGGACGCTCACCGCGACCGATGCTGCCGGCAATGCCCTTCCCAGCGTCCTGCGCTTGATGCAGACCACGGATAACAATACTGCTGATGCTTCTTCCGGCTACTACCAGTCCCTCGGCATCAACATGTCCCTGGCCTTGTCCGGCAATCTACGCTTCTCGGTCGCCCAAAACGCCGATAGTCCCAACGCCCTGCACGCCGTCCCCGACTTCAACAGCCAGGAAGGACTCTTCCTGGACAACGTCAACATGTATCTGCCGATCGGCGCTCTCGACTATCAAAACATCGTCGTATCGAGCGCACCGGCACACGACGGCAACTTCGTCGTCGAGCTCATGCAGATTCCCAATATCGCCAATGTTTACAATAACTTCTATTGCGGCAGCTCGCTGACCTCGGCGGCGGCATGCGCTACCAATGCCTCAGGAGCTGTGAGCAACCCCAATCCACTGACCCATGGCTTCATTGACATTGGGACTCCCCTGTCGGGGGGGGCGGTTGATATGTCGACATCGGGCTCCAGTACCAGCAACGGCATGTTCTTCCAGTCCCCATCAGGGGCGGCGGTCAATCTCGGCACCTCGCAGATCAATGGCATCCTCATTCAGCACATGAAAATCACCACGGCGGGGGCCTCCTGATGAAGCCATTCATCTCCATAGTCATCAGCGCTTTGCTGCTCTTGTGTCCATCGGTCCATAGCCAGCCGGTGGCCATCGACGATGCTGG
>JAJZBU010000013.1 GCA_021851865.1 Pseudomonadota bacterium | reverse complement strand
TGGACAAATACGGTCGGCAGCAAGACGCTGTCGCCGACAGTGGGGCAGCGCCATTCCGCTGCGCATGAAGTCGTGAAGATAGCTTAAACTCGGTGAAAAACTGTCTTGACTGACGGGTCCACTTTAGAGTCCGACCCTGACTTGGGCACGGAGGAGGGTGATCGCCTGAATATCCTGGCTACGCTGGTGCAAGCCTACGAGGCCAAGCACATGCCCATCACGGCGCCCGATCCTGTGGAAGCCATCAAAGATCTTGAGCCGATGATGGGCAAGAGCAATCGCGTTTACGAAATCCTAAACCGCAAGCGCCCACTGACGCAGGCCATGATCCGAAAACTTCGCCATGGCCTTGGCATCCCGGCCGATGTACTGATTGCAGAGACGGCTGCAGAGTAATCATCTTGGGTTCAGCATGACCGCGCCCACCGGCGTCCAACGGCTATGACGGTGCTCCGCATGGTGCCATCATCTCAAATTTGCGGTTCACGATAGAAGACGAGCAAGGCGACGACCGGAATATTTCCTGTATCCGGCCGTCGTCAGTTTCAGTGCGAGGCTTGCAGGTCGCGTAGGCGCCAGAACCACCAGGCGATGACCAGACAGCTGGCATAAAAGAGCTCAAAGCCAAACAACGCCAGTTCCGTGCCATTGAACATGCTCATGGAAGACGCCAGCATGCCGGGGATGAAGAATCCGCCTACCGTCGCGATGGCCCCCCCCAGTCCCAACAGTACCGCCAGGGTTTCGCTGCCATGGCCGGGAGCTTGCTCCTCGCTCACTTGCGCCATCATCTGCAAGGTGGCGCCTTGCGCGATGCCGGTGCTGCTGAAAATGAAGATGAAGCAGGCGACATAAAGAGGGAGGCTGCCATCAAGGTCAGCGACGGGCAGGCTGATGAAAAGGCCACCGACGGCGATCATGGTGAGTATGAACATGAGCACGGCGAGGGGGGCGCCACGGCGACCGCGATCGGCGAGAACACCACCCACTGGTATGGCGATGACTGCTGCCAGGGGGCCGAGATAGGTGGTGGAGATGTGCGCATTTTTGAACAGGGTGTGCGTCAGCAAGGCTTCCACCGAGGCAAAACCGATCAAGGATCCGAGGCTGCCGAGATAGAGCCAGGACAGCAGGAAGTTGTCGAAACGCGCAAAAGTGGCGCGCAAAATGGGGCGCGTCACCCGCGCCTGCACCTGATCGCGCAGGCCAAGCTCAGCCAGGACGACGACGACAAAGATGCCAGGTAGCCAGATGAGGCCAGCGTTTTGTATCCAGAGGTGTGGCCGGGTGGATGATGCGGAACCTGAAAAGACACCGAGGACGGGATGCAGCAGAACCCATGGTAGAAACGCCTGTACCAGGACGATGCCCAAGTGCCCAAGACCTGCAGTCCAGCCGAGAGCGCGGCCTTGCCGGCTCAAGGGATATTGACGGCTGGTCGATGTCATCACTGAGGTGAAACAGGCGCCGCCGAGCCCGGTCAGGGCGGCAACGGCGAGAAGGTCTTCATAAGGGAGGTCGGGTCTTTGGCTGATGAAGCTGATGCCGATGGCTGGAAAGATCAGCGCCAGGGTCGAGATCTGCAACATGTGGCGAGCCCCCATACGACTGGCGGCGATGGCATAAAAAAATCGCAACAGCGCCGCCGTCAGGGCGGGCATGGCAGTCAGACCGAAGAGTTCGGTGGTGGAAAGGTGAAATCCTACGCGCGGCAACCAGAGCACAAGGACTGACCAAGTCATCCAGATACCAAGGCCCAACATCAGTCCCAGGCTCGATATGAAGAGGTGGCGTCTGGCGGTACTGCGGTGTTCCTGCCAGGTTTCAGCCGCGAACTCATCCGTCCAGGAAGGGGCGGGGTGCATGGAATATACCTCTCATTGAAAGTTGGTGTAAGAAGGAATGTATCGTTTTGTGTCTGCAGCCCCTTTGCTTTGTATCAATATTTTGGTGTTTCTAGGACGCACTGTTGCTCGCGTCGGACATGGTGAGCGCAGCGCGGATTGGTTATCATCGCTATTTGGCCATTGATGATGGCTGCACGGAGTATGGGTCATGGGTCATGAAGCCTTGCAAATCAAGGGGCTGCATAAGGTTTATGAAAGTGGCACGGTCGCCCTGCGTGGTATCGACTTGAGTATGCAGGCAGGCGAGTTCTTAGCTTTGCTCGGCCCCAATGGGGCGGGCAAGTCGACGACGATCGGTATTCTCAGCGCCTTGGTGAACAAGACGGCGGGGCAGGTTGCCATTTTTGGCTATGACATCGATCGACAGCTGGCCGCTGCGAAAAAGCAGCTCGGAGTCGTGCCGCAGGAGTTCAATTTCAGTCAGTTCGAGCAGGTCAGCGACATCATCGTGACGCAGGCGGGCTATTACGGCATGCCTCGGCGCGAGGCGCAGGTACGCTGTGAAGAATTGCTCGATTTGCTCGGTTTGAGCGAAAAGCGCCATGCGGTGGCGCGCACCTTGTCCGGCGGCATGAAACGACGGTTGATGATCGCCCGCGCCCTGGTGCATCGCCCGCGCCTTCTGATTCTCGATGAGCCGACCGCGGGTGTCGATATTGAACTACGCCGATCCATGTGGGATTTTCTCAGTGAGATCAATCGCCAGGGCACGAGTATCATCTTGACGACACACTATCTCGAAGAAGCCGAGGCCTTGTGTCGCCGTATTGCCATCATCGATCAGGGGCGCCTCATCGAAGACACCGACACACGCTCGCTGCTGGCGACCTTGCACGCCGAGACCTTTGTTTTCGATCTTGCAGCTCCTTTGCAGGCGGCATTGTCGTTGCCGTGGAGTACGCGACAGAGCGACAGCCAGACGCTGGAGGTGACTTTGCGTCGCGGTGAGAGTCTCAATGAGGTCTTCGCCTGCCTCACGCAATATGGCGTGCAGGTCGTCAGTATGCGTAACAAGGCCAATCGCTTGGAGGAGTTGTTCGTCGCCAGGGTCGAGCGTAGTTTGCGTAAAGAAGGAGGCGGGGTATGACGGCTTATGAAGCCTGGGTGGCGTTTTCAACCTTGTTGATCAAGGAAATTCGCCGGTTCATGCGTATCTGGGTGCAGACCTTGTTGCCGCCGGCGATCACCATGTCGCTCTACTTCATCATTTTTGGCAATCTTGTCGGTAGTCGCGTCGGGCGTATGGGTGGCTATGACTATATGCAGTTCATCGTACCGGGGCTGATCATGATGGCGGTCATCCAGAACAGCTATGCCAATGTCGTGTCGAGTTTCTACAGCGCCAAGTTTCAGCGCAGCATCGAAGAACTGCAGGTGGCGCCGATCAGTCACGTGCTGATTCTGGTCGGCTACGTCAGTGGCGGCGTTGTGCGGGGCCTGTGTGTCGCCCTGATCGTCACCGTGTTGTCGCTGTTTTTCACCCGTTTGCACCTGATTCATCCAGGGATCGTGCTGTTAACCGTGTTCTTGACCGCAGTACTGTTCTCCTTGTGCGGCTTCATCAATGCCATTTTTGCCAAGAGTTTTGACGACATCTCGATCATTCCGACGTTTGTCCTGACGCCCCTGACGTATCTCGGTGGGGTCTTCTATTCGGTCCATCTGCTCCCCCCCTTCTGGCAGAAAGTCAGCCTGCTCAATCCAGTCCTGTATATGGTGGATGCCTTCCGCTACGGCGTTCTGGGTAGTAGCGATGTGCCGGTCATTTTGGCCCTGGCCCTGCTGACGGTGCTCAGCCTTGGACTGTCCGTCTATGCCTGGTCGCTCCTGCAGCGCGGCACTGGCTTGCGGGAGTAAGGTCATGGCGCTCGAAACTCCCTTTTACGCCGTCACTTCGCTCGGCCACACGACGCCCTACCCGCAAACCTATGATCCCGCACTCCTGCTGGGCCTCGAACGTCACCCGGGACGTCAGAGTCTGGGCCTGGAGGGTGCGGGCTGGCCGGCGCATGGAGGGGATCTGTGGACGGCCTATGAGCTCTCCTGGCTGGATGCGTACGGCCGGCCACAAGTGGCTGTTTTGCGCCTGCATATCGGCGCCCACAGTCCGTGCATCGTCGAGTCCAAATCGCTCAAGCTCTATCTATGTTCCTTGCATGAACAGCGCTTTTCTGCTCCCGCTGACCTGCTCGCCTGCCTGCAGGCGGACTTGAGCGCATGTCTTCGTGCCAGCCCTGAGTTGCAGCTTTGCACGATCGATGACCCTGACCTGCAAGTTCAGCCGGCATCTTCCTTCTGTATTGACCAGGTCGCTTGGTCCGGAGCGACACCGACGCAGCCGGATGCCGGCGTCTTGCGCGGTGACGGTGCATTCGTCGCAGAGAACCTGGTCAGTCATCTGTTCAAAAGCAACTGTCCCGTCACCGGACAGCCGGATTGGGCCAGTGTCTTCATTCGCTATCAGGGGCCGCGTCTCGATCATGGCGCCTTGCTCGCCTATCTGTTGTCTTTTCGCCATCATGCTGACTTTCACGAGCACTGCGTCGAACGCATCTACCTCGATCTTTGGCGACATATGCAGCCGGAAAGCCTGTTGGTGATGGCGCGCTATACCCGGCGCGGGGGGGTCGATATCAATCCCTGGCGCGCCTCGCATGCGACAAGCCTGACCGATCTTTGGCCACGCCTGGGGCGGCAATGACATCCCGAGGCGAACCGTGGCGAACGGCATACCCGGGAGGGGGGGATTTTCTGTGGCGAGGCGGACTTCACCATTGCAAACGTGGCCTTGTGCCCCCAATCTATCGAAGAGGGGAGAGTCAGTCCCTTGCGAGTTTGATGAGGACGTGGAGCGCATGAGCATAGGCAGGGCTGAACAAACTCGACTAGTATGGAGAGTGAGGGCAGGGCAGGAAGTTCAGCCGCAGGAGGACGTGCGTGCGCGTAGCCAGAACCAGGAGCTACCGCCGCCACCGATGTATCAGGTCGTGATTTTGAACGATGACTATACGCCGATGGAATTCGTCGTCATCGTTCTTGAGTCTTTTTTTGCTTTGGATCGGCAGCAGGCGACCCGCGTCATGCTCGAAATCCATACACGGGGCAAGGCTGGTGTGGGTCGCTATACCCGTGATGTTGCTGAAACCAAAGCGATGCAGGTGGTGGATTTTTCGCAGCGTCACGAGCACCCGCTGATGTGTCGGGTTGAGTTGGCTTGAATGAGGTAGCAATCATGCTCAGCAAGGATTTGGAGTTGACCCTGAACCTCGCCTTTCGCGATGCCCGGGCCAAGCGTCATGAATTCATGACCGTCGAGCATCTCCTGCTGGCACTGCTCGATAACGAGACGGCCTTGCAGGTGCTCAAGTCTTGTGGTGCCGATTTGAACGCTTTGCGTCGCGATCTGGCGCATTTCATCGAAGAGACGACACCCCTCATCCCAGTGCATGATACGCACAAGGAAACGCAGCCGACCCTGGGCTTTCAGCGGGTTTTGCAGCGTGCCGTCTTCCATGTGCAGTCTTCGAGTAAGAAGGAAGTCACCGGCGCCAATGTGCTGGTCGCCATCTTTTCGGAGCAGGAGTCGCAGGCTGTCTATTTCCTCAAGCAGCAGTCGGTAGCGCGGATCGATGTCGTCAATTACATCTCGCACGGTATCGCTAAAGTCAATGATCCGCAGAGCCAAGAGCCGCAGGAAAGCCAGGATGAGGACGGCTTCACCGAGAGCCAGGCGCCTTCCCAGCTCGATGCCTATACCAGCAACCTCAACGAACAGGCGCGCCAGGGGCGTATCGATCCTCTGGTGGGAAGAGAGGCCGAGATCGAAAGAGCGATTCAGGTCTTGTGCCGGCGGCGCAAGAACAATCCGCTCTTGGTCGGCGAGCCGGGCGTCGGCAAGACGGCCATCGCCGAGGGCTTGGCATGGTTGATCGTCGAGGGCAAGGTGCCAGAAGCCATCGCGCAATCGACGGTCTATTCCCTCGATCTCGGCGCCTTGCTTGCCGGCACCAAGTATCGTGGCGATTTCGAAAAGCGTTTCAAGGGCTTGCTGTCGGAACTGAAAAAGAAAGAAGGCGCCATCCTGTTCATCGATGAAATCCACACCATTATCGGTGCCGGTGCCGCTTCCGGTGGCGTCATGGACGCCTCCAATTTGATCAAGCCTTTGCTCGCTTCTGGCCAGATGAAGTGCATGGGATCGACGACTTATCAGGAATATCGCGGTGTTTTCGAGAAAGATCGTGCGCTTGCGCGGCGTTTTCAGAAAATCGACGTCGCCGAGCCTTCCGTCGAGGAGACCTATCAGATCCTCAAGGGCTTGAAGAGCCGTTTCGAAGAGCATCACGGCGTCCGCTATGCCGACAAGGCTTTGCAGGTCGCGGCCGAGTTGTCAGAGCGCTACATCAATGAGCGCTTCCTGCCCGACAAAGCCATCGATGTCATCGATGAGGCGGGGGCCTTTCAGCGCATGCAGTTGCCGAGTAAGCGCAAGAAAATCATCGGGGTCGCCGATATCGAGGAGATCGTCGCACGTATCGCCCGCATCCCGCCGAAGTCGGTCTCGGCCAACGACAAGGAGGCTTTGCGCAATCTCGAACGCGATCTGCGCATGACCGTCTTTGGTCAGGATGAGGCGATCACGGCACTGGCCTCGGCGATCAAGTTGTCGCGGGCCGGCTTGAAATCACCGGAAAAGCCGATCGGCAGTTTCTTGTTCACCGGTCCGACCGGCGTCGGCAAAACGGAAGTGACGCGTCAGCTCGCCAAGTCGCTTGGCATAGAGCTCATCCGTTTCGACATGTCGGAATACATGGAGCGTCATACGGTGTCGCGGCTGATCGGGGCGCCGCCGGGCTATGTCGGCTACGATCAGGGTGGACTGCTGACCGAGGCTGTCGTCAAGCACCCACACGCCGTTCTGTTGCTCGACGAGATCGAGAAGGCGCATCCGGAGGTCTATAACCTCCTCTTGCAGATCATGGATCACGGTACGCTGACCGACAACAATGGCCGCAAGTCCGATTTCCGCAATGTCATCCTGGTGATGACCAGCAATGTCGGGGCTGACTTGATCAGCCGTGCTTCGATGGGCTTTTCCCAGCAGGATCACTCCACCGATGCCATGGAAGCTTTACGCAAGATGTTCACGCCGGAATTTCGCAATCGCATCGACGCTATCATCCAGTTCCAGGCCTTGACGCCTGCGGTCATCGCCAATGTCGTCGACAAGTTCATCGTCGAACTGCAGGCGCAGCTGGATGACAAGCGCGTTCTTCTCGACGTCGATGAAACGGCGCGGGCTTGGCTGGCAGAACATGGCTATGATGCCAAGATGGGCGCGCGACCGATGACTCGACTCATCCAGGATGAGTTGAAGAAGTCACTGGCCGAAAAGATTCTGTTCGGCGAACTGGCGGAACACGGTGGACGCGTACACGTCAGCGCCGAGGGCGAGCACTTAGCGCTGACCATTGAGGAGAGCGAGACCGCCTGATCTCCGCTACGGCGGCGCAGCGCTTCGGGGAAGGATGCCCCGAAGTGTCAGCGGACGCGGTACGTGATGCGGGCCTTGCTCAGATCGTAGGGGGTCATTTCGACCTTGACCTGATCGCCGGTCAGAATGCGGATATAGTGTTTGCGCATCTTGCCAGAGATGTGCGCCGTCACGACGTGGCCGTTTTCCAGTTGTACGCGAAACATGGTGTTGGGCAAGGTTTCGATGACCGTGCCATCAATTTCCAGAGTATCTTCTTTGGACATGCAGTCCCAGCCTCCAAGGCGCTTTTGTGTGGCGCTGATTCTGCCTCAAAATCGCTGAGTAGCAAAGCATTTCATGGTATTTGCGTGGCCTTCTGTCGCTTGATGCGCGAATGTTCGTGCGGACGGTTCTCGATCGGAGTCGCGGCGATGCTATGATCGCCAATCTTATCGGGCCAACAGGAATTGACCTATGGATGAATTGATCGCGCAATCAGCTTTACAACTCGCTGCTGGTATTCGTAGTGGGCGCTATAGTTCGCGGCAGGTGGTCGATGCTCACATCGAGCGTAGCGTCAGGATGCAGCCACGCATTCATGCCCTGGTCGTCGATAGCTATGCGGCGGCACGGCGCCAAGCCGATCTTTGTGACGCGCAGTTGCAGGAAAGCCGTCAGCGTGGTGAGGAGCGTTCCTGGCCGCCGCTTTGGGGAGTCCCGTGCACCATCAAAGAAAGCCTGGCGGTCACCGGTATGCCGCAGACCGCCGGATCCATCCACCGTCGCCATATCATCGCCGAGAATGATGCCCCCAGCGTCCAACGTCTGCGTGAAGCTGGCGCCATCGTCCTTGGCGTCAGCAATACTTCGGAATTATGCATGTGGATGGAATCCTTCAATCCCGTCTATGGCCGAACCAACAATGCCTATGATGCACGGCGTACGGCCGGAGGATCCTCGGGTGGCGAGGGGGCCATCGTCGGGGCAGGCGGATCGCCTATCGGTCTGGGATCGGACATCGGTGGTTCGATCCGCATGCCGGCGATGTTCAATGGCGTCTTTGGCCACAAGGGCTCACCGGGACTGATTTCCAATGCCGGACAATATCCTTCGCCCCAGGGCATCGCCCAGGAGATGCTGGCGACCGGTCCCCTGTGTCGGCGTGCGACCGATCTGCCGACGGTGGTCGGCCTGCTCGCCGCCAAGCCGACGTTATCGGCCGAGGTCGCTGCGGTCGATGTCAGTCGATTGCGTGTTCTGCGGCTGCGCCCGGATTATGCGCCACATCCCGATCGTGCGCAGACGGCGGCGCTGACGCGCGCTCTGCAGGCGCTCGAGGAACGTGGCGCCCGCGTTGAGGACTGCAACCTGCCGGGCTTGGATCAGGCTATCGACATCTGGAGTCATATGCTCGTTTCTGCGGGGAGTTTGAGCTTTGCCGAGATGATGTTTGGCGATCGCCATCTGACCTCGAGCCTGCGCGGTCTGGGACAGTTGTTGCAGAGACATCCACCCCACACTTTGCCTCTGGTATTGCTCAGTCTGCTCGAACGTATTCCGGCGCATATGCCGGAGCGCATGCGCCGCTGTCTGGCGCAGGGGGAGGCTTTACGTCAGGAGCTGATGGATCGTCTCGGGGATGACGGCGTTTTGCTCGATCTCCCTTACCCGCGTCAGGCGCCGCGCCACTACCACGCCATGCTGCGCCCCTTTCAGTTTGTCCGTTCAGCGATCTACAATGCGCTGCGCTTGCCGGCGACGGCCTGTCCGATGGGACTCGATGGGGGGTTGCCGACGGGCGTGCAGGTGATCGCTGCGCCCGATCGGGATGCGCTCACCCTGGCTGTCGCTGGCGTTCTCGAACAGGCCGGTGGGGGGTGGGTGGATCCTCTCGCACAGCTGTCATAAAGCTGTCAAGCTCATGCGCTTGAATGGATGCTGAAGATCACAGACAGAGGACGTACCGAGATGGAATGTCAGGAATATCTCGAAGAATGGATCGGCGATGAGCTCCGCCTCGATGGTGAAGACTCCTGCAACGAATCGATGACCGACGAATTGTCGGTCATCGATGACGCGATGGAGCTATAAAAACTCCCTATGGTGTCGCATTAGACGCCCTGGTTTTTGAGGCGATTGGCTTGCTCGCGGTAAACGCTGACGGGATCGGGTGCAAACCAGCCGATCAGCCCCATGAACTGGTTGATTTCATCGCCGTGGTTCCAGGGGTAGTCATCGCGCAGGACGACGCCGAAGTGGCTGCTGCACTGGCCGGTCAGACCATCGTTGGGGCTGCCGGCAAAGGCCAGGGAAGTGATGCCAAAGAGCAGGTCGGTGGGGTCGAAGAAGTTGGTCAGGGGCGAGGTGCCACTCATCGAATAGTACAATTGCCCCTGGCTCGATCCAGCTCCCTGGCCGCAGGGCGTAGCCGGCATGCCGGCGGGGAACTGAGCGTTGAAGCCGGCTTGTCCTGCGGTGCTCATCGAGGTGAGTTCGCCGAGGGTGTTTTCAGCGTAGGACGTCCCCGCGACCATATCGAACAAAGAGGCGAGCGCGTTGCTGATCGACAGGGCGAGGTTGCCGACGCCGGGGATTTGCGTGACCCCGAGAAGAACGTCGGCGACAGGAGTGCCGGCATTGGGAGACCCAATGGTGGTGACGGAGGCGATGGCCTGCGGGAGGACATTGGCGACGTAGCGCGCGGATACGCCACCATGGCTATGACCGATGAGATTGACCTTGCTCGCACCGGTGATGGCCAGAATATTTTGAACTTGTGCCAGCAGTTCCTCACCGCGCGCCGTCGTCGAGGTGAGTGCTGAGGCGGAGGTTTCGAAGACCTGAGCGCCACCACTGCTCAGGGCTTGTGGGATGCCGTAGAAGTAGTCGATGCCGAAGACTTGCTGAAAGCCTAAGACACCCGGCACCAGAACGATAGGGTAACGCGTCTGCGTATAGTTGTCGGCGTTCGCCACCACGGAGCAGATCAACACCATCCATGCCATCAATCGCTTCATTTTTTTTTAACCCTCTATGTTGCTGATGATTGTTTTTGAGCCTTGGACAGGAGGCAGTAAAGATGCCTATGCACCCATCAGGCGCCTACAGACGCGGCGATCTGGCCTGATTTGTCCATGTCGGCGGCGTATTCAGTCGCTTCAGCCGCTATTTTTCAGACTTAGAGTGATGGCTAGGGCGGTTGGGGGAAGACGGCGAGGCGGCAATGCTGTCATAAACGTTACATGAGGAAACGGTGCGAGGCGAAATCGTAACGATTTTGACATGGATCAACCGATAGCTCTGCCAGCTATCGACAATGGATGCAGTAGATCATGAGGATCGGATCATGTCGCGTGAGCAAAAAGTGATGGCGATCGATGCCAACAGAAAACTGCAGTCGATGGGGGTGCCGGCTCGGATTGAATACGATGACCGAGGCGCCACCTTGCAAGCTTACGTGCACGAAGGGCCGCAGCGACGACCTTTGCGTGATCAGGATGTCGGATACGCCGAGGCGCGGCGTGCGCTGTTGGCGGTGAGCGATCATCGCTGGTATGAGCGCGGTGAGGCTCAATAGCGCCGGCTGATCTTCTGGACGACCTGTTTTGTCCTGGCCTTGTGGCACAATGCGTTCTGTTTCGATCAGCATGGAGCTGGCGACGGGACGGGCGACGGAAAGTCGTGTGTCACGGTGGGCCGTCTGAATGAGAGACTCTATCCCCTCGCCGACCTCCATGCTGGGCGACTAGCCAAAAGCAGGAGAAGCGCGAAGATGTCATGCGAGGGGCAGGGGGAGGCGTTTCTGATCGCCTGGGGGATGGGGGGACTCGTCCTTGTCTTGTTGCTATTGTTCCTGCGTCAGCGCTATGCCTTGCGCCTGATGCGCGTACAGCAGGCGTCTGAACTCAAGCTCTGGCAGGAGCGAATAGCACGTCTGCCGGAGCTGCAAGAAGGGTTGGCGCGCGCTGAGCAAGCCTTGCAGGAAGCGCGGCGCAGCCTAGCGGATCAGGCGCAGCGATTGACGCGGCAGGAAGTTCTCACGCAAGCCGAACACGAACAGCGTCTGCATTGGCAGGAAGAAGGACGGCGCTGGTCACAGCAGTACGCCGAGAGTGAGCGCGCGCGTCAGAATCTGGCACAGGATCTGGTTCAGGTGCGTACCCAGGCGCAGGCGGAACAGCAGCAACAGGCCGAGAAGCTGGCTTGGCTACAGCAAGCGCGCGACGAACTCAGTCAGCAGTTTCAGCATCTGGCGCAAAAAATTCTCGATGAAAAGAGTGAGCGCGTACAAGAGCAGCAACAGACGCAGTTGCAACAGCTTCTGCAACCTTTCAAAGAGCGCTTGCTCGAATTTCGCAGCAAAGTCGAAGAACTCCATCGCCATGAGGTCGAGCAGCAAGCCTTGCTGCGTGGTGAACTGGGGCAGTTGATGGCGCTCAATCGGCAAATGAGCGAGGAGGCCCACGGTCTGGCGACGGCGCTCAAGGGGCAGTCGAAGATGCAGGGCAACTGGGGGGAACTGGTCCTTGAGAATGTGCTCGAGCGCTCGGGCTTGCGTCGGGGTCTCGATTTTCAACAGGAGGTGAGTTTCAACACCGAAGAGGGGCGACGTCGCCCCGATGTCGTGGTCCTGTTGCCACAGAACAAGCATCTGATCATCGATGCCAAGGTGTCGCTCAATGCCTATACCCGGTATATCAATGCCGAGGATGAAGTGGTACGGCAAGCCGCCTTGAATGAGCATGTGCAGGCTGTGCGTGCGCGCATCCAGGAACTCGCTGATCGTAACTACTTTGCCCTGCCCGGCGTGCGGACGCCGGAGATGGTCTTCATGTTTGTGCCCATCGAGTCGGCGTTCAGCGAGGCCATGCGCGCCGAACCGAGTTTGTTTGAGCGATCCATCGAGCAGAAGGTGCTGATGGCGACGCCGACCACCCTGCTCACCAGCCTCAACATCGTACGGCAGCTCTGGCGCTTTGAGGAACAGAACGTTCATAGCGCCGAGCTGGCTGAGCGAGCCGCCAAGCTCTATAAGAAGTTGGCGGGTTTTCTTGAGGGCATGCAGGTTCTCGGACAGCAGATCGATCGGGCAAAAGAGTCCTACGACAAGGCGATGAACCAGTTCTGCCAGGGGCGTGGCAATCTGATCCATCAGGCCAAGGACTTCGAGCGTCTGGGGGTGGCGGTACAGGCCAGCCTGCCCGAGGACCTCGTCGCCAAGGCGGCCCTGGAATTGAATTGGGAGGATGAGCCTGGGGAGTGAACGCGAGCATTAATTTTGAGCACTTCAGCCAGAGCATGGTCGCACGCGGCGATCCGCGCGCCCCGCCGGGGTAGGCTGGTACCGCCGCGTCAAGGTGAGTTGCGGGCGACCACCGTCATCGAAGCGTCAGAATTTCACTGTCAAAGTTATGCACTCGCCGCAGAATCGCTGACTGCCGCCATCCGATGGCTCAAAAAATGTGTCTTAATCGTTGCATGTTTTCCTTGCCTTTTCTAACTCATTGATTTTTATAGTTAAATAATTTGTTCAAAAAATATTCAAAAAGTCTTCGCCTAAGTCGGCATGTGGCTTTGCGAGCCTTGACCGAGTTTTCTACACAGACTTATCCACAGAATTTGTGGACAGCGGTAAATCTAGAAATGACATGAGGAGTGCTTGCCAATACCTTGCCATGAGGCTACGTCGCGCGATACCCGTGGACTTGTCAAGCGAAAATCATGGTGTCGTTGCGTTTTGTTTTTGACGCCATATTTGTGGCGATCAGCCATAAAGCCCGTGACATGGGAGTTGGAGCGTGCGGCAAACTCAGGTTGCCATGGCGAAGGTCGTCGCGACCATCTAGCGCACCCTCAGTCCTATGTTTGGCCCGTTCTTTGCTTGAATGATGGAGCGCTTGGTGTAACTGCAACGCAACTGCAAAAGGAGTCAAACAAATGACAGCGACGCCGTCTCTCGACCAGCTAGGGAGTCACCGTCATCCCAGGACGGAGTTGTTGCAGCAACCTGCCTATAAGATAGGGTGGATGGAGGGCAAGCTGGCTGCACGCCAACACCTCGATGCAGCCCCGCATGCAGCCCCGCATGCAGTCCAGAACGCCGACATCGGCGACGCCTTGCAACGCTTGCAGCGGGATGTCTTTCGCTTGGCGGCGGACTCGCGAGCGCGCGATGATGACCTGCGCGTGCAAAGGGCGAGTCGCCAGGAAGAAGAACAGCAGGCGCAGCAGGATCGTGCCCGGATGCACCGTGTTTTGCAAGAACAGGTCTATGCCCTGCAAGACTGGGCACAGTGCATGCTGTCTTTGCAGGAACGGATCGACCTTCAGGAAAAAGCCAGTGCCGCTGCGATGGAGCGTGAGCAGGAGCGCGAGCGGCAATGGGCGGAGGAGCGACGTGAGCGCAGCGAATGGATGGCGCGTCGCGAGGCTGATCTGCAGCAACGTGAGGCCGCCCTGGAAGAGCAGTCCCGTCGTATGCAAGAGCTGTTGCGCGCCGCTGAGCAGGCCCTCGATCAACAGGGGCGCTGGTATCTCGAGCTCCAGGGTTTGCGGACCCAGACAGAACGCGAGGTGCAGCAGGGTGTCGTGCTGCGCGAGCAGCAGGCGCAGGCTCTGCAGAGTCTCGATGAGCGCGTGCAGAACAATGACGCGATTTTGCAGCAGGCGCAGGCCCTGCAGCAGTCCTTGCAGGACACGCTGCAGCCGCTGTTGGAGCAGACGCAGCAATTGCATCAGGACACGCAGGCATTGCAGGGGGATCAGCGCCAGCTCGTCGATGCCCAGCATGCGGCGATGCAGCAGGTGCACGAGCAGCAATGCGCCATGCAGGCGGCGACGCAGGCTGACGCGGCTATGCGGGCCCGTGTTGAGGATCTGGTGCAGCAACAGGAACGCTTGCAAGCTGAACATGAACAGGCCTGCTCCGCTGCTCGCCAGAGCCAGCAGCAGGCGCAGGGGCTGTTGCAGCAGACACAGGCCTTGTGGGCGCGTATCGAAGAACTGGAGCGTGAACAGCGCCAGGGGCTGCAAATGCTGCTGCAGCAACAACAGGCCGGGGATCAGCGACAGGGCGATCTGCTGGCGTTGGAAGAACGCATGCAGTCCTTGATGACCTCCCTGGCCGAAGCTGATGTCGCCTGCCAGCGGAGTCAGCAGGCGCTGGCGGCGGCGCGCGCCCAGCAGGAGGCGCGGCATGGGGAAGCGCAAGCCTTGCAAGATCGCATCGAACGGCAGGCGGAGCGGGAGCAGGCCATGGCCGCCGCCTGCCAGCAGCAGTTGCAACAGCTGGCGACCCATGCGCAACAGGGTGAACATTGGCGCGAACAGATCGAGCAATGGCAGGGGCGGCATGATGAGGTCGCGGCCATCGCTCAGGCGCAGACGCTGCGCCTGCAGGAACAGGAACAACAGGTCCAGCATTGGCAGCAGTTGGCGCGTCGGGCGCTGCACAAGCTCAAGGAGGTCGAGCTCGCACAACGTGAATTCAGCTTGCACCAGCAAGAGCATCAATGGCTGCTGCAGCAGGCACGGCAGGAACAGGCCTTGTTGCATCGTGAGCGCCAGGAGATGCAGACACGCATGCAGCAGCTCGAAGCGCAGTTGCAGGAATGGACGCTTGAGCAGGATGCCGAGGCGAAGAGCGAGACTTGGCGTCCGGCCTTGGCCCAGCTACAACAGCAGTTGCTGGAGATGAAAATCGAGCACGCGCGCCGTCGCGAGTTCAGTGCCGAGGTGCCGCCTCCGGTGATCGCCGCGCCGGAGAGAGTGCGGACGACAAAACCCTGGTGGCAACGCTCCGCTTAAGGGCGCCGCCGTTGCAGTTCGCGCAAGGTCCAGCGCAGAGGATGGATCTGTTGTTGCAGGGGCAGATGCAATGGTGAAGTGTGGCCGAGCATCTGCGCGACGATATGGGCGGCGGCGAGATTGACTTGGCTTAGGCCGTGTGAGCCGTGCCCCAGGCTGAGATAGAGGTGACCGGGATAGACCGGCGCTTGATGGTGGCGCCGCCAGCCGTGCTGCAGATCCTGGTAGAGATGACGCGCCTGTGTCAGATCGGGACAGGCGCCAATCGCCGGCAAATGGTCACGACTCATCAAGCGCAAACTACGACGACTTTGTCGCAGGTCGCGCTGATAGGCCGCATCAGCGTCCGGCAATAGTTTCTGTAAAGCAGCATCGTTGCGGGCGCTGTCTGCAGCGAGCGGCGTCTCCTGCAGGTTTTGTGCATCGAAGCTGGCCCCATAGAGAAGCAGACCATCTCGCGCCAGGGCATAGCTGTCGCCTTGCCAGGCGTCATCGTCACCCGACCAGGGTGCATACTCGACCTGTCCAGCGACGCGCCGTAGCGGCAGGGGATAGGCGGGCAGATCGAAGTCGGCACCACCTGCCAGCACCACTGCATCGGCGTTGATACTCTGTCCATGCTCATCATACAGGATGTAGCTACCATCAGAGCTCTGGCGGAGGTCGATCATACGGTAGGTGTGCAGGGGGAGATCGTCCAGCCAATATCGACACAGCGCCACAGGTGGCAGGCTGGCGCTCCAGCGTTGGCGAAAAAACCCCGCTCGTTGAACGGTGTCGAAAATCTCTTCATGCCCGGGGATCTGCGGTGTGACCCCGGCTTCCCAGTGTCCCTGTACGAGTGGCCAGGGCGTATGGCGTAAGCTGCGTTCAGCGTGCATGAAGGCGATCGGACGCCAAGCATCGGGCAGCTGTCGCCAATCGCTGGCGCGGATCGCCGCTAGGCCATAAGGATTGCCGGAGGCGCCTTGCGCCAGTCCGCGGGCATCGATGAGCAGGATCTCGCCGTCGTAGAGGCTGTGACGCAAGCTCGCGGCGACGGCGCAACCGGCCAGCCCGGCGCCGACGATGACGACACGGCGTGGTCGAGGCATGGTGGCAGGGCCCTGATAGCCAGGGGCGCGCCGTGTCTGCCAGGATCCTTGGTAACGGGCCTGCAGACAATGCCGTTTCTGGCCCAGGGCTGGGCGGCGGTGACAGACGAAGCCGACGCTGTCGAGGTTGCGGCGCAGTTCTGCCGCAACCGAGTAAGAGGCCAAGGTGGTGTCACGGCCACTGAGTCTGGCGATGTTCTGGCACAGTTTCTCATGCCACATGGTCGGATTGCGGGGCGGAGAAAAACCATCGAGGTACCAGGCGTGCACCTCGAGATCGAGGCGATCGAGCATGCTGCAGCTGTCACCCCAGAGCAGAATGAGTCGTACGCGCGCCTCCAGCTCGAGGCTGTGCACACCAGGAACGGCGAGTGGCCAGTGCGCCGCCAGTTTTTCGCACCAGCTTTGCAGCGGGCCACCGGCATGCAATTGCAGGAGTGTCGCGATGTCGATCGGATGAAGTTCGGTGGCGATATAGGTCAGATGTTCGCCGTCGAAGTGTCGCCAGGTGTTGAGGAAATTGCGCGCGGTGCCGAAACCGAGCTCGACCAGGACGAACTCGCGGTGTTCCGAGAAGCGTCGCGGCAGGTCATTGCCCTGGATGAAGACATGGTCGCTCTCCGCCAAGGCGCCTTCCCGCTGATGGTAGACATCGGCATAGTCGAGCGACCACAGCACACCTTCCTGCCAAAGCAGGCGGGGGGGTGAAAACACGCCTGGGTTCACCAGGACTTGCGCCGTCTTCCAGCAAAGAACCAGCCCAACAAGAAGCCGACGACGACGACGCCGGCGCCTTCCCTGATGCCTTCGTTGCTGCGATCGGCGCGCAGGGCGCTGATCTCAGTCTGCAGTTGTTCAATCTGCAAGGCCTGCTTTTGTTTGTCGGCGAGCAGGTCGCGGTTGGTGGCATCGAGGCGCTGGGCATTGTTGAGCAGATCCGCCGCCTGACGCTGAGCCAAGGTCATTGGAGGTGGTGCCGGAGGCGGCGACTGCGGCGGTGTGTCTGCAGAGTCCGACATCTTCTTGGGATGTGCCGTCGTCGTGGCGGAGGGTGTCGTGGTCGATGTCGACGTTGGGGTTGATGTCGTGGTGGCTGTAGCACTCGCCGTGGGAGCGGCGAGTTGTGCGAAGGTGACGCCGGGCGCGGCGCCAGCCACGGCGATCGGATCGGCGCTGGCGACATGGATGAAGAAGAGGCCGCCACACACCGTCGAGGAGCGCCAGATCACGTCAAAGCGTCTCATGGCAAGGTCTTACGGAAGGGGCGCAGCGTCGCTCGCGCATAGACACCCTGCAACAGATAAGGTTCGGCGTCGAGCCAGCGTTGTGCTGCTTCCCGGTCGGGAAATTCGGCGACGATGAGGCTGCCGAGAAAACCTGCCTCACCCGGCTCCTCCAGGTCGATGGCCGGCAGGGGGCCGGCCAGCAACAGGCGTCCGGCGTCACGCAGAGCTTGCAGGCGGCTGAGATGGGCAGGACGGTGCAGCTTACGCAGCTCGAGACTGTTGGGGTGGTCTTCGGCCCAGATGGCGTACCACATGTCAGGATTCTCCTTGCTCTTGGTGGGGCGCCAAATAGGGGCGCAGGACCCACAATTGCGCAGCGACGAACAACAGGGTCAGGATTAAAGAGCCAAAGACCTTGAAGCTGACCCAATGCTGAGGGTAATGAAAGGCGATGAAAAGATTGCTGCCGCCAAGAAAAGCCATGAATCCGGCCCAGCTCAAATTGAGTCGCTGCCACAGATTCTGGGGCATGGTGAAAACATGGCCGAGCAGACGCTGGACGAGCAGTTGGCGACCGACGAAGTGGCTGCCGAGAAAGGTCGTTGCCATGATCCAGGAGACGATGGGCGCCTTCCATTTGATGAAGGTGTCACTGTGCAGTGCCAGGGTCAGCCCCCCGAGGACGAGGGTGAGGACGAGGGTGCTGAGCTGGGTGTTGTCGAGTTTCCGGCTATGCCAGTAGATGGCGGCATAAATGAGGACCGTGCTGAGCAGGAGAATGCTCGTCGCAGCATAGATGCCGAGGGCTTTGAAAGTGACAAAAAAAAGCAGCAGGGGCACAAAATCGAGAAACTGTTTCATCCGGTGTCGACCCGTCGTATAAGATGGAGGGCTCTGGTGTGGGCATTGTAGCCCCTTTGGAAGCTTATGGCCACGATCGACCTGCACGCGCATAGCGTTTGTTCCGACGGAGAATTGACGCCCGAGGCCTTGGTTCTGCGCGCCGCTGCCTGCGGTCTGCAGGTGCTGGCCTTGACCGACCACGACAGTATCGCCGGCTGCGCGCCGGCGATGCGCGTCGCGGCGACCTGTGACCTGCATCTGCTGGCCGGTGTCGAGCTGTCGACGCAATGGTTGGGGGTCAACGTTCACATCATCGCTCTTGGCCTCGATCTGCAAGCACCGCCTCTGCTGCAGTTGCTGGAACGCCAGGCGGGGGTGCGGGAGCGTCGCGCCGTCGCCATCGGCGAGCGACTGGCAGCGCTCGGGTTCGCCGGCGTCTACGAGGCCGCCCTGGCGCGCAGCGCCAGCGTCCAGTCGATCGGTCGTCTGCATTTTGCTCAGGTGCTGCAGGAGCGCGGTGTGGTACGCTCGGTGCAGCAAGCCTTCGATCGCTATCTCGGGACTGGACGCAAGGCGGCGGTCCCGCTCGACTGGATCGGCATGGAAGAAGGAGTGGCGATTTTGAACCAGGTGGCGAAAGTGACCGTGTTGGCGCACCCATTGCGCTATGGTCTGTCACGTACGCGCCTGACCCAGCTGTTGACCGCTTTTGCTCAGGCGGGGGGACGGGCCCTGGAGGTGGCGACGCCGGTGCAATTACCGGGTGAGTGGCCATGGCTGCTGGCACAGGCGACAAAACATGCGCTGTTCTGCTCACAAGGCAGTGATTTTCACGGCCCGTCGACGCCTTGGGCCGAGCTCGGTGGCTTCGCCGAGCTTCCAGACACCGGATCGTCGGTCTGGCGCTTGTTGTCAGACGATCGTGCTGCTTGAGAAACCAGCGATGAGCCAGTATTTTCAGATACACCCACAAAACCCACAGCCGCGCCTCCTGCGTCAGGCGGTACAGATCCTGCGGCAAGGCGGGCTGATCGCCTATCCGACCGATTCAGCTTATGCTCTCGGCTGCCGCATCGATGACAAGGCGGCGCTCGATCGTTTGCGCCGCGTACGTCGGCTCGATGATGATCATCTGCTGACTTTGCTCTGCTGCGATCTGTCGGCGTTGGCGACCTACGCCAAGGTCGATAACCGCGTCTATCGCCTGCTCAAGGCACACACCCCGGGACCTTATACCTTCATCCTGCCGGCCACGTCCGAGGTGCCGCGTCGTCTGCACCACCCGAAGCGGCGCACCATCGGCCTGCGTATCCCCGACCACATCATCTGTCAGGCGCTTCTGGCAGAGTTGGGCGAGCCCATGCTGACGACGACTTTATACCTGCCCGGCGTCACTGAGGCCATCGCCGACGCTGATGAGCTGGAGTCGACTTTGCGCGGCCAGGTCGATCTGATCATCGACGGCGGGCATACCGGCGTGCGTCCGACCACAGTCATCGATCTCAGTGAGGGTGTGCAAATTCTGCGTGAGGGGGCGGGTGACACCCGCGACTTTATTCAGTCCTAATTCAGTCCTAGTGCGTGAAGATCTCCTGAAGCGGGTGCCCGGGATGGGTTATAATGGGCGCATTGCCCAGGGGAGCCTAAGGTTTTGAGCAGTACAGCCGACAAGCGCGTTTTATCAGGCATGCGTCCGACCGGGCGTTTGCATCTTGGGCACTATCACGGTGTGTTGAAGAATTGGGTCAAGTTGCAGCACGAGTATGAGTGCTTCTTCTTCGTCGCCGATTGGCATGCCCTGACGACGCACTATGAAGATGTGCGCGGCATTGAGAACAGCGTCTGGGAGATGCTGGCTGACTGGCTGGCGGCAGGTGTCGACCCTGCGCACGCCGTCCTTTTTGTACAGTCGCGTATGCCGCAGCATGCAGAACTGCATCTGTTGCTGTCGATGATGACGCCTTTGCCCTGGCTCGAACGCGTGCCCACTTACAAGGATCAGCAGGAGCAGCTCAAGGAGAAGGACCTCGCCACTTATGGCTTTCTTGGCTACCCCTTGCTGCAGTCGGCCGACATTCTTCTCTACAAGGCGCGGCACGTCCCGGTCGGTGCCGACCAGGTCGCCCACGTCGAGTTGACGCGTGAGGTGGCGCGCCGCTTCAATCATCTGTTCGGGCGCGAACCGGGCTTTCAAGAAGCCGTCGATCAGGCGATCGACAAGATGGGCAAAAAGAGTGCGCGCGTCTATGTCGATCTGCGCCGGCGTTACCAGGAACTCGGTGATGCCGATGCGCTGGCCACAGCGCAGGCGCTGGTGCGCGATCAGTCGAATATCATCCTCGGCGACAAGGAGAGGTTGCTCGGCGCGCTCGAAGGCCTCGGCAAGATCATCCTGCCTGAGCCGCAGGCGCTGTTGACGCCGGCGGCGCGTATGCCGGGCCTGGATGGCCGCAAGATGGCCAAATCCTATGGCAATGCCATCAGTTTACGCGATGAGAGCGATGTCGTGGCGGAGAAAGTGCGCAAGATGCCCACCGACACAGCGCGTGTGCGACGGACCGACGTCGGTGAGCCGACACGGTGTCCGGTGTGGGCCTTGCATGAAGTGTACAGCGACGAATCGGTGCGGACATGGGTGGCGGAAGGCTGTCGTTCGGCGGGGATCGGTTGTCTTGAGTGCAAAAAGCCGATCATCGATGCGATCAATGCCGAGCTTGAGCCGATACGGCAGCGCGCCGCCGACATCGAGCGCAACCCCGACATGCTGCGTAGCATAGTCGCCGAGGGCTGCGCGCGGGCACGCGAGGTCGCCGAGGACACCATGGATGAAGTGAGGGAGGCGATGGGGCTGGCCTATCGCTGAAACGCAGAAACGCAAGCGCCTAGCGCATCGTGTCGGGATGATACCATGCAAGAAGTAAGTTCGTCGGCTCAGGTGGAGATGCCCTTTGCCCTCGTCCACGGACAGGCTTATACCCGCTTGCCGGAAGATCTCTATATTCCGCCGGATGCTCTCGAGGTCTTTCTTGAGACTTTCGAGGGCCCCCTCGATCTTCTGCTCTACCTGATCAGGCGTCAAAATCTCGATATTCTCGACATTCCCGTCGCCGAGATCACGCGCCAGTATCTCGCCTATATGGAAGTCATGCAGTCCTTGCGCATCGAGTTGGCGGCAGAATACTTGGTCATGGCGGCGGTGCTCGGCGAGATCAAGTCGCGCTGTCTCCTGCCGCGCAGCACCGCTATCGATGAGGAAAGCGGTGAGGACCCGCGCGCTGAACTGATACGGCGCCTGCAGGAATATGAGCGCTACAAAAATGCTGCCGGCGATCTCGACGCCCTTCCCCTGGAAGGTCGCGACGTTTTCCAGGCACGGGCACAGGCCTGCGATTACCAGGCACCGCGTCCTCCTGTCCCTGTCGATCTGGCGGAACTGCTCCTCGCCTTGCAGGACGTCCTGCGGCGTTCAGAGTTGTTCGAGAGCCATCAGGTCAGCGCTGAGGGGCTCAGTTTGCGTGAGCGCATGGCCGAGGTCCTGCAGCGTTTGCAGGACGAAAGTGTGCTGGCTTTCGTCAGTCTGTTTCACGTCGCCGAAGGGCGTGCCGGCGTCGTCGTCAGCTTCATGGCTATTCTCGAATTGGTCAAGGAGGGGCTGATCGATCTTTTGCAAAGCGAGGCGGGCGGTCCGATTCATCTGCGACGACGTACGACGCCGCGTCTGGCGGCAGGAGATTGAGCGTGATTGAAAGCGAGAAATTGCTCAGTATTCTCGAAGCGGCTCTGTTTTCACAGGCGCAAGCCCTGTCGATCGAGCAACTGTTGACTCTGTTCGATCTTGACGAGGCGATCCATGCCGCGCAGATCGAGGCGGCGCTGAGCGAACTGCAGGCGCGCTACCGTGGTCGTGGTGTCGAGTTGGTGCAGGTGGCGTCGGGCTATCGTTTTCAGGTGCCGCGCGCCTATGGCCCCTGGGTGAGTCGGCTGCAGGAAGAGAAACCGCAACGATATTCGCGGGCTTTGCTGGAAACTTTGGCTTTGATCGCCTACCGTCAACCTATGACTCGCGGCGATATCGAGGCCATCCGAGGTGTCGCGGTCAGTACGCAAATCCTGCGTACCTTGCTGGAAAGAGACTGGATCCGGGTGGCTGGGCATCGCGACGTTCCGGGGCGGCCGGCGCTCTACGTCACGACCCGACAATTTCTCGACAGCTTTCAGTTGACGCGTTTGGCAGACTTGCCGCCTTTATCGGCTTTGCGCGATCTCGAGCAGATCAATGCGGAACTCGAGTTGATCGATGTGGGGCAGGTAAAATCCATGAATGATGCAGAAGAAGTGAACGATAATGAGTGAAAAGTTGCAAAAGGTGCTGGCACGTGCTGGCGTTGGGTCGCGTCGCCATATGGAAGTCGCCATCAGCGAAGGCCGCGTGAGCGTCAATGGCCGCTTGGCGCAGCTCGGTGATCGCGTCGAAGTCGGCGACCAGGTGCGCGTCGATGGGCGCTTGGTCACGCTGCTCACCGAAGAGGAGCAGCGGCGGCGTGTGCTGGTCTATTACAAGCCTGAGGGCGAGATCTGCACCCGCTCAGATCCAGAGGGGCGGCCGACAGTGTTCGATCATCTGCCGCCGGTGCATCAGGAACGCTGGATCCTGGTCGGACGACTCGATGTCAACAGCTCGGGACTCCTGCTGTTCACCACCGACGGTGAATTGGCCAATCGCCTTATGCACCCATCCAGCCATATCGAACGCGAGTATGCCGTGCGCGTGCTCGGTGAGCTCGATGAGGCAAAGCGCCAACAGCTGCTTGATGGTCTCTTGCTGGACGATGGTCTGGCCAAGTTTGAGAGCATAAGTCTCGTCGGTGGCGAAGGCGCCAACAAGTGGTTCCAGATCGTCATCTGTGAGGGGCGCAATCGCGAAGTCCGCCGCATGTTTGAGGCGGTCGGTCTCAAAGTCAGTCGGCTCATTCGCATCCGCTATGGCACGGTGACGCTGCCCAAACAACTGAAAACCGGGCGTTGGATCGAGCTTGACGCTCCGCAGATCGATGAGATTTCACAACAGGTCGAACTCAAGCCCCGGCGCGGCACCGGACTCTATGGCCTGCAGAAAAGGCGTACCGAACGCATGCTGGCGAAACCCTTGCCGGCGCGTTTGCCGCGCCAGGATGGGCGTTCACGTCATGGTCATGACACCGAGAATGATGGGGAGGGCTGACTTACCGGCGCTCCTGGCCGTCGACGCAGACGCGGTTGCGTCCTTCTTGTTTGGCGCGATAGAGCGCTTGATCGGCGCGGTGGAAGAGTTCCTGCAGACTCTCGTCGCGCAGCAGGCTGACCAGTCCGATGCTCACCGAGAGCGCTAGGCCGTTGATCGTTTGCTCAACGAAAGCATGCCGTATGCGTTCAGCGACGATGCGGGCGCCGGGGAGATGCGTCTCCGGCAGCAAAGCGATGAATTCTTCGCCGCCCCAGCGGCAGAGCAGGTCGCTGCCACGCAGTTGATCGTTCAGACGTTGCGCTGTCTCGATCAGAGCGAGATCGCCGCGTTCATGCCCGTGTTCATCGTTGATACGCTTGAAATGGTCGATGTCGAGCAGGAGCAGGCAGCAGGGGCGATTATGACGCAAGGCTGATTTGAGCAGGCGTTCCCCTTGTACCTCGAAGGCCCGCCGGTTGCCGACGCCGGTGAGCTTGTCATGCAAGGCGAGATCCTGCATCTGGGCATAGGCGAAGGCGTGGCGCAAAGGCAGCAGCAGATAGCTCAGGGTCTGTTCGATCCATGCCAGTTCCGCTTCACTGAAAGGGCGAGCGCGCGTCATCTGCAGTCTTGCCAGGTCCTGGTCATCGATCTTGAGTTGATAGTGCGCCTGGTGTTTGCTGTCCTTGCCTTGCCGATAGTGATAGCCATGGCCGACGACGGCGATGCTGGCGGGTTTGAGGTCGAGGCTGATGTAGACGAAATACTGATCGAGGACGTGGTCGCGATCGAGGCTGGCCGCGAGCAAGGAGGGCAACTGCAACTGCAACTCCATGGGCGAGCGCAGGGCTATGCGCGCCTTGCGGTCTCGACCGGGGGCAGGAGCCTGATGCAGGGGAAGGACCTGAGAATGCGGCATGAGCAACCACTCCAATAGGGGCTATCCTATTGCAAGCGAAACTCATGCCATGATGGATATCTTGAGATTAATCAGGCAATAACCGGCCTTCGTCAGCCTCAGGCGAGCGAAATGCCGGCGTTGGCGTCAAAGATCCGGCTGTGCGTCCAGTGACATCCCCTGAAGGTGGGCACCGTCGCTGCCCATGAGATAATTGTACAGGCCCAAAATTTCCTCCGGCCGGCGAAGTTTTTCCGGATTTTCTGCCGGAAAGGCGCTCCTGCGCATGGCGGTGAAGGTCGCCCCGGGATTGATGCAGTTGAAGCGTATACGCGTCAAACGCCCGAGCTCCTCGGCCCAGATCTGACAGAGCGACTCGATGCCGGCTTTGGAGATGGCATAAGCCCCCCAATAAGCGCGCGCGTGTCGACCGACGCTGCTGCTGGTAAAGATGACACTGGCCTGGTCCGCAGCGCGCAGATTGGGCAACAGTGCCTGGGTCAGGAGAAAGGGGGCGCGAAGGTTGACGTGCATCACCTGATCCCAGGTGCCGTCTTCATACTGTTCGAGCGGGGTGATCGGCCCCAATACGGCGGCATTGTGCAAAATGCCGTCGAGACGGCCGAATTCACGTTCGATCATGTTGGCCAGCGTCTGATAAGCCGTCGGCTCGGCGATGGCGAGATCGAGGGGAATCATCGCCGGTTGCGGGCAATCGAGGCTCTCGATGTGATCATAGACGCGGGCCAACTTGTTCTGGTCGCGGGCGAGAAGAATGACACTGGCGCCGAGGCGGGCGTATTCAATGGCGGCGGCACGGCCGATGCCGTCGCTGGCACCGGTGACCAGTATCACCTTGTCTTTGAGGAGCTCGGGTGGGGCCTGGTAATCGTGCATGATGAATCCTCGATGAGATGGAGTAGGGAAGAAAGTTGTTGTGGATGTTGAATGAGATGGTCGGCGCGCCAGCGCTTGGGGTCGTCACCCTCGAGGGTATAGCCCCAGCTGACGGCGACGGTGCCCATGCCGGCGCGTCGTCCGGCTTCGATATCGCGCTCATGGTCACCGACGTAGAGCGATGCGTGGACACAGCGGTCGAGTTGCTGACAGGCGAGTAGCAGACCCGCAGGGTCGGGTTTGCTGCTCGGTACATGATCTGGGCAGATGACGGTGCCGGGGTGCAGCTGCAGTTGTGCCAGGAGCGGCAAGGTATAGCGCTCGGGCTTGTTGGTGACGATACCCCAGGCGATGGCGCGTTGTTCGAGCTGCGCGAGCAGTTCGCGCATGCCCGGGAATAAGCATGAATGGACACAGATCTCCCGCGCGTAGCGATCGAGAAAGTCCTGCCGCAGCTGCTCGATCCGTTCAGGCTCTGCGCTATAGTCAGCAAGACCTGAGGCGACGACATGACGCGCCCCCTGCGACACCCAGTGCCGGACACGCTCCGCGGCGATGGCCGGGAGATGCAGATCGCGGCGCTGGGCATTGAGAATACGGGCAAAGTCGGGGGCCGTATCGACGAGGGTGCCATCAAGATCGAAGAGCAGGGCTCCTGCCATCATGCATCCTGGGAACGGCGGCTGGCGACCATGTAGTTGACATCAACATTGTCGGCGAGCCAGAAGCGTCGGGTCAGGGGATGGTAGTGCAGGCCGGTCATGTCTTCTCGCTGCAGACCGTGCTGGCGCATCCAAGCATCGAGTTCGGATGGGCGGATGAATCGTTCGTAGTCGTGCGTTCCGCGCGGCAACAAGCGCAACACGTATTCGGCGCCGACGATGGCGAAGAGCCAGGATTTGGGATTGCGATTGATGCTGGAGAAAAACACCCAGCCGCCCGGTTTGACCAGATTTTTGCAGGCAGCGACGACCGAATCCGGCTGCGGCACGTGTTCGAGCATTTCCATGCAGGTGACGATATCGTAGGCGGCGGGGGTTTGCGCGGCCAATTCTTCGACGGCGATACGCTGATAGTCGAGATGTTGCACACCGCTGGCCTGGGCGTGGCGGCGGGCGACGGTGAGCGGCGCTTCGCCCATGTCGATGCCGGTGACCTCGGCGCCGCTACGCGCCATGCTTTCCGCGAGAATGCCGCCGCCACAACCGACATCGAGCACCCGTCGTCCCGACAAGGGCGCGTGTTCATCGATCCAGCTCAAACGCAGAGGGTTGATCGCGTGCAGCGGCTTGAACTCGCCCTCGCTATCCCACCAGCGTTCTGCTAGAGCCTCAAATTTGGCGATTTCGGCATGGTCGACATTGCTGCTCATCATCGCGGCCCTTGTACTCGTCGGGGCCGCCATTATAGGCCTTTCTGGGTTCAGCGTGCCAGCAGCCAAGTGTCATGAATATACAGTTCGAGGGGGCGGAAGCGCGCCTTGTAGGCCATTTTGGGGGATTCTTTGATCCAGTGGCCGAGATAGAGCGCATGCAGGTCGAGGCGACGGCAGCTTTCGATCTGACAAAGAATGGCATAGGTGCCGAGGCTGCGCGCGCGCAAATCGGGATCGTAGAAGGTGTAGGTAGCGGAGAGGCCATCCTGCAACCAGTCACAGACGGCGACGGCGACGAGGCGTCCTTGCAGACGGAACTCGAGAAACATGAGATCGGACCAGGTCGACAGCAAAAAGGAGCGATACTGTTCGCGATTGGGTGGATACATGTCGCCGTTGTTGTGGCGACTTGTTATATAGGCGGCGTAGAGGGCGTAGCGCTCTTCGTTCAAACCAGGGCGTTCCCAGCTCACGATGAGATCCTGATTCATCTGCCAAGTGCGACGGTGCTGGCGTGTCGGACGGAAGAGTGCCACCGGGATGCGTACCGGCACACAAGACCGACACTGACTGCAGTGCGGGCGATAGACGAAGTCACCGCTACGGCGAAAGCCGAGCCGCGACAGGTGGCTATAAATCGCCACGTTCATGCTTTGTTCCGGATCGGCGAACAGCGTCGAGGCCTGATGACCCGACAGATAGCTGCAGTCATGCACGGCGGTGCTGAAAAAACGCAATTCGTTGCCGGAACTCATGGGCGGGGACTTCCTCGCACGTCAAGCTGCTGCAGCCAAGGCATGAGATCCCTGCCAGTCTGCCAGGGATCGCGTAAATGTTCTGATTGCTCGCGCTTAAGTATAGCCAGATAGCTGGCGCGTGGAATCTCTTTGGCGCCGAGACGAGCGATGTGCGGGTTCAGCAATTGGGTGTCGATGAGGGGACAGCCGGCGGCAGCCAGCCAGAGCACGCTCGCGATCAGGGCCAGTTTCGAGGCATTCGATTGGCGTGAGAACATCGATTCGGCGCAGAAAATGCGTCCAACCGTGACGCCATAGAGACCGCCGATGAGTTCATCTTCGTCATAGACGGCGAAGGCGTGCGCGTGCCCCAAATGGAAGAGGCGCACATAGGCGTCGATCATCTCAGGGTGAACCCAGGTGCCGGTCTCACCCGGACGATCCATGGCGCAGCCCTGCATGACCGCCATGAAATCATGATCGATGACGATGCGGTAGTTGTAATGCGGCAAGTCGCGGCGCAATCGCCGTGCTATGTGCAGTTCTGCGGGGACGATGACGCCGCGTGGATCGGGTGACCACCAGAGGATGGGGTCGCCGTGTTCATACCAGGGAAAGAGACCCTGGCGGTAGGCTTGCAGCAACCGCCCAGGTGACAGATCGCCGCCACCGGCGACCAGTCCTGGGAAAGGCCCTTTACGCCAGGGCGGGAGGGGGAAAGGCGTATCCCGCTCCAGCCACGGGATGGGCGAGGACATCAGGCGTTCTGATCGAGATACTTTTCGGCGTCGAGCGCCGCCATGCAGCCGGAGCCAGCGGAGGTGATCGCCTGTCGGTAGACGTGGTCGGCGACGTCGCCTGCGGCAAAGACCCCCTCGACGCTGGTGGCGGTGGCTTGTCCGTCGTGGCCGCCGCGCACGACGACGTAGCCATTTTTCAGCTCGAGCTGACCGGCAAAGATGTCGGTGTTGGGGCGGTGGCCGATGGCGATGAATACGCCGGTGACGTCGATCGTGCGCGGCGCATCGTCGCCGACGCCGCGTAGGCGCACCTCGGTGACACCGCTGTCATCGCCGACGATTTCGTCAACGGCGTGGTTCCAGAGGATGCTGATACGCCCTTCCTGTTCGCGCGCGCGCAGCTGATCCTGGAGGATCTTCTCGGCTTTCAGCTTGTCACGGCGATGCACGAGGGTGACGTGCGCGGCGATATTGGCGAGATAGAGAGCCTCTTCGACGGCGGTATTGCCGCCGCCGACGACCATGACCTTTTGGCCTTTGTAGAAAAAACCGTCGCAGGTGGCACAGGCGCTGACGCCGCGTCCTTGAAAAGCGGTTTCGCTGGCAAGACCAAGGTATTGGGCGGAGGCGCCGGTGGCGACGATCAGCGCGTCGGCCGTATAAACGCCACTGTCGCCTTCAAGTCGCAGGGGGCGAACGCTGAAGTCGACGCGATGGATATGATCAAAGATGATTTCGGTGCCAAAACGCTCGGCGTGCGCCTGCAGACGTTCCATCAGCACCGGTCCCGTCAGGCCGTGCGCGTCACCCGGCCAGTTGTCGACTTCGGTGGTCGTGGTCAGCTGGCCACCGGCCTGCATGCCGGTGATGACGACAGGGTGCAGATTGGCGCGGGCGGCATAGACGGCAGCGCTGTAGCCGGCTGGACCAGAGCCGAGGATGATGAGACGGTGGTGACGGACAGGGTTCATGCGCAAATCCTCGTGACGGTGGCAATGCCGGATGAAGCAAGCCATCATAGGATATGAGGGTATCATGGTCGATATCAATGGCTGACTCTGATCGAAATGACGTCGGGAGGGGGCATGCGTATCATCATTCCGCGCGAGTGCAAAGTTTTTGAGGGACGGGTGGCGCTCAGCCCGGCGGCGGTAGGCGAGTTGGTGCGCGCCGGTCATGAGGTGTGCGTCGAGATCGGTGCCGGTCATGCCGCCGGTTATGCCGATGACGCTTACCAGAAGGCCGGAGCCAGTCTGCAGTCAGACCGCCATGCGCTGTACGCCGAGGCCGCCTTGATCGTCAAGGTGAAGGAGCCGCAGGTCGAGGAGTGGCCCCTGCTGCATGCCGGGCATCGCCTGTTCAGCTATCTGCATCTGGCCGCTGCGCCTGATCTATTGCAAGCCCTGCAGCAAAGACAGCTGACGGCGGTGGCCTTCGAGGCCGTGCAGGAGTCAGGGCATTTGCCCTTGCTGGCGCCGATGAGCCGCATCGCCGGCGAACTGGCCATCCAGTGGGCGATGCAGTACCTCAGTGCGCCGATGGGCGGTAAAGGCCTGCTACTGCAAGCCATTCCGGGGTGCCAACGCGCGCGCGTGCTGGTGCTCGGCGGCGGTGTCGCCGGGACCCAGGCAGCTTTGACGGCGGCGCGTCTCGGCGCGCAGGTCACTGTGGTAGAGAAGCGCGCCGAGCGCTGGCCCGAGCTTGAGTCGCTGCATCCGGGGATCACCGCCTGTCCGGCCCAGGTCGAACGCTGGCAAGCCCTCCTGGCGCAAGCAGACGTCCTCGTCGGGGCGGTACTCGACCCGGGGGCACGCGCCCCCTGCCTGGTCGACCGCAACATGGTGCGCAGCATGCAGGCAGGCTCGGTGATCGTCGACATCGCCATCGACCAAGGCGGGTGTATCGAGACCATGCGAGCGACGACTTATGCCGATCCCGTCTACTGCAGCGAAGGGGTTCTCCACTGCGGTGTGAGCAATTTGCCAGGGGCGGTGCCGCGCACCAGCAGTGAAGCTTTGTCGGCGGCACTGCTGCCCTACGTCTTACGTTTGGCGGCGGCCGACTGGCGACAGGATGCGGTGCTCGCAGCGGCGATTCAGGTGGCCGATGGAAGTGTCGTCGCACCGGTACTACGGCGGCATTAGAGTAGGTTACAATGACCGCCTGTCGGGCTCAGTCAGGAAGTCGATCGTGGTGCAAGGCGGTAGCGTGGATTGGCGGCAGCGAGTATGGCGGGGTGTGCAGGCGATGGGTCATGGCCTGCTCGGCCTGTTCATCGCTCTGGCCGTAGCACTACGCTCTGATCACGATCCCGTCTGGGAGCACAGCGGTGATGGTGGCGACTGGGCGCATCCTTTGGGTGCCTGGGGGGCGCATTTTGGCGATCTGCTCTATGTCGGTCTCGGGCCCTGCGCCTTTCTGCTCTCGCTCTATCTCTTCTTGCGCGCCCTTCCCTTGTGGCCTCAGGCGCGGGCCTCGCTGCATGGCCCGCTCTTGCGTGTGGCATCGTTGCTGCTCGCTCTCGTCGCCACGGCGGCGCTGGCGCGCCTGCACTTTTACCAACCGGCAGCATGGATAGACGACGCTGCTGGCGGTCTCGTCGGTGGCATCGTCGGGATGGCCGCCTGGCATGTTCTAGGCCTGCCCGTGGCGACGCTCCTGCTGCTGTCGGCGGCATTCCTGGGCTGGACTTTGGCGCTCGACCTGCCTTGGCTCGATTGGTGCGAGACCATCGGTGCGCCCTGTGACCGTGCTCTGGTCGTCGCCCAGGAGGCGACTTGGGGAAGGATGACGCGGAGTTTTCAGTACTGGCGTCAGCAACGCGCCTTGCGGCGAGAGTTTTTACAGCAGGAAGATGCCAACTTCACCTTGCACATCAGCAATCGCCGGGTGCAGGAACAACTCGCCACCGAAGTGCCGCCGCCGGAACCCGCCGTCGTGGCCAAGCCGGCGCGCAAGAAAAGCGCGGAGAGACCACGTCAGGAACCCGTATTCGAAGAGGCAGCAGAGGCGAGCGCGCCGCCTTGGGGCGATCACATCGATGCGCTGGAGATGCGCGCGCCGCGTTCACAGCCCGACATCCAGCCGGTAGCGGCCCCCGTGGCCTTGAGTCCGCGTGCCGAGAGAGAACGGCAATCGGAGATGTTCGCCGCTGATGAAGCGCGTGATCTACCGGCGATCGCCTTGCTGGATCCGCCTGACACGGCGAAAAAGCGCGGCTACAGCCCTGAAACGCTCGAGGGCCTGTCGCGTCTTCTCGAAATCAAGCTGCGTGAATTCGGGATCGACGCCGAGGT
Organism: Pseudomonadota bacterium; assembly: GCA_021851865.1. Lineage (GTDB taxonomy): Bacteria > Pseudomonadota > Gammaproteobacteria > Pseudomonadales > Moraxellaceae > JAJZHK01. Next base: position 33,237 of record JAJZBU010000013.1, on the reverse strand, counting down.
CAAAGCGGTGCAGCCGGGGCCGGTCATCACGCGTTTTGAGATTCAGCCGGCCGCCGGTGTCAAGGTGGCGCGCATCAGCAATATCGCCAAGGATCTGGCGCGTTCCCTCGCCGTCATCTCGGTGCGCGTGGTTGAGGTGATTCCCGGGAAATCGGTTGTTGGCATAGAAATACCTAATGAAGTCAGAGAGATGGTTCGTCTTTCTGAAGTTCTTTCTTCGGTGGAGTATGACAGCAAGGAGTCGCCTCTGACCCTGGTCCTGGGCAAGGATATCGGTGGACGTCCGGTCGTCGCCGATCTGGCCCGCATGCCGCATCTGCTGGTGGCCGGGACCACCGGCTCGGGCAAATCGGTCGGCGTCAACGCCATGATCCTGAGCATTCTCTACAAGGCGACGCCAGCCGAGGTGCGCATGATCATGATCGACCCCAAGATGCTGGAATTGTCGATCTACGATGGCATTCCGCATCTTTTGACGCCGGTGGTCACCGATATGAAAGAGGCGGCCAATGCCCTGCGTTGGTCGGTGGCCGAAATGGAAAGGCGCTACAAGTTGCTGGCGGCCGTAGGCGTACGCAATCTTGCCGGCTACAACAAGAAAGTCCTGGAGATGGAAAAAGCCGGTACGCCGCTACGTGATCCGCTCTGGCGTCGACAGGACAGCGCTCTTGAAGAAGGCCCATCGCTGCTCTCGACCTTGCCTGCCATCGTCATCGTGGTCGATGAGTTCGCTGACATGATGATGGTGGTCGGCAAGAAAGTGGAGGAACTCATCGCCCGCATCGCGCAGAAGGCGCGCGCCGCTGGTATCCATCTGATCCTGGCGACGCAGAGGCCGTCGGTCGATGTCATCACCGGCCTGATCAAGGCCAATATCCCGACGCGCATCGCTTTTCAGGTGTCGAGTCGCATCGATTCACGCACCATCCTCGATCAGGGCGGGGCGGAGCAGCTGCTGGGACAGGGCGACATGCTTTTTCTACCGCCTGGAACGGGTTTACCAGAACGCGTCCATGGCGCTTTTGTGGCGGACGAGGAAGTGCATCGTGTCTGTTCGCATTGGCGCTCGCGTGGCGCCCCGGCGTATATCGAGGCCATCGTCGAAGGCAGTTATGAGGTCGGCGATGCCGCAGGCGGAGATGAAAATGGCGACGGCGATGATCCCGAACAGGACGCTCTTTATGACCAGGCTCTGGCCTTCGTCCTCGAGACCCGCCGTGCTTCGGCCTCTTTCGTGCAGCGCCGCTTCAAGATCGGGTACAACCGTGCGGCACGCCTGATCGAGGCCATGGAAAACGCCGGAGTGGTGGGTGCCATGGGGAGCAATGGCCAGCGCGAGATCCTGCTGCCCCGGCGTGAGTAGGGCGCTAGGACGACGTCTGACGTGTCTGCCACCAGTCGATCAGTTCCTGCATGGCGATGAGCAAGGTCGTGATTTCCGCGGTGAGTGTCGTATCGTCTTCGCGGAGTTCCTGACGCAGGCGCTGATCCAGTGCACCGGCAAGGGCGCGTAGGCGTGGAACCCCACAGTAGCGGCAGGCGCCATGGATGTAATGGACGCGATCGAGCAGTTGCTCATAATCGCCTTGCGCCAGGGCCAGACGCAAGGCTTCGCCCTCTGCCGGCAAGCCGGCCACCAGCATCGCGATCATTTCTTCGGCCAGATCCTTCTTGCCAGCGGCGAGTCGGCGACCTTCCTCCCAGTCGACGGGATCAGCTTTGACGGGACTGGCGGCGGTGCGCGCACCAGGGGACAGCCAGCGTAGGACGAGACGACGCAGCTGCGCCTCCTGCAAGGGTTTGGTCATGTAGTCGTCCATGCCGGCGGCGAGAGCGTCCTGTCGCTCCCCGGCCATGGCGTGTGCGGTCAGGGCGATGATGGGCATGCTCGGGCACGAGTCCAGCGCCCGGATGACGCGTGTCGCGGTCAGGCCATCCATGCCGGGCATACGAATATCCATGAGGATCATGTCGACCGCCTCGCGTTGCACACAGGCGACAGCGGCTTCGCCATGATCGGCGGGCAAGACCTTCAGGCCCAGGTCTTCAAGCAAAGTCGACACGAGGAGCAGGTTGGCCGGGTGATCGTCGACGACCAGTATCGTCCCGCTCGGGAGGAGGGGGGGCGGCGCTGTCAGCGCGGTCGGCGATGGGTGGGGCTGAAGCTGCTGCAAGCAGGACCAGAGTTTTTGTGCAGAAGCGGGAAGGGCGAGTGTTTGCACGGTGTCGAGATCATGCAGACGATCAACGCCGGGATCTGAACTGTCGTGCAGAAGCAGAAGCGGCAGCCCCTGTTGCTGCGTTTGTGCTAGCAGTGGGTCGGCTTCCTGCAGATGGACATAGGCGACGACAAGGTCAGGCTTGAGGCTGTCGATGTCAAAATCAGTCTCGTGACGGAAGCAATGGACCTTGCTGCACCAGCGCGCGAGCAGGTGTTCCCACATCTGGCGCAGGCCATCGTGAGCGATGATCAAGGCGCAGCTGGCAAATAAAGCCGGCTCGGTCGACTCTTGTAGCAGAGTGTCACGCCGCAGGCGCAGAGTGAACCAGAACGTGCTGCCTTGTCCGAGCGTGCTCTCATAGCTGATTTCGCCGCCCATCATTTCGACCAGACGTTTGCTGATGACGAGGCCGAGGCCGGTGCCGCCATATTTATTCTGTAAACCGCCCTGGCTGAAAGGCTGAAACAGCGATTCATCGGCAGGGACGCCGATGCCGGTGTCGGTGACGCTCAGACGCAAGGTCGGTTCCTGCGCATCTTCCTGCTCCAGCATGACGCGCAGCGTGATATCGCCCTGTGGCGTGAATTTGATCGCATTGCTGAGCAGATTGATGAGGATCTGCTTGATACGCAACGGATCGCCCATGAGGTGGCGCGGGACGTCCTGATAGACAAAAGTAATCTGCTGCAAGCGTTTTGCCTCAGCCAGCGGCGCCAGAAGGTTCTGCACATCATGGACACACTCCTCGATATTGAACGGAATGTGCTCAAGAATGAGCTTGTCGGCCTCGATTTTGCTCAGATCCAGGACGTCGTTGATGATGGCGAGCAGATTCTCCGAAGATTTCTGGATGGTCTGCACATAGTCATTCTGCCGCGCCGACAGGCGGCTACGTGCGAGCAGGTTGGCAAAGCCCATGATGCCATTGAGCGGGGTGCGGATCTCATGGGACATGTTGGCGAGAAATTCGGATTTGATGCGATTGGCCTCCAGCGCCTCCTTGCGCGCCAGGGAGAGCTCGATATTTTTGATCTCCATCGACTCGAGTGTCGATTGCAGGTCCTCGTGGGTCTGATCCATACTCTGTTTGAGGTCATCGACTTCATTTTGCAGCGTGCTCAGCATCTGGTTGAGATACTGGCCGAGCATATTGAACTCGCGACTGCCTTGTTCGGGGAAGCGTGTGTCCCATTGTGCACCGCGCAATTTTCCTGCCGTCTCGATGATGCCGCGGATGGGACGTAGCAGATGTCGCGTGCTGGCGACGACGAAGATCGAGCTCAGGCCAAGAGCGGCGAGGGTCAACAATAAGGCGGCGAGCAGCGTTTCATCTTTGCGCAGGCGCGCACCGTTACCAGAAAACTGTAGCCATAACCAGACGGGGCGCGCATAGGTGGGCAGTTGGCCGACCAAGCGCAGTTGTTCATTTTTGGGCAAAGAGATTGCGGCGCCCGGCAGGAGGTGCCGTGGTGGGTGCAAGCCGGCATAGAAGAGCGTGTGCCCTTGCGCGTCGATCAGCGCCCAGGCGCGCAGGTCGTCGTTGTCGCCGTTGTCCTGCAAAAATTCCCCAGGCGCTTCCCCGGCGTGTTCGAGCAGGCGCAGTCGCAGGGTTTCGGTGAGCAGTTGGCGATGCTGACTTTGTTCCTGATCGATCTCGCTGAAGCTGTTCTGAAGGTGAAAGCCTGCCGCCAACAGAACGACCAGAAGGACCGGACTCAAAGTGATGAGTAGCAATCGCTGTAGGAAAGTAGGAGGCATGCCTATTCGCCGTTAGGGGGGTCAGCGGTGTACTATAGCGGGCTTTAAGCATTCGCAGTATGGGGAGGTGATGATGCTGCTGCTCGATCTCGTGGGACACACTCCTCTGATTCGACTCAATCGCCTGCCCGCCACCGGGGCGGGAGAAGTCTGGGTCAAACTCGAAGGGCAAAATCCCGGCGGCTCGGTCAAGGATCGGGCGGCGACCTGGATGTTGCGCGCCGCCATGGCGCGTGGCGAAGTCGCCGTCGGAGATCGCTTGGTGGAAGCGACGTCGGGCAATACCGGCATCGCGCTGGCCATGGTCGCAGCCGCTCTTGGGCTACGTATGAGCTTGGTGATGCCGGACAACCAGACGCAGGAGCGCTGTGATGCCATGCGCGCCTATGGCGCCGAATTGATCCTGGTGTCAGCGGCGGTGGGGATGGAGGGGGCGCGCGATCTCGCGACGGCCATGCGCGATCGTGGTGAGGCCTTCATGCTCGATCAGTTCTCCAATCCGGATAATCCGCGCGCGCATTACGAAGGAACGGGACCGGAGATCTGGCGACAGAGCGAGGGACGCGTCACCCATTTTGTCAGTAGCATGGGGACGACGGGGACCATCATGGGGGTGTCGCGCTATCTCAAAGAGCACAAGCCGGAGGTCGAGATCATCGGCCTGCAGCCGGCTCCGGGCAGCCAGATCGCCGGGATACGCCGCTGGCCGGCGGCGTACATGCCAGCGATCTACGACGCTCGTCGTGTCGACCGTGTGCTCGACGTCGACGTCGTCGATGCCGTCGCCTGTGTCCGGGCTCTGGCACGTCAGGAAGGCTTGTGTGTCGGCGTCTCGAGTGGCGCCGCCGTCCACGCCGCCTTGCAGGTGGCGGCACAGCATCCTCAAGCTGTCGTCGTCGCCATCGTCTGCGATCGTGGCGATCGCTATCTTTCGACGGGCATCTTTGCGGAGGTGACGTGAACTATTTCGTTTTCGATATCGAGACCATCCCTGACATCGAGGCCGGCCGGCGCTTGTATGGCCTGCAGGAACTCGGTGATGAGGAAGTGCTCGCCGCCATGCAGTTGCAGCGGCGCGAAGAGAATGGCAGTGACTTTCTGCGTTTGACCCTGCAAAAGATCGTCTGCATCTCGGTGCTCCTGCGCCATCAGGATCAGCTCAAAGTGTGGTCGCTGGGCGAACCTGGCGACGATGAGGCCTCGCTCATCCGACGTTTCTTTGCTGGACTGGAGCGCTTTACCCCGACCCTCATTTCCTGGAATGGGCAGGCTTTTGATCTGCCCGTGCTGAGCTATCGCGCCCTGCGTTGGCGAATCGATGCGCGCGCCTTCTGGGATCAGGGCGAAGATAACAAAGAGTTTCGTTATAACAACTACGTCAGCCGCTACCATCAGCGCCATATTGACCTGATGGACCTGCTCTCGCTTTATCAGGGACGCGCCACGGTGCCCCTGGACCATATCGCGACCTTGCTCGGTTTTCCGGGTAAGCTCGGCATGTCTGGTCAGGAGGTCTGGCCGGCTTGGCAGCGCGGCGATATCGCCGGGATCCGCGCCTATTGCGAAACCGATGTGATGAACACTTGGTTGGTTTTTTTGCGTTTCCAACAATTGCGCGGGCATTTCAGCGCTGATCAGGTCGATGCGGAAGAAGTGCTGCTGCGCGGGCTGCTGACGCAAAGCGAAGATGCCACCTGGCGCGAGTTTCTCGCCGCCTGGACGGCGGCGAAAGAGGAAGGTCTATGAGTCGTCAGCCCTTGCCCGAGCACGAGCTCAAGATCGAAGCCCTCAGTCATGAAGGGCGCGGTATCGCCCATCATGAGGGTAAGGTGGTCTTCGTCGACGCCGCTCTCCCGGGAGAGGTGGTACGTGCCGCCTGGATTCGTCGGCAACGCCGCTTCGATGAAGCGCGCGCCATCGAAATCCTGCAGGCCAGCCCGGATCGTGTCGAGCCACCTTGCCCTCTCGCGGGTGTCTGCGGAGGTTGCTCCTTGCAGCATCTGAGCAATGAGGCACAGCTGCGCTACAAGCAACAGGCTCTGGCAGAACAACTGCGCCATTTTGGTGCGATCGAACCTCGCTCCTGGCTGCCACCGCTACGTGCCGCGACCCTGGGTTATCGCCGTAAGGCGCGCCTTGGAGTGCGCTTCGTTCTCAAAAAAGAGCGATTGCTCGTCGGGTTTCGTGAAAAACACTCGAATTTTCTCGTCGACATGCGTTCTTGTGCCGTTCTCGATGAGCGACTTTCCCAGCTTTTGCCGGCGCTGCGTCAGCAACTCGAAGCGCTGGAGGCGCGGCAACAGATCGCGCAGATCGAGTTCGCCGCCGGTGATGATGAAGTGGCGTTGATCTTCCGCCATCTGGTGCCTTTGTCAGCCAGCGATCGCCAGCATTTGATCGAGTTTTGTACACAGCACGGCCTCATCGCCTACGGTCAGTCCGCCGGTCCGGAAAGCGTTTGTCAATTGACGCAGACCACGCCGACGGCGCAAGACCGACTGCACTATGCCTTGCCCGCGGCGGACTTGCGCATGGCTTTCCATCCCAGCGATTTCACCCAGATTCACGCCTTCATCAATCGCGCCATGGTCGATCTGGCATTGGACTTGCTGGATCTTCAGCCCGAGCATCGCGTCCTCGACCTCTTTTGCGGCCTGGGCAATTTCACCTTGCCCTTAGCGCGGCGGGTACGCAGCGTCGTCGGTGTCGAAGGCAGCGTCGAGATGACTGAACGTGCCGCTGAGAACGCACGTGCGCATGGTCTCGAGCACCTCGTCTTTCACGCCGAGAATCTACAGCAGGACTTGCAGACATCGGTCTTGGCGGGAGAGAAGTTTGACCGTATCCTCATCGATCCGCCGCGTAGTGGCGCCGAAGAGGTGATGCGCTATCTACCGCGCTGGGGCGCGCGCCGGATCGTCTATATATCGTGCAACCCGGCGACGCTGGCGCGCGATGCCGGCATCCTGGCGGGGCAGGGCTATACCTTGCTGAGCGCGGGGGTGATGGATATGTTTCCACATACGGCGCACGTCGAGTCGATCGCCGTGTTTGTGCGAGGAACCTGAGATGGTCAAGGTGCGCGAAGACTATCCCTGCCGTCCGGATGGGTCGGTGGATCTCGATGCCTGGTTGGCGCGACTGACGCTGAAGGTCGACCTTCCCGACGTCGAACAGCTGCGCCAAGCCTGTCTGTTCGCTGAGGAGGTCGATGCACGCCAGCCGGTCAGCGACGTCTGGTCGGCGCGCACCAGCTCTTATCTCAGTGGCTTGGCGATGGCCGATATTCTTGCTGATCTGCACCTGGATCAGGAGTCTTTGTTAGCCGCACTGCTCTATCGCGCCGTGCGCGAGGGCAAGGTCGCCCTGGCAGAAGTGGAAAAGAGATTTGGTTATGCCATCGCGCAGCTGATCGACAGCGTGCAGCGCATGGCGGTGATCAGCCAAGTGATGAATCCACCGCGCGAGCGCTCGACCCTGGGTAGCAGTCCGGAGCAGCAGCTCGATCATCTGCGGCGCATGCTGGTGGCGATGATCGACGACGTGCGGGTGGCCCTGATCAAACTGGCAGAGCGCACCTTCGCCATTCGTGAAATCAAGGACGCCAGTGAAGAACGGCGTCAGCGTGTGGCGCGCGAGGTCTTCGATATCTATGCTCCGCTCGCCCACCGCCTGGGTATCGGCCATATCAAATGGGAGCTCGAGGATCTTTCCTTTCGTTATCTCGAGCCACAGGCCTACCGTGAGATCGCCGCTTTACTCGATGAGAAGCGGGTGGATCGGCAAAACTACATCAGTGAAGTCATCGCCATCCTGCGCCGTGAGATGGAACGTTTTGGCATTCATGGCGAGGTCTCGGGGCGCGCCAAGCACATCTATTCGATCTGGCGCAAGATGCAACGCAAGGGCATAGGTTTCAGCGAGATCTACGATGTGCGCGCCGTGCGCTTGCTGCTGCCGGATGTACGTGACTGCTATGCCGCCCTCGGCATCGTCCATTCGCTGTGGCGCCATATCCCGCGTGAATTCGATGACTACATCGCTTCTCCCAAGGAGAATGGCTATCGTTCCTTGCATACGGCGGTGATCGGACCAGAAGGTAAAGTCCTCGAAGTGCAGATCCGCACTTTGGCGATGCATGAGGAGTCGGAGCTCGGCGTCTGCGCCCACTGGCACTACAAGGAAGGAACGCAAGGTGGCCAGGATGCACGCTATGAGAATAAGATCGCTTGGTTGCGGCAGGTGCTCGAGTGGCAGGACGACCTCGGCGAGTCGCGGGCAGAAGATCTGGCGGGCTATTTCAATCAAGCCATCCAGGAGGACAGAATCTATGTCTTTACGCGCGATGGCCACGTCATCGACCTGCAGGCGGGGTCGACGCTGCTCGATTTCGCCTACCACGTCCATACCGAAATCGGCCACAGTTGCCGCGGCGCCAAAGTCAATGGCCGTATGGTGCCTTTGACGCATACCCTCAATACCGGCGATCAGGTAGAGATCCTCACCACACCCTCAGGCACGCCGAGTCGGGACTGGCTCAATCCGGCGCTCGGCTATCTCACCAGCACGCGCGCCATGGCGCGCGTGCGGCACTGGTTCAAGACGCAGGATCGTGATCAGAATCTGGCGGCGGGACAGGATCTGCTCAATCGCGAGCTCGAGCGCATGGATATGCACCATGCCCGTTATGATTATTCGGCCATCGCCCAGCGTTTCAACTTCAAGACCCGTGATGATCTGATGGTCGCTCTTGGTGCCGGCGATGTCTCGGTGACCCAGGTCATCCGCCTGCTGGCGGATCAGTCCACCGAAAGACAAAGCGAGCTGTTGCCGGAAGACGTGGTCAAGCCGGCGCGGCCGCGCGATGAGGGAGACGTCATCATCGAGGGTGTCGGCAACTTGATGACTTCGTTGGCGCGCTGTTGTCATCCTGTGCGCGGTGAACCCATCGTCGGCTACATCACCCAGGGGCGCGGGGTGAGTGTACACACCCGTCATTGCCCGGAACTCCTCAAGCTCGAGCAGGCTGAACCCGAGCGGGTGGTCAGCGTCACCTGGGGGGATGCCGATGCGCGGCAACCCTATCCGGTCGAGATTCTCGTGCGCGCCTTCGATCGCACTGGCCTTTTGCGCGACATCACCTCGGTGCTGGCCAATGAACGCGTCAATGTCATCGGTGTGCATACCCATACCGACAAAGCCGACGGTGTCGCCACCTTGCAACTGGTGATCGAGGTCGTCGGTCTGACGGTCTTGCGCCGCGTCCTCGAGCGCATCGCCGGCCAGCCCAACGTGATCGAAGCGCGGCGGGTGGGTCTACATGTCTGAAGCGCGCTTGTCGTATTTACTCGACCTCATGCGGCGTTTGCGCGATCCGCAGCAGGGTGGCGAATGGGAACGCGCGCAGACCTTGTCGACGCTGGCCCCCTATGCCCTGGAAGAGGTCTATGAGGTGGTGGCGGCGATCGAGGAGCAAGACTTGCCGGCGCTGTGCGATGAACTCGGTGATCTGCTGCTACAGATCATTTTTCAGGCACAGCTGGCAGCCGAGATGCAGGCTTTTGACTTTGCCGATGTCGTGGCGGCCATCGTCGCCAAGCTCGAACGGCGGCATCCAGGACTGCGCCCCGGCGCTTCGCCCCTGAGCGCGGCGGAAGTCGATGCACATTGGCAGAAGGTCAAGCAGGAAGAGCGCCAGCGCGCCGGCCACGCCTCGCACCTTGATGGCATCGCTCAGACTTTGCCGGCGGTGCTGCGTAGCCGTAAGCTACAGGCACGCGCAGCCAGCCTGGGTTTGAGCGAGAAAGATCCCTTGTCGGCGCTGACGGATTTGCGCGCGCATCTTGACACGCTGCAAGCGCAGCTGCTCGCCAGCAGGGCGCAGCAGGAAGAGGCGCTGGGCGATCTGTATTTCAGCTTTCTGACGCTGAGCGAGTCGCTGGCGGTCGATCCGGAACAGGCCTTGCGCGCTGCCAATGCCCGATTTACACGAGATTTCCACGCGTTTGAGGCGCGCCTCGCGAACCTGCACAGTGATCCGCCGGTGCCCCCCCTTGCACAACTACGCTCCCTCTGGCATTCCATCAGGGCGGCATCGAAATTGAGGTAAAAGCATGGCGTTGAGCTTGCAGGATGCCTATGGACGATCGATCAGCTATCTGCGCATCTCTCTGACCGATCGCTGTAATTTTCGCTGTGTCTATTGCATGAGCGAGAGCATGCAGTTTCTGCCACGCCGGGATCTGCTCAGTTTTGAAGAGATCGTAACGGTGGTAAAAACGCTCATTCCGGCCGGTTTGCGCAAGGTGCGTCTTACCGGTGGCGAGCCCTTGCAGCGTCGCGACATCGGCGATCTCGTACAGGCCCTGGCGGCCTTGCCCGGGCTGCAGGAGTTGGCCATGACCACCAATGGCTCGCACTTGGCACGCTGGGCCGAGCCTTTGCATCGCGCCGGTTTGAACAGCATCAATATCAGCCTCGATAGCCTGCAAGCCGAACGTTTTCACCACTTGACCCGTAGCGGTCGGCTGGCTGACGTCCTCGCCGGCATCGCCGCTGCAGCGGCTTTGCCTTGGGCGCGGCGGCGGCTGAATGCGCTCATCCTGCGCGATCGCAATGACGATGAGATCGTCGCTCTCGCCGCGTTCGCCGAAGAGCAGGGTTTCGATATGGCGTATATCGAAGAGATGCCCCTAGGACAGATTCAGGAACATGATCGCGCTCTGCAGCAAGTCGCCAGCGCCGAGATTCTCGCCACGTTGGAGCATGCCTGGGGAAAACTGACGCCACTGGCCTGGGGCAGCGGTGGGCCGGCGCGCTATTTTCAACGTCCTGGCGCACGCCAGCGCATCGGCTTGATCTCGCCGCATTCGCATAATTTTTGTGCAGATTGCAATCGCGTCCGTCTGACGGCCGAGGGGCGTCTGCTCCTTTGCCTGGGACAGGAGGACGCTCTCGATCTGCGTGCCGTGCTGCGCCAGCAGGGAGAGGCGGCGGTTTTGCCGGCTGTACAACAGGCCTTGCAACGTAAACCATTCGGGCATACCTTTGATCTGGAGCAGCCGGTGCAGATACGTCGTTATATGAATATGACGGGAGGCTGAGATGACCGCATGGATGCCGGTGGCGCAAGCCCGACAACGTCTGGTGCAGGCGTTGGGGAAGGTTCTCGAGACCGAGGTCGTCCCGCTCGAGCAGGCTCTGACGCGGGTGCTGGCCGGTGATGTGGTCGCCGCGCGCCCGGTGCCCGCGCAAGCCCATAGCGCCATGGATGGCTATGCTCTGCGTTTTCAGGATCTGCAGGAGCATGATTCCCTGCCGGTACGGCAACGCATCACGGCCGGGCGGCAACCATCGCCTTTGCCCCCCGGTGCTTGCGCGCGTATCTTTACCGGCGCCGTCTTGCCGGAAGGGGCCGATACCGTCGTCATGCAGGAAGACACGCACAGCGAAGGGGATATGCACAGCGAAGGGGAGAGGGTGTCTTTTCTCCAACCACCGCTCGCCGGTGCCCATATCCACGCCATCGGACATGATGTCGCCGCCGGACAAAAAGTGCTCGCCGCGGGACGCCGCCTAGGTGCAGTGGAACTGGCCGTTCTGGCGACTCTCGGCATGGCGACAGTGACCGTGCGGCGACGACCGCGGGTGGTTCTGCTCAGCACCGGTGATGAGCTCTTGGCACCAGGACAGGACTGGCGCCCAGCGGCGATCTACGACAGCAACCGGCCGTTGATCGCGAGCGTGCTGCGCCAATGGGGGTATGAGGTCATCACGCCTGACATCGTCGCCGATACGCGTGCCGCTACACGCGCCGCCATGCTGTCGGCCGCTGACCTGGCGCCGGATCTGATCATGTCGAGTGGCGGGGTATCGGTGGGAGAAGAGGATCACGTTCAGGCCTTGCTGCAGACCGAGGGCGATGTGTCGTTCTGGAAAGTGGCCCTACGTCCGGGTAAGCCCCTCTGTCTAGCGCGCTGGCATGAACACCCCTATATCGGCCTGCCCGGCAACCCGCTCAGTGCCCTGGTGACCCTGACCATGGTCTGTCGGGATGCTTTGCTGGGCTTGTGTGGCCAGGCCGCGCCGCATTGGCAGGGGCAACGCGTACGCAGTGCCTTTGCGCGGCGCGTCGGTGAACGTGATGAGATTTTAGCGGCACGAGCCGGTGCCGAAGGATGGCAGCTGGCGGAGCACCTGAGCTCGGCGGCCCTATGGCCGACTTTACACTCCCTCGCCTGGGTCGGACTGCAGGCGCGGCAGGACATAGCGATCGGTGATGATATCGATCTGTGGTCGGTGACGGACCTTCTCAGTACCCGTTCGACCCAGTTTCCATAAGGCTCTTGGGCCATGAAGTCCCGTGCCTTCAGTACCGCGATTGTGTCCGGCAAGTTGCTCAATTTTCATTGGCAGAACAGTGGCTTGGTGGTTCGCTCAAGCCTTGTGACGGTGCACTTGCTTATGCACAATACGAAGATGTGGCGAAGCCGACATCACGAAGCCGTCGTTGCTTGGAGGGCGCTGAGCGCCGAATGCCCATAGCCCCATAAGTTCAGGTGACATCAAGTTCAGGCGAGCTGGCGTGTGGTGTGGCTGTAAATAAAACTTAACCGCCTGCCTCTGCACGATGATGCAGGGCATCGTCATAATGCGAGCATCGATGAGAGGAGGGGCATGATGTCACGGGTATTGGTAATCGAAGACGATGCGCAAACGGCTCAGGAGATCATGGCGGAGTTAAATCGCCATGGTTTTGTCACCGAGCATGCCGAGACCGGAGCGCAAGGTCTGGAGCAGGCCATGACGGGACGTTTTGATATCATGACCGTCGACCGTATGCTGCCCGATACGGATGGACTCAATGTCGTCAGTCGTCTGCGCGAGCAGGGACTCGACGTTCCGGTGTTGATGCTGAGTGCGCTCAGTGACATCGACGAGCGCATCCGCGGTCTGCGCGCTGGCGGTGATGACTATCTGACCAAGCCCTTCGTTCCCGAGGAGATGGTGGCGCGCATCGAGGTCCTGTTGCGTCGTACCTTGCAGGCGGCACAGGCGAATCGCCTGCGCGTCGCTGACATCGAACTCGACATCATCAAGCGCACGGCCAAGCGTGATGATCAGGATCTCGATCTCTTGCCGACCGAGTATAAATTGCTCGAATACCTGATGCGCAATAGTGGTCAGGTGGTGACACGCATGATGATTTTTGAGGCGGTGTGGAATTATCACTTCGATCCTGGCACCAACATCATCGATGTGCACGTCGGTCGATTGCGCAAGAAGATCGACCCACCGATGGTGTCCCCCTTGATCAAGACCATTCGCGGCACGGGGTTCATGTTCTGTGAGAGTCGCTGACTACTGGAACGCTTCGCCCTTTCGTCTGGCGCTGATCTACAGCTTGCTGTTTATCGCGACGGTGGCGCTCGTTCTCGGGCTCGTCTACTGGCATACGGTCGGCTATCTGGCGCGTGATATGGAACGCAGCCTGTCGGTCCGTATGCTGCAACTCAAGGCCGTCTCCGTGGCGCGTCTGCCGCAGGCCATCGCCACTTTGCAGCGGCGCGATCTCCTGCATCAGGGCATCTATGGTTATTTCGATGCCTCCGGTCATCCCCTGGCGGGCAATCTGCTGGCGATACCGCAGGGCATGAATCGCCAAGGTTATAGCCAGGAGATCGCCAACTATCAGGTCGATGGCGCACGCGACGAGATCGTGAACAGTCAGCCGCGCTTGGCCTTGTTCATCGCTGCGCCCCTGATCCAGGGGCGTCTGCTCGTCGTCGGGCGCAATGTTGCCGAGTTGCATGAAATCAAGACCATCATCCTGTACGCCCTGGTTGAAGGCGGTATCGTCGTTCTCGTGCTGGTACTGGCCCTCAGCGTCTTGCTCTCTTTGCGTGCAGTGCATCGCATCGGCGCCATCGCAGATCGTTGTGAGCGTATCGCCTCGGGCGACCTCGATGTGCGCTTGCCGCTGAGTTCACGCGGTGATGAACTCGACATGCTCGGTTCGGTGATCAATAGCATGCTCGATCGAGTCCAGAGCCTGATGCACGAGGTGCAGAACGTCTGCAACAATGTGGCTCATGATTTGATGACACCGATGACGCGTCTGCGGGCGCGCCTGTTTCGCTTACAGCGGGATCTCGATGCCGAGCCGGCCAGCCTGCTGGAGCGAGTGCTTGAAGATACCGACTCGGTGCTGTCACGTTTTCGCGCTATCTTGCGCATCGCGGAACTGGAGAGCAACAAACGGCGCTCCGCCTTCTCGCACGTCGATCTGGCCGATCTTCTCCTGCGGCTGCAGTCTTTCTATGCCCCCTTGCTGGAAGATCGCAATGTGCAGATCGACTTGTGCGTGCAGAACAAACTGCTGGTCGAGGGTGATGATGAGCTTCTCTTCGAGGCCATCTCCAACCTGATCGACAACGCCATCAAGTTTTCGCCACAGCAGGGCCGCATCATGGTGCGCCTGTCGATGCAGGAGGGACGCCCGCAAATCGACATTCAGGATCAGGGCCCAGGCATCCCCGATGGCGAGCGGCAGGCGGTCCTGCAGCGCTATTTCCGTGGCACCGGAAGCTCTGCGGTCGAAGGCCACGGTCTTGGCTTGAGCATTGTGGCGGTGATCATGAACCTGCACGGTTGCGATTTCAGCTTTGAACCTGTTGCGACCGGCGCCCTGGCGCGTATCCGATTCCCTTCCTTGCGTGAAGTCAGAAAATAAAACGTCGCCGTCTATCGACAGTGCGCTATTTTGTTCTAGATTTGAGGGGACTGCGCTCACTATCGCGGGATGGCGTACCCGATGTTCATACTGATAGGTTACCTGTTGACCCTGGCTACCATCTTTGGGAGCTATGTTGTTGGCGGCGGTCACATCGCGGCCCTGTTTCAACCGCTGGAACTGGTGATGATCTTCGGTGGCGCGATGGGCGCTTTCATCGGCGGCAATGGCGGCAAGTCACTGAAGGCTGCTGGCAAAGCCATCCCCGCTGTGTTCAAAAGCGGCAAGGCGAAGAAGGACCTCTTCCTTGAGCTGTTCGCCCTGCTCTTTGAAATTCTGTCCAAGGCGCGCAAAGAAGGACTGATGTCGATCGAATCGGACATCGAGGACACGCAGTCCAGTGCCATCTTCACCAAATACCCCAAGGTTCTGTCCGATCACCATGTCGCCGATTTCATCACCGACTATCTGCGTATGATGGTCAGCGGCAACCTCAATGCCATGGAGATGGAAGCTTTGATGGACATGGAGATCGATACCCATCACCTCGAAGGCCATGCCCCTATTCATGCGGTGCAAGGCTTGGCCGATGGCATGCCCGCCTTTGGCATCATCGCTGCCGTCATGGGCGTGGTCCACGTCATGGAGTCCTTGTTTTTGCCGCCGACACAGCTGGGTGAACTCATCGCCCACGCTCTGGTGGGTACCTTCCTCGGCATCCTGCTGTCTTATGGTTTTGTCGCACCGATCGCTTCTGCCATGACACATCGTCTGGAAGAGGACACGGTGGCCTATCGCTGCATCAAGCTGGTGTTGCTGGCCAGCATCAATGGCGTCGCCCCGCAAGCGGCGATGGAGTTCGGACGCAAGGCGCTGTTCTCGCCGGATCGTCCCTCTTTCGTTGAGCTTGAAGAGCATCTCAAGCAGGTGCGTGGTAAATAAGGGGCACGACGATGAGCATCGATCCTGGACGTCCCATCGTCATCAAACGCGTCAAGAAGGTCAGCGGTGGTCACCATGGCGGCGCCTGGAAGATCGCCTATGCCGATTTCGTCACGGCGATGATGGCGTTCTTTCTTTTGATGTGGCTGCTCTCTTCGGTGAACAAGGCCAAGCTGCGCGGCATCGCTGAATACTTCTCGACGACCGTGCAGGCCGCCATGTTCAACAGCGAAGGTACGGGGAATCGGGAGAGCATCATGGATGGAGGCGGCATGGATCTATCGCGCCCGAGTGGTGACTCCGAGAAGAAGGTCACCGAGGTCCCCAACGCTCACGGCAACAAGGCACCACGCGCCATGGAGTCGGATGAGGCGAAAAAGATCCTGCAAAAACAGATGCAGCAGATAGAAAAGCAACAACTGCAGAAGCTGCAAAAGCAGATCGAGAAAACCATAGAGGTCAATCCTGATCTCGCGCGTCTCAAATCACAGATCACCTTGATCATGACGCCTGAGGGTCTGCGCATACAGATCATGGATCAAAAAAATCGGCCCATGTTTGCCAGTGGATCGACGGAAATGCAGCCGTATTCGCGTGAGCTGATGCACGAAATAGGTCGCTTGCTCAACAATGTACCCAATCAGATCAGTATTTCAGGTCATACCGATGCCTCGCCTTATGGCGGCGATCATGTCGGTTACAGCAACTGGGAGCTTTCTTCGGATCGAGCCAATGCCTGTCGCCGTGAGCTCCTCGTCGGTGGCATGCAGCCGGCCAAGGTCCTGCGCGTGCAGGGTCTGGCCGATGCCGTGCCTTATGACGTCGACAATGTCTTCGATCCGGCCAATCGGCGCATCAGCATCACCGTACTCAATGCCCAGACACAACAGGCCATTCTTTCCGGCGCCGGCAAAGGCGGGATGAGTCTGCAGCAGATGCAAGCGCCCCCGGCGCACCACTGAACCATGCCGAGATTGACGGCCTGGGTGCTGCTGCAGGGTGTACTTTGGCTCGGGCTCAGCCTCACCTCCTGGCCGTGGGGAACCCAGATTCTGGTGCAGATCGTCCTGGTGCAGCTGTTGCTGATCGGGCGGCGCACAGACGAACGATTCTGGCATCTCGGTTTGTCTTTGGCGGTGGCTTGGGCGGGGCGATGGACGCTTGCCCCAGCGATCTATCTCGGCATTTTTGTGCTGCTATGGTTCATCTTCGGGCGAGTCGATCGTGATCGCGTGCCTTTTTATCTTAGCTCGCAGCACTACGTCGACATCCTGGCGCCTCAGCTTCTGCCTGATTCATGTTTCGTTGATCTGGGATGTGCGACGGCGGGTCTGCTCATCGCCTTGGCGCGGCGCCGGCCGGATGTACGCTTTGCCGGCGTTGAACAGTCCTGGTTATGGTCATCCCTGGCGCGCTTTCGTTGCCGCCGACTGCCCAATTGCCGTATTGAGCGTGGCGATCTGTGGGCGCGCTCATTGCGCGGTGTCGACGTGAGTTATGCTTTTCTCTCGCCGGCGCCGATGTCGGATCTATGGCGCAAGGCCTGCGCCGAGATGCCGCCCGGCAGTCAACTGATCAGCAATACCTTCAGCATTCCAGACCAGCCCTACGTCGCGCGCTGGGACTTGCCTGGAGGGCGCTTGCAGACAACGCTTTATGTCTATCAGATTCCGCCTGCGCCGCCCGTATCGGGTCTGTCGATGGTAACGGACCTATGACAGGCATATTGATGCAGGTCAGGTGATGCCGCGATGCCGCACCGGGGATATGGCACTTATGCGATATTCCTGGCGGTGATGAACGATAAGCGGTGGGCTCGCTCTGGGGAAGACAATGAAATGGTCCATGCGTACCCGGCTGGTGTTTCTGATCATTCTGTCGACATTGGGCGTGGCCGCTCTGCTTTGGCGTGAGCATACGCCAAGTCCAGCCGAGACCTTGCGCTTGTATGGGGACGTCGATATCCGTGAAGTCGATCTCGCTTTTCGACAAAGCGGACGTCTACAGACGATGTTGGTCGATGAGGGCGACCAGGTTCATGAAGGTCAGCTGGTGGCGACGCTCGATGCGACGCCCTTGCGCGAAGCGCTGGCGGTAGCCCGTGCGACGAGCGCTCAAGCACAGGCGCAACTGCTCGTTCTTGAGCACGGCAACCGCCCCCAGGACATCGCCGCCGCACGCCAGGAAGTGGCGCAGGCGCAGGCCCTGGCCGTCAATAGCGCCAGTGAATATCAGCGGCAGCGGGCCTTGCAAGATGATGGTACGAGCAGTCTGCGCCAGATCGAGGCGGCGCGAGCCAGTCGTGATGCGGCGCAGGCGCAGTGGCGCACCGAAGTCGAGAAACTAAAACTGTTGCTGGCGGGTGCCCGCCATGAGGATATCGCGGCGGCCCGTGCCCGCTGGCAGGCAGCTCAGGCCATGCAGGCGCAGGCAGCGACGGCCCTGGCGGATGCGAGTTTGTATGCACCGGCGGACGCGCAGGTGTTTTCGCGACTGCGTGAGCCGGGCAGCATGGTGACGCCGGGCACGCCGGTTTATGTCTTGAGCTTGCGCCATCCCGTCTATGTCAGAGCTTATGTGGGCGAGACAGATCTCGCCTTGATGCAACCTGGACGCAAAGTCTGGGTGACACATGATGGTAGCCGGCGACGCTATGCCGGACGTATCGGCTTCGTCGCTGCGCGCGCTGAGTTCACGCCGAAGACGGTGGAGACCCCCGATCTGCGCACCGATCTCGTCTATCGCATCCGCATCAGCATCGATCAACCTGATGCCAGTTTGCGCCAGGGAATGCCGGTCACGGTCGATATTCCCTTGGGGGGCAGCGGCCATGATCGATGATGATGTCGCCATCGATCTCGTCGACATCAGCAAGTCCTTCGCCGACAAAGAAGTATTGCGGGGTATATCGGCGCGACTGCGTTACGGGCAGCTCACCGGCGTCGTCGGTCCAGATGGCGCTGGCAAAACGACGTTGTTGCGTTTGTTGGCCGGCCTGTTGCAAGCGCAGCGGGGACGCATCATCGTCGCCGGTGAGGACGCCAGCGCCCCGACAGCGCGGCTTTATGAGCGCATCGGCTATATGCCACAACGTTTTGGTCTGTATGAAGATCTCAGTGTCATCGATAACCTCATCCTGTACGCCAACCTACGCGCCATGGATCGACAGCAGAGCGCCGAGGCCTTTAAGCGACTGCTCGATTTCACGCGCTTGCAAGCGTTTCAGCATCGTCGCGCCGGACAACTGTCGGGCGGCATGAAGCAGAAGTTGGGTCTCGCCTGTGCCCTCATGGGGCAACCCAAGGTTCTCCTGCTGGATGAGCCCGGCGTCGGCGTCGATCCGGTCAGTCGCCAGGAATTGTGGGCCATGGTGCAGGATTTGACGCGCACCGGGTTGGCGGTCGTTTGGTCGACGGCCTATCTCGATGAGGCTGAGCACTGTCAGCATGTCTTGTTGCTCGACTCGGGCAAACTGCTCTATCAAGGCCCGCCACAGGATCTCACCCAGCGATTACAGGGACGCTGCTATCGCATCAGCTGTGCCTCAGGTCAACAAAGGCGCTTGCTCACGGCAGCATTGCGCTTGTCGTCGGTCAGCGACGGTGTGATCGAGGGCGAGGCTGTCCGTATCGTTCTGCGCCAGGAGGCGGCTTTACCGGATTTATCGGAGTTGTCGATGCCGGCCCCGCCACAGCCGACGCCGGCGCGTTTTGAAGATGCTTTTGTCGATCTGCTTGGTGGGCATCCCGGTGGCCATTCTCGCCTCGCCGAGCATTACGATGCTCTGCCGGCACAGGCCGATGCCACCGTCAGCTGTCGTCAGCTGGTGCGTCGCTTCGGTGACTTTACCGCCGCGGAAGGCGTCAACTTCGACATTCACCAAGGCGAGATTTTTGGCCTGCTCGGGCCCAATGGAGCCGGCAAATCGACGACTTTTCGCATGCTCTGCGGCTTGTTGCGGCCCACCTCGGGCGAGGCCCGGGTGATGGGCCTGGATCTGCGTCAGGCGAGCCACGCCGCGAAACGTCAGCTCGGCTATATGGCACAGAAGTTCTCTCTCTATGGTCTGCTGTCGGTGCGCCAGAATCTGGAGTTTTCAGCCGGGGTCTATGGTTTGGGGGGGAGGGACAAAGAGCAGCGCATCGATGAGATGGTCGACATCCTGCAGTTGCAGGAGCATCTGAGTCGCTCTCCGGAACAGCTCTCCCTCGGCGTGCGTCAGCGCTTGGCCTTGGCTTGTGCCTTGATGCATCGTCCGGCCGTACTCTTTCTCGATGAACCGACCTCAGGTGTTGACCCTCTGACCCGCCGCGAGTTCTGGGGCCATATTTATGGCCTGGTCCAAAAAGGCGTCAGCGTCCTGGTCACCACGCACTTTATGGAAGAGGCGGAGTATTGTGATCGTGTGGCCTTGATGTATCAGTCGCGGGTGATCGCCCTCGATCGTCCCGACGCGCTCAAACGCAGCGTCGCCGATGCGAACTTGCGCGATCCGAGCATGGAGCAAGCCTTCATTCGTCTGATCGCCGCCGCCGATATGGCCAGGGAGACGGCATGAAGAAATCCGCACTGATACAGCGGCCCTTCGATCGCCAGCGCTTGGGGGCCCTGGTCCGCAAGGAGACACTACAGATCCTGCACGATCCATCGGTCTTTATGATCGCCGTACTCTTGCCGGTGCTGCTGCTGCTTCTGTTCGCTGATGCAGTATCCCTCGATATCCGCCATCTTCCCATGGGGGTAGTGCTGCAAAGTGACAGTCCTGCGGCGCATTCTCTCGCGGCAGCGCTGAGCGCGACGCCTTATCTGCAGGTTCATCCATGGCGTTACCGCCGGCAGGCCGATGACGCTCTGCTGGCCAGTCGCGTACGCGGATATGTCGTTCTCCCCGAGGATTTTGATCGGCGTCTGGTCACCTATCCGATGCACCCTATCGTCGAGATCGTCAGCGATGGATCGCAGCCCAATACCGCCAATTTTGCGGCATCCTATGCCTCCCAGATCGTCACCTCTTGGTGGCTGACGAACTCTGCGGCGCAGCAGGGGCTATCCTGGCAGCCGCGTTTCTGGTTCAACGAAGAAGTCGAAAGCCGACGCTTTTTATTGCCCGGTGCCCTGGCCATCGTCATGACCATCATCGGCACCCTGCTCAGCGCCCTGCTCGTGGCGCGCGAGTGGGAGAGGGGGACGATGGAGGCCTTGATGGCGACGCCGGTCTCAGTCTTTGAGATTCTGCTCGGCAAGCTATTGCCCTATTTTGTCCTGGCCATGCTGGCGATGCTCATCGGCGTCGGCTTGACTGTGTTTGTTTTCAATGTGCCCTTGCGTGGATCTTTGCTGGCTTTGCTCCTGCTGACGGCGGTTTTTCTTCTGCCGGCGCTAGGGCAGGGTTTGCTCATTTCCGTCGTCAGCAAAAATCAATTCGTCGCCGCGCAGATGGCCCTCTTATCCGGCTATTTGCCAGCGTTCATGCTGTCAGGCTTTCTATTTGAAATCGACTCCATGCCCTGGCCCATACGCATGCTCACCCATATCGTGGCGGCGCGCTATTTCGTCGACGCGCTACAGACGCTCTTCCTGACCGGTGACGTCTGGCCGCTACTGCGCCCGGATATGCTGGCCATGCTCGTTCTCGGTCTGTTTTTCTTTCTCATGGCGCGGCGTAAACTGCACAAGACGTTGGAGTGAGCGCATGACGATCATCTCCTCGCCGTTACGTGCCTTGATCCGCAAAGAGTTTCTCAGCATCCTGCGCGACCCGAAAACGCGCGTGGTGTTGATCGTTCCGCCGCTGGTGCAACTCCTGATCTTCTCCTGGGCGGCCACCCTCGATCTGTCGCATGCCAATCTGGCCATCTATGATCGTGACGGTAGTGTCTGGTCGCAAACTTGGACGGAGAGAATCGCGCATGCCAGTTTCGTGCACCAACTCATCGCCGTGCATGACCCTGGTCAGATGCGCCGTCTGATCGACACGCGTCAGGTTCTGGCCGCCATCGTCATTCCCGCTGATGCGGCGCGTTCAGCGGCTTCTGGCGACACGGTTCAGGTGCAGCTCATCCTCGATGGCCGACGCGCCAATGCTGGCGGTATTCTGCTCGGCTATCTCAATAGCTTACAAGCGGATGCGAGCGATACCGCCAGCGCCGCCGCAGCCACCCCTCTGGTGCAAGTGCGCTATCGTTACAATGCCAACCTCATCTATCGCTGGTTCGTCGTCCCCGGTGTGGGCGGCATCCTGGTCACCTTTGTCACCATGCTCTTGACCGCCCTGTCGATTGCGCGCGAACGCGAACTGGGCACCTTCGATCAGCTCCTGGTGTCGCCTTGTACTGCGCTGCAGATCATCATCGCCAAGATGGTGCCGGCCTTGATCATCGGTTGTCTGCTGGGCTGGATCATGGCGGCGGCGGCGGTCTTCGGTTTCGGCATCCCCTTCCGGGGCTCACTGCTGGCCCTGGTGTTCAGTCTCCTTTTGTACATCCTCTCCGTCGTCGGTATCGGCCTGATGATCTCGGCGGTATGCTCGACGCAGCAACAGGCGATGCTCGGGACTTTCACTTTTGTCGTGCCCAGTGTCCTGATGTCGGGTTTTGCGACACCGACCGAGAACATGCCTCATCTGCTGCAGGTGATCGCACGCGTGATCCCCCTGAAATATTATCTGGTCGTGTTACAGGGCAGTTTTCTCAAAGAGCTACCCTGGCGCGTCCTCTGGTCGCTCGATGTCCCACTGCTCGCGATCGCCTTGTCAACCTTACTGCTGGCCACGGTTTTTGTCCGTGCGCGCCTGCAGTAAGTGCAACATGGTGACGGCGTCGATGGAGGTTTTATGAAACAGATGCCCACCTGCTCGCGCACCCGAATGGGCCTTGCTCTGGCATTTTTATCGTTGTCGGCTTGTGTTGTGGGTCCCGACTACCATCCTCCCAAACTCGACGCTGGTCAGGGTTGGGCCGAGCAGGTGGCGGGGGCCGATGGCTTGTCGACGCCATGGTGGCGCTCCTTGCATGATGCACAGATCCGTACCCTGGTAGAGCGCCTCCTGGCGGACAACCCCAATGTTCAGGCGAGCCGTGAACGTATCCGCCAAGCGCGCGCGCAGCGTGACGCCGCACACGCCGGTCTGTGGCCCCAGGTCGCGGCCAGTGTCAGCCTGGATCACTTGCGGCAAAGTGAGAACGGTCCACTACCGCTCAACAAGATCCCCTTCATTCCGCGTAATGAGAACCTCCGTGACAGTGAGTTCGACGCCAGCTGGGATCTTGATCTTTTCGGTGCCAGGCGGCGCGCCGTCGAGTCGGCACAAGCGCAGCAAGCGGCCTTCGTCGCCGAAGATGAAGATCTGCGCAAGAGTCTGGTGGCGGAGTTGGTGCGCGAAATTTTTTATCTGCGTGCACAGCAGGCCGCCTTGTCGGCATCGCAACAGGAAGTGACCCTGCGGCAACGCGATCTCGCGGCGGTACAGCGGCAGGTAGCGGTTGGCGAGTTACCACGCAGTGCCCTCGATCAGGCTGAATATGACGAAAAAGAAGCGGCCGCCGTGTTACCTGCAGAGCGTGCCGACCTACGGGGTGCGGCTTTGGCCATCGCAACCTTATGTGGGCGTCGACCGGAGTGGGGGCTGTCGTTGTTGCAGACCCAGGAGCCCCTGCCGCCGGTGCCGCCGGTCGCTCTTGGCCAGCGCGTCGATGTTCTCGCCCGTCGTCCTGATGTGCGTGCCGCCGAGAGACGTTTGGCGGCCGCGACAGCTGACATCGGAACGGCCAAGGCGCAATGGTTCCCACAGCTCAGCCTAGGTGCGGCAGTGGGGTATCAATCGTTGCAAAATAACAATTGGTTCAGTGCCTCCAGCCAGACCGGGGACATCTTCCCCATGCTTCGCTGGCAGATCTTCTCCGCCGGTGCCATCCAGGCACAGGTCCATTTACGCCAAGCGCGGCAGCGCGAACTGGCGCGTATTTATGTGGCGACGGTGCTGTCGGCTCTGGCCGATGCCGAACGACGATTATTCAATGAGCAGCAGTCATTGATCGCTCTGCAGGAACAACAACAGGCGTGGTCAGCCGCCCAGTCCGCTGATCGGCATGCAGCACACGCACTGACGGTGGGGGAGATCGCCCTCCAGGAGCGTCTAGATGCGGCCTTGCTGCGTTGTCGGGCCGAGGCGCATATGCAATCGCTGCAGGCCGCCGCCTTGATGGATTGGGTGGCGCTGAACAAGGCCCTATCCTGGCCGATTTGAACACCAGTGATCATCTGGCATGCGACACGATCACCAACTGACGCTCAGAGCGAATGGAGAACAAAGTCTGGATCAAACTGGCGCGCAGGAGGCGCTCGGGCGGAATCGAATCCCGATGGCCTTGAGTTCACCCGCACGCGACAGCTCGGCTAGCTCGGGATCAAGGATGGCACCATGACCTTGCAATTTGCGCTGTAGCCTGTAGCTGGCGCATCGACGATGTACCCACTGACCGGGGCGCCAAGAGCAGCAGATTCTTAATCAACCGGTTCGCCACAGGCGTGATCGCGCTGGATCCCGCCCAGATACTGATGACTTGCGCACCGCATGTAGCGCGATACGCTTACCTGCCCGCTACGCGGCGGGAGGCGATTGCTCCGCCAACTTGCCTGTTGGCGACCATGATGTCTAGACTGTGGTACACCGATGTGTCTCGATGGCTGGCTGTGCCTTGCGAAGACCAGCGCAACGGATTGCGCGCTCGATAGAGTTTGAGAGCGTTTTGTCGCCTCGATCAAGCTCCTTTTTTCCTATGCAACCATGAGGCTAGCTCGATGATGGGATGGATATTGGCTTGGTTGGATCGTCGTGGCTATCGCAGCAAATTTGCCTGGGTCTCACTGATCTCCCTGCTTCCCTTGCTCGGTCTTGGGGGCTTGCGGATGCAGCAGTCGTGGCAACAGATAGCGCAGATCGACGGCGAGCGTCATGGCTTGCAGCAGGAACAGGTGCTGCAGTCCCTTCTGTCGCAAATACAGCAACGCCGTCGCGAGGAACTCTTTTTGCGACATGGCGGCGAACTGGCCTCACCGGAACGGCTGAACGGCATCGATCAACGGATTCAATCCTTGCTGACGCAGTTGAGACCTTCGCCTGCGACGCCTGCGCTGGGGGTCATGCAGGGGTCGATTCAGCGCTTGAACCAGAGCGACCATCTCGATCTGGCAGCGATGATGAGTACCTACGTCGACCTCGGTGAAGACATCATCCGCGCCATGCATGAGGTGGCGGTGTCCAGCGGACTGTACTTCGATCATGATGCCTTGCGTAATGGTCTGCAGGCGCTCGCCTTCGACAAATTGCCAACCCTGGGCGGGCAGTTGGCCAACGTCAAAGGTTTGTTGCTGCAAGCGGGCGACATCGATGCCGTCAATCGAGGACGCCTGGAGGTCTATCAGATCAATGTCACCCGCCAGGAACGAGCGATCCGGCATACGGTGATGAGCTCGGCTTTCCCATTGACGAGTTCCCTGCGACACTCTTTCCTTCAGCTCGGCGCCGATATCGACGTACAAAGGCATCTTGCCGCTGCCGCTCTTGCCGGAAATGCCCCATCCTTGCAGCAAGTGCAGAGTCAGGCTTCTTTGCCGATCATAGCGACACGGCAACTCGAACGGGACATCGATGTCAGTCTTCGGCGAGGCTTAGATGCCGAAAAACAGCGACAGATCGAACTGCTATGGGGATATATGTTGGGGCTGGTGCTGCTTGTGGTCATGGTCGTCAGCGGGCAGATCTTGCTCTACTGGGGCTTTGCTCGGAGCTTGGATGAGTTGCAGCAAAGTCTGACGGCACTGATGCAGGGGCAACTGCAGGCGCGCATGCCGCTACGGACGCAGGATGAGATGCGCAAGGTGGCTATGGGCCTCAATGCCATGGCGACTTCTTTTCAAGACATCGTCGTTGAACTGGTGCGCGTTGCCGGGCAGTTGGCAGCTTCATCCGAACGATTGTCGGTGTCAAGCGAACAAAGTAGCGCAGGGGCGGTATCACAGATGCGCCAAACGGACCAGGTCGTGGCGTCGATGCAACAGATGAGCGAGGCCGTCAGTAATATTGCCAGCAGCGCCGAGGCGACGTCAGCGCAGATGAGGGATGGCCGGCAACGGGTTGACGAGGGGCAGGGCATGGTGGCATCGACCCTGGCCGACGTCCGACAATTGGCCTCGACGTTGCAGCAGACGGCTCTCCATTTCGAGGAATTGCATCGTCACGCCGAAGACATGGGCTCGATCGTGGCCGTCATCCGCGGCGTCGCCGATCAAACCAATCTGCTGGCACTCAATGCCGCCATTGAGGCTGCCCGCGCCGGTGAACAGGGTCGTGGGTTCGCCGTCGTTGCCGATGAGGTGCGAACGCTGGCGGCACGGACACAGACGGCGACATTGGAGATTGACCAGTTGATCCGTCGCTTCCAGGAGGGGGCGCATCATGCCCTGCAATCGCTAGGAAATGACCGTCACTTGGCCGAGCAGTGTGTCAACTCTGCGCATGTCGCGGGACAGACGCTCGATGCCACACAATCCATCATCGCCGTCGTCGCCGACAAAAACATCGAAATGGCAGGCGCTATCGAAGAAATGTCGCAGGTCGCCCAGTCGATCAATCGCCATGTCGCTGGCATCGGTGATGTCACTCGCCAAAATGTTCAAGTCTTCACCGATACCGCGACGGCGATCGCCGAGTTGGCCTCGTTGGCGGAAGGCTTGTCCGGCAGTGTCTCGCGTTTTCAGGTCTGAGATGGAGGAGAGACCCTGTCAACCGGTATACTAGCGGCAGCAGGGATGATGGGATGGTGGTCAGGTGCTTGAGAATGAAGTGTACTATCAGGGCCGTAAGGCTCTGCGTAACTCGAGCAAGAAGCGGCGTCTGGAGATCCTGCGGGCGGCCTTGCGCGTCATCGCACGCGACGGGGTGCGAGCCGTGCGTCATCGTGCCGTCGCGCAGGAGGCGGGGGTGCCACTGTCGGCGACCACCTACTATTTTCAAGACATCCACGCCCTGATCGTCGACGCCTTCGTTCTCTATGCTGAACAAACCTATGCCGATTTCGTCCTGCCTTTCTGGCAGGAGACCCTGGCTTGGCTCGATGGGATCGATCGCCAGCGCTTGACCGACATGGGCTATTACGAAGAGGTGGTGCGCGAACTATCGCGGCGGGGAGCCCATTTCATCGTCACCACCGCCCTCAGCCAGCGTGAGCGTCTGCTCATCGAAACAGCCTTCTTTTATGCGGCACTGATGGATGAACGCCTGCGCCAGCCCGCCCTGGACTACATGCAGACACTGCTCGATCCCCTGCAAAAAGCGATGATCCATATCGGTGCCCGCGATGCCACTTTGGCCTCTCATGCCGTCCTGGCCATCATGCGGCAGCTCCAGTTTGAAGCGATGCTGGCGCATGGCGGTGATATGGATGAGGAGAGATTGTGTCGCGCCTTCACCTACCAGCTCTATGGCCAGGGCGCCCATCATGTCGGCTGAAGTGTTGGGTGACGGCTGGCCGGCTGTTCTCGGTGCCGAAATGCAGCAGCCTTATATGCGCGAACTTTCCGCTTTTCTGCGTGCAGAAAAAGCGGCAGGGCAGCGCATTTATCCGGCTTCATCGCAGATTTTCCGCGCCTACCAAGCGACGCCTCTTGCGGCAGTGCGGGTGGTGATCCTGGGACAGGACCCCTACCATGGTCCGGGACAGGCCGAAGGTCTTTGTTTCTCGGTGCCGGCGGGAATCGATCTTCCGCCCTCTTTACGCAACATCCTCAAAGAATGGCACGATGACCTGGGCCACGCTTGGCCGACGCAGGGCAGCTTGCAGGCCTGGTCGCAACGCGGCGTCCTTTTGCTCAACAGTGTGCTCACCGTGGCCGAAGGTCGCGCCGGTTCGCACCAGGGACGCGGGTGGGAACGCTTTACCGATCGCACCATGCAGATTCTCAACGCCGGCTCCCGCCCCCTGGCGTTTCTGTTGTGGGGCAGTTATGCCCACAGCAAGGGTGCTTTCATCGACACACAAAGACACCTCGTCTTGCGCGCACCGCATCCCTCGCCCTTGTCGGCGCACCGCGGTTTTTTCGGTTGCCGTCATTTCTCGCGCTGCAACGCCTGGCTGGAGCAGCAATCCGCTGATGCGGTGATCGACTGGCGCCTGTGACCGCAACCTCAGGACTGCAAGGCCTGTCCGGTCGACTTCATTTCCTGGCGAAGTTCGGCATCGCCTGTCTGTGTAGGCTGCAGACCGATGCGCGCATAAGCGCTGACTGTCTCGACCGCGGGGCCATTTTCAGGGTGGCTACCGTAGAGACTTTCGAGGTGCGCGACGGTGACCAGGTCGACATAGTCAGCGACAGGAACCTGGCGTTGCAGTTGGGTGTAATCCATAGGGACTTGAATCAGTTCCTGAGGAAACTCCCAGTGCGAGAGGATGAGTGCGCCGAGGCGCGGGTGCAGGGCAGCGACGATACTATCCAAAGCATCGCTGGACAACAGAGCATCGTGTTCCTCGATGTAGCTGAAGACGGGCAGAGCGCCGACCTGGTAGAGCAAGCCTGCCAGCATGGCCTGGTCCGGTTTGAGAGGGGTATAGTGTCGGCAGAGTACGGCGGCGATGCCCGCCACTTCCGTGCTACGTCCCCAGATCTCGCGCATGAGGGTATCAACGCGCGGATGCGATGCCTGGAACATCTGACGCATGGCAAGAGCACTGATGATGTTGCAAGCCATGCTCATTCCCATACGAGCGATGGCCTGGCCGAGATCGTCGATCTGACGTTGGGCACGCACAAGAGGGCTATTGGCGACACGGATCAGACGCGCGGTCATGGCCGGATCATTACTAACTACTTCGGCGAGTTCACGCGCTGAAATATTCGGATCAAGAGCCGCATCACGAGCTTGCAGAGCGATTTCAGGCAATGTCGGCAGAATCAAGCGATCTTTCTGGATGAGTAGTTCGATTTCTTCGATGATGTCTGATTGCAATGCATCCATGGTGATAGATCTACTCTGTCTGGCGGTGTTCAAAGTGAGTTATAGCATAGGGCAGGGGAATATGCTGGAGCTTGTAGGGCGAGTCTTCGAGATAGAGTTCGTCTTCACTTGACTCATCCCGCAGGACAGCGAGCAGCTCGAGATGATCCCTGCAAGCGGCCGCTTGCAGGATTTCGCCGACTTGGCGGAGAGACGAATTGAGGATGGGTGCCGCCACGTCATGACGTCCCGCCACAGGCGCCTGATAATGGTGCAAGGACTGTTTGATCTGGCCGCGGAACCAGGCGCGCGCCACCACTTCTTGCCCGGTATAACAGCCTTTATTGAAGCTCAGTCCCTGTAAATCCTGTAGGTGCAACATTTGCGGCAGATAGTGATCTTGCAGTGGCGGGGTGATGATGGCTCGCCCCATGTTGATCAAAGCAGCGACGCCAGTCGTTTGTTCCGCTGGTGCGTAGGTCGCAAGCTCGATGGGCTGTTCATCATCAGGACAGGCCCAGAGACGATGCCGCGCATCGAGCCAGCTGGCGATCGCCCGGCCACTCGTCGTGACCTGATGCAAGATGCCGCCGCCATCCCCGGCGTCGGCACTGATCAGAACCCGCCAGTGTGAGCTAACATCTTCAAGATGAGCTTGGCTGAACGCCAGATAGGGCTTCATCCTCTGCATATAACCGGGTATGCACGGACGGGGCATGAGCAAAAGCACGTCATCTTGCCAAGGTAGCAGGTGCATCAGCTCCATGACCCGACCTTTGAGCGACAAGGTGGCGTAAGGCAGGCTGTGCCCGCTATCGAGATGCGCTAGGTCAGCGGTACCCTGACTATGCAGAAATTTGCGAGCGTCCTTGCCGGTGAGTCGAAGCACCCCCCAGTCAGTCATCTCTGCCAACCAGGACAGAGGGGGCTGTGGGTGTGGGAGAGAGTCAGAATCGGTCATGCAGTTCTCCTATCGCGGCCATGGGCGACATCATAGCGGTTTTTCCTGGCGATAGATCGTGTCTCAGAGGAACGATGTCGAGTCAAAACGCTGCCCCCTGCTGCGGATGAAAGGACTTGCTCAAATCAGGGGCGTGCATTAGTTTAGCTGACAGTTCGTCATGTTGTCGCGAGGTGGTCTATGTGGTCAATCGGCTGGGGCAAGGCTGAGATCGTTTTACCTGTGCATGGGCTGGCCATGCATGGCTACGGTCAGCCGACGCATCGTGCGCATCGTCAACGTACGGCACTATGGGCGAGAGCTTTCTGCCTGGCCGAGGCGAAGGGCTCGGACCCACTCATGATCTGTTGTCTGGATACGGGCTATGTGACGGCACTGATGCGCACACGCCTGCTCGAGCTTTGGCGACGGCGCCATGGCGATTGTGATGCCGCTCGCTTGCTGCTCACCTGCACGCATACGCATTCCGGGCCCGGCGGCTGTGCCCATGAAGTTCTGTACAATTTGGTGACGCCAGGCTTCGTCGAGACCCATCTAACGGCGATCGTCACGGCCGCAGAACAGGCACTCAGCTTGGCTCAGGAGCAGATGAAACCGGCAGAGCTGTGGTCGGGCCAGTTCTCCTTCGATACCGAGACCGAAGTCGCCTGGAACCGTTCCTTGGCGGCGTATCGACGTAATCCAGAAACGCCGGATTATCGTGATGATGAAAGGCACTTGGCACTGGATCGCTGCATGCGGACCCTGGCGGTAAAGCAAGGGGGGCAGCTGACGGCATTGATGGCCCTGTTCGGCGTGCATGCGACATGTCTTGGCAATAGTCTCGATGCCTACGATGGTGATAACAAGGGGTACGCTGCGGCGGCGCTCGAAGAGTCCTTGGGCGGCAATGCGGTGGCCTTATTTGCCCAAGGCAGCGCCGGTGACGTTTCGCCGCACTACCATGGCCCAGGCCAATGGCGTCGACGCCAACGTCTGCAGGGGGAAGCCGCTGAGGTGAATTATGCGCGCCATAACGGTCGTCTGCAGGCACAGGCAGCGATGAGTGCCGCAGAGGCGGCACAGTTGCTCTTGTCGGGTTCGCTCGATGCAGTGCTGTCCTGGGTCGATTTTTCGCAACTGCGTGTCTCTGAACGATACGCCGGGCGGCCTTCCGCCTGCACTAGCCCGGCAGCCCTGGGCATCAGTTTTATCGAGGGCACACCGGTCGATGGACGTGGTATTTCTCCCGGACTGGCGGCAGTGCTGCGGCCTTTGGCGCGGTTGGCACGATGGAAGCGTCGACGCCGCGATCCGAGCGGTATGCAGCGGGTCGATGCAGCTCAGGGCGTCAAAGACATCTTTATCGATGCCGGGGAGAGACGCGTCCTCGGCTTGGATATCGAAAACTTGGGACCTTGGGCCAGCCTTGATCCTCTGGCTCGGGAATTACGCCGCGAAGTCGAAGCTGGAGAAGTCGCCGGTCGCGCCCTGCTGCCCAGTGTCCTGCCTTTGCAGATTGTGCGCTTGGGAACGCTCGCCTGGGTATGTGCCCCGGGCGAGTTCACGACCATCGCCGGGCAACGTCTGCTCGAGACTCTGCGGCCGGAATTGGCGCGCTGTGGCATACAGGATCTGTGGTTATGCACCTACTGCAATGAGTATATGGGCTACGTGACGACCTATGAGGAATACCAGGAACAAGCCTACGAGGGCGGTCATAATGTTTTCGGGCAGTGGACACTGGCCGCATTTCAGGAGCACTTTGTTGCCCTGGCGCGACAACTCGCCTTGCCCGCCAAGGCGCGCGAAAAGCCGCAGTGCGTAGCCTGATCCGCATCATCGGCCTTGCACAAACCGCTGAGGACCTCAGCCCGCCGCTCAATGGGGCGATGGTGTGGGAACGAGCATGTCGGCTGCATCAGCCTGTCAGTGACCGTGCCCGATGCGCTGGATGAGCGGCACGAGAGCCGCACCCTTTTGTCCAGCGCATCGTCCGTTCGAGGATCTCTGATGCGCGCCCCAGCGGAGTTTCGCGTTTCGCGCGACTGCTTATGCCGGGCTTTTGATCAGGATACGGAAGGGCCGGCGTGAAATCCAAAACCGTTCACCTCGTCGAACAAGGGGAGTGTCCAGCCATCCAACGCCTGTCGCCGCATGGCTGCATCATCCTGCTCTACCTGTTCGAGTCTTTTTAATGAAGCTACGCGCACCCCCAGTAGCCGCAAACGGCGATCCAGGGGAATCCGTCTCAGGCATCGGCGCGCCATCGCGCGTATGGTCGCTCCATCCGCCGTGTAGTGTTCGCCGGTATGGTCGCGCGTGGCGCTCTTGAAGTTGTCATAACGAATCTTGACACCAATGGTCTTGCCGACATACCCCTTGCGTTGCAGATCATCGGCCACCTGCTCGCACAAGCGAGTAAAGATGCGCGTCAAGATCGCTTTGTCCTGTACCGGGTGCAGGTCGCGGTCGAACGTGGTTTCACGACTGATGGAAATCGCCTCACTGTTCGTCTGGACGGGGCGATCATCGCGGCCATGCGCAGCGGCGTGCAACCAAAGGCCGTGGCTCTTGCCGAAATTCTGCATCAGCCAGATGGGGTTCTGTGCCGCGAGGTCGCCGATCGAGTGCACGCCACAGCGCGCAAGCTTTTCGCTCATCTTCGGACCGATGCCATTGATTTTCCGACAGGGCAGGGGCCAGATGCGGGTTTCCAGGTCAGACGCATCAAGGATTGATAAACCGTGGGGTTTCTGCAACTCGCTGGCCATTTTGGCGATAAGCTTGTTCGGTGCGACGCCGACGGAGCAGGTCAAACCCGTGGCGGTGAAGATGTTGTTCTGTAAGCGTGCCGCCCATTCGCGACCACCATCCGCACGACAGCCGGCGAGGTCGCTGAGATCGATATAGACCTCATCGATGCCGCGATCTTCCATATGGGGGGTGAGCGCGAGGATCTCAGCCTTGAACAAGCGCGAATATCGCCGGTACTCATCGAAATCCACGGGCAACAAGATCGCATCCGGGCAATGGGCTGCGGCCTTCATCAGGCCCATGGCCGAACCAATGCCAAATTGACGCGCGACATAATTGGCGGTGGTGATCACGCCGCGACCAACGTAGTCGCGCAAACGTGGAAAACCCTCAACCGGAATATCCTGTAGCGCGACGCCGGCATGCTGCATCAACAGTCGACCATCGGCACGCCGCTGGGCACCACCGATGACGACAGGCCAACCCTGGAGCTGTGGATAACGCAACAGTTCGACGGATGCATAAAAAGCATCCATATCGAGGTGGGCGATGCGCCGGAAGCCCGGCGGGTCTTTCGGGTCAGACAATGGCGAAGGTCCTGCGGTCGCTGGGGCGTCAAGCCGCGATGATGGATGCAAGTCATAATACTGTCCTTAGTGACAGTCATGCAAGTGTGTCAGGCACAGTTAAAACGTGCCCGACCATCGCCGACCTCACAACAGCACTTTCGGCAATTGTTGTGCGTATATCGCAAAACAAATGTTTAGCGACTATAGTGGTCCCCGAATTTGAGACAAGAGTTTAAGCTGTCGTCCACAAGAGGGTGATAGACAGATGAGCGAGAGCAAAAAGCGCAAGAGCTACAGCGCCGAGTTCAAGGCGAAAGTGGCGCTGG
>JAJZBU010000012.1 GCA_021851865.1 Pseudomonadota bacterium | reverse complement strand
ACCCACACAAATTGTCTGTACTCGATTCTTAAAGACCTCGGCCATCGATCTTCTCGATCACCGCCCTAGCAGGGAGCGCGTATTCTACGCGCTTTTTTCACCCGGTCAAGAAGTTTTTTGACCGCCTTGTCGCCGAACATCAAGCTCGACCGCGACAGGGAGGTCAAGTATATGCCCGCAGGGCTAGGAGTCAAGGCATTTTGACCGATCTGTGTGGGTGCCGTGACAGTTTGGTGAATTTTTCGCCACACATCCATGACCCGACGCCGCGCGCGCTCGCAATGCACTCTCTTGGTGTATGCTCGTGCTTCATTTTGATGCAATGTTATGGAGTCGAGATCATGAAGATGGTGACCGCGATCATCAAACCGTTCAAGCTGGAAGACGTGCGCACGGCCCTGGCCGAAGTCGGCGCCACCGGGTTGACGGTCTGCGAAGTCAAGGGGTTTGGCCGCCAGAAAGGCCATACCGAACTCTATCGTGGCGCCGAATACGTCGTCGACTTCGTCCC
This sequence comes from Pseudomonadota bacterium, assembly GCA_021851865.1. Lineage (GTDB taxonomy): Bacteria > Pseudomonadota > Gammaproteobacteria > Pseudomonadales > Moraxellaceae > JAJZHK01. The sequence goes on along the minus strand of JAJZBU010000012.1, from coordinate 65,756 downwards.
CAAACTGCGTATTGAGGCCGCTGTACCCGCCGATCGCGTCGATGCCGTGGTCGATGCGATCAGCAAAGCCGCTGGTACGGGCAAGATCGGCGATGGCAAGATCTTTGTCAGCGATCTTGAACACGTCGTGCGCATCCGTACAGGCGAGACCGACCACGACGCGCTCTAAGTCCCTCGCCGCCATGTCCCCAGCCCTCGTCGCTTCCCATGGTGCACTCGTTGCACCACGTATCTTTTGTGGCAGCACACGCTCGGCAGGCGCCCGGACGAAGGACAGCTCCCGGCCTAACCCCCCCCTTACTTCCACCTGACTTCATGAGAATCCCATGAAACGACTTCTTGCCCCCAGCCTACTCTGCAGTCTCCTTCTCTTGTCCGTACCGGGCAGCCAAGCGGCGACCTTCGATAGCGGCAACACCGCCTGGATGTTGAGCTCAACCGCCCTGGTTCTCTTTATGACGCTACCCGGCTTGGCCTTGTTCTACGCCGGCCTGGTTCGCTCACGCAACGTGCTCTCTGTCATGGCCCAGTGCTTCGCCATCTCGGCACTGGTCAGTCTGCTCTGGCTGGGCGGCCTCTATTCCCTCGCCTTCACCTCAGGCGGCGCATGGAACAACTGGATCGGCGGCTTCTCCCGCGTCATGTTCGTCGGCATGGGACGCACGGCCGTCGGCCCCAATGGCATCCCTGAAATTCTCTTCGCCATGTACCAGATGACCTTCGCCATCATTACGCCGACGTTGATCGTGGGGGCTTACGCTGAGCGTATACGCTTCTCCTCCATGCTGCTCTTTAGCGCCTTGTGGGTCACCGTCGTCTATACCCCGGTCTGTCATTGGGTCTGGGGTGGCGGCTTCCTGCAGCAACGCGGCCTGCTCGATTATGCCGGCGGCACCGTCGTTCATATCACCGCCGGCGTCGCCTCCTTGGTCGCCGCTCTCACCTTGGGAGCACGACGCGGCTTTCCGCGCCAGAGCATGCCTCCCCATAATATGACGATGACCGTCACCGGCGCCGGCATGCTGTGGGTGGGCTGGTTTGGCTTCAACGCCGGATCCGCTCTCGCCGCTGATGGCGCCGCCGCCCTGGCCCTGGCCGCGACCCACATCGCCGCCGCTGCCGGTGCGCTGACCTGGATGACGCTGGAATGGCGCCGCTTCGGCAAACCCTCTGTCCTCGGCATCGTGACCGGCATGGTCGCAGGCCTCGGCACCATCACCCCGGCCTCCGGCTCTGTCGGCCCCGGCGGGGCTTTGATCATCGGCATCCTGGCCGGCTGCATCTGCTTTGGCATGACCCAATTGGTCAAGCGCGTCTGGGCGATCGATGACTCTCTCGACGTCTTTCCTGTCCATGGCGTCGGCGGCATCCTCGGTACCCTCATGGCCGGACTGCTCTGCGCCCCTGGTCTCGGCGTCTTCGCCGGCACCGGCTTTGCCGCACCCAATCACAGCGTCGCCGAACAAGTGCAGGTGCAGCTCCTCGGCATCGTCGCTACCTTCGTCTACGCCAGCGGCGTCACCTGGATCCTGATCCACCTTGTCCAGGCCGTGAGCGGCTCCATGCGCGTCAGCCCGGAACGCGAGACCGAAGGGATCGACCTGCTCTTGCACGGAGAGTCTGGTTACGACCTCTAAAGCGACACCGCGCCCAGGGAGCCATGGTGGGCTCCCTGGCGGTGCGTGTCATAGGAAGAACGTTATGGGCCCTCGCGAATGTCGGCACTCTGCCTGCGCCAGCGCCATCTTCACACCATAAATTCACACCATAAAAACCTTTCTCACCACTGCGCGCCTGGTGCCGCGCGCAACAGCCCACGCCGGCGATACGAGCTGATTTTCCATCGACAGCATCGTCGTTTACAATTACGCAGCGAATTCATCGGCTATTCCCGTCCATGCATGGTATTACCGACGTCACCTTAAGACCACCTCACCACTCTACCGCATGAGACTTCATGGACATGACTGAACCGTCCTCTAGCCTACGCCGCACCGAAGCGCATCGACACTCTGGCCGCAAGCATCGCCTCTTACCGTTCATCGCTCTCCTCGGCCTCAGCGCCTGTGCGCGACAAGAGCTTCGCCATGAGCCCCCCTGCCGACCGTTGACGGTATCGGTCCTGCGCCTGCCCGATACGGTGCGCGATGCCTCCCTGCGGCGCGTGCTCAACCATGACGAGAAGAAAACACCGGCGGCGACCCTGCTGCAAGATCACCAACAGATCGATGACCAAGCCAACCAGATGCTGATGGCGGCATTGACACAGGCCGGGGTTAGCGCCCGCACCGGCGCACAGCCCCTCGGCGATGTCAGCAACATGGGCCACGCCCTGACGACGGACACCCTGAGCAAGCTGCACGCGCAGCTACCCGCCGACGTCTATTTGCGTTGGCGCGTCACCGACTACGGCGAGACGCCCGTGCGCTGGGCCGGCGCTTACATCGCCTTCGAGGTGGTGACGACGCTGGCCATCGCCACCGCCTTCTACCTGCACAAGGTCACGCGACCGGTGGCCGGTATCTATCTGATCGAGGAAAGCGCGGAAGAACTGAGCGAGGGTTATGCCGGATTCTGGGCTCTGAACCGCTTATCGCAACCGGTACGCCTCGAGGCCGATCTCATCGATGGTCAAACAGGCGCCGAACTCTGGCATACTAGCGATACCGGCCTGGCCACCTGGCACCTGCACCACCTCTGGCGCATGGATGACGCCACGCAGACACAACTCCTGCAGTCTTCAACGCACCGCGCCAGCCGCAGCATCGCTGATGCGCTGCAGCAGGAGATGACTCGCCATTGCCTACCCTAGCGATACCAGCCTGCGCCGACGCCAGAGCGCGGCCACCGGCCCCGATCCGGCGTAGACCAAGGTGACCGCCAACAGGCCGAGGGGAAGATCCGAGGCGACGGCACACAGCAGGAAGACGACCGGCAACATCACCGCGAAAGGGACGCGCGAACGGTCGAATTCCTTGAAGCTGTAGTAACGGAAGTTGCTCACCATCAAAAAAGCCGTGATCACGGTGACGATGGCGATGACGATGGCGACCCAGGCGACGCGCACATTCACCTGATTGTCATGACCTGCCCAGACCAAGCTGGCGACGATCGCCGCCGCCAGGGGGCTGGCCAAACCGATAAAGTAACGCTTGTCCACCTGCGAAATCTGGACATTGAAGCGGGCGAGACGGAAAGCCGCCGCTGCGACATAGATAAAAGAAGCCATCCAGCCCATCTTGCCCAGCGCCGAGAGACTGTCGCTGTAGACGATGAGCGCTGGCGCCAGACCGAAAGACACCATGTCGGACAAAGAGTCGTATTCGGCGCCGAAAGCGCTCTGCGTATTGGTCATACGCGCCACCCGACCATCCATGCCATCAAACAGGGCAGCGACGAAGACGGCCAGAGCCGCCTTGTCATAGATGCCCTTCATCGCCGCGATGATGGCGTAAAAGCCGGCAAAGAGAGCCGCGGTGGTCACCAGATTAGGCAAGAGGTAAATCCCCTTGCTGCGCACCTTACGCCCACCGTCGTCATGCTCGTCCTCTTCAACCTCGAAGGTGAGACCCTCATGCAACAGCTCGTCTTCCTCAGGATCATGCGCCATGACCAACTCCTCGCCGGCTCAGGTTCAATTGCGCGACTGATCGACCAGCTTGTTCTTGGCGATCCACGGCATCATCGAACGCAGCTGACGCCCCACGACCTCGATCGGATGCTGTGCATTGAGACGGCGACGGGCGGTCATCTCAGGATACTGCATACGGCCTTCGAGAATGAAGCGCTTGGCGTATTCACCGTTTTGGATATTGGTCAGGCATTCACGCATGGCCGCACGCGCTTCACCGGCGATGACGCGCGGACCGGTGACGTACTCACCATACTCGGCGTTGTTGGAGATCGAGTAGTTCATGGTGGCGATACCGCCCTCATACATCAGATCGACGATCAGCTTGAGCTCGTGCAGACACTCGAAGTAGGCCATCTCAGGGGCATAACCGGCCTCGACCAGGGTCTCAAAACCGGCTTTGACCAGCTCGACGGCGCCGCCACAGAGCACGGCCTGCTCACCGAAGAGGTCGGTCTCGGTCTCTTCACGGAAGGAGGTCTCAATGACGCCGCCTTTGGTGCCACCATTCGCCGCCGCATAGGACAGAGCGACATCGCGCGCACGCTCGCTGACGTCCTGATAAATCGCGATGAGCGAAGGTACACCGCCACCTTTGAGGTATTCCGAGCGCACCGTGTGGCCCGGGCCCTTGGGGGCGATCATGATGACGTCGAGATCGGGACGCGGCACGACCTGGTTGTAGTGAACATTGAAGCCATGCGCAAAGGCCAGAGTGCCGCCTTGACGCAGATTGGGAGCGACGTTCTCGGCATAGACCGCCGGAATGTTTTCATCGGGCAACAGCATCATGACGAGATCAGCGGCTTTGACCGCTGCATCGATTTCCATCACCTTGAGACCGGCGTCCTTGGCCTTGTTCCAGCTGGCGCCACCGGCACGCAGGCCGACGATCACGTCGACACCGGAGTCGCGAAGGTTCTGAGCATGAGCATGGCCCTGTGAACCGTAACCGACAATGACGACCTTCATCGCCTTGATGATGGACAGATCAGCGTCTTTGTCATAATAAACTTGCATATTCTTCCCCTAGTTCTGGCGAAATCATCCGCCACTTCATCATGGGCTTACACCCGCCCTCACACACTCAGGACTTTCTCGCCCCGCGACATGCCAGACACACCACTGCGCACTACTTCAAGAATGGCGGTATCGGTGAGCGCCTCCAGAAAGCCATCCAGCTTGTCCGAGGTGCCGACCAACTGCACGGTATACACACTCGCCGTCACATCGACGATCTGGCCACGGAAGATATCACAGGTGCGCTTGACTTCGGCACGCATGGCGCCGGTAGCCTTGAGCTTGACCAGCATCAGTTCGCGTTCGATATGCGCGCCTTCGCTCAGATCAACCACTTTGACCACATCGATCAGCTTGTTCAGCTGCTTGGTGATCTGCTCGATCTTGTGATCATCGCCCAGGGTGGTCAGGGTCAGGCGTGACAGCGTCGCGTCATCGGTCGGCGCCACAGTCAGCGTCTCGATGTTGTAATTGCGCTGCGCGAACAAGCCGACGACGCGCGACAAGGCTCCCGCCTCATTTTCCAAAAGTATGGAGATGATATGTCTCATGTCAGGTGCGCTCCATCTTTGACAGCCACATATCGCGCATCGATCCATCGCGCACTTGCATAGGATAGACGTGCTCGGCCGGATCGACGTAAATGTCCATGAACACCAGCCTGTTGGTCATCGCGAAGGCTTCGCGCATGCGCGCCTCAAGGTCATCCTGCGCCGTGATCTTCATGCCGACATGACCATAAGCTTCGGCCAGCTTGACGAAGTCCGGCAGCGACTCCATATAAGAGTGTGAATGCCGGCCATCGTAATTCATGTCCTGCCACTGTTTGACCATGCCGAGATAGCCGTTGTTCAGGTTGACGATCTTGACCGGCAGATCATATTGCAGACAGGTCGACAGCTCCTGGATATTCATCTGGATCGACGCCTCGCCGGTGACACAGACGACAGGCACCTCTGGCTTGCCAAACAAGCAGCCCATGGCCGCCGGCAGACCGAAGCCCATGGTTCCAAGACCACCGGAATTGATCCACTGGCGCGGACGATCGTAAGCGTAGTGCATGGCGGCGAACATCTGATGCTGACCGACGTCGGAAGTGACGATGGCTTGCCCCGACGTCACCTTGTGCAGCATATGGATGACTTCCTGCGGCTTGAGCAAGCCTGGAGCCCGCTCAAAACGCAGCCCATGAAAAGCGCGCCATTCATCGATCTGTCGCCACCAGCGCGCGCGCACCTCGGCACGCGCCGCCGGCGCCGTCGGTTCGAGCAGGGGCAGCATATCGTTGAGCACCGCATCGACGGCGCCAACGATGGGAATATCGACGCGCACGGTCTTGGAGATCGAGGCGGGATCGATATCGATATGGATGATGCGCGCCTGCGGGCAAAACTTACGCGGATTGTTGGTCACCCGATCATCGAAGCGGGCGCCGACGGCGAGAATGACGTCAGCATGGTGCATCGCCATGTTCGCTTCATAGGTGCCATGCATGCCGAGCATGCCGAGGCACTGGCGATCCGATCCCGGATAGGCGCCAAGGCCCATCAGCGTCGTCGTCACCGGCACATCGAGACGGCGCACCAATTCCACCAACTGCTCGCTGGCATTGCCCTGGATGACGCCGCCACCGGCATAGATCACCGGACGCTCGGCCTGCAGCAATTCATCCACCGCTTTTTTGATCTGCCCGGCATGCCCGCGCTGCACGGGTGCATACGAGCGCATCTTGACCTTTTGCGGATACTCATAAGGGAATTTGTCGCCAGGATTGGTGCAGTCTTTCGGCACATCGACGACGACCGGCCCGGGACGGCCGGTGCAGGCGATATAGAAAGCCTTCTTGATCATCGCCGGAATATCCTCGGCGCGGCGAACCTGGAAGCTATGTTTGACGATGGGGCGTGAAACCCCAATCATATCGGTTTCCTGAAAAGCATCCTCGCCGATGAGATTGCTCGGAACCTGGCCCGAGATCACCACCATGGGGATCGAGTCCATATAGGCGGTGGCGATGGCCGTCACCGTATTCGTCGCCCCCGGACCCGAGGTCACCAGCACCACACCGGGCTTACCGGTCGAGCGTGCGTATCCATCTGCGGCGTGCCCTGCCGCCTGCTCGTGACGCACCAGCACATGGCGCAGCTTGGACTGTTTGAACAGCGCATCGTAGATGTGCAGGACGGCTCCACCGGGGTAACCGAAGATGACCTCGACCCCCTCGTCCGCGAGTGCACGGACGAGCATTTCTCCACCAGATAAGAGTTCCACAGACTCACCCTCACAAAGAATCAGCGATCCAGCACCATGCCGATCGACGCCAGGTACTCGCCCGCCCAGTTCTGCCAGGTGAGGCCGTATCGACTTGCCACAGGCTTATACGTGGCGAAGCGAAACGCTGCGAGGCATCGGTGGTTCACCAACCCTCGACGGACAAGCACCGACGACGCCTGCAACGGAAAGGGTGGCTCCGTCGCCCTGCGTCCTCGATGAAAACCACCATTTTTGGCAAAAATAGCCGCCCTTGTCAAGATGCGCGACGATCGTCGCCACCTCGCCTTGACCTACAACAACAAACGCCGCAGATCCTGTAGCAGCTGCGCCAGCTCGCTGACAAAACGCGCTGCCAGCGCCCCGTCGATGACGCGATGATCGTAACTCAACGACAAAGGCAAGAGCCGGCGCGGCTGGAAAGACTGGCCATCCCATACCGGCTGTATCGACGCGCGCGAGACGCCGAGAATCGCCACCTGCGGCAGATCGACCACGGGGGTAAAAGCCGTCCCCCCCACCCCGCCCAATGAAGAAATTGTCATACTAGCGCCACTGAGATCGGCTGGCCGCAGCTTCTGCTCGCGCGCCGCGACCGAGAGTGCTTCGAGCTGACGCGCGATCTCAAAGATGCCGAGACGGTCGACATCGTGCAGCACCGGCACGGTCAAGCCCTGTTCGGTATCGACCGCCACAGCGATGTGCACCCCCTGCTTGAACCAGATTCCTTCGCCGTCGACGCGCCATTCACTGTTGAAACGCGGATAGCGCCGCAACATCGTCGCCAGCGCCCGGAGCAGGAAAGGCAGCAAGGTCAGTTTCACCCCCTGCGCGGCCGCTCCCGCTTTCTCCTGCAGACGAAAGGATTCAAGCTCGGTGATGTCGGCCGATTCAAATTGCGTCACCGGCACCACCTGCGCGCGCACCTCCACCAAATGCCGCGCCGATAATTTCTGCAAACGCGTCAAAGGCTGAAACTCGATCTCGCCCGCCTGCCGCAACCGCCGTTCCTGAGCCGCCAGCAAACCCGCCAGATCACTCGCCACGGGCGCTGCTGGCGACGCCTGCTGCATGCGGGTCCGCACATAAGCTTTGATGTCGTCTTTGAGAATGCGCGCGTGCGGTCCATGCCCCGACACCTGCGCAAGATCGATGCCCATCTCGCGCGCCAAACGCCGCACCGCCGGCCCAGCGTGCACCAGGGCTTCGTCCTGGGAAGAAGGCGCTGCTGCTGCCGGTGCTGCTGCCGGTGCTACTGCCGGTGCTACTGCCGGTGCTACTGCCGGTGCTGCTGCCGGTGCTGCTGCCGGTGCTGCTGACGGCGTTGGTGCTGAACCGGACACATCGGCGACCTCCACCAGCATCCAGGCGTCGCCCTGATGAACTTCGGAACCGAGAGCCAACTGCCATTGCAGCAAGCGCCCCGCCACCGGACTTGGCAGCTCCATGGTGGCCTTGGCCGATTCCAGGGTGATCAGCGACTGATCGAGGGCGATCTCCTGCCCTTCCTGCACCAGGATTTCGATCACCGTCGCAGCGTCGGTGCCGAGATCCGGAATTTTGATGCTCGCTTGCGCCATCTGCCCTCTCCTCAAGCGTCTCGTGGATCCGTGCCGTCGACATCGATACGAAAGCGATGCAGGGCGTCGTCGACCACGCTGTGGCCGATATCGCCGCGCTCTGCCATGGCATGGAGAGCGGCGACGACGATGTGCTCATGATCGATTTCGAAATGCCGGCGTAGCGCGGCACGCGTATCCGAACGACCAAAGCCATCGGTTCCGAGGACTTGATAGACGTCCGGAACCCAGGCGCGCACCTGGTCGGCATGGATCTTCATGAAATCAGACACCGCCACGACCGCCGCTTTGTGCTGGCGCAACAACTGGGTGATCCACGGCAGACGAGCGGTATCGGTGGGGTGTAGGCGATGGTGACGTTCACAGGCGAGACCATCGCGACGTAGTTCATTGAAGCTGGTGACGCTGAAGACCTGGGCCTCAACGGCATAGACCTCCTGCAGGATGGTCGCCGCCAGGAGCGCCTCCGGCACCATGACCCCGGCCGCCAGCAGATTGACGCGTTTGCCCGACACACGCGTCGCCGGACGCAGCAGGTACATACCGCGCAGGATGCCCTCCTCGGCCGCCTCGGGCATGGCCGGATGCAGGATGTTCTCATTGACCAGCGTGATGTAGTAGTAGATGTTTTCCTGTTGCTGGTACATGCGCTGCAGGCCGTCACGAACGATCACCGCCAGTTCATAGGCGTAAGCGGGGTCATAGGTTCGGCAATTGGGGACGGTGGCGGCCAGAACCGGCGAGTGTCCATCCTGATGTTGCAGACCTTCGCCATTGAGCGTGGTTCGACCACTGGTGGCGCCGAGCAAAAACCCCCGCGACTGTATGTCGCCGGCGGCCCAGGCCAGGTCGCCGACGCGCTGGAAGCCGAACATCGAGTAGAAGATGTAGAACGGCACCAGCGGCAGCTGATGCACGCTGTAGGCGCTCGCCGCAGCGATCCAGGCGCTCATGGCGCCGGCCTCATTGATGCCCTCTTCGAGTATCTGTCCTTTGACATCCTCGCGGTAATACATGACCTGCGCCTTGTCCTCAGGCTCATAGAGCTGTCCGACGTTGGAGTAGATGCCGCGCTGACGAAACAGCCCTTCCATGCCGAAGGTGCGCGCCTCGTCCGGCACGATGGGCACGATGCGCTCTCCCAACACCTCCTGTTTGAGCAGGATATTGAGCAAGCGCACGAAGGCCATGGTCGTCGACATGGGGCGATCGGAAGCCTGCAACAGCGACTGCAGGCTGGCGAGATCCGGCACCGGCAAGGTCGGCCCGAGTGGCTGGCGGCGCGGCAGATAGCCGCCTAGAGCCTGCCGTCGCTCATTCAGATAACGCAGCTCCGGACTGTCCTCGGGCGGCCGATAAAAGGGTAGACGCGCCAGTTCCTCGTCACTGAAGGGCATACCAAAGCGATCACGGAAGATCTTCAGGGAAGGAAGATCGAGGTGTTTGATCTGGTGCGTCTTGTTGACCGCTTCACCCTGCCCCGTTCCATAGCCCTTGATGGTCTTGGCCAGGATGACGCTGGGGCCGCCCTGGTGCGCCATCGCCGCGGCGTAAGCGGCATAGACCTTTTGCGGGTCATGCCCGCCACGCTTGAGATCGTTGATCTCATCGTCGCTCATGTCGGCGACCATCGCGCGCAAAGGCTCATACTTGCCGAAAAAATGCTCGCGCGTATAAGCACCGCCGTGCATGGCATAGGCTTGAAACTCGCCATCGACACATTCTTGCATGCGCCGGCGCAGATAGCCCTCGTGGTCGCGGGCGAGCAGACGATCCCAGCCTCCGCCCCAGACGAGCTTGATGACGTTCCAGCCAGCGCCGCGAAAGAGAGATTCCAACTCCTGAATGATCTTGCCGTTGCCGCGCACCGGCCCATCGAGACGCTGCAAATTGCAGTTGACCACAAAGATCAAAGGATCGAGCTTCTCGCGTCCGGCCAGGGCCAGGGCACCGATGGACTCCGGCTCATCCATCTCTCCGTCACCGAGAAAGGCCCAAATCTTGCGACCTTGATCGGGCAAGAGGCCACGGTTGACGAGGTATTTGAGCATATGCGCCTGATAGATGGCCATGATCGGCCCCAGCCCCATCGACACCGTCGGAAATTGCCAGTAGTCGCGCATCAGCCATGGGTGCGGATAGGAAGAGAGTCCCTTGCCGCCGACCTCACGGCGGAAGTTCTCGAGCTGACGCTCCGAGATGCGCCCCTCGAGGAAAGAACGGGCATAGATCCCCGGCGCCGAATGCCCCTGTATGTAGAGCATGTCGCCGCCGAAATCGGCCGTCGCCGCCCGAAAAAAGTGCTGAAACCCAACATCGTACAAGGTCGCACTGGAGGCAAAGGTGGCGATGTGCCCGCCGAGTTCTTCTTCATCGGCATTGGCACGCATGACCATAGCCAAGGCATTCCAGCGTATCAGGGAGCGCAGGCGCCGCTCCATCCAGGGATCTCCGGGGCGCTGTGCCTCGTCCTGCGGCGCGATGCTGTTGAGATAAGGCGTGTTCAAGCCGGGCGGATGCAGACCTTGTGCATACCCGGCCTCGAGCAAGCGCGCCAGGATGAACTGCGCCCTTTCTCGACCCTCGCGCGCCAGCAACGATGATAGCGCCGCCAACCACTCCTGCGTCTCGACTGGGTCTTGATCTTGCATCATCAACTCCTTCATCTGCTGCAGACAGCATAGAGCAGAGATGGCCGCGCGCCCAAGTGAAGGTCGCGACAGCATAGGTCCGTGCTACGCCAGCCTTGCGTCATGAGCGCGACGAAGGGCTCGTTTCAGCGCGCGGCGGCGCGCACGCGCCGGCACAAGACATCGAGATCATCGAGCATCTCGGCATCCGGCCTTTCCAGCCGCGACGTATCGATCATGAGCACGGGCCGAGCCGGCAAGCGCGGCGCGAGCGCCTGGTGACGCGGCAGGAGGATGACCTGCACCGGCTGGGTGAGCAACCACTCCGGCGAAAGACTGAGCGCCGCCCCATGCGCCAGTGGCGAACTCAGGCGCAGATGGCACAGACGCAGCGCCTGCGCCACATAATGATCCGCCGCCAAGGTCATGAGAGGTTGTGGCCACACCTGATAGAACACATTCAGCCAAGGGCTCGCGCCATAGACCCGTGTCAGTTCGGCGGCACGGCGCTGATAATGCGCCACCAGACGCGCCGCCTGTTCCTCTCGGCCAGTGATCCGCCCCAGGCTAGCGATCATCGCGCTGATGTCCGACAAGGTATGCGGATCAAAAATACGCAGATGCAGACCGAGATCCTGCAAGGCTTGCAAGCGCTGCGGAGCCATGCCATCGCCCCAGACCAGTACGAGATCAGGATGCAGGGCGAGCAACTCTTCATCGCTCCACTGCAAGCCGCGCGCTATCTCCGGCGCTTGCGGACAGGCGCTGCGATCACGCACCTGACCGACTTGCGCGACGAGTTGCGGACAAGCCCCGAGCTCATCGATGAGGGTGGTGAACGACGGTGCCAGACTGACCAGTCGCGCGCCCGCCGCCGACAGCGAGCTCAGCGCCAGGAGCAGACAACACAGGAGCTTCAAGGCAAGGGCGTATAGAGTGTGAGCATCGCCAGAACGACCACCCAGAAAGTCCGACAACGGTGAAACAAGGCCTGTAAGCCCTGCAACCTTTCCTGCCAAACCGCACTCTCCGGACCATCGCCATCTTCCAGGGGTGACCAGCGCAGGCTCTGCTCGATCAGTGCCGGCAACAGGGTATCGCTCGGATGCGGCGTGCGCCAAGTCGCCTTGAGCGTCTCGAGGGAGGCCATGAAGTCGCCGAGCATGGCGATGCTCACCATCAGGCAACGCCCGGGCAACCATTCGATCCAGAACAGCATCTTGTCGAGCTGCGCGACCCAGGGCGGCTGCTCCGGATCACAACGTCGGGCGGCGACGAGCAGGGCGACCAGCAGCATGCCCTGCGGGCCGAGCAGAACCCACCAGAACAGAGGACTCATGCGATAACGCAGATGGCGACGACCGATCACCAGCAACTGCGCGCGAAAATACGATTCATTCGCCTCGCGCGCCGGCAACAAGCTCAACTGCTGCGTCGTCGCGGCAGGATCCGGCAAAGGCTGCTCCTCGTTCTCCGGCAGCATGCGCGCCTCGGTGTGCGGCCCCAGAATGACCAGCACCAGGAGCAGATTCAGCACAAAACTGGCTATGCCCCAGAAATGCCCATGCAACGCATGTCCGAGCAATCCCACCAGCAACTCCGGAACCAACAGCCACAACAGCAGCCCCGCCCATCCATCGCCGGGCAGCTTGAGGGTGCGCAAAGCGCGCGCTGCCTGCAGGATCAGGCCATCGATCAGATCGAGCGCTGGCATAGGCGAGTTTTCCTGCAGATACAGCACCACTAGAACGACCCAGAGATTCATGTTGCGCCAGCACTCCCAAGCAGGCCCGAGCGGCCATGACACCCATGCCTGAGCTTATACCGTATCCGCCCCAAGATCGGGAAGCCCCCCACGCGCCTGACGCAGCAAATCCTGCACGACGCGCAACAGGGCTTCCGCTTCGATGGGCTTGCTCAGCAAGGCGCAAGCATTCGGCAAGGACTGCTGTCGCTGCAGCAAATCCGCCTGCGCGCTGCACAACAGGATCGGCAAGGTCGGATGCAAAGCGCGCACCCGGGCGATCAGCTCATGCCCGAGCAGCCCCGGCATGATCTGATCGGCGATGAGCAGATCAAAAGGCATCGCCTCGACGCTCAAGGCCTCAAGCGCTTGCAGAGGATCTTGCAGAATCTGCACCCGATAGTGATACAGCGAAAGCAGCTCGGCCAGCATCTGCGCCACCGCCAACTCATCCTCGACGATCAGGATGGTGGCGCCGCTGGCCTCGGCACGGGCATCGAAGACCTGCTGCTCGGCTGCAAGCAGGTCAGGCGCGCTCTGCTCGAGCGACTGCGCCTGAAAGAGGATGCGGAAACGTGCGCCACGCCCCGGCGCGCTCTCCAGCAGGATGTGGCCACCAAATTCGTGCACGATACCATGCACCACCGACAAGCCCATGCCACTGCCGCGCCCCACTTCCTTGGTCGTAAAAAACGGATCGAAGATGCGTGAAACGATGGCCGGATCGATACCCGGCCCCTTGTCGGCGACATCGATGACGACATGACTCCCTTCGATGCGGGCATGGCAGGAAGCGCAGTGGGTCGCCCCTATATCGGCCTGCTGCAGCGCCACCGCCACCTCTCCGGAAGCACCAAGGGCGTCGCGCGCATTGATCACCAGGTTCATGACCACCTGCTGCAATTGCACGGCATCGACCAGGATGGGCGGGGTGTCGGCGTCGATATGGGTGCGCAGGTGCAAGGATGATGGCAGGGCGGGGCGGAGCATGCGCAAAGTCGCCAAAATCAGCTCCTGGACGGGCTGCACACGCCCGGGTGAACGGCCACCACGACTGAAGATCAGCATCTGCGCGATCAACTCGCGCGCGCGCTCGCCAGCACTGCGGATCTGTCGAATATAACGCGTCAGCCGGTGCGCTGGGTCGGCGTCAAAATAGCGCAAGGACAGATCGGCATAGCCTAGGATGCTGGTCAGGATGTTGTTGAAGTCATGCGCGATGCCGCCGGTGAGATGGCCGATAGCCTCCATCTTCTGCGCCTGCTGCACGGCACGCTGCAACTGCTCCTTCTCCGCTTCGATGACCTCGAGCTCGCTGATGTCGCGCACCATGGCCATGATGCGTTGTGGCTGATGCTGTGAATCCCTGACCAACCACTGCCGCACGCTCACCGCCACCGTCGCGCCATGGCGGCAACGATAGGTTTTGCGATGGATCTCACCGTAGCCACGCGCCAGCACTTGCTGCAGGATGCGCGCATCTTGCGAGCGATCGTCGAGCAACGTCAGATCATGCTCATTCATCCCGCGCAGATCCTGCGCGTCGTAGGCGACGATGCTCTGAAAAGCTGGATTGGTTTCTTCGATCCGCCCCTGCAAATCGAGAATGCAGATGCCATCGATGCTGGAATCGAAGAGCGAGCGATAACGCTGTTCCGACAAGAGAATGGCCTGCTCCGCCTGACGCATGGCGGTGACGTCCTGCAACACGCCCACCCAGCGCAACACCCGCCCCTGCGCATCGAGATCGACATTGATGCTGCAGCGCATGAAGCGCACCCCCTGCGCCCCAGGCCGGAGGCGAAACTCGAGGCTGAAGGGGCGACAGGAGTCCTCGCCACGGCGCAGCTGTTCTTTGACCTGCGGACGATCGTCTGGGTGCACCTCATCCAACCAAAGCTCACGTTTGTCCGGCTGCGTGCTGCGTGTCCACCCCAACAAGGCGCACAGCTCTTCCGAGGCAAACCAGGTGGCCGTCGTTCGGTCCTCCACCCAAAAGCCAAGACCGGCGATACGCTGCGACTCGGCGAGGAGGTTACGGCTCTGTTCGAGCTCACGCTGCTGCCGGCGCCGTTCCGAGACATCGACGAGAAGACCGCGGATGAGCACTTCATGATCACTACGCGTCGCCACGGCGCTGAGCAGGAGGCTGACACGCCGACCATCGACGGCGATATAGTCGAGCTCGACGTCCTTCACGGCAGCGCCCGTGCTCACCTCGGTGATCATGGCGATGGTCGCGGCGCGTGATTCAGGCGCGGTCCACTCATAGATGGAGTGCAACAAGAGGCGATCGATCTGCTGCAGACCGAGAAATTCGAGGAAAGGTCGGTTGGCGTCGCGCACCAAACCGTTGCCGTCGATGGCAAGAAAGCCGGTATGCGTGTCCGCCACCAACTGCCGATAGATCTGCTCACTTTCCTCGGCCAGTTTCTGCGATGTGACGTCGAGCATCAGCCCTTCCACCATCAGCTGGCCATGGCTGACGACGGCCCGTCCGCGTTCGGAGATCCAACGCAACTCGGAGGCGGCGCCACGGATACGGTAGAGAAGCTCAAAACTCCCCCCCTGGTTGATGGCGCGCTCCATCTGTGGAATCAGCTGCGCGCGATCTTCCGCCAAAATCAGATGACCAAGAGAAAAAACGTCACCACGGGTAAAACTCTCGGCTTTGAAGCCCGTGATCTGTTGCGCCCCTTCGCTGATGAAGCTGGGCCGCCAGTCATGATGCAGATTGAACAGTCGATAGCGCTCGGCCTCGACCAGCAGTCCCTGGCCCAGCTTGCAGCTATAGCTGTAGAGTATCCCCGGCAAGTTGCTGACCATACTCGCCAACTGACGATCACGTTCATTGAGCGCCGCCTCGGCGCGTCTTTGCTCGGTGACATCGAGGATGAGCTCAAGATAGAGAACGTGACCATCTTCCCCCACTTCATGTCGCCGTAACCAAGTATTTCCCCAACGCACCTCACCTTGCGTCGTGCGATAGACGCGCAAGACCTGCAGGCTTTCCTGACCATGCTCGAGACGGCGCAGATCTTCGTGCAGATAGCGCCCCCCTGGGTGATCGGCGCGCTCCATCGCTGAGCGCATGAGCAGCTGTTCCGCCGATGTCGCGAAGAAGTTTTCATATTCGCGATTGACGCGCAACAGCTGACCGTCATCGCGCACGAGCGCCATGGCGGTGGGCGAATTCTCAAAGATGGCGCGAAAATGGCGCTCATTGCGCGCCACATCACGGGTCATGCGGTGCAGTTCACTGACGTCCATGCCGACGACGACCAATTCGCGCCGGGCATTATGCGGATTGATACACAGACGACTGTTCCAGGACACCCAAAAGACCGTACCGTGCGCACCGATGACCTCCGTCTCCAGGCGAAAAATGTCGGCATCTTCACGCAGGGACGCCCAAGCCTGGTACCAGGCATCGCGATCCTGTGGGCGCAGAGCATGCTCAAGAAAGTTCATGCCCAAAGCTTCGGCTCGCGTCAGGCCAAAAATGCGCTCAGCGGCCTCATTCCACTCCAGAACGTGCAGGGACTCGTCGAGGACGATGATGCTGGTGTCGGCCATGCTGACCAGGCGACGATAACGTTCTTCGCTGACGCGCCAGAACTCACTCAAGCGTCGCTGCGCCGTGATATCGCGCGATACACCTCCGACCAGTCGCCGGTCACCCCGGTCACGCAGGCGATGCGCCTCGACATGGACCCAGAAAATGTCGCCCGTCTCCCAGAGCAGGCGATGTTCGATATCGACGCTCTGGCCGGACAGCAAGCCCTCCCAGGCAGCGCGCACCTTGTCGATGTCATCGGGATGCAGACGGCGTAACAAACTCAACGGCTGCTGTTGCAGCTCATCACGACTGAGGCCATAGATGCGCAGCACCGAATCACTGACGAAGAGCAGCTCGCTGCGCTCGATATCGAAGACCCACAAGGCCTCGTTCATCGAGCCCAGCAGCTGATCCAGTTGTTGCGGGTGACTGGAGATCAAGTGCAGAAGATTGTTGATCAGGTCGCTGTGCCTGGGCACACGGCGATCGCTGAACCAAGGCAGGACCATCCAGGCGATCGCGGCACCGACACTGCCTCCCAGAAACAATAGTGCGGGCGCCGCGATCGACCAGTTCAGCATGGCTCTTTCCTGAAGAACAACCCGGCTACCTTAACCCAGGCTGACGGAAACTGGCCAGATGCCGATCACCTCACTCAAAAACCTGACCCTCCCGCGCCATACGGCGCAAAAGCTCAGGCGGTGCGAAACGGTCACGGCCATAACGCTCGGCGAGAGCATCGGCGCGCGCCACAAAGTCGGGCAGACCACGGTAATTGATGTACTGCAGTTGCCCTCCCGTCCATGGTGCCATACCGATACCAAAGATCGAGCCGATGTTGGCGTCAGCCACCGAACGCAACACTCCCTCTTCATAGCAGCGCGCAGCTTCAATGGCCTGGCGCATGAGCAGGCGTTCCTGCAGCTCGGCGAACTGAGCATCGCTCGGCTGCGCCAGTTCGGCGTGAGCGAAATGCTCGCGCAGCCCTGGCCATAAACGCTTGCTGCCAGACGCGGGGTAGTCGTAAAAACCAGCCCCTTCTTTTTTTCCTGGCCGCTTAAATTGCTCGCACATGGCGTCGATCACCGCTTCCGCTGGATGCTGTGGCATGACCTTGCCCTCGGCGGCGAAGTCCTCACGCGTCTGTGTCCTGACCTTGCGCGTCAATTCGAGATTGACCTCATCGAGCACCGCGAGCGGCCCGACCGGCATACCCGCCTGCAAGGCGGCCTGTTCGATACTCGCCGCCGGATAGCCCTCAGCCAGCATGGCGACACCCTCCGTGCAATACGTCGCAAAGACCCGCGATGTGAAAAAGCCACGGCTGTCATTGACGACGATAGGCGTGTTGCGCAGCTTGATGACATAATCGAAAGCGAAGGCCAGAGTCGCCGCATCCGTCTTCTCTCCACAGATGATCTCGACCAGGGGCATTTTGTCCACCGGCGAGAAAAAGTGCAGCCCGATGAAGCGGGCCGGGTCGACGAAGGCTTGCGCCAGGCCGGTGATCGGCAGGGTCGAGGTGTTCGACGCCAAAACGAGATCGCGGCGAGCGACGGCAGCGACGCGCTGACTGACCTCGGCCTTGATCTGCCGGCTCTCAAACACCGCCTCGATCACCAGATCGCAATCGGCCAGGGCCGCGAAATCTGTGCCGGCCGCAATGCGTTGCAGGATCTCAGCGGCTTGCTCCGCCTTCATGCGCCCACGCGCCACACGCTTGTCGAGCAATTTGCGGCTGTAGTCGCGGCCACGTTCAGCGGCTTGCACATCGTTATCGAGCAAGACCACGTCGATGCCGGCGAAGGCCGAAACATAGGCGATGCCCTGCCCCATCATACCGGCACCGATGACGCCGACCTTGCGACACTCACGCCCTGGAAACTGATCGCGCGCCGGGCGCGATCCACCGGCGTTGATCTTCTGCAGATCAAAGAAAAAGGCCTTGATCATGTTCTTCGCCACCGGCCCGGTCACCAGATGGGTGAAGTAACGCCCCTCGATCAAGCTGGCGCGATCGAAATCGACCTGCGCCCCTTCGACCGCCGCAGCCATGATCGCCGCCGGCGCCGGATAGTGGGCGTGCGCGCCCTTCAGCTGTTTGCGCAGATTCGACGGGAAGGCCGGCAGGTTCATCGCCAGGGCTGGCGTCGCCGGCGTCCCGCCGGGCATTTTGTAGCCGGGTCGATCCCAGGGCTGCTGGCTGTTCGGATGCGCATCGATCCAAGAGCGGGCCGCCTGCAACATCGCCTCGGGCGAGTCCGCCAGCGCATCGATGAGTCCGAGTTCGAGCGCTTTCTCAGCCTTCATGCGCTGCCCCTGCAGCAACACATTCATCAAAGCCTGCTGCAAGCCGAGCATGCGCACCGTCCGCGTCACTCCGCCGCCGCCGGGCAAAAGCCCGAGCGTGACTTCGGGCAGGCCAAACTCGGCGCGCGTGCCTTTGAGGGCGATGCGATGGTGTGCAGCCAAGGCGATTTCGAAGCCGCCTCCCAAAGCCGTGCCATTCAAGCAGGCCACCACCGGTTTGCCGAGGGTCTCAAGAACGCGCAATTGGCGCTTGATTTCGGTCACGCCGGCTTGAAACTCAGCCGCTTGCTCGCTGCGTGCCGCCAGCAGCAAGTGCAGGTCGCCACCGGCAAAAAAGGTCTTTTTAGCGGAGGTGATGATGACGCCACGGATGCGATCCTTCTCGGTTTGCAAGCGCGCGACGCTATCCGCCATGGACTGCACATAAAGCGCATTCATGGTGTTGGCCGACTGCTGCGGGTCATCGAGCGTCAAGGTGACGATCTGCCCGGCATCCTCACTCCAATGAATACTCGTCGTCATGTCGATAATCTCTCTATCCGGCTGAAGTTAGACGCGTTCGATGATGGTGGCGATGCCCATGCCGCCACCGACACAGAGGGTGCAAAGTGCCCGCCGCAATCCCCGTCTTTCGAGTTCATCGAGAGCGATCTGCACGATCATGCAGCCGGTGGCGCCGAGGGGATGCCCCATGGCGATGGCGCCGCCATTGACATTGACGCGATCGGCATCGATCTCCATGTCGCGCATGAAGCGCAGCGCCACCGCCGCGAAGGCCTCATTGATCTCCCAAAGATCGATGTCCTCGACGCGCAGACCAGCTCGCGCCAGTGCCTTGCGCGCGGCCGGCGCCGGGCCGGTGAGCATGATGGTCGGATCGGCGCCGGACACTGCCGTCGCCACCACCCGCGCCCGGGCGCGCAAGCCGAGCTGCCGACCTTTCGCCTCGCTGCCGATCAGCATCAAGGCGGCACCATCGACGATGCCGGAAGAGTTGCCGGCGGTGTGGACGTGCTCGATGGCTTCGACCCAGTGATATTTCTGCAAGGCAACGGCGTCAAAACCGCCCATCTCACCCATCATCGTGAACGACGGCTGCAGACTCGCCAGACCCTCCAGCGTCGTGTCCGGGCGAATGAACTCATCTTCGAGCAGCAGCGGCAGGCCATTGAGGTCGCGCACCGGCACGAGACTGCCCTGAAAGTACCCGGCGCTGCGCGCTGCTGCCGCCCTTTGTTGCGAACGTAGGGCGAAGGCATCGACGTCGGCGCGGGTGAACCCTTCAAGGGTGGCGATGAGATCGGCGCCTATGCCCTGCGGCACGAAGCCGGTGCGTAGATTGGTCGCCGGATCCATCGCCCAGGCGCCGCCATCGGAGCCCATGGGGATGCGCGACATCGACTCGACGCCACCGACCACCACCAGATCCTCAAATCCGGAACGGATCTTCATGGCGCCGATGTTGACCGCCTCGAGCCCCGAGGCGCAGAAACGGTTGAGCTGCACACCCGCCACCGTATCCTGCCAACCAGCCGCCAACGCCGCCGTTTTGGCGATGTCGGCGCCTTGATCCGCGACTGGCGTCACGCAACCGAGCACCAGGTCATCGGTCTCCTGACGCAAGGCATCACCCTGACGCAAACACAAGGCATCGAGCAGGCCGACGACGAGATCGACAGGCTTGACGGTATGCAGACTACCGTCTTTCTTTCCTTTGCCACGCGGCGTACGCACGGCGTCATAGATAAAGGCTTCCGCGGTCATACATCCTCCTCACCGGTCATGGGCCGACGCCCTGAGACAGACGATGCCGTGCCCACGCCGACAAGGCAATGACCGCGATGAAGGGAAGCATTGACCGCAACCCTGCGCCGGCTAAAGACCGGCTCAGTCCTCCTGAAGATCCTGGGGATGCAACAAGAGCAGATCACACGGCAATCTTTTTTCCAGAACTTCGGCAGAATTGCCTACCAGAAAAGCCGACAGAGCCGAGCGCGCGACCGTGCCGACGAGCAGACAATCCGCCGCCTGCTGCGCCTGTTGCTGCAAAAGCACCGCCTCGATCGATCCCACTCCCGTGGTCAATCGCTCCACCGGCACACCATGCGTCTGCAGCAACTCCTGCAAGCCCTGGCGCATGGCATCTTGCATCGACGCTTCGACATAACCGACGGCATAGGTCTCGCCGACCATCGGCGCCATCTCGAGCGGGCTCGGCAACGCGCTGCTCACCCACAGATCGCCCTGCCACAATTGCGCCAGACGCTGCCCCCAGCCGAGCAGTGCGTCATTGAGCAGGCTATGCGGCACATCATCGGGCAAACAGCTGATCGCCACCCGAAAATGCTGGGGCACGATGTCCTGATGGACGATATAGGTCGGACGCGCCAATTGCCGCAGCAACTGCTTCCAACATCCGGCCTTAGGCGCGACGTCAGGGGCGATGAAAACCAAGTCAGGCTGCATGCGCTCGACTTCATGCTGGATCGCCCGCACCCAATGACGACTGGCGGCAGCGTGCTGCTCTGCTGCGATGTGATGCTGCTCGAGAAAGGTCTGCAGCCAGTCCATGGCTTCCATCTCACTCGTGTGCTCGACAGTCGCCAACAATCCGGGCCCCAACTCCAGTCCCTTGGGCATGGACAGCGCCACCGGCAAAAACACCGACAGCTGTGCGCCCGATCGTTGCGCCCAACGCGCGGCGACGCGCACAACGCGCTGCGCAGCCTCCCCATGATCGATCACCGCCAGGAGCTGTTGCATTTTTCATCCTCCCTTGGATGGCATCTCCTCTCGGCACCCTTCATTCCCGATGTCGGGCCGGTGCCCCCGCACACTCTAGCACAGTCATTCTGTCGACCCGTGCCACCGTCACGAAGTCGACGACCTGATCTTATGTTGAAAAGATTTCTCCGAAAACTTGTTGATACAGGTCAAACAGAACTCCAGCTTTTTAGGTACAATGCCGCGACGGCCGTCAAGGCACAGGCACCAGGGAGTGCAGGCAGTGAATACCGTCGAAATACCCGCATGGCTACGCGGCGAGACCAATACCGCACCGCGTTATACCTCCTACCCGCCAGCACCGCACTTTCGCCCGGATTTCACCGCCGCCGACTATACCCAGGCCGCCCAGCGCAGCAATGTCGGGGGAGCGCCGCTGTCGCTCTATGTGCACATCCCTTTTTGCCACTCACTTTGTTACTACTGCGCGTGCAACAAGATCGTCACCAAGGACAAAGAAGCCGGCCGCACCTATCTCGACTACTTGCGCAAAGAACTCGAGCTGGTGGCGCCTCTCTATGACCGTCAGCGCGTCGTCACCCAGCTGCACTGGGGCGGTGGCACACCGACCTATCTGAGCGACGCCGAGATGACCGAGTTGATGTATCAGCTCGCTCATCATTTCAACCTGAGCCGCGCCGCCGACGCCGAATTTTCCATCGAAATCGATCCGCGCACGGTCGATGACGGCGGCATGGCCCTGCTGCGTGGCCTCGGCTTCAATCGCGTCAGCCTCGGGGTGCAGGACTTCGATCCCGACGTCCAAAAAGCCGTGCATCGCATTCAGTCCGTCGAGAAGACCGCCGCCGTGGTCAACGCCGCGCGTCGCTACGGATTCCGTTCCGTCAGCGTTGACCTCATCTACGGCCTGCCCCTGCAGACCGCCGAACGTTTTCGCCATACCTTGCGCGAAGTGATCGCCATGGCCCCGGATCGACTTTCGCTGTTTCACTATGCGCATCTGCCGCAGCGATTCTTTCCGCAAAACCGCATCCACGTTGAAGACCTGCCCTCCCTCGAGGAAAAGCGCCTGCTGCTCGAGGAGACACAGGCGGCCCTGCGTGCCGCCGGCTATGAAGAGATCGGCATGGATCATTATGCCCGGCGCAGCGACGGCCTCTTCCAGGCTCGCGAAGGTGGTGAGCTGCGCCGCAACTTCCAGGGTTACTCGACACAGGCATCCACCGATCTGATCGGCCTCGGCGTTTCCAGCATCGGCCAGGTCGACAACACTTATGTGCAGAACCACAAGATGCTTCCGGCCTACTACGCCGCCCTCGACGCAGGACAGCTGCCTACCGAACGCGGCCTTCTCCTGCTCCCGGACGACTTGCTGCGACGCGACGTCATCATGGACCTGCTCTGCCTGTTGACCCTCGACATCGCCGCTCTGGAACAGCGCCATCAGATCGATTTCGCTGACTATTTCCGCGCTGAGCTGGCGCTCCTCGATCAGTTGCCTGAACACTGGCTGGAACGCGGACCGCGCCACTTGCGCATCTTTGGCGCAGGCAAGCACTACATCCGTTTCATCTGCCGCTTGTTCGACCGTTACTGGAGCGATAACCCCCTGCATCAAGCCCAATATTCACAAGTTTTGTGAGTCCGAATGCGACCAACTGTTCTGGAAAAGCGGGCGTATGGGCTTTCCTCTTACAGCGCGCTTGGGTATGATGACCGGCGTGTGCTCCCTTACAGGATTTCGGTATGGATGACCTTTCGCACCGACCCTTGAGCTTCCGTCATCAGGCGCATGCTCAGTGTGTCGATTGCTCCCTCAGTCCCATCTGCCTGCCTGTGGCCATTGATATCGAAGACCTGCACCGCCTGGATGCCATCATCCAAAGATCCCGTCCCTTGCACCGTGGTGACCACCTGTATCGCGAGAACAACCCTTTCGAAGGCATCTACGCCGTGCGCTCGGGAGCACTCAAAGTCTATACCACCACCGACTCGGGCGAAGAACAAGTCACCGGTTTTTACCTGCCCGGCGAAGTCGTCGGCATGGATGGCATCCACACCGACACCCATACCAGTTCTGCAGTCGCTCTGGAAACGACCTCGGTCTGCGAGATCCCCTTCCAGCAACTGCAGGAACTCAGCCATGACATTCCCAGCCTGCAGAACCATTTCTTCAAACTGATGAGCAAAGAGATTCAGACCAACCAACTGCTCATGCTCCTGCTCAGCAAAAAGACCGCCGAATCGCGTATCGCCTCTCTTCTTCTCAGTCTGGCGGAGCGCTATAAGCGTCGGCGCCTGTCCGAGTACAGTTTTCGCCTCCCCATGTCGCGTTCCGACATCGGCAACTACCTGGGGCTGGCCGTTGAAACCGTGAGCCGCATCTTCACCCGTTTCCAGACACAAACCGTTCTGGTGGTCGAAGGCAAAGAGATCACCGTCCTCGACAAAGAGGCCCTCTGCCGTATCTCCCTAGGCGGCGAGGAAGGCGTTTCCGGCCGTTGCAGACAACACGGCACGTGACTTTCTTCTATCTCTGATTGGTTCTAACTCGCTCTGACTTGAGCTCCGCCCGGCTCCGCTCCCGCCAGAAATCGCACTGACTGCCCCCCTTCGCTGACCCATCGGCCCGCAACAGCAACAGTTTGCATGAACAAACAGATGGACCGGGGCTTGGTCAGCGCCTTCGCCTGTGCTAGCTTAGCTCATCCATAATAACCTCAGAGGCGACATGGAAGTCGGCCCAGCTCAGGATGCGCCAGGCATGCCCCCGTCGTCCGATTTCAACGATTTTTCGCAAACTCCGCTCAGGCGAACACGACAGCTTTCCTTCATGGTCGTCGCCATCGTCATCGCCTGGGGCGTGGCGATAGGCTTTTTTGAGCACCGCCTGCTCCTGCTCTTGCCCGGTCTATGCCTCTATCCCTGGCTGCTCCCCTGGATCGAAGAGCGCTGGGCGGGTTCCCCCGAGCGCCAGCGTTCGCTTGAGGTCGTCCTCGATGGCTGGGTGATGGGACTGTCGATGGCCGCCATCCAGTTCAGCCTGACGATCAGCCTCTTCTTTGCCATCATGCTCAATGCCGCGGTCCTGCATCGCGCCGCCAGCCAGGCCTGGGCTACGAGCATGGTCTTCGTCATCATCGGCGCCCTCTCCGGCATGACTGTGTTCGGTCTCCACCCGCACCTATCCGCGCCCTGGCCGCTCAGCCTGGGGGCCGGCCTCGGCACCATATGTTTCATCGGTCTCAATGCCTACTACACGCGCAAGCAGTATCAGGCCTTTCTGCAAGCGCGCAACCAAGTCGTGCAACAACAGCAGGAAGCCATCCTGCTGTCACGCAAACTGGTCAAATACCTGCCACCGCAGGTCTGGGAATCGATCTTTTCCGGTCGTCGCGATGTAAAACTGCAGACCCACCGCAAAAAACTGACCATCTTTTTCTCCGACATCAAGGACTTCACCGAAACGACGGACGAGATGTCGCCCGACGCCCTGACCGAAATGATCAATCACTATTTCGACCAGATGTCGCGCATTGCCCTGAAGTATGGCGGCACCATCGACAAGTTCATCGGCGATGCCATCCTCATCTTCTTTGGCGACCCGAAATCGCTAGGGACGCGCGAGGACGCCCTCGCCTGCGTTTCCATGGCCATCGACATGCGCAATATGATGAAGGTGTTGCGCCATCGCTGGCAGGCACAAGGCATCCTCAAACCCTTGCATGTGCGCATGGGCCTGACCACGGGATTTTGTCATGTCGGCAATTTTGGCAGCGAATCGCGCATGGATTACACCATCATCGGCCGCGAAGCCAACCTCGCCGCGCGCCTGCAGACCGCGGCGCAGCCGGATGAAATCCTCATCGCCCACGAGACTTATCTGCTGGTGCGCGAACGCATCCTGTGCAAGGAAAAAGGCTTGATCACCGTCAAGGGCATCAGCCGCCCCGTCCAGGTGTGGAGCGTCGTCGATTTCCGGCGTGATCTGGGCGCACAATCGAGCTTCATCGAACATGAGTTCGACGGTTTTACCATGCACCTCGACCTGAACAAGCTCAAGAACTATGACAAGGATCGCATCGTACAGGCCTTGGAGAGCGCAGCGCGCAATCTACGCGACCGCACCATTCTCTGACCGCCGGCCCTGTGCGGGCTCTTCTGCGAGGTGCTCGAGATGCTGGCGCAACAGTTCCTGCAAGACCTGCGCACGACGCGCATACTCAGCGCCAGGGCGCAAACCCGCCTCGACCTCGGCATAGCAGCCACGATTGAGCAATACCGCCAGACGACCCGCTTCGCGATGGAAGCCGAGATGTTCGTCGAGCATCTGACCATACCAGGGCTGATCGGCGTAACGCCGCCCCGGCCCGACGAGCCACCGGCCTAGACGACAGGCATGGGGCCCCATGATGCGCTCCACATCGAGCGGCGTCCCTTGCATCATGGCGAGGAGAAACTCGTGACGCCAGGACTCGAGTTCCTTCAATAGGTTCGTCATCACCACACCTCACCCCTTACGCGGCAAGATCTTGTCCTGTAGACGTTTGAACCCAATCAGCTTCATCATGTACTTCTCGTACATCGGTTCCGAGCTGCCGATCTTCATCTTGCGGATGAAATACTTTTCGAAAGCGATCTTGGCATAGTGCACCCAGCGTCCCGACACGAACCAGTTG
Source organism: Pseudomonadota bacterium (assembly GCA_021851865.1). Lineage (GTDB taxonomy): Bacteria > Pseudomonadota > Gammaproteobacteria > Pseudomonadales > Moraxellaceae > JAJZHK01. The sequence goes on along the minus strand of JAJZBU010000012.1, from coordinate 39,587 downwards.
GTGTCACGTGGCGGGATCTGTGGAATCGCTGCGAACATGGCGCCGGTGCGCCCGAAGTCGGCGAGACAGAGAGCCTGCCAGGAGCCTTTGTGCCGCGGCAGACGGCCCTGCAGTTCCTCTTCGATGTTGTGCACGATGGCGGTGACCATGGACTCGATCATGTAGCCGGTCTTGGGCACACCACAGGGCACCGGCGTCGGCCCGACGGGGGGGATGGCGATGCAGACCCCCGCCGCATAGATCGACTTGTACTTGGGGCTGCGCTGAAACTCATCGACGATGACAAAGCCGCGCGCATTGCACAACTCCGGCACGGCGGCGACCGCCGCCACCCCCTTGAAGGCCGGCAGCATCATGCTGTGACGAAAAGGCAGCTCATGCGTTTTGATCACCTGCCCCTGCGCATCGAGTTCCTCGACTTGCATGACGCCGGCGCTGATGCGCGTCGTGCGAGCATTGGTGATCCAGCGTATGCCCTGTTCGCGGAACTCGTGCTCCATGATGCCCTTGGAGTCACCGACGCCATCGAGGCCGAGATGACCGAGATAAGGCTCGGGCGTCACATACAGGATCGGCACCTTGCTGCGCAATTTGCGCCGCCGCAACTCGGTGTCCAGGATCATGGCATATTCATAGGCCGGCCCGAAACAACTGGCACCGGGCAGGGCGCCGATGATGACCGGCCCGGGGTCGGCGCACAAGCGCTTGAAATCCTCGTGACAGGTCTCGGCGTGCGAGAGATGGCAGATGGACTGCGTGTAGCCGGTCTCCGGCCCCGCCCCGGGCACATCGTCAAAGGCCAGCTGCGGCCCGGTGGTGATGATGAGCCAGTCATAATCGACATGCCGTCCATCAGCGAGGGTCAGACGACGCGCCTCGGCATCGATCTGCGTCACCACCTGGGCGATGAAGTCGATGTTCTTGCGCGCCAGATACGACGCTATGGGAAAGCTGATGTCCTGGCGCTGACGCCAACCGACGGCCAGCCAGGGATTGGAGGGAACAAATTGAAAGTCCGCACTCGCGTTGATGACCGTAACGCGATGCTCGGCACCGAGCAAAGCCTTGGCCTCATAGGCCGCCGGCATACCGCCAAGCCCTGCTCCTAAAATCACGATATGAGCCATCGACACACACCTTCCTAACTGATGTCAGCGTTTTCAGTGTAGACGGCATGCCGCTTTCTTCTTTGTCCTGGCGCAAAAAAACCGCGACTTGTGGTCGCGGTGGCTGCTTGTCGGACGCCAGCGGGTAACTGGCATCCTTGGCGACAAGATGGAACTCTAGGGGGCTCAGCGCCGCCTTTGCTTCACACCCGCTCGATGAGGGTGGCGATGCCCTGACCCAGACCGATACACATGGTCGCCAGGCCGATTTGAGCGTCCTTCCACTCCATGTTGTTGAGCAGGGTCGTGGTGATGCGCGCCCCGGAACACCCCAGCGGATGACCGAGAGCGATGGCGCCGCCATTGAGATTGACCTTCTCTTCGATCTTGTCAATCAGCTTGAGATCCTTGAGCACCGGCAGCGACTGCGCCGCAAAGGCCTCATTGAGCTCGACCATCTGCACATCATCGATGCTCAGACCGGCGCGCTTGAGTGCCTTCTGCGTCGCCGGCACCGGGCCATAGCCCATGATGGCGGCATCACAGCCGGCCACCGCCATCGACAAGATGCGCGCACGCGGCTTCAGGCCCAAGGCCTGGGCACGCGCTGCGCTCATGACCAACATCGCCGAGGCGCCGTCGGACAAGGCGGAAGAAGTACCCGCCGTCACCGTGCCGCTCTTCGGATCGAAGGCGGGACGCAGGGCGGCGAGCGCTTCGAGCGAAGCGTCGGCGCGGATGACCTCATCGACGTCGCAGAGGATGCGCACGCCATCGGCGTCATGTCCTTCGATACCGACGATCTCACGCCGGAAGCGTCCCTGCTGCGTCGCTTCCCAGGCTTTCTGGTGCGAACGCAGCGCGAACTCATCCTGCATCTGCCGGCTGATGCCATGCATGCGACCGAGCATTTCGGCGGTCAAGCCCATCATGTTGGAGGCCTTCGCCACCACCTTCGAGGCCGACGGATTGATGTCGACGCCATGCGTCATCTGGACGTGGCCCATGTGCTCGACGCCACCGATGATGAAGATCTCGCCCTGCCCGGTCATGATCTGCGCCGCCGCCGTATGCAGTGCCTGCATCGACGAGCCACACAAACGATTCACCGTCTGACCGGCGACCGTGCGCGGCAGCCCGGCCAGGATGGCGACGTTGCGACCGATGTTCATCCCTTGTTCCAGGGTCTGATTGACACAACCCCAGATCACATCTTCGACGAGTTCGGCATCGAGTCCTGGATTGCGCTTGAACAGCGCCTTGACCAGCTCGGCCGAGAGATTGTCGGCACGCACATTGCGGAACATGCCGTTCCGCGAGCGGCCCATAGCACTGCGCACACCATCAACGATGACGACGTCTTTCGGATTCAGGCTCATGAGTGTGCTCCTCAAGCAAAGAACTTCTTGTTGGCCTTGGCCATGTCCTGCAACAGCTGCGGCGCTTCATAAGCTTTGCCAAGCGCAGCGTACTTGTTGCACAACTCCACATACTTGCCGACACCCATCTGATCGACGTAGCGGCAGGCGCCACCACGGAAGGGGGGGAAGCCGATACCCATGATCAAGGCCATGTCCGCCTCAGCGGCCGAGGCGACGATGCCCTCTTCGAGGCAGCGCGCCACTTCATTGACCATCGGCAGCATCAGGCGGGCGATGATCTCATCCGCTTCAAACTCGCGGCGATCGGCCACCACCGACTTGATCAGCTCATAGGTCTGCGCATCGACGACCTTCTTCGGCTTGCCCTTCTTGTCCGGCTGATAGCTGTAGTAACCGCTACCATTTTTCTGGCCATAGCGCTGCGCTTCGAACAGCACCTGGGTCGAGGACTTGTAGTTCGGCTTCATACGGTCGGGGAAACCCTCGGCCATGACGCCCGCCGCATGCACGCCGGTGTCGATACCGACGACGTCGAGCAGGTACGCCGGGCCCATGGGCCAGCCGAACTTCTCCATGACCTTGTCGACCGCCTGGAAATCGGCGCCATCGCGCACCAGCATGTCGAAACCGCCGAAATAGGGAAAGAGGACACGATTGACCAGGAAGCCCGGGCAGTCATTGACGACGATCGGCGTCTTGCCCATCTTCTGCGCCAACTGCACCGTCGCCGCCACCGCTGCGTCGGAAGTCTTGGCGCCACGGATGACTTCGACCAGAGGCATCATGTGCACCGGGTTGAAGAAATGCATGCCGACAAAGTTTTCCGGCCGCTTCAGACCCTGCGCCAGACGGGTGATCGAGATGGTCGACGTGTTGGAGGCGAGAATGGTGTCTTCGCGCACGATCGACTCGACCTCGGCGAGCACCGCCGTCTTCACCTTGGGATTTTCGACCACGGCTTCGATGACGATGTCGACCTGGGAAAAATCACCATAATTCAGGGTCGGGCGAATGCGCGCCAGCACCTTGCCCATCTCGACCGGCGTCATCCGGCCTTTCTCGACGAGCTTGCCGAGGTGCTTGCTCGCCTCGGCCATGCCCATGTCGAGGGCTTCATCACGAATATCCTTCATGATGATCGGCGTGCCCTTGCTCGCCGACTGATAAGCGATACCACCGCCCATGATGCCAGCGCCCAGAACCGCCGCCTGCGCGACATTCTTGACACCCTTGCCTTCGTGCGCCTTGGACGCCTTTTTCACCGCCTGATCGGCGAGGAAAAGGCCGATCAAGGCATTCGCCTGCGGCGTCACGGCCGCCTTGGCGAAACCCTTGGCTTCAAGATCGAGGGCCGCATCGCGCTCCAGGCTGGCGCCATTTTGCATCGACTGCAGGGCGATCTTGGGTGCCGGATAGTTCGGACCGGCCTGACCCAGAACCACCGCCATGGCGGTGTTAAAGGCCATCATCTGTTCCATCATATTGAGCTGCACCGGCGCTTTCTTCTCAGCGCGCCGCGCGGCCCAATCGAGTCGGCCGGCGATGGCCTGTTCGACCATCTTGATCGCCGCCTCGCGCAGCTTCGCCGGTTCGACGACGGCGTCAACAGCGCCATCCTTGATGGCCGCCTCGGGGCGCTTTTCCGCGCCGGTGGCGATCCACTCGACGGCATTGTCGACACCAATGACACGGCTCAGGCGCACCGTACCGCCAAAACCCGGGAAAAGACCGAGCTTGACTTCCGGCAGGCCGACCTTGGCGGCCGTCGACATGACCCGATATTCACAAGCCAGGCACATCTCAAAACCACCGCCGAGGGCGATGCCATTGATCGCCGCCACCTTGGGCAGGTCGAGGTCTTCAAAGGCGATGAACGCTTCATTGGCCTTTTTGACCCAGCCGACGATCTCTTCTTCGCCGTGGCTGAACAACTCACCGAATTCGGTGATGTCAGCGCCGACGATGAAAACCGACTTGCCACTGGTGACCACCAGACCGCGCACCGTACCGGCGGACTTGATGGCCGCGGCCGCAGCCGCCAGTTCATTCAGGGTGCTGCGATTGAATTTGTTGACCGATTCATTGGCCAGATCGAATTTGAGTTCCGCAATCCCGTTGCCGATATCGGCAACCGTTATGGCTTGACCAGAGTAAATCATTCAAGCGTCTCCCGCTGTCAGGAAGGGGCATGGAGATGGTGACGACCACCTCCGACTAACGCCGGCTGAACCGGCTGCAACTTGCACAGGCGTCCAAGTGTACTGGATCCCAAGCCCGCGAGGGGGGCTTTTTGCTGACCGGGGAGTCTAGTTCCAGGCGGGCACCTATTCAAGCCGCAACCGTCTAGCCAAGCCTCGATCAACTGCTATAATGAACTTGGCACAACTTTCGCTTGTAATTTGCCTTGTCGAGCGAGGCATTGAGGTCATGATGATGAAGCAATCGCTGAGCCTGCAGATAGGCCAGCAACTGACCATGACGCCGCAGCTGCAGCAGGCCATACGCCTGCTACAGTTATCGACCCTCGAGCTCGACCAGGAAATCCGCGAGGCCCTCGACAGCAACCCCTTGCTCGAGCAGCACGAAGACGAGCAGATCGCCGACCCACTTCCTTCTCCCGCCAGCGAAAGCGCCGACGCCGCAACAGCCGGCGAGCAACCTATGGACATGGACGCCCAGTCCAGCATTCCGGAAGATCTGCCGGTAGACACGGCCTGGGAAGACGTTTTCAGCGGCACCTCGACAACCGGCCTTGGCAGTGGCGGCGGCGATGGCGATGACGAATATCTTTTGGAAACACGCAATGCCGTCGCCAGTACGCTCCAGGACGAGCTCCTCTGGCAGCTCAACTTGACCCCGTTCAGCGACCTTGATCGCGCCATCGCCGTCGCCGTGATCGACGCCATCGATGAGCGCGGCTATCTCTGCGCCGAGCTCGAAGACCTGCGCAGCGCCGTGCTTCCGCTGTTTCCTGGCCACGAGATCGACGACGGCGAAATTCTCGCCGTCATCCATCGCCTGCAACACTTCGATCCTCCCGGCGTGGCGGCGCGCGATTTGCGCGAATGCCTGCTCATCCAGCTCGAACAGCTGGCCGCGACCACCCCCTGGCGGAGCGCGGCGATACGGCTGGTGAACGAGCATCTGGCCTTGCTCGGACAACACGACTACGTCACCTTGCAGCGCCGTCTCAAGCTCGATGCTGATGCCCTGCGCGGCATCATCACCCTGATCCAGAGCCTCAACCCGCACCCCGGCAGCCGCAGCGGCGGCGACGATACCGACTACATCACCCCCGATGTCATCCTGCGCAAGACAGCGCAAGGCTGGCGCGTCGAGCTCAACCCCGACCATCTGCCGCGTCTCAGGATCAATCAGGACTATGCCTCCCTCATCCGGCGCGCCGACTCGAGCGCCGACAACACCTATCTGAAGAACCACCTGCAAGAGGCGCGCTGGTTCATCAAGAGCCTGCAGAGCCGTAACGAGACCATCCTCAAGGTGGCCAGCTGCATCGTGCGCCACCAGCGTCGCTTTCTCGAGGAAGGCCCGGAAGCAATGCAGGCCCTGGTGCTGCGTGACGTCGCCGAGGAAGTCGGCATGCACGAGTCGACGATCTCGCGCGTGACCCACCAGAAATACATGCTGACGCCACGCGGCATTTTCGAACTCAAGTACTTCTTTTCCAGCCACGTCACCACCAGCAGCGGTGGTGAATGCTCGAGCACGGCCATCCGCGCCATGATCCGCAAGCTGGTCGGTCAGGAGGACGTGCGCAAGCCCTTAAGCGACAACAAGATCGCCGATCTCCTTGAAGCTCAGGGAATCCAGGTGGCGCGCCGCACCATCGCCAAATATCGTGAATCGCTGAATATCGCGCCCTCAAATGAGAGAAAGCGACTGCTTTAGTGTGCTACATTGAAATCAGGAGGCGCGTGCCCGATGTCGCTTTAGAGCACGCACCGTCAGGGGGGGTACAGGCCCCACAACATGAAGAGGTAAGGCCTATGCAAATGACCATCAGCGGACACCATGTCGAAGTCACCCAGGCACTCAAGGACTACGTCGGCGAGAAGCTGGGGCGCGTGGAACGCCACTTCGATCAGATCACCAGCTTGCAGGTCATCCTCAGCGTCGACAAACTGATCCAAAAAGCCGAGGCCACCTTGCGCGCCGCTGGCGCCGAAATCTTTGCCAACGCCGAGTCGAGCGACATGTACGCGGCGATCGACGACCTGACCGACAAGCTCGATCGGCAGATCAAGAAACACAAAGAGAAGCTGCACCGTCGCTGATGTGCAAAACGCGGATGGAGCGCCCCTCCATCCGCTCAACGGTCACTCGACCTCAGGAGCCCAGAGTTTTCCATGAAACTCGTCGTTGTCAGCGGAAGATCGGGGTCAGGCAAGACCTCTGCCCTGCACGTGCTTGAAGACATGGGGTATTACTGTGTCGACAACCTCCCGGTCACCCTGCTGCCCGCCTTGACCCAGAGTCTGAACCAGGTGGACCACACCCACCCACAGGATCTCGCTGTCGGCATCGACGCGCGCAACCGCGCTGAGGATCTCGAACGCGTCGAAGCCATCCTGAAAGAAGTGCGGCAACAGGGCGTGCGCGTCGAGGTCTTCTATCTCGACGCCAGCGATGACGTCCTCATCCAGCGCTTTCATTCGACCCGTCGCAAGCATCCTTTGAGCAATGCTTCGCAGTCCCTGAAAGAGTCGATGCAGAGCGAGCGCCGCCTCCTCGACCATATGAGTTCGCAAGCGACCATGCGCATCGACACCAGTGCTTACAACATCCACGAATTGCGGGAAGAGTTCCGCCGCCGCGTCGAAGCCGGTCGTGACACCTCGGTCGTCTTGCTGATCGAATCGTTCGCCTACAAAAATGGTGTACCCGCCGACGCCGATTTCGTCTTCGACGTTCGTTGTTTGCCCAACCCGCACTGGCAACAGGACCTGCGCGAGCAGACCGGCCTCGATGCTGGCGTCGCCGCCTTTTTGCAAAGCCAGGAGGTGGTCAGCCGCTTCCTCGACGACACCTGTGACTATCTGCAACGCTGGCTACCGCGCTTCAACGAGGGTGATCGTAGTTATCTGACCATCGCCATGGGGTGTACCGGCGGGCAACATCGCTCAGTCTACATCGCCGAGCGTCTTGCAGAACGCCTTCACCATCTGGGACATACCCAGGTCCAGATCCGACACCGCGAGCTGTCCTTGCCGCCAGGAACCCCCCCATGATCGAGATGGAACTGACCATCATCAACAAACTCGGCCTGCATGCCCGTGCCGCTTCCAAGCTGGTCAGCGTCTGCCATGGCTATCAGTCGCGTATCGAGATCGGCCATGGCGGCCGCTATATCGACGCGAAGAGCATCATGGCCTTGCTACTGTCGGCGATCAGCTGTGGTACACGCGTCAGTGTGCGCGTCGATGGCGAAGATGAAAGTGAAGCCCTCGCTGCCGTGCGCCGACTCATCGATGAACGCTTTGAGGAGGCCGAATGATGGCCGCATCTCCACGCCACCATATGGAAGACGATGAGCTCGAGCGCATCAGCAAAAGTCAGCGCAAGCGCGACATGGACCGTCTACAGGCTCTAGGCGAACACCTGCTGCGCCTGAAACCGTCTTTGCGCGCGACGCTGCCCCTGAGCGACTCCCTGCACCAGGCCCTCACCGACGACGCCCGCATCAAATCCGGCGAAGCCAAACGCCGACATCGACAGTATCTCGGCAAGCTGATGCGACAGATCGATGAGTCGGCCCTGCTCGATGCTCTCGAGGCCCTGCAGCCGCACCCTGGCCGCGACCTCCTGCTCAACAACAGCATCGACCGGCTACTCCAGGAAGGCGACCGCGCCGTGCAGGAATTGATCCAGCGCTTGCCCATGCTCGACCGACACTATCTGCGCCTGCTCGTCCGCCTGACCGAACAGGAAAAGGAACTCGATGGCGACGAACACACTGGGCGTGAGCGCATACGCCTCTACCTGCGCGAGCTGATGCTGCTCAAGAACTGAGCTCAGGCCAAGGGCGGCATGAAGTCGGTCAGGCGTTCCGACGTCTTGCGCAGGTTCATGCTCAACAGGGAGGCGACTCCCTTGAGGATCTTGATCCCCACTTCCGGATGCATTTTCAGCACCATGTCGAAACCTTTGCGCGTCAACACGACCAGCGCCGTAGCGCTGCGTGCGCGCACCGAAGCCGAGCGCGTCAGCTTATCGATCAAAGACATTTCGCCGAGCGAACTGCCCTTACCCAAGGTGGCGATGATCACCGACTGTCCTTGCTGATTGTGCTTGACCACTTCGAGGACACCGCTGGCGACGAAACAGACGAAATCGCCCTTGTCGCCTTCCTTGAAGACATAATCGCCGGCAACGATGCGATTGAAGAACATGAACTTTTCCAGCGTGATGCGCTCCGCCTCATCGAGCTCGATGAAGATCGGCACATCGACCAGATAATCAGAGATTCGAAATGCCATGCTCTACCCACACTCCCGTCCAGCTCAGCTTCCATCCTAGCACCGCGGCGCGCATGCGCGCCCCATTCATCCGCGTTTTGTGAAGTCTTCGACAGGCCAGCGCCGTTGCTGCGCCATCGGCATGGCATGACGACGACGCGCAACCTCGCCCATGTCCATATCGACGACGTAGAGACCGGGCGCTTCACCGGCATCGAGAAGAAGCTCGCCCCAGGGGTCGACCACCAGACTGTGCCCATAGGTCTGCCGGCGCTCGTCATGCTGACCGGTCTGTGCCGCCGCCAGCACCATGACCTGGCTCTCGATGGCACGCGCACGCAGAAGGACCTGCCAATGTGCCGCTCCGGTCAGGCGGGTGAAGGCGGCCGGCACGACGATGGCATCGATGCCCTGCTTGAGCAAGGCGGAAAACAACTCAGCGAAGCGCAGGTCGTAGCACACCGACAGACCCCAGCGCCCCCACGGCGTATCGACCCAGCCTAAACCATCGCCCGCCTCCATATGCTCGGATTCGTGGTAGCTGCCACAAGCGTCAGCGACCACCACGTCAAACAGATGGATCTTGTCGTAACGCGCGCGTATCTGGCCTTGCGCGTCGATGACAAAGCTGGCGGCGCGCAGCTTGCCCGGCGCACAGGCCGTGCCATCAGGACGCCAGGCCCAGGGCAGCGTACCGGCCAGCAGCCAGAGACCATGCACGCGTGCCAGATCCTGCAAAGCCGCGAGAAAGCCTGGTGCCTGCGCCGCCCAGGTGAGGGCGCCGGCACCGCCCATGGCCATGGCGTTCTCCGGCAGACAGAGGCAATCGACGTCGTCGGCCGCCGCCCGTTCAGCCTGAGCGGCGATGAAGGCGAGATTGGCCGCGACATCGGCTCCACTGCTCATCTGTAACAACCCGACGCGACACCGCATAAGCACCCCAAATTCTGACAAAAATCAGAAATTACAATCAGATAGCCAGCGATACCGAGATGAATTCTCTAGCGAACCCGGGCCCTGATCTCTTATGATGACAGCATACTGTGATTCATATCACATTTTAAAATGGACGCGACATGGGTGCCAGCATGAAAGCTCTCAGATTGGGCGCGATCCTCTCCCTGGCACTGACGTGCCTGGCGCACGCCGAACTTCCTGGCCCTGACGTCGCCCTCGACTATGCCGACCACCCACCCCTGGCGCTGTTGCGCTCTTTCGACGTCGCCGTCGTCGATCCGGATGCTAGCGGTGTCGACCCCAAGGCGGAGGATGAACCTGGGCATCAACTCTTTGCCTATGTCAGTCTCGGCGAACTGGCCAGTACCCGGCATTACGACGCTGCCTTTCCCACCGCCTGGCTGCGCGAGCGCAACCCGGCTTGGGACAGCCGCCGTATCGACCAGACGGCACCAGGTTGGCCCGACTACGTCCTCGACCATATCATGGCGCCTTTGTGGCAGCGCGGTTTTCGTGGTTTCTTCCTCGACACCCTCGATGCTTACAACTCGGCAGCATTATCTGCGGCGCAACGGACCGCACAGATACAAGCCCTGGCCAGCATCATCGCGCGCATCCACGGGCGCTGGCCGCAAGCCCGTCTGATCTTCAATCGCGGCTTTGAGCTGCTGCCGCAGGTCCATGATGCCGCCTGGATGGTCGCCGCCGAATCCTTGAACTGGACCTATGCCGACGGCCGTTATCAGCCCGTCGATGCCGCCACGCATGCCAGCCTTCTCGCCACCTTGCAGCGTATCCATCAGGACGATCATCTGCCGATCCTGGCCATCGACTACCTGCCGGCGAGTGATGCCGCCGGCCGTGCCGCCGATGTCAGGAATCTGCTCGCCCTTGGCTTCATCCCCTATGTCAGCGACCCTACTCTCGAGCACGTCGGACGTGGCCGCATCGAACCTTTACGCCGCGACGTCCTGGTCGTCACCGATGCCGCCAGCGCACACGCCGTCAATATCTGGGAAGCGCAACGCTCTTTGGGCATGCCCCTGGCCTATCTCGGCCTGGTCGCCCACTACGTCCGTGTCGACGAGCTTCTCGCCCACCCCGACCTCGATCGTGGCAGCGTCGGCGTCATCGTCTGGTTGAATGGCGACCATGACTATGGCCAGCCCTGGAATGACTGGATCACCCGCCGCCTGCAGCAAGGACGGCGACTGGTCTTTTTCAACCAGCTGGGCCTGTCGGACGACATGCCGGCGCTGCGAGCCCTCGGTCTGAAGCTCCTGCCGACAGCGCCGGAAGCCACCTGGCGCGCCATCGCACACAACGCTCATGTCGGTTTTGAACTGCCGCTGGCGGCGCAATACATGGATGTAGCGCCCCTGCAAGGTCGTACCAGCGACCAAAGCTGGCTCCGCCTCGCTGATGACCACGGCGACGATATCGACCCGGTCGCCATCACCGCATGGGGCGCCTATGCCCTGGCGCCTTTCGTCATTCGCGCGCTCAACGGTGGCGACGATGATGCCGGCCGCTGGCTGATCGATCCCATCGCCTTCCTGCACGCAGGCCTAGCCCTGCCCGATGACGCGCCGGTGGCCGATGTCAGCACCGCCAGCGGTCGGCGTGTGCTCATGGTGCACATCGACGGCGATGGCTTCGTCAACCGCGTCGAACGCGCCGGTTTCCCCTTTTCTGCCGACGTGCTCTATCACGAAGTGCTGCTTCGCCATCCCTGGCCGACGACTTTCTCGGTCATCGAAGGCGAGATCGCTGCCGATGGCCTGCACCCTGATCTGGCGCCGCAGGCGGAAGCCATCGCCCGGCAAATCTTTGCTCTGCCCTGGGTGGAAATCGCCAGCCACACCTACTCTCACCCCTTTGATTGGCGCAATGCCGCAGCGACGACGGCCGAGGGCAGCGATGCCCAGTCGCATCTACCCATCCCCGGCTATCAGTTCTCCTTACACAGGGAGATCGAAGGCTCCATCGACTATATCAATCGCCGCCTCGCTCCAGCCGGCAAAAAGGTGCAGGTTCTGCTCTGGTCGGGTAATTGCGTCCCATCGCGTGCCGCCCTCGCTGAAACCGCTGCCGCCGGCATCCGCAATATGAATGGCGGTGATACGACGATGACGGACGCGCATCGCTCCTGGACGCTACTGGCCGGACTCGGGGTCTTCCATGGCCCCTACTACCAGGTCTTCGCACCGAATCAGAATGAGAATGTCTACACCCATGACTGGACGGGGCCCTTCTATGGTTTTCGCAATGTCATCCAGACTTATGAGCTGACCGAAACCCCCTATCGACTCAAGCCCATCGATCTCTACTACCACATCTATGCCGTCAGCAAGCCCGCTTCCCTGAATGCACTGCAGCAGGTTTACGCCTGGCTGGCTACCCAGAACCTGCATCCCGTCTTCGCCTCGCAATACATCGACAGCGTTCTCGACTTCAATGACTTCGCCATCGCGCGCACGCCGCAGGGTTTCCGTCTGCGCGGCCACGGCGCGCTGCGCGACGTGCGCCTGCCGGCCAGCGGTGCAGCGATCGACCTGCAGCATTCGTCCGGCATCGCTGGCTGGGCGCCCGGCCCCCAGGCACGCTATCTCACCCTCAGCGGCGCCAGCGCCGAACTGGTGCTGGGGGCGGCACCAGACCTCCCCTACGTGATCGACAGCAATGGCCGTCTGAGCTCCTTCGATCGCCATGGCGCGCGCCTCGATTTCGGCCTGCACGCCGACGTCGCCCTGTCCTTCAGCCTGCACCAACGCGCCAGCTGCCAGCTCTGGCAGGGCCAGCGCCGCCTCATCGGCAAGCGCCTGAACACTGACACCTATCTCTACCAGCTCAGCCAGCACGATGCGCCGTCACTTCGCCTCCAGTGCCCATAATCGGCGACAGCGCTTCATCCATCCGCTGCAGGTGCTCGGCTTTGCCGGCGTCATGGGCGGCGTCCTGGCGGCCATGCACAGCTCGCAGCTGCCCGACTTCGGCTCGCCCCAGGATGCCCACCACAGCGGCATCGCCTTCGCTTTCCAGCGCGCCTGGCTGAAGGCCGACCCACAAGATCAGCGCCTGCGCCAATTGATGGTCGAGCAGTTGCTGAATTCGCATCAGGATGCACTGGCCGAGAAATTTCTCCGCCCTCTGTTGCCGGCGAACGGCGCCATCAGCGATCGGCGCGTGCGTCGGGCTGCCATCACCCTGAGTTTCCGGCGCATCTGGCGCATCCCGCGGCAGAGCGGCAGGCGCGCTGCGGAGCGCGCCCACCTCGCGCTGCTACAACAGCAGATCCTGCCTGACCTGGACAGCGATGAGCGCGTCGACATGGCACAACAGGCGGCGGCCTTGGGCCACCCCGAGATCGCCTTGCACTTTTTGCAGGGCAAGGTGATGCGCGCCCATGAACTCCTCGTCTACCAGCTGGCGCTGGCGGCAAGTCAGCCACGACAAGCCGCTGACGCCGCCTTCGCCCTGCAACCCCAGGCGAGCAGCCGTAACCAGCAACGACATTGGTTTCTGCTGGCCCTGCGCGCCCTGCAAGGAGGGCAGCTGCTCGACGAGCTCTTACCGGCCGCCCGCCAGCACATCGGCGCCCTGCGCCACGACCCCCTCACCCTGCAAGAGCTCGCCGGCCTGGCCATCGCTGCCGGCGACATGAATGCCGCCTATGCTTACAGTCAGGCCGAGCGCCATGAACAGACGGGCTATTCCGACCGCACCTATGACCTCGCTTATCTGACCGCTACCGCCACCGCACATCTCGACGACGCCTATACCCTGACCCGACAAGCCCTACGGGTCAAACCGCGCTCTCTACGCTGGTGGCGCCGACGGGCACAGGTCGCCACCTGGACCGAGCGTGGCGCCGATGCCCTCGCCAGCTGGCGGCAGGTCGTCGCCTTGCAGCCGGACGACGCCGCGGCCTGGGCGGAAATCGCCCGCATGGCGCCACAACTCGATGACCATCAGGCCATGCTCGCCTGGCAACTGCATGATCTGCACCTACACGGCCCCAGTCATGCGCGCTTGCAGGCGATCAGCGCTCAGGAAGAAGCTCTGGCGCAAGTCGACCAGGCGCTGGCACTGCTCGCCGCCGCCTACACCCGTAGCGCAGACCTCTACTACAAGGAGCAAGCCGCCCTCCTCGCCTGGCGCGCCGGTGAGCCGGTGATGGCCATCCGTCTCTTGCATGAGCTGCTGGCGGTGCAGCCGGATCAGCCGCACTGGTTGGCTGATCTGACCTATCTCGACTACGGCCAGGGACAGATGCAGGATGCCTGGAGCCATCTGCAGGCAGCAGCACCGCAGATGCCCGCTACGGACAGCGACTTCTGGTCGATCTACGCCGACAGCGCCCACCTGCTCGGACAATTCCCGCAAGCCCTGCAGGCCTACGATCTGCTGATCGCACAAGGCAAGGCCTCGGTCACCCAGATCGACCGCTGCATCGATCTGCTCAGCCATAGCGATCCCGTGCGCGCCGCCGCCCTCGCCGCCGATCAGCTCGCGCACCATCCCAGCCTCGCTCGTGTGCTGAACTTCATGGCTTTGCAGAGCCAGATACGGCACGCCGCCGACGCCCTGCGTATCATCGCCGCCCTGCCCACTTCGACCCAGCAGAGATGGGCACACTCCTCGGCCTACCATCTCGCCCATGCCGATCTCGCGCAGCAGGCGCAAAAACCTCGCCTCGCCTGGCATGACCTCGAACTCAGCTTGCAGGAAAACCCCGGCCAACTGGCCGCGCGCATCCAGCTCATCGATTTGGCGATCGCGCAGGGACGCCTCGATCGTCTGCGTCAGCGCCTACGCGCCGACCGCGCTTGGCGGGGCGATGAAAGTGCTCTTTGGCCTGCCTGGGGAAGAGCCTGGCTGAGCCTGCACGCACCGGCACGCGCCCGCCCCTACTTCACGCGCTGGCTGACGCTGCATCCCGGTGATCTCGACGTCATGCTCAGCCTCGCCGATTGTCTGACCGAGCTCGGCGCACAAGATCAGGCGCGTCATCTGCAGCGCCAGATCCTCAGCCAGGCCGGAGCCGCCAGCCTGCCGGCCGACACTTTGGCTTATCTGCAGCTGGCCCTCCTCGACCAGGGTGGTGATAGCGCTGATCGCCGCGCCGCCGCCTTGCGCGCCATGGCCCGTTCACGTTGGCCCGCCGTCCGGCGCGTCAGCGCACAGGAGAGCGTCGCCGATGCGATGTCGGCGTCCGGGAATGACATGGTCTGGTATGGCCGCACGCGACTCCCCGCCTGGCAAGCCACCTACCAGGCCCTGGCGCGCGACGACAGCGACGCCATGCAGGCCTTGCTGTCTCGCACCGGCAGCGACGGCGCCGATCAGCGTAGCCTGCTCACCGCCCTCGATCGCCGCGATGAGCGCGATCAGAGCCTCTGGCAGGAAGCCAACAGCGAACCCGAGCAGAACGATCTCGCGCGCCAGATTCAGGAGCTGTTGCCGGAAGCCTCATCGCTCAGCGGCATGGGGGAAGAGATGCAGATCGGCGCGCTGTTGCGTTATGGCAGCGGCATCGACCTGACCCAGGCGATGAATGCGCACTGGAAAATCGGTCTGATCCGCCAGCAGATCGACGCTTATAGCCTCGACACCACACAACTTGCCCATGTGCCGCGCATCTCCACACAAGGTGCCCACCTCGACTGGCAGAGCCGCGATGATCAGATCAGCGCTCAGTTGCTCGCACGTCAGGATCTCAGCCATCATGCCTCGGCGCATGTCGAACAACAGGTACAGGTCGATGGCATCCTGCAATGGAGCAGTCATCTCGATTATCGCCAGGACGCCCCCGAAGGCGCGGCATTGCTGGCCCTGGCGATGAAGGACGAGATCGAAACCGGCGCCAGTCTGGCCCTCGGTTCGCAATGGCAATTGAGTGCGAGCCTGCGCGCCAGCCGTTACCTGGCACAAGATGGTCCCGGTATCGGCCTCGGGCATGCCGTCGACGTACACCTCGATCATGCCCTGCCTGCGCGTCAAAGCCTGAGTCTGGACTGGAATAGCGACAGCTTTGCCGCACAGGCCGGTCTCGTCGATCGGCAACTGCGCTACGCTCTCGCCGCCGCCACGGCCAACGCCACCCTGCTCCCCGGCAATTATCAGCAGAGCGGTCTTTTCTGGCACCTGCTCGCCGACGACACCGCTCTCGTCCATACCTGGCAGAGCATCGCCGATATCGGCTGGGTCTACACCCATCCTCTTGGCACCGGTTACGAACTGCGTGGTGGCTGGCAGGGCAGCCTGATCGGCCCCGATCGCTGGCAATTCATCTATGAGCTGGACAAGGGCAGCACCGTCCCAGGTGACCTGGTCCGGCAAATCAACTTAACCTATACCTGGTTTTATTGAGGAGAGACTCGTCTATGACCCTGCGCCCCCTGGTGATGATAGCAAGTATGGGAATCACCCTCAGCGGCCTCAGCGCCTGCAGCACCCTGGCACAAAGTGATGCGCCGGGGCAGCTCAAGCGTCAGGCCTCGATCATGATTCTGCCCAGCATCAACAATACCGAGACGCCGATGGCCGGCGAGAGGATGGATGAACTGGCGGAAAACCTCCTGCACGTCATCGGCGTCACCGATGTCGAACGTACAACGCTGCCGGCAGCGACGGATGGCGATCTCCATGACCGCACGCGCCAGGAGCAGGCTCTCCTGGAGGCGGCAAAGGCGCATGTGACCTATGCCTTGGCCATCAGCCTCGACGAATGGCGCTACAAGGTCGGTCTCGACGGCGAGCCCGCCGTCGGCATGAGCCTGCGCATCATCGACGTCGCACAGCATCGCGTGCTCTGGGCTGGCAGCTATGCCGGGACCGGTTTTGGCCGTGAAGCCGTCAGCGCTCTGGCGCAACGCCACCTGCTGCATCTGCTGCGCAGCGCCTATCGTCCTTCTGGGCACTTCTGGTAAGCATCGAGGTCGATCGTGGGACGATGGTGGGCGAGAAAACTTTCCTCTTTGCAGGTATCCTGGTCGATGTGGCTGGAGACCCTGCTGTTGATGGCGCTGGGTTGTGCCCTACAGTCCTGGGCGACGCCCGATGACCCTCTCGGAGCACACACCCATTTCCCCTGGCTCTGGCTGCTCCCCACCCTGCTCGCCCTGCGCTATGGCTCCGTCGCCGCTGTCTTCGCTGCCAGCTGTTATGCTCTGGCGGCACTGGTCCAGCATCAGGACATTCTGCACCAGCATGCCTTGGCCAGTTTCATGCTGGGCGGTACCTTGCAGAGCCTGATCGCCGGTGAGTTCGCCGATGTCTGGCATATGCGCCGCCAGCAATTGCAGAGCGCTCACGATTATCAGGGTCAGCGCCTACTGGCCCTGACCCGCCGGCACGTGCTCCTGCGCCTGTCCCATGAACGCCTTGAGCAGGATCTCCTGCTCAAGCCGATGACCCTGCGCGATGCCCTCGCGCACCTGCGCCACAGTATCGCCGACCAGCGCTATCTGCCCTTTCCGGCCATGGATGAAGTGATGCAGATTCTCACCCAGTCTTGCCAGCTCGAGGTCGCCGCCATCTACGCAACGCTGGAAAATGGCGAGCTCGACGCTACGCCGCTGATCCAGCGCGGTGAGATCACTCCGCTACGCCAGCACGACCCTCTTCTGCGCGAAGCGCGCAAGCAAGCCGCCCTGCTGCATGTGCAAAGCCAGCCCGGTCAGCTCGATGACAGCCATTACCGCATCGTCGCTCCCCTGCGCATCGAAGGCGGCGAACGCGCCTGCCTCATCATCGAAAAACTGCCGTTTTTGTCGATGAATGAAGAGAGTCTGCAATTCATGGCGGTGATGCTCGGCTATTACGGCGATCTGCTCGAGGTTCATCCTGATCTCGCCGTTCTGCAGGAATCCTTTCCGCAGCTACCTGCCGATTTCATGGCCGAAGTCCTGCGCCTGAGCCGCATCAAACGCGAGGCCAGGATCGAATCGACCCTGGTGGGACTGCACTTCACCCATGCGGAGCTGGCACAACAGCTGCTGCAGGACGTGCGCCGCCAGGGCCGCGACCTCGACCTCGTCTGCGAAATCCCCGGGCCGCGCCCCTTGTTGATCACCCTGATGCCGCTGTTCGGCGAAGCTGCGGCCACAGGCTATCTGCTGCGCCTGGAAAAGCACATCCAGGACATCTTCGCGCTGCCCAATTTTTCGGAAGCCGGCATCAGGCCCCTGCGCTGCGCGCTCGATGACCAGCGTCCCGCCACCATCCTCGAGCAGGTCCTGCGTCATGGCGAACTCTATTAAGACCCCGCAGCATCCACCAGGGCGGCGCTGGTGGCTCCTCATGTTGTTGGCCGTCCTCGCTGAAGCAGTCGCCGTCGATGCCGCCAGCGCCGCCCTCGACCTGCACTTCTGGCTTTGGCACCTGGCCTGCGTCATCCTCGCCGAGCGCGCGACACAGGCGCGCCATGACCAGCCACCGCGCTGGTATACCCTGGCTTTTTTCTTCTTTCTACCCGTCCTGGGCCTGTCGTCCTACCTGATCTATCTGCTCTGGCACAGGCTCTGGAAGCACACGACGCACACCTACCACTTCCAGCGTATCGAATTACCTCATTTCAGCATGCCGCGGCATCAACGTGCGCCGGCGATCCGACATGGCCAGGTCGGCCGCATCCTGCAGCAGAATCATCTCCCTCTGCAGTTGCGCCTGCGCTCCTTGCTCACCCTGCAATCGGTGCCTACGCGACAGTCTGCCCGCCTCCTGCGTGAGTCCTTGAGCGATGCGCAGGATGACTTGCGCCTACTCGCCTACGGGATGCTCGAACAACGCGAGAAAGATCTGTCCTTGCGCCTGCAACAGGCTCTCGATCAGCAGGCCATGGGGCAAGAACAAGACGACAGCGAGCGCGCCGCTGCCGAACGCACCCTGGCCGAGCTGTACTGGGAGCTGGTCTACCAGAATCTCAGCGAAGGCCATATGCGGCAATATGCTCTCGAACGCACGCAGCACCATGTTCGCCAGGCGCTCAGACTGGCGGTGCGAGATGCCGGTTTATGGGCACTCTATGGCCGCTGGCACCTCCTGCAAGGGGACGTCCGCACCGCCGAAGCCGCTTGGCAGGTCGCCTTGCGTCAGGGCTACCCGAGGCTACGCTTGCTCCCCTATCTCGCCGAGACCGCCTACTTGCAACACGACTACGTGCATCTGCGCAAACTCTGCCGCCAGATGCCCCTGAGCAGTGGCTTGAGCGCCCTGCAGAACAGCCTGCGTTTCTGGGGAGCTAGCGCATGATCTTACTACGCCAGGGCTTCGACGCCGACATCGGCCTCCTCCTCGAAGGGACTTATCCTTATGTCAGTGGCGGCGTGTCCAGCTGGATCGCACAGATCCTGCGCGGATTTCCCGATAAACGCTTCGCCATCTGCTTTCTCGGCAGTCGTCACAGTGACTATCCTCGTCAAAATTATGAACTGCCCCCCCAGGTGGTGCATTGCGAGGCACACTTCATGCACGATGCCGACTTCACGCAGACCTCCGATCGCACCCAAAATCATCGGCATAGCGATCCCGAGGTCGTCGCTCAGCTGCACGCTCTACACCGTGATTATCAGGAAACCGGCGTCGCGCAGGAGCCGATGGACGCCTTGCTCGCCGCCCACGCCGCCGGACGTCACGGCGAATACGATCTGACCATGACACGGGAAGCCTGGACACGCATCACCGAACACTACCGCCAGCACTGCACCGATCCTTCTTTCATCGACTACTTCTGGACGGTACGCATCATGCATCAGCCCTTGTGGTCGCTGATGCGCATCGCCGAGAGCTTTCCGAAAGTCGGCGCCTTGCATGCCGTCTCGACCGGCTACGCGGGCATGCTCGGTGCCATCATGAAGCGCCGTCGCCGCATCCCGCTCATCCTCACCGAACATGGCATCTACACCAAAGAGCGCAAGATCGACCTGTTTCAGGCGCAATGGATACGCGACAACCGCGGTCTGCTCGAGAAAGATACCGGCGAAGTCGCTTATTTTCGCCAGATGTGGATACGCTTTTTCGAAGCCCTGGGGCGCGAATGCTACCAGCAGGCCGACCCCATCATCGCCCTCTATGAAAACAATCGCCAGCGCCAGATCAGCGATGGCGCACCGGCAGAGCGCACACGCAACATTCCCAATGGCATCGATCTGCCGCGTTTCTCCGCCCTGTACCAGCGTCGCCCGGCCACCCCGCCCGCCGTCATCTGTCTGATCGGCCGCGTCGTCCCGATCAAGGACATCAAGACCTTTATTCGCGCCATGCGCTCAATCGCCTACAGTCTGCCGCAATTGCAGGCATGGATCGCCGGCCCCGAGGATGAAGACCCCGCCTACGCCAGCGAGTGCCGCAATCTCGTGCGCAGCAGCGGCCTCGAGGAACATGTGCATTTTCTCGGCTTTCAGCGCATCGACGAACTGCTGCCGAAACTTGGGCTCATCGTCCTCAGCTCGATCTCGGAAGCTCTGCCCCTGGTGCTGCTGGAGGGCTGGGCGGCCGGTATTCCCTGTGTCGCGACGGACGTCGGCTCCTGCCGACAACTGGTCGAGGGTCTCGATGCCGAGGACCGCGCCATCGGCCGCGCCGGACGCATCGTGCGCATCGCCGATCCGGAAGGATTGGGACAGGCGGTCGTCGAGCTGATGAGCGACGCTGCCGCTTGGCAGGCAGCGAGCGCGGCCGGTCGACGCCGGGTGGAGCGCTACTATACCGAAGCGCAGATGTTTGCGGCCTACCGTGACATCTATACCCATGCCCTCACCACGACGGCGGCACAGGCGGAGGCGCCATGGCCGGCATAGGGTTTGAATTGCGCAAGCTGTTGCGCCGTGACAGTCTGCTCGGTCTGCTGCAGGCCTACACCTATGCCGGGTTGATCAGCTCAGGCCCCTGGGTGCTCTCCATCCTCGGCATCCTGCTGGTCGGCATACTCAGCCTCGGTATCGTCATTCCCAACATCCTGGTCACCCAGTTCCAGGTCAGCGTCACCTATCTGATCGCCACCAGCCTCGTTTTCACCGGCCCCATCCAACTCGCCTTCACGCGCTTCTGTGCGGATCGCCTGTTTGAAAAGCACAACGACTGGATCTTGCCCAACTATCGCGCCCTGGCCCTGCTCCTGACCCTGGGCGCCGGCCTCTTCGCCCTCGCCCTGCTCAGCCTCGGCTTCCATCAGACATCGTTGATCTATCGTCTGCTCATGCTCTGTGGCTTCGTCCTGATGTGCAACATCTGGCTGGCGGCCTTGTTTTTATCTTCGATGAAGCAGTACAAGAGCATCCTGGTCATGTTCGCCATCGGTTATGGACTGACCGTCGGTCTGGCGCTGCTTCTGCGCCATGACAAGCTCGAGGGCCTGCTCGGCGGCTTCGTCATCGGTCACTTCGCCCTCCTGCTCGGCATGGTGCTACTCATCGAGGAACACTTCCCCTCGCCAGAATTCTTGCGCTACGACTTCCTTCGCCGCAGCCAGATCTTCCCCGCCCTGATCGCCATCGGTCTGTTTTACAACCTCGGCCTCTGGATCGACAAATTCATCTTCTGGTGGTCATCGGCGACCAGTATTCCTATCATCGGCTGGCTACGTGCCTCGCCGATCTACGATATGCCGGTGTTCCTCGCCTATCTTTCCATCATTCCCGGCATGGCCGTCTTCCTGGTGAAGATGGAAACCGATTTTGTCGATTTCTACGACGACTTCTACGATGCCGTGCGCCACGGCGGTTCTTTGGAGGAGATCGAAGAACTACGCGATGGCATGGTCTTCACCGTCCGCCAGGGCATCTTTCAGATCCTCAAGGTGCAGCTGATCACCGTCCTGATCATGCTGGTGAATGCGCGCACCTTGCTCACCTGGCTCGGCATCTCCAAACTCTACCTACCCCTGCTCTTCGTCAATCTCGTTTCAGCGGGATTACAGGTGGTCTTCCTCGGTATCCTCAACGTCTTCTTCTATCTCGATCACCGCGCTATCGTCCTCCGCCTGACCCTGTGGTTCTGCCTGAGCAACGCCGCCCTGACCTGGCTCAGTCTCTACCTGGGACCGAGTTATTTTGGCTACGGCTACGCCCTGGCCATGCTCAGTTCGGTCTGCTGGGGGTTCTATCTCCTCGATCGGCGCCTGGAACATCTCGAGTATGAGACCTTCATGACGCGCCCTTCTCGCTGAGCAAGGGGAAGATCGGCGCGTCAGCTTGCGCCTGCCGCTACACGGCCATACCCATTGGGGTGCTGTTCGGCAAATCGCCAGGCATCACGACACATGGCCATAAGATCGTATTGTGCCTGCCAGCCGAGATCGTGCCGCGCGCGCGCCGGATCAGCGATACTGATCGCGACATCACCTGAGCGGCGCTCCACCACCTCATGGGGAATCGCTCGTTCACACGCCACCTGCATGGCACGGATCACCTCATGCACCGAGTAACCGATGCCGGTACCGAGGTTATAGACCGAAAACCCTGGGCCGACCTGCAGGGCGGCGCAATGCCCCTCGACCAGATCGAGGACGTGAATATAGTCGCGCACCCCCGATCCATCCGGCGTCGGATAATCATCGCCAAAGATACGCACACGCTCGAAGCGCTCCTGCACGACGCCGATGATGTAGGGCAAAAGATTGTTCGGCGCTCCCGCCACCCATTCACCGAGACGCCCACTCGGATGCGCGCCGACCGGATTGAAATAACGCAGGGCGACGGCACTGAAAGCCGGATCCGCTGCGCAAAAATCACGCAACATCATCTCCACCATCCACTTGCTGCGGCCGTAAGGATTGACCGGTTCGATGGGGGAGGTCTCGGCAAAAGGCGCGCGCGCCGCCTGCCCATAGACCGTCGCCGAGGAGCTGAAGATGATGCGGCGCACCGCCGTCTCCTGCATCGCCCGCAACAAGCTCAAGGAGCCTTGCACGTTGTGATCGTAGTAGCGCAGTGGCAAGGCGACGGACTCGGCCACCGATTTCAAACCGGCGAAATGCAGCACCGCCTGCGGCTGCACATCGCGCAGCAGACGGATGAGCAGATCGGTGTCGCGGATGTCTGCCTGGACAAAGTCGGCAGCACGTCCGGCCAGATCTTCAGCGCTTTGCACGGCCGCCAGCGAACCGTTGGCGAGATTGTCGACGACACTCACCGTGTGCCCGAGAGCGAGCAGGCGCCATACCGCCAGGGATCCGATGTATCCCGCTCCACCGGTGACAAGAACACGCATGCCGATCATCTCCTTCACGACGCACCCGAGGCGGCAGTGTACGTCATGATGATCGCGCCCTCCAAGCATCGCGCACGATTCAGCGCCCGGCCTACTTGAGTCTTCGCCGCCGCTGCGGCTAACCTAGGCACCTGCCCCCCCCGCCGAGGATCGCCTCATGCTCAATGCGCCTGCGCTCGGACGACCCGCGAGCATCACCCGCGAAGAGATCATGATCGCCGCCCTCGGCCTGCTCGGCCCCAGTCGCAGCATGTCGAGCCTGAGTCTCCGCGAAATCGCACGCGCAACAGGCATGGCGCCGAACAGCTTCTATCGTCACTTTCGTGATCTCGACGAGCTGTCGATCGCCCTCATCGACCTTGCCGCCGACTCCCTGCGTCAGATCATCCGTGAAGCGCGCGAACGCGCCACCCGCGGCCATGGCAGCGTCGTCGCCAGTTCCATTCAGGCCTTCATGCAACAACTGCATGAGGATGAAAAGTTTCTGCATCTGCTCTTGCGCGAAAGCCACATCGGCTCACCGGCATACCAGCACGCCATCGAACAGGCCCTGAGCGAGTTCGAGCAGGAGCTCTGCCATGACCTCATCCGTCTGGCGCAGCACCGGCAACAGCCTCTTTATGCCCCGGCCTTGACCGCCAAGGCCATCACCCGCCTGGTCTTCACCCTCGGTGCCTCGGCCGTCGACCGTCCGGCCAATGAGCACCCGCGTATCACCGAAGAGCTGTGCACCATGGTGCGCATGCTGCTCGCCGGCAGTCAGGCTTTGCACGCGTCGTTGCCGCGTTGACATTCTTCCCCGCCCTCCGTCTATGACTGCCGCTTGCGCGGATAAGGGCGGAATTCCTACAGCTAGACGCTCATGTCCGAGCACGGGGATGTTGGCAGCGGCAGGCCTGCGACGTGATCGAACAACCCCTTGCTCGAATCGGATAAGGAACGCGTATGACGATCGGGGGGGCAACTCAGATTTCAGTGCAAATCAACACCAGCAGAGCGGAAATTGATCCAGATTTCGTGCTGCCAACCCGTCATGGTGAAATAAAAAAGCCCGCAACAGCGGGCGAGGAAGAACGATCGACACAGCAACGCGAGATCATGCAGTAATAGGTTCATTATGGAACAGTGCTTGCGCGTGCGCTAGGCACTGTTTGTGTCCAGTTTGTGGCGCTTATGTAAGCGGCTTCGCTTCCTCCTGCGTCACCTCAAGCGTTGATAGCTGGCGCGGCCAGAGCAGGATGAAGGAAGCCCCGCCCAAAGCGGCGCTGACACCGACGCTCATCTGACCGGCGTGACCATGTGCGATCTTCTCGACGATGGACAGGCCCAGGCCATAGCCACCAGAGGCTCGCGTGCGACTGTCATCGAGACGTGCAAAGGGTTCGAAGATGCGCTGCCGTTCGGCCTCGGGAATGCCAGGACCATCGTCTTCAACGGCGAGCCAGTTGTTCATGGCATCCTGACCACCACTCAGACGGATACGACCGCGCGCGTAGCGCACGGCATTGCCCACCAGATTTTGCACAAGACGGTGGATGTAGCGTTCTTCAGCGACGACCTCGGTCATGGCCGATATGACCACCTCGATCTTCACCGGCACGCGCAGGGCTTCCGTCTCGCTGCGCACGCGCTGCAGGAGATCCGCCAGATTGAAGGTCGTCAACTGTAGATGGCGTTGCCCCTCCTCAAGCCTTGCATAGGTGAGGATCTCATCGATCAGCTGGTTGAGCTCTTCGATGTCGGCGTCGATCTCCTGCAACTGGTGTTGTCGATCTTCTGCCGCATCGGCTTCCGCCAGCATCTCAACACCAAAGCGTATCCGCGCCACTGGCGTCCGCAGCTCGTGCGAGACGGCACGGACCATCTCTTTTTGCGACACGATCAATCGCTGGATATGCTCCGCCATACCATTGAAGACGAAGGCCAACTGCCCGACCTCATCACTCGAGCGCACCTCGGCGCGCGCGTCGAAATCGCCAGCGCGCAAGCGTCGCACGACCAGTTCCAGTTGTTTGATGCGGCGTTCGAGCGGCCGCACCAGCAGGTAGGCGCATAAAGTGATCGTCGCCAAGGCGAGGATGGCCGAGATCACCATCAGCCGCACCGGCATCCAGGTAAACAGGTAGAGCGGACCGAGCTCGAGGATCTGCCGGCTCTGCGGCAAAGGCGCCAGGATGCGCACCGACGAGCTGTTCGGACTGTTGCCCTGCTTGAGGATGAGCACGACTTCCTTATGCGCGATGCGCGCCATTTGTTCGGCGTCCAGATGCACGGCATCGACATCGACCATGCGCACTTGGTAATAAAAATAGGGCTTGAGCACCTGTAAATGCTGGCTGCGCTGCGCCAGAGGCACCGACTGCAGTTCATCGATGAACAAGGCCGCCAGGGCTTTGGCCTGTTGCTCCGACACCTTGCTCATCCGGGTATGGATATAGGCGTCGGGTTCACCGGGTATGCGCGCAAAAATATCCGCCTGCGAAGCCGAAGGATCGAGACGAACAACGGCTCGCCCAACCTTCAGATCACGCGACTCGATCCAGGTGAAGTGCTGACGGCGCCCCTGCACGACGTCGAAGGGGGCTTCCATCATCTGCGAGAGACCCTGCAGCCAGCTGGCGCGTTCATGCCCGGCGTGACGCGCCGTTCCAAGCGCGATGAGGCGAAACATGCCACTCGCCATATGCTCCCGATACCGCGCCGCCCGCCAGCCATTGATACCCTGCAAACTCCACCAGGTCACCAACGCCACCACCGTGATGCAGACGAGCAAACTACCGTAGAGTTTGAGGAACAGACTGACGCGTGGTCGCCGTACGCTCACTTTCGACATAGGGTTCAGGTACTTTCGCGAACGAAAAGATAGCCCTTGCTGCGCACGGTCTTGATCCGGCGCGGATTATCGGGGTCATCGCCGATCTTCGGGCGTATACGACTGATGCGCACATCGATCGACCGATCCTGGCCGTCATACTCGATGCCACGCAGGCTGGCGAAGATGTCCTCGCGCGACAAGATGGTTCCGGCATGCGAAGCGAGCAGCCAGAGCAGGTCGTACTCGGCACTGGTGAAGTCGACGAGGTCTCCCGCCAGGCTCACCGAACGCGCGCCGTTATCGATCACCAGGTCGCCGAACTCGAGACGCTGCACCTGCTCTTCTTCACCGCCATCGACGCGCCGCAACAAGGCGCGCACCCGCGCCAGCAGGACGCGCGGCTGCACCGGCTTGGCGACGTAGTCGTCGGCCCCCATCTCAAGACCGAGGACCTGGTCCATATCATCGCTACGCGCCGTCAGCATGAGGATAGGCTGATTGAAATGATGCGCCCGCAACTCGCGGCATACCGTCAATCCATCCACCCCAGGCAGCATCACATCGAGCACCACCAGATCGGGCTGCTCCTGCAAGACCCGGCGCACCGCCTGGGCGCCATCGCCCTCGACGTGGACATGGAAACCATTGCGCTGCAGGTATTCCTGCGTCAGGCCGGCCAAACGCTGATCATCTTCAACGATCAGGACGCGCTGACCGCGAAGGTCTTTGTCGATCATGAGTGTCCTCCTTCCCCTATGACTGACCTTGATGATAGTGCAAAGCCGCCATCACCTCACAGAGCCATTTACAATCACCCTACATCAGACGTCGCTTTCAGGGCAGAGGCGATTATCCACAACTTATCCCCAGGAAGACCTCGGCTTATGCACTTGCAATTCTCGCCAGAGCCTCTTATCTTGTAGGTCAAATGATAATCAACCACCATATCTTGGGTCATGCAGTCATCACCACGGGATTCCTGAGCGTCTTCGCCAGCCCCGATTTGCGATGATATGCGGCCAAGAGTTCATCATAGTCAACCCTAGGGATCGATCCATATGTCCACGGAAACCATCAGTCGTCCGGCCTCCCTCCACCACGGCAGCGACGCCGATGCCCGTCTTTGGGCGACAGCACCGGGTATACTCCGCGTCATCAAGCGCAACGGCACCGTCGTCGCTTATGACGAGGGCAAGATCGCTCTCGCCATCACCAAGGCTTTTTTGGCGGTGGAGGGGGGCATCGCCGCTGCCTCCAGTCGCATCCATGAACAGGTGCAAACGCTGAGCCAGATGGTCTCGACGACGTTTCAGCGTCGCCTCGCCGGTGGTGGCAGCATCCATATCGAGGAGATTCAAGACCAGGTCGAACTGGCCCTGATGCGCTCCGGCGAGCATAAAGTGGCGCGCGCCTACGTCATCTATCGCGATGAACGCCGCCGTGCCCGTCATGAGGGCGAGGTGAAAGTGCACCCGACCCTGCACATGACCGATCGCCATGGCCAACGCCATCCTCTCGATCTCGGCCGCCTCGAAGCTCTCGTGCAAAGCGCCGTCAGCGATCTGCCGGAAGTCTCGGCGACCGCTATCCTCGAGGATGCCCAGCGCAACCTCTACGATGGCGTCAGCGAGTCCGACATCAACAATGCCCTGGTGATGAGCGCGCGCGTCCTCATCGAGCAGGAGCCGAATTATACTTACGTCACCGCCCGCCTGCTCCTCGATCAGCTGCGTAGCGAAGCGCTCACCTATCTTGGCATCTCCGAACACGCCAGCGCCGAAGAGATGACCCTCATCTATCCACGCGCCCTCAATGCCTTCATCCAGCGCGGCATCGAACTCGAACTGCTGAGCCCGGACCTGAACAAATTCGATCTCGCCCGTCTCGGTGCCGCCATCGTGCCGCAGCGCGACCAGCAGTTCACCTACCTCGGCCTGCAGACGCTCTACGACCGCTACTTCCTCCATACGCAGGAGACGCGCATCGAACTGCCGCAGGTCTTTTTCATGCGCATCGCCATGGGGCTGTCGGTGCAGGAAAAGGACAAGGAAGCGCGTGCGATCGAGTTCTATCATCTGCTGTCGACCTTCGACTACATGGCCTCGACGCCGACCCTGTTCAACGCAGGCACGCTGCGCCCGCAGCTGTCGAGCTGCTATCTGACCACGGTCAAGGATGATCTCGACGGCATCTTCGGTGCCATCCATGACAATGCCATGTTGTCGAAATGGGCCGGCGGACTCGGCAATGACTGGACACCGGTGCGCGCTCTCGGCTCCTACATCAAAGGCACCAATGGCAAGAGCCAGGGGGTCGTGCCTTTCCTGAAAGTGGCCAATGACACCGCCGTGGCGGTCAACCAGGGTGGCAAGCGCAAGGGCGCGGTCTGCGCCTACCTGGAGACCTGGCACCTCGATATCGAGGAATTCGTCGAACTGCGCAAAAACACCGGCGACGATCGCCGCCGTACCCATGACATGAACACGGCGAACTGGATTCCCGATCTGTTCATGAAGCGGGTCATCGACGATACCGAATGGACGCTGTTCTCTCCCAATGACGTCCCCGACCTGCATGACCTCTACGGTCGCGCCTTCGAGCAACGCTATCTCGCTTATGAAGAAGCCACCCGCACCGGTCAGATCAAGCTGTTCAAACGCATCCGTGCCCAGGATCTCTGGCGCCGCATGCTGAGCATGCTGTTTGAAACGGGACACCCATGGATGACCTTCAAGGATCCTTGCAATCTGCGTTCACCGCAGCAGCACGTCGGCGTCGTGCATTCGTCCAACCTCTGCACCGAAATCACCCTGAACACGAGTCAGGATGAAATCGCCGTCTGCAACCTCGGCTCGATCAACCTGGTCAACCACGTCAACGCGCAGGGGCTCGATCTGGACAAGCTCAAACGCACGGTGCAAAGCGCTGTGCGCATGCTCGATAACGTCATCGATATCAACTATTACGCCGTCCCGGCGGCGCGCCGCTCCAACCTCAAACACCGTCCGGTCGGACTTGGCATCATGGGCTTTCAGGACGCGCTCTATGCGCAGAGCATCGCCTACGCGAGCGAAGCCGCCGTCGCGTTTGCCGATCAGTCGATGGAGGCGATCGCTTACTACGCCATCGATGCCTCCTGCGCTCTGGCCGGTGAACGCGGTTCCTATTCGAGCTATGAAGGATCGCTGTGGAGCCGCGGCATCCTCCCCCTCGACTCTCTCGACCTCCTCGAGGATCAGCGTGGCAGCGCCTACATCCAGGTCGATCGCAGCCAGCGCATGGACTGGAGCGCCCTGCGCACCCGTGTCGTCACCATCGGCATGCGCAACTCCAATGTCATGGCCATCGCCCCGACGGCGACCATCTCCAACATCTGCGGCGTGTCGCAATCGATCGAGCCGACGTATCAGAACCTCTACGTCAAATCGAATCTGTCCGGCGAGTTCACCGTCGTCAACCCCTACCTCGTTCGTGCCCTGAAGGCGCAGCAGTTGTGGGACAACGTCATGGTCAACGACCTCAAATACTATGACGGCTCTGTCCAGCAGATCGATCGCATCCCCGATGAGCTCAAGGAACTCTTCGCCACCGCCTTCGAAGTCGAGCCGCGCTGGCTGATCGAGTGCGCCTCACGCCGCCAGAAGTGGCTGGATCAGGCGCAATCGCTCAACCTCTACATCGCCGGCGCCTCTGGCAAGAAGCTCGACGTCACTTATCGTATGGCCTGGTATCATGGTTTGAAGACGACGTACTATCTGCGTTCGCTGGCCGCGACCATGACCGAAAAGTCGACCCTGAACGATGGTGCGCTCAATGCGGTCAAAACCTCCCTCGATGCCCTGACGGCCGCGCCTTTGCCCAAGGCCTGCAGCATCGACAACCCTGATTGCGAGGCCTGCCAGTAAGGCCGGCCCCCGCCATGCTATGCTCACGAGGATGCCGTAGATGATGTTTTCCTGGGACGATTACCATGCAGAAGAAGGGGCTCCGCCCGCACGTTCAACACCGGCGTCTGCTCCAGCGGCACCGCCTGCGCCGGCAGTTGCAGCGCCACCGCCATCAGCAGTGGTTCTACCTGGAACGACACCAGCTGCGCCTGCCCCTGCTGCCACCCATCCCGTGGTACACGATGCCGCCCTCGAAGCCCTGACCGCGCCGCAAGGCACCGGCCTCGAGGAGCTCGAGATGGGCGCCGCGCGCGTCCAGGTCGACGACAAACGCATGATCAACTGCCGTGCCGATCTCAATCAACTGGTACCCTTCAAGTATGACTGGGCCTGGCAGAAGTATCTCGATGGCTGCGCCAACCATTGGATGCCGCAAGAGATCAACATGGCCAAGGACGTGCAGCTCTGGCGCAGCAACGACGGTCTGAGCGAAGACGAACGGCGCATCATCATGCGCTCGCTCGGCTATTTCTCGACCGCCGACTCTCTCGTCGCCAACAACCTCGTCCTCGCCATCTATCGCCACATCACCAACCCCGAGTGCCGGCAATACCTGCTACGGCAAGCCTTTGAAGAGGCTATTCATACCCACGCCTACCAGTACTGCGTCGAGTCCTTAGGGATGGATGAGGGCGAGGTCTTCAACATGTATCGCGAGATTCCGGCCGTCGCCAACAAGGCGGCCTGGAGCCTCAAGCATACCCACGCCCTGTCCAACCCCCTCTTCCAGACCGGCACACCCACGACCGATCAGGAGCTGCTGCGCAACCTCGTCGGTTTTTATGCCGTCACCGAGGGTATCTTCTTCTACTGCGGCTTCACCCAGATTCTGTCGATGGGCCGGCGCAACAAGATGACCGGCGTCTCCGAGCAGTTCCAATACATCCTGCGTGATGAATCGATGCATCTCAATTTCGGCATCGACGTCATCAATCAGATCAAGCTGGAGAATCCGCATCTGTGGAGTCGCGACTTCCAGATGGAGGTGCGCGCCATGATCCTCGAAGGCACCGACCTCGAGATCGCCTACGCGCGCGACACCATGCCGCGCGGCGTCCTCGGCATGAGCGCGGCGATGATGGAGGAATACCTGCAGTTCATCGCCAACCGCCGTCTGGTGCAGTTGGGTCTCGCCGAGCACTTCCCCGGAGTGAAGAATCCCTTCCCCTGGATGAGTGAGATCATGGATCTGCGCAAGGAAAAGAACTTTTTTGAAACCCGTGTCACCGAATACCAGACCGGTGGCGCCCTGAGCTGGACCTGACGCAAGCAAGCAGCGGAAGGCCGTCGCAGCCTGCGGCGGCCTTCTGTACAAGGAGTTTCCCATGACGGGCGCCGAACTGGAAGGACTGATCCGCCTCCACCCTGACTTTCCCAAGCCTGGGATCTTGTTTCGTGACATCTCGCCGCTACTCGGCACACATTTCCATGCGACCATCGACCTGCTGGCGGCTCAGTTCAACGAGCCCGAATGGGCGGCCATCGACGCCATCGTCGGCATCGAGTCACGCGGCTTCATTCTTGCCGCCGGACTCGCTTATGCGCGCCGCAAGGGGCTGCTCATCGTGCGCAAGCCGGGCAAGCTGCCGCCGCCTCTGCACACCATGAGCTACACCCTGGAATACGGCGAGGATGCCCTGCAGATGGCATCTGATGTGGCCCGCCAGCGCGTACTGGTCGTCGATGATGTCCTCGCCAGTGGCGGCACCCTGACGGCGACCTGCTCGCTCTGTGAAAAATCCGGACACAGCATCGCCGGCATCACCACCTTGATCGACCTGAAAAGCCTAAACCGCTTCGCCTGGCGCGAGCTGGCGGTGCGCAGCCTTTTCGCCTATGAATGAGAGCGGCGACGCCGTCAGGAGAATCGTACGGATGCACGACACTGTGTTGCTAGCCCTGGCACTGCCGCAAGAAAATGCCGACGGCCGCTTCGATGACCTCGACCTGCCCATCGTGTATACCGGCGTCGGCAAGGTCAATGCGGCGATGAGCCTCACCGCTGCTCTGCATGAGTACGGCACCTCCGCCACCGTCATCAACCTCGGTTCAGCCGGCTCTCACACCTTGCAGGCAGGCGTCGTCGTCTGTGCCACCCGCTTCTTCCAGCACGACATGGATGCCACCGCGCTCGGTTACGCCCTCGGGCAGACGCCTTTCGAAGAGACGACCCATCTCGACTATGGCCTCGCCATTCCAGGGCTGGCGCACGCCGTCTGCTACACCGGCGACCGCTTCATCACCGACAAACACCCCACCTTGCCCATGCAGATCATCGATATGGAGGCCTATGCCATAGCCAAGGTCTGTCAGCGCTTCGGCGCACCTTTCGTCTCGCTCAAATTCATCACCGACGGCGCTGATGGCCAGGCCGCCAGCGACTGGAACGAGAGCGTCAGCATGTCCGCGACCCGTCTGCATCAGGCGCTACAGGACACCCTGTCATACTTACGCCGCCAAGTCGCGCGCGATGCCGCGGACAAGCCCTGAAGAGCCGTCTTGCGCTTGCCGTTGAACCGCTGCCGTTGATGTTTTAATGCGCTTGGGCCGCGGGAAAAACTTCATCCTTTGCGCCGAGAAACCCCGCCGTTCAGGGCGGGGAGGATAAGGAGCGCCTACCGCTTTCGCTTCTACCCAACGCCCGAGCAGGAACAACTCCTGGCTCGCACGTTCGGGTGTGCGCGTTTTGCGTATAACGACATGCTACGGCTGCGCAGCGATGCGTGGCTTCAACGCCAGGAGCGTGTGGGCTATCACGAGACCTCCGCAGCGCTCACCGCGCTGAAGAAAACCTCCGAACACACTTGGCGGAACGAAGTCAGCCGCGTGCCGGTGCCGCAGGCACTGCGCCACCTGAACACGGCCTTCTCCAACTTCTTCGCCAAGCGCGAGATACTCCCCCTCGTTCCAACAGCAGCCAAGACAGCGCTGCTCAGTCGAAAAAGTTGATCCCGGTGTACATGCCCGACCAATCCAGACCCCAGCCACCACCACTGGAGCTCGACGACGCTGCCGTTGCGGACGCGCCCGACGAGATCGACGGACTCCAATTCGCATCGCTGGTGGGAGCCGACCACACCAAGCCCTGGCTCGGCGGCGTGCACGTGCCGGTCGGCGAGGCTATGCCGAACAGCACCGTCACACTATTGCTACCGTTGTTGGCCACCCAGATGTCACCGAGCGGGTCCACGGCCAGGCTCACTGGGGCATTGATCGTCGAGTTGGTGAACATCAGCACGCTGTTGTAGTAGTTGTTCGACACCGGGATCTCGTCGATCGATCCATTGCCCGAATTGGCGACCCAGACATTGCCACCGTCGTCGATCGCCAGCGCATCGGGGCTCTGAAAGTTACTCCAACCCGCGACGACACTGCACGTCGGAGTGCTCGCGCTGAATGCGCCGATCTCCGACAGGGTATTGCCAGTTTTGCTGAGCACCCACACATGGCCGCTTTTGTCCACCGCCATCTGACTGGGCACGCCACCGACACTGCACGAAATCGACGGCTGGTTGCCGGTGATGCCGTTGACGCTCGGGTAGCCGTACGGCGTGCCTTTCGGAATCACCCAGACCACGGCGCTGCCCGCGCTGCCGACGAACAAATTGCCTATCGCGTCGACCGCCACTGGGCCAGGATTGTTCACCGCATAACAGGGCTGGTTCACCTGGTAGCCGGTCG
The DNA here is from genome assembly GCA_021851865.1 of Pseudomonadota bacterium. Taxonomy (GTDB): domain Bacteria; phylum Pseudomonadota; class Gammaproteobacteria; order Pseudomonadales; family Moraxellaceae; genus JAJZHK01. The sequence goes on along the minus strand of JAJZBU010000012.1, from coordinate 6,011 downwards.
TTCCCTGGCACACGCCTCCCTGCTCGGCGATCCAGGCCACCGAAATCGACGATGTCGTCAAGCTCGGGTCGGTCGCCATTCCGGTCAGCGGTGCCGTGAAGGTCCCGCCCAGCTGACCGCTGGGGGCGATCAGGTTGCCGGACGCGATCGAGCTGGCATCGAGGTCAGCGACACTATTGTTGACCGCCGAAGCGGCGTAGAAAAACCCGCCGTTGTTGTCTGGCACCAGAAGATTCGCGTCGGCCGCCGTCGCTGCGGTCGCCGGAAACCCTGGACTGCCCACCGAGATCTTGCTCAGATAACCGTTCGCTTGCAGACTCGAACCGATCCAGGCGTTGCACTGCTGGTCGAACACGATACCCTGCGGCGATTGCAGCGCATTCGAACTCGCCGAGGACGCCGTGATATTGACGTAGGGAATCTGCGGCAATCCGCTAGCCAGCGACGAAATCGGGTAGCTGGACTGGTCGAAGACCGGCGTCGCCTGCGCCAACGCATACAGCGCACTCCAGTTCACGGCGGTGAAATTGGTCGCCCAGTTGACGACACTGAGGAAAACGTCAGCGGTACCGCCACTGCTGCTCATGATGGTACTGCAATTGCCGCCGGATGCACCGCTGCTCTGCACGCAAGAGGCCAGCGCATCGGCCTTCAGCGTCAAAGTCTCGACGGTCGTCGCATTGGCCGCGGTGAGTAAAGTCGAACTGAACGTACCCGTGGCTGTTTCGACCAAGGCCGCAGCGATGCCCGCCTGCTGGCTGGTCACACCTTCTACCCCGGCTGACGTGTACGACGTGCCGAACGCATCGGCGAACGCCACCGTCGTCAGTTCGTTCACGGTCATCGTCGCCGACGTATTGACCCCACTGGCCACCCCCAGCGCCGAGACCATCTGCAGTTGCGGATTGATCCCCGCGCCGGCGTTGCCCTGGTAGGCGGTCACGTACAGCAGCGCACTGCCGCCGGGGTTGGTGTAGCTCAGCGTGAACTTCCCGTTGGCGTTGGTCGTCGTGCTGGCGATCGGCGTTGCCGCGCCGCCGACCGGACCTGAGGCCCACAACACCACGGTCGACCCCGTCACCGGACTTTGCCCGCCCATGACCGAGCCGCTCAGACTCGACGCCGATGGTCCTGAACCCACCACACTGGACACGGCGGCAGCACCGCCACCACCGCCGCCACCACCACCACAGGCCGCCAGCAGCAACGCAGCGCAACACGCGCTGAGCTGCGGTACATGTGATCGTACCCGGCGCGGCGGCTTGGCTTTTGAATCATCCTGGTCTGCAACGCATGAAACCGATAACCTGCCTTTCATATTAATCTCGCGCGATATCCATGGTCATGGAATTTCATAGCAGTCAAAACTTTATGAGGGATCGCCGCAGCCTGCACAGAAAACACGACCAACATCCAGGATGCGCTATTAAATATGAGCGCAACACCTAAATAAATGCAACCGCAAGCGACAAAGTGCGGAACGATTCATTGACGCCCATCAGAAAAAGACAGGAAAGGCCTGCTGATAAGCTCTAGTCTTTCCTGATTGAAGGTGAGATCGCACACTGAAATAAAACTCATTCTCTTAAGAGACCCGGTTATGGTCGGTGTGGAAGGGCTCAGGTCCTTGTCCATTCCATAGGCCGTTGCTCCGGCCAGCAGAACCATCAAAGACCTATCGGTCAGTCACCGTCTAGCGACGCCATGTGCCGTCATACCTAGGCACGCAAGCGCCCGGCCTTCCTTATCATCCACGACGCGCTGATGATTTCCGTGCGTTCTATCGGCACTGGGCGGGCGGTGGTCATGGTATTGGCGCTTATCTTTGAGCTCGCCGGCACCTCCTGCCGGTATCTCCTTTATGAACGGCAGAATTTTTTGTTATTCGTTGTTGGCGCTGATATTTAGCTTACTAATTGTTAATGGCATCACAAATAATCCGCAAAAGACGCGCACGATGATGGCCACCCGCGCTCTTGGCGAAAGCCTCACCGAGGCCCTTCAATTGAATGGAATGGTCGCCGCCTCTCCTTGACCGCCGCCAAGTGCCCCCATGGTCATGAAACAGCCCCTCCCCATGAAACCCGCGGCGACTCAGAGCGCCTTGGCGCGAGCGGCGTGGAGTTTGCGGTAGCTGTCGAGCTTGCGGGTGTGGCGATCGAGTCCTTCAAGTTTCATGCTGGTTGGAGTCAGACCGTGGAAGCGTATACTGCCCTCTACCGAACCGATCACCGCGTCCATCCGCGCCTCACCAAACATGCGGCGGAAGTTGGCCTCGTAGTCTTCCAGCGCCAACTCGTCATTCAGTTCAATTTCCAGCACCGCGTTCAGCGCCTGGTAGAACAAACCACGCTCGACCGTGTTGTTGTTGTACTGCAAGAAAGCGCCCACCTGTTCATGCGCATCCTCGAACTGCTGCAAGGCCAGGTGAATGAGCAACTTCAGCTCCAGCACCGTGAGCCGGCCCCAGTCCGTATTCTCGTCGAACTCGATGCCGATCAGGCTCGCGATGTCGCCATGCTCATCGAGCTCATTATCTTCCAGGCGATCGAGCAGTGCCTCCAGTGCGTCATCGTCGAGGCGGTGCAGGTTCAAGATATCCGAGCGGAACAGCAGCGCCTTGTTGGTGTTGTCCCAGACCAAATCCTCGATCGGATAAATTTCCGAATAGCCAGGCACCAGAATGCGGCAAGCGATGGCGCCGAAATGCTCGTACACCGCCATATAGGACTCTTTGCCGATACCTTTGAGAAGGCCGAACAAGATGGCGGCTTCCTGCGCGTTGGAGTTCTCGCTATGGCCGGAGAAATCCCACTCGACGAATTCGTAATCGGCCCTGGCGCTAAAGAATCGCCATGACACGATGCCGCTCGAATCGATGAAGTGTTCGACGAAGTTGTAGGGTTCGGTCACGGCCTGGCTGCTGAAGGTCGGCGCCGGCAGATCGTTCAAGCCTTCAAAACTACGCCCCTGCAGCAGTTCCGTCAGGCTGCGCTCCAGCGCCACCGCGAAGCTCGGGTGCGCACCGAAGGACGCAAAGACACCACCCGTGCGCGGGTTCATCAGGGTGACGCACATGACCGGATACTTCCCGCCCAGCGAGGCATCCTTCACCAGCACCGGGAAACCCTGCTCTTCCAAGCCCCGGATGCCGGCCAGGATTTTCGGATACTTGGCCAGCACCTCCTGCGGCACGTCGGGCAGGGCGATTTCGCCTTCCAGGATCTCGCGCTTGACGGCACGCTCGAATATCTCGGACAGGCATTGCACCTGCGCTTCGGGCAGCGTATTGCCGGCGCTCATGCCATTGCTGACGAAGAGGTTCTCCACCAGATTCGATGGGAAGTAGACGACCTTGCCGTCCGACCGGCGTACGAAGGGCAACGAACAGATGCCGCGTTCGATGTTGCCGGAGTTGGTATCGACCAGATGCGAGGCGAGCAGCTCGTCGTCCGGGTTATAGATGTCGAGGCAGTATGCGTCGAGGATTTCCGCGGGCAGCGCATCATCCTTGCCTAGCTTGAACCAGCGCTCTTCCGGATAATGCACGAAGGCCGCGTTGGCGATCTCCTCGCCCCAGTACTCGCCGGTATAGAAATGATTGCAGTTGATGCGTTCGATATACTCGCCGAGGGCCGAAGCCAGGGCGCTCTCCTTGGTCGAGCCCTTGCCGTTGGTGAAGCACATCGGCGCATGCGCATCGCGGATATGCAGCGACCATACATTGGGGACGATATTGCGCCACGACGCGATCTCGATCTTGATGCCCAAATTGGCCAGCACGCCGGACATCTGGGCGATGGTCTGCTCCAGCGGCAGATCTTTGCCCGGGATATAAGTACTCGCCTCAGCGTCCGGCTTCACGGTCAACAGGGCCTGCGCATCGGCGTCCAGGTTCGCGACTTCTTCGATCACGAAATCAGGGCCGTTCTGCACGACCTTTTTCACCGTGCAACGGTCGATCGATCGAAGAATGCCGACACGGTCCTTCTCGGAGATATCCGGCGGCAGCTCGACCTGAATCTTGAAAACCTGCTTGTAGCGATTCTCTGGGTCAACCATATTGTTGTGCGACAGGCGGATATTCTCGGTCGAGATACCGCGCGTATTACAATACAGCTTCACGAAATAGGCCGCGCAGAAAGCCGACGACACCAGAAAATAGTCGAACGGCCCTGGCGCCGAGCCATCACCCTTGTAGCGAATCGGCTGGTCGGCGATGACCGTGAAGTCGTCGAACTTGGCTTCGAGACGAAGTTTGTCGAGAAAGTTGACTTTGATTTCCATGGGGAATTCTCAAAAAATGCGCAAAATGCGTGAGCGCCTATGATCACCGATGGAGCCGAAGCATGCAGCGACCATATGGCATCCGGCACAGCTCATCCGGCTTTGTTGCTGTTACGTCGGGCAGCATAGTTACAAAAAAGGCCGGTATTCGTCGATCTGTGTTGGGCTTATCCCACCAACAAGCGCGTACCAGCCTAGGCGTCGCATGGTAGCCGGGATCCTTTCCCTGTCGCAACACCTCTTGGCGCATCTTGGCCGTTCAGTTCTCTGCCAAAGTCTATCGCCCAAGTCGCTGCAAACGATACCATGAACCATAGCCCGGCGGTCGGCCATTCATCTTCATCCCGGCCCCACGGCGACTTGCGCGTCGCGCTCATCGTCAACGACCGCGCTGGAAGAACAGCGGCTGATGCGGCCGCAGCACCCTGGCCTTGTTCACCCGCACCGCCATCGGGAGACTGCAGATTTCACTTTTGACGATGGCCGAGGCCGCGCCATTCGCCCACGGCATGTTCTGCGACGGGCATCTGATTGAGCATGGTTTTTCGTCACTCGCCGAAGCGGCGCTAAATTCTGTCTTGACCAAAGGAAGCACTTCCGTCGATCATCTGCATATCCCTCTGTCATATGCAGAAATACGGACTAGGATCATGACCATGATCAATGCCTATGGCCAGCCCGTGGGTGACGCACTGCCTGACTGGAAAGCACCTGCGTTCCCCGAGCACACCCCCATGTATGGACGATTCTGCCGTCTCGAACCTTTAAATCCGAGCGACCATGGTGAGTCATTATTTGTTGCCAACAGCCTTGATCCCGACGCGAGAGCATGGACTTATCTGCCTTACGGCCCATTTACTGAATATTCTGCTTACCAGAGCTGGCTCAACCAACAAGCCACAAGCAAAGACCCCCTGTTTTTTGCCATCATTGATCTCCATACGCAAAAGGCCGTCGGTTTGGCGGCCTATCTTCGCATCGATGTTGATGTCGGTGTCATTGAAGTTGGACATCTGAAATATTCGAATCTGATGCAACGCACACCGATTTCGACAGAAGCGATGTTCCTAATGGCTCAATCGGCCTTTCATCAAGGTTACCGCCGCTACGAATGGAAGTGCGATGCGCTCAATCAACCCTCACGTTCAGCAGCAGAACGGCTTGGATTCACCTTTGAAGGGATCTTCCGTCAGGCTCGCGTTGTCAAAGGTCGTAATCGTGATACGGCCTGGTACTCCATCCTTGAATGCGAATGGCCAACCCTGGCACAATGCATCGCGCAATGGCTAGCGCGAGAAAATTTTGATGAACAGCAAAGACAGCGTATGAGCCTGCAAGAGATCCGCAAAGCGGTGCTCAGTCCATCATCAACACGCATCTGACCAGGCAGACTCTTTTCTCCGACAACCGAAATATACGAGCAGAACCGCCGCAGCTTTCACAATAGGCGAAGAGTGTCAATGATGATTTAAACTGTTCAGTGGGGGCTAATTTTTTGGACTGGCTACGGCCGTTTTTCGATAGATGGCGATAGTCCTCAAAGGACGTCAATTCACTCCCACTCGATCATCAACAAGGCTCGCAAGTCCGCGTGGTTAGGTAGTGTACTGACTTATGTGCAAATTCTTGGACTGCGAAAGCGGTCATGGTATGAGGGAGATCGTCAATACCAACCCTGTGTCCCATAGGAGGACCATACCATGACCGCAAAAAAGCATAGCACC
>JAJZBU010000011.1 GCA_021851865.1 Pseudomonadota bacterium | reverse complement strand
GAGGACAACCGTTACCTCAACATGGAGCTTCTGAAAGAACAGCGTCGCGAACGCCTCAGGCAGGCCGCCTGATGAAATCCTCCCTCATACCAGGAAGGAATTTGCACAACTTGACATACACAACCGCATGGAACAAGCTTTCCCGAGAAGACTTTTACCGTCAAAGACGGTAAAAGTCTGAATAGTGAACGGGAGGGTCTTAATTCGGCCTCGATTCTTACCGTCAGTCTTACCGTCAACCTTTTTTGCTGGCCGGTGATAGCCACCGATAGATACCGTGACGTATTTTTTATAAATCAACACGTTATGGCAGTTTTCGATAGCTGGCGATAGTCCTCGAAGGACGTCAATTCACTCCCACTCGATGGTGGCAGGTGGCTTGGAGGAGACGTCATAGGTGACGCGCGAGATACCGGTGATCTCATTGATGATGCGATTGGAGACGCGTTCGAGCAGGTCATACGGCAGATGCGCCCAGCGCGCTGTCATGAAGTCGATGGTCTCCACCGCGCGCAGGGAAACGACCCAGGCATAGCGACGCGCATCGCCGACGACGCCGACTGACTTCACCGGTAAAAACACCGTGAATGCCTGACTGGTCTTGGTGTACCAGCCCGCTGCATGCAGTTCTTCGATGAAGATGGCATCGGCCTGGCGCAGGAGATCAGCGTACTCCTTACGCACTTCACCGAGAATACGCACTCCGAGGCCAGGGCCTGGGAAAGGATGGCGATAGACCATGTCATGCGGCAGGCCGAGCGCCAGCCCCAATTGCCGCACTTCATCTTTGAACAACTCGCGCAAGGGCTCGACCAGCTGCAGCTTCATGTCCTGCGGCAGGCCTCCGACGTTGTGATGCGACTTGATGACGTGCGCCTTGCCGGTGCGACTCGCCGCCGACTCGATGACGTCGGGATAGATCGTGCCTTGCGCCAGCCAGCGCACCTGCGTCAACTTCGAGGCCTCTTCATCGAAGACCTCGATGAAGGTGCGGCCGATGATCTTGCGCTTCGCCTCAGGATCCTCGACACCCGCCAGCTGGCTCAGGAAACGCTGTTCGGCGTCGACGCGAATGACCTTGATGCCCATGTGCCGGGCAAACATGGCCATCACCTGGTCGCCCTCATGCAAGCGTAACAGGCCGTTATCGACAAAAACACAGGTCAGGCGCGGCCCGATGGCTCGATGCAGAAGCGCCGCCACCACGGAGGAATCGACGCCGCCGGAGAGGCCGAGCAGAACCTCATCCTGCCCGAGCTGCTGTCTGAGCCGCGCGACGAGGTCTTCGATGATGTTCTCGGGGGTCCACAGCGCTTCGCAGCCGCAGATGTCGCGCACAAAACGCTGCAGGATGCGCCCACCCTGGCTGGTGTGCGTCACTTCGGGATGGAACTGCATCGCATACCAATGCCGCTGCGCATGACTCATGGCCGCGATCGGACAGGTCGCGGTGCTGGCATTGACGACGAAGCCGATCGGCAAAGCGGTGACCTGATCGCCATGGCTCATCCAGACGTCGAGATGCGCCTGCCCCTGCTCATCGACGCGATCTTCGATACCTTGCAGCCAGTCTGACGACGCCGCTGCCAGGGAGACATCAGCGTAGCCAAATTCACGTTTCTCGCAGTTGGCGACGCGCCCACCCAACTGCTCGGCCATGGCCTGCATGCCATAGCAGATGCCGAGGACCGGCACGCCGAGGGAGAAGATGAACTCAGGCGCACGCGGTGTATCCGCCGCCGTCACCGTTTCCGGCCCACCGGAGAGAATGATGCCGCGCGGTGCAAAAGCACGGATCGCTTCCTCGCCTGCATCACAGGCATAGAGCTCACAATAGACGCCGAGCTCGCGCACACGCCGCGCGATCAACTGTGTGTATTGGGAACCAAAATCGAGAATCAGGATGCGATGGTCGTGAATGTGGCGGCTCATGAATTCCTGCCGGGGGCCAGGCCCCGCTTGTGTCCTACCCACCCGGGAGAGGAGGCTCTCCTGGGCCCTGCTCAACCGATACGATAATTCGGCGCTTCTTTGGTGATGGTGACGTCGTGCACGTGCGACTCTTTCATGCCCGCCGCGGTGATCTTGACGAAGCGCGGCCGCTTGCGCATCTCTTCGATGCTGGCCGAACCGGTATAGCCCATGGCAGCGCGCACCCCGCCGAGCAGCTGATGGATGATGCCACTCATCGGCCCCTTGTAAGGAACGCGCCCTTCGATGCCTTCCGGCACGAGCTTTTCGACACCCGCCGAGGCATCTTGAAAGTAGCGATCAGAGGAACCATGCCGCGCCGCCATGGCGCCCAGGGAACCCATACCGCGGTAGGCTTTGTAATAACGCCCCTGATAAAGATCGACTTCCCCTGGCGCTTCTTCCGTCCCCGCCAGCAGCGAGCCGATCATGACCGAGTTCGCCCCCGCCGCCAGCGCCTTGGCGACATCGCCGGAATAGCGGATGCCGCCGTCAGCGATGAGCGGAATGTCATCGGCCAGAGCACGCGCCACTTCATCGATCGCGGTGATCTGCGGCACACCGATGCCGGCGACGATACGGGTCGTGCAGATCGAACCTGGACCGATGCCGACCTTGACCGCATCGGCACCATGGTCACGCAGGGCCAGAGCCGCCGCCGCCGTGGCGATGTTGCCACCGATCACCTGGACCCACGGATAGTTCTTCTTGATCCAGGCGACGCTATCGAGGACACCGCGCGAGTGACCATGCGCCGTATCGACCACGAGCACGTCGACACCAGCGTCGACCAGGACCTCGACGCGGGCATAAGCCTCACTGCCGGTCCCGACCGCAGCGCCGACACGCAGGCGGCCAAGCTCATCCTTGCTTCCCGATGGATGTTGTTCCGCTTTACGAAAATCGTTGACGGTGATCAGGCCCTTGAGGCGAAAGTCGTCATCGACCACCAGGACCTTCTCGATGCGGTGCTCATGCAGCAAAGCGCGAATACGCTCCGGCGACTCGCCTTCCCGCACCGTCACCAGCTTGTCCTTCGGCGTCATGATGCGCGCCACCGACAACTCCGGCTGCGTCACAAAGCGCAGATCGCGACTGGTCACGATCCCCACCAGATCCTCACCCGACACCACCGGCACGCCCGAGATGCGATTGGCCGTGGTCAGTTCCTGCAGCTGCGCCACCGTCGTCTCCGGCGTCACCGTGATCGGATCTTTGACCACGCCGCTCTCGTATTTCTTGACCCGGCGCACTTCCGCCGCCTGCGCCTCTTTGTCCATGTTCTTGTGCAGGATGCCGATACCGCCCTCCTGCGCCATGGCGATCGCCATGGCCGCCTCGGTCACGGTATCCATCGCCGCGGAAACCAGCGGAGCATTGATCTCGATCGATCGGGTCAGCCGCGTCCGTAGGGACACGTCCTTGGGCAGCACTTCTGAATAGTCCGGCAGCAGCAGGACGTCATCGAAGGTCAGGGCTTCTTGAACGATTTCGAGCATGAGGATCCCCCCGAGCGGTGGATAGCTAAGCCGGACATTATACGATATCTTGTGTTGCGTCTCAACGCATACCCCTTCCCTGGATTCAGCCATGTCATAATACGGATTCAGAGGAACCGTCCATGTCCACCGCTCCCATCTTGTCGGTCAGCGCACTCAACCAGCTGGCACGCGGCCTGATCGAGGATCACTTCTCCGCGATCCGGGTCGAAGGTGAGATCTCCAACCTCACCCTGGCCGCCTCAGGCCATCTCTATTTTACCCTCAAGGACGCCTCCGCCCAGATCAAGGCGGTCATGTTCCGCGGTCATCGCGCACAACTCCGTCTGCAACCGGCCAACGGCAGCAAGGTCATCGCCGAGGGGCAGCTCAGCGTCTATCCGGCGCGTGGTGACATGCAGCTGTTGGTCACCCGTCTGCAAGACGCCGGCCAGGGCGACCTCCATCGCGCCTTCATGCAACTCAAACAGCGTCTTGAACAAGAGGGGCTGTTCGCACAGGCGCGCGCCCTACCCGAATCGCCGCAACGACTGGCCTTGATCACCTCACGCCAGGGGGCTGCCCTGCATGACATCCTCAGCATCCTCAAACGCCGCGCCCCCGCCCTCGCCATCGACCTTTTTGCCGTCACCGTGCAAGGTGACATCGCCGCGACACAGATGCGTCAGGCGCTGAGCGAAGTCGCTCGCCGCGGCGTCTATGACCTCGTCATTCTCGGCCGTGGCGGCGGTTCCATCGAGGATCTCTGGGCCTTCAATGATGAAGCGCTGGCACGCGCCATCATCGCCTGCCCCATCCCGGTCATCAGCGCCGTCGGCCACGAGACCGACTTTTCGATCGCTGACTTTGCCGCCGACCTGCGCGCCCCCACCCCCTCCGCCGCCGCCGAAATCATCAGTGAGGGCAGCGTTCGTCGCCGCCAGCTCCTGCACCAGCTGCAAGAGCGGCTGCAAGTGCCGCGCGTCCTCATCGCGCGAGCGGCTCTGCGCCTGGACGACGCCAGCGAACGCCTGCACCAGACCCTGCGTGGGCAGCTCGCCGAACAGCGGCGCCGGCAGGAGCTCTACGGCGCACAACTGCAACGTCTCTCACCACCACGGCAGATCCAGGCGCGGCGACAACGCCTGCTCCAGGCGCAGGCGCAGCTACCGCAACGCATCATGAACCTGATCGCCCTGCACCGGCACCGCCTGGCGACGCGACAAACCGGCCTGTCACCGCACTGGCTGCAGCTCGCCGCGCAGAACACGCATCTCGCCGCGCTGCAGGGGCGCCTGCAGGAGCGGCTGCAACGCGACTTGCAGGAGCGCCGGAACATTCTCGAGCATTGCGCGCATCGCGCCCATGTCAGCAGTCCTCTCGCCACGCTCGCGCGCGGCTACAGTATTCTCGATGACGCCCATGGCCAGATCGTGCGCGATAGCCGACAGGTGCAGGCCGGTGATCCGCTGCGCGCCCGACTGGCGCACGGCCATCTCGAACTCAGGGTCGATCGCGTCGAATCAGACGACCTGGAATCCACCCATTAAGGACGAAGAACTAAGGAGAACTGTATGCCCAAGCAGCGCCGCCGTCTCACCGGTTTATTCCTGATCTGCAGCCTGCAGGCGCAGGCTCTGGTCATCGCACCGATCAATGGCGGCATCGCCGCCGTCACCCTGCCGGACAGCGACAGCCGCCCACAGGTCAGCTATCTCGGCCACCGCGTCCTGGTCAGCGGACACGCGCCACACTGGCGCGCCATCGTCGGCATACCGCTCGATCGTCCCGCCGGTGTCGAACACCTCGAGGAGAGTTCTCCCATCGTCCAGAGCATCGCTTTTACCATCGAGCACAAAGCCTATCCTGAGCAACACATCACTCTCAGCAACCAGCATATGGTGGACCCAACACCCACCCAGTTGCTGCGCATCCATCGCGAGCTGAAGGAAGAGACCGCCGATTTTGCCCTCTTTGACGGCCAGGAGCCGAGCCTCAGCATCGACCATCTCCCGGTCACCGCGACAGCTCTCGACAGCGCCTTCGGTCTACGCCGGTTTTTCAATGGAGAGGAACGCGCGCCGCACAGCGGCCTCGACCTGAAAGCGCAGGAAGGGCAGATGGTGACGACGCCCCTGCCTGGGCGTGTCGTGCTTGGACGGGAGCTCTACTTCAACGGCGGCACCGTCATCATCGATCATGGCCGGGGATTGGTCAGCATGTACTGCCACCTCAGCCGCATCGAAGTGCAGCCCGGACAGATACTCCACGCCGGTGAGGAACTGGGGCGGGCCGGTCACAGTGGCCGCGCCACCGGACCGCATCTGCACTGGTCGATGAGTCTCAACGATGTGCGTATCGACCCCGCCCTGCTGTTGAGCGATGAGCTACGCCTCCAGCTTGGCCTCGATCACTGAAAGCCGATGACGAACTGCACCCAGCCGGCGATGAACCCGAAGATTCCCCCGAGCACGATGATGATCCATTCGTCTTCCTGAAAAGCCGGGCGTAGTAGATCCTGAAACTCGGCGGCGCTCATGGCGCGCATACGCGTCGAAAAGATGCGTGCGATCACCGCCGCCCGGTCTTTATTGAAGCGCGGATCCTGCAGAGGCTCGAGCGACTTCTGCGTCGCCTTCTCGACGACGGTGCGCTTGAGGTCGGCATAACCCTGCGGCCCCACCGTCAGCTGGATAGCGGTGCGCACCACACCACCCTCGAGCAGCGGGGTCAGATGCCGCTTGATCATGGCGCGGGTACGATCAGAACGCTTTCCGGTCATCATTTCGGTCATGATGTGGCCGATGGTCATCATCTCTTCCGTCGACAATTGCGCGAACTTGTCGGCGACTTCATTTTGTCGCTTCAAGAACACGCCTTGCAGGCGCCAGGGGCCGATATAGATCGGATTGAGCGGGCGAAAGACCATATTGATCGCCACCCAGTTGGTCAGGTAGCCGAGCGCCGCGCCGTAGAGAGGCAAACCCCAGCGATACGGCCAGAAATGCCAGCAGAGCATCTGGATACAGCCGAAGAACAAGCCGATCCATAGGGAAGAATTGACGACAAACTTGATCTCATGATCGCCCACTTCCTGAAAGGTGCGCACCATCAAGCCCTTGTCCTGCTCAAGCCGCTGCACCACCATGTGCTTGAGGTCCATCAGGTCTTCGATGTTGTCGCTCATGTCCTTGACCAGATGATCCAAGATCTCCGGCAGCTGTTTGCGTACACGCGCATAGACACGACGTTTGATGACATTGGGCAGATTCTCCCAAAGCACGCGGTTCTGCTCATTCATGATCTCGTCGATGAAATCCTCGACGTTGGCCAGCAACTCGCTGCTGATGTGGCGGGCGATCAGTTCCGGCTCCATTTCCCGGAATACTTCATCGAGGCTGCCCAGCTTGGCCAAGGTATTATCGACGGTGATGGCCGCCATTTTGCCGGCCTTGCGCGGCACGATGCCTTGCCAACCCAGCCATGGCTTCCATATCCCGACGAACTCAAGCGGATAGAACACCATTTTCATGGCGAACCATACATGCACCCAGGTGACGCTCGCGGCGACCAGGGGGATGCTGACAAAGGCCCAGAATTCATGCCGGTGCGCTTGATAGATTTCATGGCCGAAAGCCAGCAGGGAAGTCTCGATCATCGTCCTGTCACCACTCCCATTGAGCCTGAAAGGCTGTCGTTCTATACGCAACCTTTTCTTTTCGGTCCGTGCCTGAAAAGGTCGCTACAATAGCACACCCTTCGTCTCACCGATGGACACAGCTCAATTTTCCGACATACTGTCAAACTAATCGCGTTTGACGAAACGCATCAACCGCTTGCGTTTGTGGATCTGCCTTTCGCTGAGCTGCTGTCCTTTGTCCTTGAACGGGTTGTCCCCGGTCTTGAACTCCATCCGCAGAGGCGTCCCTTCCAGCTTCAGCGCCTTGCGAAAAACATTCTCGAGGTAACGCCGATAGGCCGCCGGAATGGCTTCCGTCTGATTGCCGTGCAGCACAAACGTCGGCGGAAAATTCCCACCCATATGACCATAACGCAGCTTGATCCGGCGACCGCGCACCAGCGGTGGCTGATGCGCTTCCATGGCGTCCTCGACCAAGCGTGTGATCTGCGCCGCCGTCACCCGAACGGCGGCAGCGTCGTAAGCGCGCTGGATCGAGGGATAGAGATCGCCGACACCGGTGCCATGCCGTGCCGAGATGAAATGTATGCGCACGAAATCGACAAACCCGAGACGACGCTGTATGCCCAGACGCACCTGTTGTCGGTCGTACTCATCCATGCCATCCCATTTGTTGACGGCCAGCACCAACGCCCGACCCGCCTCCAAAGCGTAGCCGAGAAGATGCAGATCCTGGTCGACGACGCCTTCGCGCGCATCCAGCACCGCGAGCACCACATGCGCATCCTTGATCGCCTGCAAGGTCTTGACGACCGAGAACTTCTCGACCACTTCATCGACGCGCCCACGCCGACGGACACCAGCGGTGTCGATCAGGGTATAGATTTTGCCACGCCGTTCGAAGGGGATGTAGATGCTGTCACGGGTGGTGCCGGGCAGGTCATAGACGACGACGCGCTCTTCACCGAGCAAGCGGTTGACCAGCGTCGACTTGCCGACATTGGGCCGCCCGACGACGGCGATGCGTAAGCCCGGCGCTTGTTCTTCGACCAGTTCCGTCGCCGCCGGCAGATCGAGCAACACGCTCTCGACCAGATGATGCACGCCACGGCCATGGCTGGCGGCGATGGCGAAATGTTCGCGGAACCCGAGCGCATGGAACTCGGCCATACCGGCGTCAATATCCATCCCGTCGGTCTTGTTGACCACCAGGACCACCCGTTTCTCGCGAGCACGCAGATCTTCGGCCAGGGCCTGGTCTGCCGGCGTCAGGCCGGCGCGCGCATCGACCATGAAAAAGAGGATGTCGGCTTCCGCGATGGCCGCCTGCGACTGCGCCGCCATACCCGACTCGACGCCACTCTCCCCTTCTCCAAGACCCCCGGTATCGATGACGATGAAGGCCTTGTCATCGATCTGGCCATGACCGTACTTGCGATCACGCGTCAGACCAGGAAAATCCGCCACCAGAGCATCGCGACTGCGCGTCATCTGGTTGAAGAGAGTCGACTTGCCGACATTCGGCCGCCCGATCAGGGCGATGACCGGCTTCATGGCCGCACCTGCTGCAGATGTAAGCTGATGACCCGACCGGAACGTGCCTGTACAAGCACCTCATTGGCATCGACCGCCGGTGGCGCCAGAAAGCCCTTGGTATGATAGAAATGTTCTTTCGCCAGCCAGTGGCCATCGATCTGGGACAAAGCATAGACCCAGCCCTGATCATCGGCGACGAGCAGAACACCGTGCACCACCACGGCCGCGGTGATGTGACGACCACGCAGATCATTCTGCCGCCACACCGATTTGCCGGTCTGCGTATCGATCGCCTCGATGCTGCTGTTTTCCGTAACCACATAGACATTGCCGAGACCATACGCCAGGGGCTGCCACGAGGAAACCTTGTATTCCCAGCGATGTTTTCCCGTCTGCGGGTCGATGGCGGCGAGGCCGCCGTGGTAACTGACAACGTAAAGCGTATCGGCGTCCATGACCAAATCGCCATCGACGTCATTCATGCGTTCGATCTCGGTCCGCCCCTCATTGTCGCCGATGCGGGCATCCCAGATCAGCTGGCCATTGTCCGGATCGAGCGCGAGGAGACGACCATTGCCCGCCCCCTGAAACAAGGCATGATCGAGCAAAAAAGGCGTCGCCATGCCGCGCAAAGTGAGCGACGGCACTTCGCTCGAACTCACCCATTGCCGCGTCCCTGTCTTCGGATCGATGGCCTCGATACTGCCATCGTTGCAAGCGACGAAGACATGCTCCGCCGTCACCAGAGGCAGCGACATCGGCGCCGCCGGCAGCTTGGCCGTCCACAGACGATGTCCGTCATCCAGCGCCAGCGCCAGCAACCGTCCGTCACGCGCACCGACGACGACCAGACCGTAGCCCGTGGCGACACCGCTACTCAGGGGTGTCGCCAGGGAAACTCGCCAGTGCCGCCGCCCATGCTGACGCCCGTAAGCGCTCACCCAGCCGTCAGCGGACGCCGCCACCATCCAACGCGCACTGAACGCCGGGCGCAACAGGACGAACTCAGCGCCATTGCCATGCCCCATATGAAACGAAGCGTCCTCAACGATACGCCACTCCGGATGCGACACCTTCGGTACGGGGCGCGCCTTGACCTCTTTCGGCTTGTCGGAGCTACAGGCGGCCAGCGCGAGAACCCCGAGCAGGATGAAGCGGCGCAGAAAAGGACTCACTGGGCGATGGCTCCTGCATCCGCCGGTGCTGGCGCCACGCCAAGATCGGCCATTTTCATGTCGAGCAGGGGACGCGCCGGCTGATGCGCCGCCTGCAGACGGTCTTTCGCCTGCAGATAGGCCTGACGCGCCGCATCCGTCTGGTTCAGCTGTTGATAGGCGTCACCGCGCAACTCCAGAACCGAGGCGGCGAAAGCCGGATCCTTGACCTCGGCGAGTACCGCCAGGGCATCCTGCACTTGGTGCTCGGCGAGCTTGACCTGGGCGAGGCGCAGGCGCGCCACCGCCGCCAGCATCGCCTCTGGACGATGCGTCAGCAGTTGCGACAATTGCCGATCGGCTTCCGTCAGATCCCCATGGTCGATCGCGGCCCGCGCCAGCAGGAGACGCGTCAGAGCGGCATAGCCGCTGTCGGGCGTGGCCTGCAACAGTTGCGATGCATCCGACTGGAACAGCGTGTTCGCCGCCTTGGCCTGACTGCCCTGCGCCTGCTGCGCAGCCTGTGCATCCATGAGCACGTGCTGATAGCGCGTCGCCGCCTCAAGGGCGACTTGATCCTCATGCCTTTGCCAGAAACGCCAGCCGGCGAAGGCGATGGCCGCCAGCAACAGCAGCGAGAGCAAAGCATTGCCATAGTCATCCCAGAAATGCTTCAAGGTCTCGATCTGTTCTTCTTCAGTGTATTGACTCACCGCTTCCATCTCCTCATCAATTGCGCTCTCGCACTATACCCGATCACCCGATCCGCCGCGCTCACCATGCCAAAGTGACGCGCAGATGATCGACGAGTTCTTCTTGCGTGACCTGGATCTGTTCCCTGTCCTCGCGTAACCACTTGATACCGACGCGCCCCTCTTCGATTTCCTGTTCCCCGAGGATGAGGGCGCAGCGGGCGCCACTGCGGTCGGCTTTGCGAAACTGACTCTTGAAGCCGCCACCGCCCCAGGCCAACAGCACCCGCACTCCCGGCAGACCATCGCGCAAACGTTCGGCCAAGGGCAGCGCCAGTTGTGTAAACCGCTCGCCCTGGCCGAGGAAGATGACATCCGCCTGCGCCACCTCTTCGCCGCCTTGCATCGTTTCCATCAGCAGCACCAGTCGCTCGAGACCGATGGCCATGCCAACGGCCGGAGTCGCCGCTCCGCCGAGCTGTTCGACCAGACCGTCATAACGCCCGCCGGCACAGACCGTGCCTTGCGCGCCCAGGGCTGTGGTCACCCACTCGAAAACGCTGCGATTGTAGTAATCAAGCCCGCGCACCAAGCGCGGATTGAGACAGGGCTCGATACCGGCAAGACGCAACAAGGCGCAAAGCGACTCGAAATGCTCGCGCGCCGCGTCATCGATGTGATCGAGCAGCCGCGGCGCCGCCGCCAGCATCTCCTGCATCGGCGGATGCTTGCTGTCGAGGACGCGCAGTGGATTATGTTCGAGCCGGCGCAGACTGTCTTCGTCGAGAAGCTCGCGGTGGCGCTGCAGATACTCCACCAAGTGCTGGCGATAGCGCTGCCGTGCCGCAATATCGCCCAGACTGTTGATCTCCAGGCGCAGATGCGCATCGACGCCGAGCATGCGCCAGCAGCGGGCACTGGCGAGAATCAGTTCGGCATCGATGTCCGGGCCGGGCAGTCCGAAGACCTCGCAACCGAACTGATGAAACTGCCGGTAGCGCCCCTTTTGCGGCCGTTCATAACGGAACATCGCTCCCTGATAGAAGAGCTTGTGCACCTGATGGTGCAACATGCCGTGCTCAAGCACAGCGCGCACACAACCTGCGGTACCTTCCGGGCGCAGCGTCAAGGACTCGCCATGACGATCGGCGAAGGTATACATTTCCTTTTCGACGATATCGGTGACCTCACCGATGGCACGCGCGAACAAGGCGGTCGACTCGAGCAAGGGCAGTCGGATCTCCTGAAACCCATAGGCCATGATGACATCGCTGAGCACCGACTCGACGCGCTGCCAGAGCGTGGCTTGTGCTGGCAAAAGATCATTCATGCCGCGCACGGCCTGCAAATGCGTACTCATACTTCTCCCGTTCTGACGATGACGCGCGCCTCTGTCGCCAACCGCGCGCGCACCATGCGCTCAACCTCATCGACGATGTCCGCCGTGGCAATCAAATGGCTCTTTTCGCCAGCGTTATAGACGAGGCTGCGCGGACTGGCTCCGCAAATACCGATATCGGCCTCTTTCGCTTCCCCTGGACCATTGACCTTGCAGCCGATGACCGCCACATCCATGGGCGCACGCACGTCCTCCAACCTCGCCTCGAGCTCATTCATCACCTTGATGACGTCGAACTCCTGCCGTGAACAGCTCGGACAGGCGATGAAATTGATGCCATTAGCACGCAGACCGAGGCTCTTGAGCAGATCAAAGCCGACCTTGACCTCATCCTCCGGTGGCGCCGCCAGGGAAATGCGCAGCGTGTCACCGATGCCGGCGAGCAACAGGGCACCAAGAGCGACCGCCGACTTGACCGTTCCAGAACGAAAAACACCCGCCTCGGTCACTCCCAGATGCAAGGGCTGCTCGATCTGCGCCGACAGCAGACGATACGCATCGAGGGTCAAAAACACATTCGACGCCTTGACACTCACCTTGAAGTCGGGGAAGTTCATGCGATCGAGGATGTCGATATGGCGCAAGGCCGACTCCAGCAAGGCTGCCCCCGTCGGCTCACCATACTTTTTCTGCAGGTCCTTCTCCAAGGATCCGGCATTGACCCCGATACGCAGCGGAATGCCGCGATCACGCGCGCAATCGACCACTTCACGGACTTTGTCGTCACTGCCGATGTTGCCGGGATTGATGCGCAGGCAGTCGGCGCCGGCGCGCGCCGCCGCCAGGGCGATGCGATGATCAAAGTGAATGTCGGCGATGAGCGGCACCGTCACTTCCGCCCGGATCCGCGCCAGAGCGTCCGCCGCCGCCATGCTCGGCACCGAGACGCGCACCATGTCGGCGCCGGCGGCGACACAACGCTGGATCTGGGCCACCGTCGCGGCGATGTCACAGGTATCGGTGTTGGTCATGGTCTGCACGCTGATCGGCGCGTCGCCACCGACGGCGACCTTGCCAACCCAAATCTTGCGCGTCACCCGTCGGGTGATGGGACTCGGATGATGCACGATGACTCCTCAGGGCTGTAGCGTCAAACTGGCCACATGATCATAGATATAAGGCCCCAGGTCCACCGCCTGACCATTTTTTTCAAGGCGCACGGCTTCGGCATTACCGATACGCAGGCGCCAGGGCCCACGCCCCGGCAAGGCCATCTGCCCTGCATGCTGCATACCCGACAGCAAAATCTTGCCCGAATCGGCGTCCTTGACCTGAACCCAGGCGTCCGCCTGCAAGCTCATCTGCAACACCGCCGTGCCAGTTGGCGTCGCCGCTGCCACCGCCGGTGCCGCCAAGGCGGTGGTGGGGGAACCAGCAGGAGTGGTGTCAGCGGAAGCAGTACTGGTGGAGGGGACAGCAGCGCTCGTGACGGGCAACGATGCCGGCGCAGGCTTTGCAGACGGAGCCGGCCCTGCGCTGATCGGTAAGAGCGATGAGCGCGGCATCTCCGTCTCGGGATGATCGCCGTCTTCGCGCGCCGACCAGATGAACCCCCCGGCCAGCATGGCCAGCACCAGAACGATGGAACCGATCCAGGCCAAGCGCGACAAACTGCGACGATGCCGCGGCGTCTGCGACACATCACTCTCCTGCAGCATGCCCTGGCGCGCCTCGAAGGCCTGATCGAACTTGGCGACGACGTCCGTCTCATCGAGTTGCAACAGACGCGCATAGGAGCGCATATAGCCGCGCACGAAGACCGGCTCAGGCAAGTGATCATAGCGATCCTGCTCGATCGCCTCGATGAAGCGCAAAGACAACTTCAAGCTGGCGGCGACCTCGGCCGTGCTCAGCCCGCGCAGCTCACGCCCACGCTTGAGTCGCTGCCCCGGCAAGAAATTGAGAAAAGAACGGGCCTCATCATGTTGCTTCGTATCATTGCCGTTGAGCGTATCCATGGCGCGACCTCTTGCATTTAAGGATGCTGCGCATTGAGCGATTGTAGATAAAGTCCATACTCCGGACTTTGCGGATAGAGCTGGTGCAAAGTCTCGGCATAGCTGGCCGCCGTCACTGCATCACCGCGCAGACGCGCCAGGCGGATGCCCAGCCACAGGCTACGCGCCGACTGCGCATGACCGTGGATGAGCACGAGAAACCGCGCATAACCACGTGCCGCGCGCACGGTGTCACCCTGATCAAAGAGCAGATTGGCGTACTCGATGGTCGCCACCGGCAATTTGCCATTGAGGGCGAGAGCGCGCTGAAAATACTCCCCCGCCTTCGTCAGGTCATGCTCCTGCTCATAACACAAGCCGAGATTTTCAAAAGCGGCGTCACGCCGGTCATAGTCGAGATTGTCCGCCGCCTTGTGGAAATGCTCACAGGCCGCCGCGAGGCGCCCCTGACGGAAAAGAAAGCTGCCGTAATCGACATTGAATTGGCCATTATGGCTGTCCATCCACAAAGCCTTGCGGTAGTTCTTGTCGGCATTGACGGCATCATGCTCGTCCTCATACACCAGGCCGAGACTGTTGTAGATCTGCGGCACATGCGAGTCGAGCTTGATCGCGGCATTGAGCTCGCTCTCCGCCTTGCCCGGGTCGCCCATCTGCAAGTACTGCAAAGCGATGGCATTGCGAATATGCGCCGCCTGCGCCAGATTGGTCTTGTCCGAGGGCAAGGTCTGCAAAACGCAGCCACCCAAGCAAAGCATGCCCAGACCCAAGACCAGGAGAGCAGCTCTCATGAAGAACTCCTATGGATGATGTCCTGGGTACGCGCCACCTGCCGCGCCCAGCGTTCGGAACGTCGTGTCCGATCTTCGACCTGCCCGACCAGCTGACCACAGGCAGCGTCGATGTCATCGCCACGCGTCGTCCGTATGGTACAGGTCAGACCGGCATCGAGCAGGATTTTCTGAAAAGCCAGGATGGCGGTGCGGGAAGAACGTGCATAAGGCGCATGCGGAAAAGGGTTGAAGGGAATGAGATTGACCTTGCTCGGCACTTGCTCGAGGTAGGCGAGGAGTTCGCGCGCATGCTGCGGCTGGTCATTGACCCCGGCGAGCATGACATATTCGATGGTGATACGCCGCCGCCCGACTTCCAGGCTTTGGTGGCGCGCCAGATAGCGCCGGCAGGCCGCAGCCAGCTCGGCCATGGGATATTTGCGATTGACCGGCACCAGTTCATCGCGCAGCGCGTCGTTGGAGGCATGCAGGGACACCGCCAGGGCGACGTCGATGTCTTCGCCCAGCCTGTCGATCATCGGCACGACGCCGGAGGTCGACACCGTGACCCGGCGCTTTGACAAGCCATAGCCCCAGTCGTCGAGCATGATGCGCAGCGCCGGCAGCACCTGTTCGTAATTGAGCAGAGGCTCGCCCATGCCCATCATCACGACGTTGCTGACGGCGCGCGGGGCTCCCATGGGATCGCTACGGCTGGCGACCGCCAACTGCGCGATGATCTCGGACGCCCGCAAATCGCGCTGAAAACCTTGCTTGCCCGTCGAGCAGAACTTGCAATCGAGGGCACAGCCAACCTGCGACGAAACACACAAGGTGCGCCGGTCGCCATCGGGAATGAGCACGGTTTCGACACGTGCGCCATCGCTGAGTTCGAACACCCACTTGCGCGTCCCGTCGGCGGCGGTATGCTCGTAGACCACCTGCGGCAGACGAATCTCCGCCACCTCGGACAGGCGAGCGCGCAGCTGTTTGGCGATATTGCTCATGCCCGCGAAGTCATAGACCCCCATCTGATGGATCCACTTCATCACCTGCCGGGCACGAAAGGGCGCCTCGCCGAGATCGACGAAAAACTCCTCGAGCTCGGACAGGGTCAAGCCGAGAAGATTGATCTTGCGCCCCGCCTCATCGCCCATCGCCACCTCTCTTCACCACCGCCTTATTAACGCAGGCGCGGGCAAAGCTCCAACGCGCTGAAGAAATAGCCGATTTCACGCGTCGCCGACTGCGTTGAATCGGAGCCATGCACGGCATTTTCATCGATGCTCTGCGCGAAATCAGCACGCAAGGTCCCCGGCGCAGCCTTCTTCGGGTCCGTCGCACCCATGAGGTCACGATTGCGCAGAACAGCGTCTTCGCCCTCGAGAACTTGCACCAGGACCGGTCCCGAGGTCATGAATGCGACCAGATCTGGAAAGAAGGGACGAGCGGCGTGTTCAGCGTAGAAACCTTCCGCCTGCGCGCGCGACAGCTGCATCATGCGCGCCGCCACCACCCGCAGACCGGCTTTTTCAAAGCGGGCGACGATCTCACCGACGACATTCTTGGCGACGGCATCGGGCTTGATGATGGACAAAGTACGTTCTGTAGCCATGATGAGCTCTCTTGTTCAGGAAAGTCGCGATTATACGCAGGTTGATGAAAAATCCTATGCTTCCGCACAAAAACCTCAAACCTCGCGTTTATCGACGAATCCTGGCCATCTCATCCGCCTCCTTACTCCACCTCTACCTCACCCACCTCGCCGCGCCCTCAATTCCGCTCTTTGGCGTGATTGATACTATAGCGCGGAATTTCCACGACCAGATCCGTCTCGGCCAGCCGCGCCTGACAGGACAGGCGCGAATCCGGCTCCAGCCCCCAAGCCTGATCGAGCAGATCGGCTTCCAACTCATCCATGTCCGACAAGGACGCCAAACCCTCACGCACGATGACATGGCAGGTGGTGCAGGCGCAGGCACGGTCGCAGGCATGCTCGATCTCAACGTGCGCGCGCAAGGCGGCGTCACAAATCGATTCACCGACAGCTGCGTCGACGACGGCGCCCTCAGGGCAAATCTCTGGGTGCGGCAAGAAAATGATCTGTGGCATGGCTCATAGGTCCTGATCTATCGCATCGACATGACGGCCGCTCAAAGCCACCGCCATCCCCTTGTCCATCCGTCGTGCGGCGTAGTCCTCACTGGCGGCGAGCAAGTCCTGGTAGACCTGCGACAACTCCGTCGCCGTCTGCAAGGCGGCGGCGAGCTTTTCCATCAAGGCGGTGATGCGCGCCCGCTCATCGGCGGCGAGCAGGATGTCTCCATCTACCGCCAGGGCCGAATGTAAAGCTTCGAGCAGGCGCCGCGCATCGACTTCCGCTTCCAGTCGACGCCGCACCTCCTGATCCGCCGCGGCCTGGTCAAAGGCCTGTCGCAACATGGCGGCGATCTCTTCTTCGGCGAGCCCATAAGAGGGTTTGACCATGACCTCAGCGCGCTGCCCGCTCTCCGGCTCCATGGCGCTGACCGACAGCAAGCCATCGGCGTCCACCTGAAAACTGACGCGCACCTTGAGCGCACCGGCGACACGCGCCGGCAAGCCACGCAGCTCGAAATGCGCCAACGAGCGGGCATCCGCGACACGCTCGCGCTCACCCTGGACGACGTGAAAAGACATCGCCGTCTGACCATCCTTGAATGTGGTGAATTCCTGTTCGCGCCGAGCCGGCAAGGTCGTATTGCGCGGCAGGATCTTCTCGATCAAGCCGCCCATGGTTTCGATACCCAAAGACAGGGGCAGCACGTCGAGCAGCAGCATCTGCACATCGGGCTTGTTGCCGACCAACGCATCCGCCTGCAAGGCCGCCCCCAGGGCCACGACCCGATCCGGATCGATGTGCGTCAACGGCCGGCGTTGAAAGAGTTTTTCCACTTCCGCCTGCACCCTCGGCACGCGCGTCGAGCCCCCCACCATGACCACCTCGCGCACCTCTTCGACGTTCACGCCCGCGTCACGCAGAGCACGGCGGACGATGCGCAAGGTGCGATCGACGGCGGGCTGAATCATGCTTTCAAATTCGCTGCGGGTGAGCTCGGCCCGTCCCCCAGGCCAGTGCGCTTCGGCCACCGCCTGATACGAGAGTTGGTGTTTGAGTTCGCGCGCCTGCACCAGGGCGGCGTGGCGCTGTTGCAGATGCGGCGTCGACCACCCCGTCCGCGCCAGGATCCAGGCGGCGATGGCGCGATCGAAGTCATCACCGCCGAGGGCGGTGTCACCGCCGGTGGCGAGGACCTCAAAAACACCACGCTGCAGACGCAGAACCGAGACGTCAAAGGTGCCGCCGCCGAGGTCGTAGACAACATGCAGACCCTCGGCGCCATGATCGAGACCATAAGCCACCGCCGCCGCCGTCGGCTCATTGAGCAAACGCAGGACTTTCAGACCGGCCAAGCGGGCAGCATCGCGCGTCGCCTGACGCTGCGCGTCATCGAAATAGGCCGGCACGGTGATGACCACACCGACCGGATCACCGCCGAGAGCCTGCCGACCGCGCTCGGCCAACACCTTGAGGATCTCTGCCGACACCTGCACCGGACTGACCCAGCCGGCCGCCGTCTGCAGACGCAGGCTACCCGACTCCACCTTGAGCTCCTGCAAAAACCGCCCTTGCTCTTCAGCATCGGACAAGGTCCGTCCCATGAGCCGTTTCACCGAAGCGATGCCCTGTGCCGGATCCTGGGCGCTGGCGCGCATCGCCGCAGCGCCGACGAGCGGCGGTGTCGTCGCATAGTAGACGACCGAGGGCAACAAATGATCACCACCTTCGTCCGGCAGGGTCTGTGGCCGTCCCTGCCTGACCGTCGCCACCAGAGAATTCGTCGTTCCCAGATCGATACCGAGGGCACGGCGCGGCTCAGCGTCATGGCGGGCGCGACCAGGTTCAGCAATCTGCAGCAATGCCATACTCAAATCCTGCGTCTTGGAGACGGTCTTCAGCTCATATCATCGAGACGATCGATCTGCTGCCGCAGATCTTCAAGCAGTCGCTCAAAGAACTGCAAGGAGGCATGATGGCGTCGCGCCGCATCGATATCATCACGCTTTAGAGCGGCCGCGAAAGACTGCCCTTCTTCATCGCGCTCCTTCAGCAGGAGCACGCGCAAGGCTTCGAGATCTTCGAGCGTGGCGGCCGTAGCGATGCGCTCACGCCAGGTGATCTGCTGCTCAAGAAAAGATTCATCGAGAGGCATGACGGTCGACGTCAGATCGACACCGCGCAAGGCCAGCAGATGACCAGCACGCGCCACCGGCGAGTTCAAACACAACCAGCCGGCATTGATGTCCGCAGCCAAGGCCAGGATACGATGCTGTTCCTGCAAGCTCTCGCCGACATGGCGATCGGGATGATACTGCGCCTGCAGGCGCTGATAGGACTGGCGCAAAGCGACAGCGTCGATGAAATAGCCCTGCGGCACATTGAACAGATGAAAGTAGTTGAGCATCACATCCTCTTCAGACCGTGAAACTCTCACCGCAACCACATTCACCGGTCTTGTTGGGATTATTGAACTTGAAACCGGAATTCAGGCCTTCCTGGACAAAATCAAGCTCCGTCCCCTCGAGATAGACCAAACTCTTGGCATCGACCAAAACCTGCACGCCATGGCTCTCGAACACCTGGTCACCGGCGTCGGCGGCGTCGGCGTATTCGAGGACGTAGGCCAAACCCGAGCATCCCGAGGTCTTCACCCCGAGGCGTACACCGATACCGTGACCGCGCTCCTGCAAGGAGGAGCGCACATGTTGCGCCGCCGACGCACTCAAGTGAACCGCCATCATCACACCTCGTGGGCTTGCTGCTTCTTGCGATAGTCTTCGACCGCCGCTTTGATCGCATCCTCGGCCAGGACTGAACAGTGTATCTTAACCGGTGGCAGCGCCAACTCCTCCGCGATCTGAGTATTGCGAATGGTCAGTGCCTCGTCCAGGCTCTTGCCCTTGACCCACTCGGTCACCAGCGAACTGGAAGCGATCGCCGAGCCACAGCCATACGTCTTGAACTTGGCATCCTCGATGACGCCAGCGGCGTTGACCTTGATCTGCAAGCGCATCACATCGCCACAGGCCGGCGCTCCAACCATGCCCGTACCCACCGCATCATCATCCTTGGCCAAGGATCCGACATTGCGCGGATTCTCGTAGTGATCCAGTACTTTATCACTGTATGCCATGATCGTTCACCTCGCTGATCAATGCGCCGTCCAGGCGACGCTCTTCAAATCCACCCCATCCTGAAACATATCCCACAGCGGCGAAAGCGCACGCAGGCGATCGACGGCATGATGGATCTGCGCGACGACGCCATCGATCTCCTCCGCCGTGGTGTACCGTCCCAGACTGAACCGCAAAGAACTGTGCGCCATCTCATCGGACAAGCCAAGCGCGCGCAGCACATAAGAAGGCTCGAGGCTGGCCGAAGTACAGGCCGAACCCGAGGATACCGCCATGTCCTTGAGCGCCATGATCAGCGACTCGCCTTCGACATAGTTGAAACTGACATTGAGCAGCCCGGGAATGCGCTGCTCGGCATGACCGTTGATGAACACCTGTTGCAGATCACTGAGACCCGCCCACAGACGCTGCCGCAAGGCGAGCAGGCGCACCGACTCCTCGGCCATCTCCGCCGCCGCCAAGCGAAAAGCCTCGCCCATGCCAACGATCTGATGCGTTGGCAAAGTTCCGGAACGCATGCCGCGCTCGTGACCGCCGCCATGCATCTGCGCTTCGAGCCGCACGCGCGGCTTGCGGCGCACATAGAGCGCGCCGATACCCTTGGGGCCATAGACCTTGTGACCGGAGAAACTCATCAGATCGACTGGCATCTGCGCCAGATCGATGCTCGTCTTGCCCGCCGATTGCGCCGCGTCGACGTGCAGCAGAATGCCGCGCGCGCGCGTCAGCTCGCCGATGGCGCTGATGTCAGTGAGCGTACCGATCTCATTGTTGACATGCATCAGCGACACCAGGATCGTGTCCGGGCGCAGGGCGGCTGCTACCTGCTCGGGGTGAATCAGGCCCTGACCCGGCTCGGGATCGAGATAGGTGACGCTGAAGCCTTCGCGTTCGAGTTGGCGACAGGTGTCAAGGACGGCCTTGTGCTCGATGCGCGAGGTGACCAGATGTCGGCCTTTGCCCTGATAGAAGTGTGCGGCGCCTTTGATCGCCAAGTTGTTCGACTCGGTGGCGCCAGAGGTCCAGACGATCTCGCGCGGATCGGCACCGACCAGCGCCGCGACCTGCTCACGCGCCACTTCGACGGCTTCTTCTGCACGCCAGCCGAAAACATGCGAGCGCGACGCCGGATTGCCGAAATTACCGTCCATGGTCAGGCATTGCATCATCTTCTCAGCGACGCGTGGATCAACCGGCGTCGTCGCCGCATAGTCGAGATAAACAGGATTCTTCACCATGGCACCCTCTTCTTGCCTCATCGCTGCAAAATGTCGAGACGCTCTTGCTGTCGCTGCTGATGGATCATCTGTCGTTCCGAAACGGCACGGATCCCCGCGCTATCGGTGAGCTGCTGCAGACTGATGGCGGCGAGAAACTCGTGGATCTTGCCGCTCAGATCCGACCACAACTCATGCGTCAGACAGGTCATTCCCTGCTGACAGTCGCCTTGTCCGGCACAGCGCGTGGCGTCGACCGACTCATCGACGGCATCGATGATCTCAGCGATGAAGATGTGCTCGCCCGGACGCGCCAAGTAATAGCCGCCGCCCGGCCCGCGCACGCTCTTGACCAGATCGGCGCGACGCAACTTGGCAAACAGCTGCTCAAGATAGGACACCGAAATCGTCTGTCGTTCTGAAATATCGGCGAGACTGACCGGCCCCATGCGCGCATGCAAGGCCAAATCCAGCATCGCCGTCACGGCGTAGCGCCCCTTGGTGGTCAAGCGCATGGCTTCTCCAATCCATCGTCTCTTCAGGCGAGTATTGTCTCATTTCCTACTAAATCAATCAACCTTTATCGCCCTGATCGCGTACACCGGCAAAGTCCTCATCCTTCAGCGCCGGCACCTCGGCGTCACAAAGATTCATCCCCGCCGCGCGCATGGCCTGGCAAAACACATCCATGCGCTTGTCGACCGCCTGCAGATGATCGAGCAAGGAGACGATGGCCTGGGCCACCGGATCAGGATCGCCGGCATCGAGGCCATAGGCGTGAAAACCCAGGCTCTGCGCGTAATCGAGGCGCTCGCGATGCCGATCTTCCGCTTTGTTGATGATCCGCCCGGGATTGCCCACCACCGTCGCCTGCGCTGGCACCGACTTGACCACGACGGCATTGGAGCCGATCTTGGCGCCATCACCGACATGGATGGGACCGAGAACCTTGGCGCCGGCGCCGACCACCACACCGTGACCGAGGGTCGGATGGCGCTTGCCCGGCCGCCAGGACGTACCGCCTAAGGTGACGCCATGATAGAGCGTGACATCATCACCGATTTCAGCGGTCTCGCCGATCACCACCCCCATGCCGTGGTCGATGAAGAAGCGACGACCGATACACGCCCCCGGATGAATCTCGATACCGGTCAAAAACCGTGAAACCGCCGAGACATAACGCGCCAGGGCGGACCAATGGCGACGCCAGAGCGCATGCGCCAGGCGATGTCCGATCAGCGCATGGATGCCCGGATAAGTGAGCACGACCTCCAGG
Source organism: Pseudomonadota bacterium (assembly GCA_021851865.1). Taxonomy (GTDB): domain Bacteria; phylum Pseudomonadota; class Gammaproteobacteria; order Pseudomonadales; family Moraxellaceae; genus JAJZHK01. The sequence continues at coordinate 45,040 of JAJZBU010000011.1, read as the reverse complement.
GTCGTGCGCGCCGCCGGATCGCGCTCAAAGACCGAAGCCACATCTTCGCGCAACTCTTTCAACCAGGCCATCAGGTGCCCCCTTCGCGTTTCGACAACGCCTTCTCGACGTCTTTGAGCAAACCGCGCAACAGATTGTGTTCGAGGCGATCCGGACGGATGCGCAAAAACATCCGCCGCAGGCGCAACAGCATGGGACGGGGATTTTGCACCGACAAGAAACCGACCCGCTCCAGCACGCGCTCGAAGTGTTGGAAAAACTGCTCGACTTCGGCGAGTGTCGCGAGCTCCTCGTCCCAGGGCACCTGCAGCAAGGGCATGCGCGGCTCATCGCCGGGCGCAATCTCCTGCGCCTGCAGCCAAGCCATGCGCAGCTCGTAAGCCAGCACCTGCACCGCCGCCGCCACATTCAGCACGCCGTACTCAGCATCACTGGGGATGCCGACGTGCAGGTGGCAGGATTGCAGCTCCTCATTGGTGAGGCCGCGATCTTCACGCCCAAACACCAGAGCGACGGGATGGCGCGCCGCTTCTTGCAGCATGCGCTGCGCCCCCGCACGCGCATCGACGTGCGGCCAGGGCAGATGCCGCAAACGGGCACTGGTGGCCACCGCCAGGGCGACATCGGCGAGCGCCTCGTCAAGCGTCGCCACCACCTTGGCTTGTGCCAGGATATCGGCAGCGCCCGAGGCCAGAGCCGTCGCCTCGGCGTGCGGAAAATGGCAAGGCGCCACCAGCACCAGCTGACTCAGCCCCATGGTCTTCATGGCCCGCGCCGCGGCACCGATATTGCCTGGGTGCGTGGTCTGCACCATCACCACCCTGATGCCCGCCAAGCACATCGCCGATCACCCCGGAGCAAAATCGCATGATAACACCGGCACGAGGCTCTTAGCACGGCAGACGATAAACTCTGTTATCATATCCGGCCCCATGCTCTTGATCAGGTGACCCATGTCGACGATGCAGCCGACCCTCAATATGGCCTTGCGCGCCGTTCGCTCTGCCGGAGAGATGATCTACCGGGCCTATGAGCGCAGGGATCACGCCGACATCCAGAGCAAAGGCGTGCACGACTACGTCACCGCCACCGATCGCAAGGTTGAGCAGTTCATCCGCGAGCAGCTGCGCGGCGTCTACCCCGACCACGGCTTCATCGGCGAAGAATTTGGCCCTGATGGCAGTGAGCGCGAATCGGTGTGGATCCTCGACCCGATCGACGGCACCACCAATTTCATCCACGGCTTTCCCCAGTTCGCCATCAGCCTCGCCCTGCAAGTGCGCGGCCATACCGAGCTGGCCATCGTCCTCGATCCCCTGCGGCGCGAGGAATTCACCGCCTTGCGCGGTGGTGGCGCGCGCCTCGGCAACCATCGCCTGCGTCTGCCGGTCTGCAAGGGCCTCAACGATGCCCTCATCGGTACCGGCTTCCCTTTCCGCCCCGATCAGATGCCTGACATGGACGATTATCTGCGCGTCTTTCGTCAGGTCGCCGAGCACAGCGCCGGCATACGCCGCGCCGGTGCCGCTTCTCTCGATCTGGCCTATGTCGCCGCCGGCCGCCTCAACGGCTTCTGGGAGAACGGCTTGTCGCTCTGGGACATGGCCGCAGGCGACCTGCTCATCCGCGAAGCCGGTGGACTGGTCACCGATTTTCAGGGCGGACACGACTACCTGCACAGCGGCCGCATCGTCGCCGGCCACAGCAAGGTGGTCAAGAGCCTGCTCACCCTGATCCACGGCAACGAACTGCCGCTTTGAAGCAGGCGCGACGGCGCCCCTAGAACTGCAGCTCGATGGCCTCGACCACGGCGCGCGCCTTGCTACGCGCCGCCTCGATCGAATCACCGAGGGCCAAGCCCACGCCCATACGCCGATAGCCATCGACCGCCGGCTTGCCGAAAAGGCGCAGGTCGGTGTCCGCCGCCGCCAGGGCGCGTTCCAGGTGATGGTATTGCAGATGTTCGCTGTGGCCTTCGGCGATCAGTGCGCAAGAGGCCGCCGGTCCAACATGGCGCAGGCACGGGATCGGCAGACCGAGCATAGCGCGCGCATGCAGGGCAAACTCGGACAGAGACTGCGAGATCAAGGTCACCAAACCGGTATCATGCGGTCGCGGCGACACCTCGCTGAACCAAACCTCCTGGCCGCGCACGAAAAACTCGACACCGAAGACGCCCCAGCCACCGAGCGCTGTTGTCACTTCGGCGGCCATGCGCCGGGCGCTCTGCAAGGCCTCGGGCTCCATTCTTTGCGGCTGCCAGGATTCACGATAGTCGCCCGCTTCCTGGCGATGCCCGATGGGCTCGGCAAAAAGCACCCCCTGACAATGCCGGATCGTCAACAAGGTGATCTCGTATTCGAAGGCGATATAGGACTCGACGATGACGCGCCGCAGACCGACGCGCGCCCCCGTCTGGGCATACGCCCAGGCAGCGGCGAGATCCTCGGCGTGCCGCACCAGACTTTGCCCCTTGCCGCTGGATGACATCACCGGCTTGACGATACAGGGGAAGCCGAGCTCCGCCGCCGCCTGCTGCAGGCCGGCAAGATCGTCGGCGAAACGATAGTCGGAACACGCCAGTCCCAGCTCTTCAGCGGCCAGACGACGGATGCCTTCACGATTCATGGTCAGATGCGCCGCCCGCGCCGACGGCACGACCTGACGACCGCGCGCCTCTTCCTCGAGCAGAACGCGGGTCGCGATGGCCTCGATCTCGGGGACGATGATGTGCGGGTTCTCCTGGGCGATGACGCGGCGTAGAGAGTCTTCATCCTGCATCGCCACGACGTGGGCGCGATGCGCCACCTGCATGGCCGGGGCGCCGGCATAACGATCGACGGCGATGGTCTCACAGCCCAGGCGCTGCAGTTCGATACAGACCTCCTTGCCTAGTTCGCCCGCACCCAGCAACATCACCCGTTTCGCCTGTGCGGTGAGCGGCGTTCCGAGACTGCTCATGTCGCCACCTCCTGCCGCAGCTGCCGCTGGTAACACCGAAAATTCTCGACATAGTGAGCAGCGCTGGCGAGCAGCATCTGCGCTTCCTGCTCGCTGACCTGCCGCACCACCCGTCCCGGACTGCCGATCACGAGAGAATGGTCGGGGATTTCCTTGCCTTCGGGAATGAGGGTATGCGCGCCGATGATGCAGCCGCGACCGATGCGCGCATGATTGAGGATCACCGACTGGATGCCGATCAGAGAACCGTCGCCGATCGTGCAGCCATGCAGCATGACCTGATGGCCGACCGTCACTTGCCGCCCAATCGACAACGGCGCCCCCATATCGGTATGCAGGACGCTGCCATCTTGAATATTGCTCTCGTCACCGACGATGATGGGTTCGTTGTCACCGCGCAAGACCGCCGCGAACCAGACGCTGGCCCTCTCCCCTAGGCGCACGTCGCCGATGAGGTCGGCGCTGGCGGCGATGAAGTGCTCTCCCGCCACCTGCAGCGCTTTTTCACCCAGACGATAGATCATGATCCCGCTCCCATTCTTTGTAGACCCGGCATGGGGAAATCGATGCCGGCAGACAGAGTTTGATTGAGAAGCTCCACCAGCATGTAGGCGGTCAGCCCCCAGATGACATAGTCCTGATAGCGGTAACAGGGCATCAGATAATCATGCCCCATGAAATGCACGCGATGATCCTGATGCGGCGGCTGCTCGAGGAAAAAAGCCAAAGGCACAGAAAAAATGCTCTCGATCTCGGCCGGATTCGGCGCTAGTTCGATACCGACAGGGATGCTGCCGACGACGGCGCGCACGCGCAAACCCGCGCGCGAGACGAAGTCGCCGAACTGTCCGAGCACCTCGACACTGGTCGGCATCAGTCCCACTTCCTCGCAACTTTCACGCAAAGCCGTCGCCACCACGCTGATGTCACCCGGATCACACTTGCCGCCGGGAAAGGCCACCTCACCGGCGTGCGCCGACAGTCGTTGCGAGCGGCGGGTCAACAGCAACTGCGGCTGTGCTTCCTGGGTCAGCGCCATCAGCACCGCGGCGTCGACCTTGCCGACGGGGGGGAGAGAACGCGCCAAACCCTGCGCCACTTGTCCTAGAGCCGTTTCTGACACGCCGAGATCCTGCCGCATGCTCCGCCCTCTGATCACTCGCACCATCCCCGCCAGTGTAACCCATGCACCGCCGCAAGACAGCCCAGCCGAGACAGGTTAGACTCGCTGCATCAGACACGGGATCGGCGATGAACTTTTGCAGCGAGTGTGGACACAGGGTGGTCGTAAAAACCCCTGCTGCGGACAGCCGGCCGCGTTTTGTCTGCGAAAACTGCCAGACCATCCACTACCAGAATCCCAAGGTCATCTGTGGCTGCATCGCCACTTGGCAGGACCGTATTCTGCTCTGTCGCCGCGCCATCGAACCGCGCCATGGCTTTTGGACCCTGCCCGCCGGCTTCATGGAAAACGGCGAGAGCTGCGCCGACGGGGCGCGGCGCGAGACCCTGGAAGAAGCGCAGGCGCGTGTCGGCGCGCTCGAACTCTACTGTCTCTTCGACATCCCTCACATCCACCAGATCCACCTCATGTACCGAGGCGAACTGGCTGACGCCGACATCGGCGCCGGCAGCGAGTCGCTGGAGTCGGTGCTCTTTGCAGAAGCCGATCTGCCCTGGCTGGAGCTGGCCTTTCCGTCGATCCAGCACACCCTGGCGCACTTCATTCGGGACCGCCGCAACGGCGCTTACCCTCTGCACAGCGAACTCCTGGCCCCGCCCTCCTGGGAAGCTCGTCGCCCCGACTGACCCTGATGGCAGGCTCAGGTGGCGGCAAAGTCATTCACAGGCCCCGATCGCTTCGGCATATTGTAGAAGTCTTCCATTCGGAGGTAGGTATGCGCATGAGCTTACAAGGCTTCGGCCTCCATCTTCTCAATCGTGTCGCCCAAGCCGACTGGCCCGATCGCCTGGGGCTGCGAAATGGCCTGGAAAAGGTCCTCTATCACGGCAGCCGTCAGGGTTTTCGTGCCGCCAGCTCGGTGGCGCAGCGCTTCAAGGCGAGCCCAGGTGCGCGAGCCCAGCTGCGTCCGGGGACCCGCACCGATCTTTTCGACCTGAGCTGGAGCGACGAACAGGAGCAGATCCGCGACAGCCTGGCGCGCTTTGCCAGGGAAATCCTGACGCCGCAGGCGCATCTTGCCGACAGCCACAGCGAACTGCCAGCCGCCGTCGTCACCGCCAGCAGCGAACTGGGTTTGCCCGCCTACGCCATCCCGGAAGCACACGGCGGCATGGCCACCGAAAATGGCCAGGTGACCCAGGCCCTGATCGCCGAAACCCTGGCCCAGGGCGACCTCAGCTTGGCGGCCGCCCTGCTCACCCCGATCGGTGCCGCCAACGCTATCAGTCGCTGGGGCAGCGGCGAACAGCAGGCCACCTACCTGCCGGCTTTTCTTGACGAACAACAACCCCTCATCGCCAGCATCGCCATCGTCGAGCCTGAGCCGCTATTCGACCCCATGCGCCTGCGCACCCTGGCCACCCGCCAGGGCCAGGACTATCGCCTGAACGGCCGCAAAAGCCTGGTCTTGCGCGGCGCGCAAGCCGACCTGCTGCTCATCGCCGCGCACACCGAGCAGGGCCCTGCCGTCTTCATCGCCGAGAGCGACAGCCCTGGACTCAAGCGCCGCGAAGCACCGGCCATGGGACTGCACGCCTGCGCCTGCACCGATCTGCTCATCGAGGACCTGCGCCTGCCGGCGCGGCAACGCCTCGGCGACGAAGACTTCGACTATCACGCCTTCCTCGATCTGTCGAGTCTCGGCTGGTGCGCTCTGGCGCAAGGATGCGCACAAGCCGTCCTCGATTACGTCATCCCCTACTGCAACGAACGCAGCGCTTTCGGCGAACCGATCAGCCACCGCCAAAGTGTCGCCTTCATGATCGCGCAGATGGCCATCGACCTCGACGCCATGCGTCTGCTGACCTGGCGCGCCGCCAGCCGTGCCGAACAGGGCCTCGACTTCCACCGCGAAGCCTATCTCGCCCGCCTATTCTGCAACGAGAAATCGATGCAGATCGGCACCGACGGCGTGCAGCTGCTCGGTGGTCATGGTTATACCCAGGAGCACCCGGTCGAACGCTGGTATCGCGACCTACGCGCCATCGCCGTCCTGCACGGCGCCATGCATCTGTGAACGGAGGCCATGATGAACCTTGAGACCCCGAAAAAGTTTGCCACCCTGGTCACTCAGGCACGCGACGTCGCCGATCAGATCTTTCGCCCGATATCGCGCAAATACGACAAGGCCGAGCACAGCCAGCCGAAAGAATTGCGCCTGCTCGCTTCCCTCCTCGACGGCATGAATGACGGCGCCCCGGAAGCCGCCGGCGCCAGTACGGCGAGCAAGCGTAGCCACAGCGAGACACCCGGCGTACGCAATGGCAGCAATCTGTCGACCTGCCTCGGCATCATCGAACTCTGCCGTGGCGATGTCGGCCTGCTGCTGTCCATGCCGCGACAAGGCCTCGGCAATGCTGCCATTGCCGCCGTCGCCAATGAAGAACAGCTCGCCCGCTTCAAGGGCAGTTGGGCGGCCATGGCGATCACCGAGCCCGGCTGCGGCTCGGACTCGGCGGCGATACGGACGACGGCACGCCGTGACGGCGACGACTACATCCTCAATGGCGAAAAGATCTTCGTCACCTCGGGTGAACGCGCCGATAGCGTCGTCGTCTGGGCCAGCCTCGACCCCAGCCTCGGCCGCGCCGCGATCAAATCCTTCGTGGTCCACAAAGGCACACCGGGGATGAACGTCACCCGCCTGGAGAAGAAGCTCGGCATCAAGGCCTCCGACACCGCAGCGATCAGCTTCAGCGATTGTCGGGTCCCCGCCGCCAATCTCCTCGGCAACCCTGAGATCGACGTCCAAAAAGGCTTTGCCGGCGTCATGGAGACCTTTGACAACACCCGCCCCCTGGTCGCCGCCATGGCCGTCGGCGTCGCCGCCGCCGCCCTCGAGCGCACGCGTGAACTGCTGCGGGACAAGATCAATGGCCGCTACGAGCAAGCACCCCTGCTGCTCAGCCAGGCGGAAGCGACGCTCTATCGCCTCGAAGCCGAATGGGAAGCCGCACGACTGCTCACCCTGCGCGCCGCCTGGATGGCCGACAACCGCATCCCCAACTCCAAAGAAGCCTCGATGGCCAAGGCGAAAGCCGGAAAAGTGGGCAATGAAGTGACCCTGCAATGCGTCGCTCTCGCCGGCGCCATCGGCTACGGCGAGGACGAACTCCTGGAAAAATGGGCGCGCGACTCGAAGATCCTCGACATCTTCGAAGGCACACAACAGATCCAGTTGCTCATCATCGCCCGCCGCCTGCTCGGCAAGACCTCCGCCGAGCTGAAATAGCCCGGCGGCACCCGCCCCCCCTCATCGCTTCGACACCTCCCTTTGTGCTCATCAAGACCCCTCTGAGCCACCTGCCTACGGGCAGGTTTTTATGACTCCGACACGGCCATTTCACCGCAGACCCTTTGCCCAATCCACCCAAGTTAAGGTTTCCCCCGGTGTCAGGATAGTTATCGCCCCGGCCGATTTGGCCGACGGGTAGACCGGGGGCGGAACGAGTGGATTCATGACACGGTATTCGCAAGAGCGTAAGGCGGCTGGGTTCTGCGCCAGAGATGCGGGGTAAGTGCGGACGATGGTGGAGTTGCTGGGCCTGCAGCAATGCCTGGGTCCGGGCGATGGTCAGCGGTGCATCCCGTTGGGCTTTATGGGCGCGATCGGCGTCCGCCTGCGCCTGGGTGGGGTCGAGTTCCAGCACCAATGGGCCCGCCTAGACTCGCTCACCGCGATGTACCGCCATGCTTTTGACCACACCGATGAGGGCGGTCTGAATGGCTTGGACTTTGGCGTCAGGCATCCGTTGGCGGTGTGCGACAGCGCCCCTATCCAGGCGTCCCCAGCAGGCCAGGGTGAGCAGAACGGCCAGGGTCGCCACCAGGAGACACGGTGCCGGATGCACCGGCATTTCCATGAGATCACCGGGAGTAGGCAACAAAGTCCGTTCAGGCGGCAGACGCAGCGGTGCGTCCAGCTGCGCCGCCAGCCGCCCTCCCGGCGCGTTCAAGAAGAGATCGACGCGCGCTTGCGCCGGCGATATTCAACGGGAGTCTCTGAGGTCCAGCGTCGAAAAGCCCGATAAAAGGTGCTCGGCTCGGAAAAACCGGTCAGGTAGACGATCTGATCGATGCTCTCATCGGTTTTAGCGAGTAGACGACGCGCCAGACGGCTACGGTAGTCATTGAGGATGTGATTGAAGCTGGTGCCAACCTCGGCCAAACGACTGCGCAAAGCCCGCGGCCGGAGCTCGAGCTGACGCGCCACCGACTCCAGGGACACGTCGCCGCTCTCGAGAATCTGGGCGATCACCCGGCGGACATCCGCCACTAGGTCCAAGCGCTCGAGCTCGGCGAGTTTTTCAGTCGCCACCTGCATATGCAGCTTGAGCAATTCCGGCTCGGCATGCCAGAAAGTGCGTTCGAGAATGGTGCTGGCGAAATAGAGCCGGTTCTCGGTTTGCGAGAACTCCACCGGACAACCATAGACCGCCTCGTAATCAGCGACAGCTGCACCGGCGGGATGGCGCAGCCACACCCGGTGCGGTTGGAACTCACCGTCGGTGACCTGCGCAAAAAACTGAATGATGCCGGCCATCATGCACTCCGCCAAGGGCGCCGGTTCATGCTGGCGGCTACCACTGGCAAGATAGCTCAGCTCACCTTGATGCTCAAAACGCCCCAACATGGCGTCACTGAGCAGGCGCTGATACTGCAGGGCGCGGCGCAAGCCTTCCCCGAACGTGGAGCTGCTGGAAAACAGGTACTCGATCACCTGGCCACGAAAGCGCGGCAGATGGCGCGCCAGGAGCAGGCCGATGTGTGCATCGCCGGAGACTTCGCTGACCGCGCGCCAAAAGGAGTCCTGCGCCGCGACAGGTGTGCGCAAACGCGGATCCTCGAGCTGCAACAGATCGGCGCCACAACGCGCGAGCACGGCATCCGCGTCGATACCCGCCTTGCGCAAGGCCTGATAGGCCAGTCTTAGCAACACCCCCGAATCGGTCAACTCGCGCATGCTTCAGTCCTGGACCCCATGCCGCCAGGGGCCGGGATCGATCCTTTCAAAAACGTCATAGGCCGGCTCTTCATAGGGATGGTGCGCATGCAGCGCACGCAGGACCGCCCCCAGAACCGGCTCCGTCACCAACAACTCGAGCCGCGACTCACGCACCTGCTCGAGTTCACCGACCTGTCCCAGCGCTGGCTGCGCACCGGCGAGCGGGCGAAACTGTCCCGTGCCTTCCACCCGCCAGGCGCACTCGCGATAGAGCCCCTGGGCGCCCGCTCCGGCGGCGAACAAGGCTGCGCTCAAGGCGGCAAGCGCCGTATCAGGCACGAAAACGACGAGCTTATACGATTTCATCCGACGAAGACCCGCGCATTACGAAACATCCGCAACCACGGCGCATCCTCACCCCAGGTCGACGGCGCCCAAGCGTGCTGCAGGGTCCGAAAAACCCGTTCCGGATGCGGCATCATGATGGTAGCGCGTCCGTCGCGGCTGGTCACCGCCGTCACCCCTTGCGGTGATCCATTCGGGTTGTCGGGATAGCGTTCGCTGATGCGCCCACCCTCATCGACATAGCGCAGGCCGACCAGCCCCGCCGCCGTCAATCCGGCGACGTCACCGACGACACGACCTTCGCCATGCGCCACGGCCACCGGCATGCGCGACCCCTGCATGCCACGCAGCAAAATCGAGGGATTGTCCGGCACTTCGACCATGACCGTGCGCGCCTCGAACTGTTCACTCAGATTGCGCTCGAATCGCGGCCAAAGCTCCGCCCCCGGGATCAGATCGCGCAGCTGCGCCAGCATCTGGCAGCCATTGCAGACACCCAAAGTGAAGGTCTCTGGGCGCGCAAAAAAACTGGCGAAAGTCTGACGTACGCGCTCATGAAAAAGAACCGAGCGTGCCCAGCCGCCCCCGGCGCCGAGCACGTCACCGTAAGAGAAGCCACCGCAGGCGACCAGGCCCTTGAAAGACTGCAGATCGCGCCCGGCGAGGATATCGCTCATATGCACGTCGATGGCCTCGAAACCGGCGCGCTCGAAAGCCGCCGCCATCTCCATATGACCGTTCACCCCCTGTTCACGCAGGATCGCGATCTGCGGACGCCGACCGCGTGCGATATAAGGCGCCGCCACATCGGCCGCTGGATCGAAGGTCAGGTGCGCGTGCAGGCCTGCATCATTCTGGTTGAGCAGCTTGTCATATTCCTGCTGCGCGCACCCGGCGTGATCGCGCAGGCTCTGCAAGCGGAAACTGGTCTCACTCCAGGCGCGCTGCAGATCGCGACGCTGCGCCTGGAAAAGGATCTCGTGCGCCGAGCGCAAGACGATCTCGTCACCCGCCTCGACGCGACCGAGGACGTGCAGCCGTGTCCCCAATCCATGCTCGGCGCAGATCGCCGCCACCTCGGCGCGGCGCGCCACCGCCACCTGCAACAGCACCCCCGGCCCTTCATGGAAGAGCTGCGCGAGACGTTCTTGCGGCGATGATGCGGCGATCGACAAGCTCAATCCGGCGCGACCGGCGAAAGCCATCTCCAGCGCCGCCACCAACAGCCCGCCATCGGAGCGATCGTGGTAAGCGAGCACCAGATTGCGATCCCGCAACTCACGCATGATCGACACAAAGGCCTTGAGATCAGCGGCCTTCACGTCCGGTGCCTGCTGTCCCAATTGTCCATAGACCTGCGCCAGGCAGGAGGCGCCTAAATGTTGCCCACCCGCGCTCAGATCGAGGAGCAGCAATTCGCTGTCACCGCCATCGAGACGCAGTTGCGGCGTCCAGGTTTTACGCACATCGGCGACCGATGCAAAAGCACTGATGATGAGCGACATGGGCGCTGTCACCACATGGCTTTGCCCGTCCTCGCGCCACTGCGTGCGCATGGACAAGGAGTCCTTGCCGACCGGAATGCAGATGCCAAGTTCGGGGCAGAAATCCATACCGATGGCGGCGACCGCCTCATAGAGCTTCTGATCTTCCCCCGGGTGGCCAGCCGCCGCCATCCAGTTGGCCGATAGTCGGATATCGGCGATGGCGCGCACATCGGCGGCCATGAGATTGGTGATCGCTTCGGCCACCGCCAAGCGTGCGCTCTGGGCGGCGTCGATGATCGCGACCGGACTGCGCTCCCCCATGGCCATGGCTTCGCCGACGACATCACGGAAGGATGCTGCCGTCACGGCACAATCGGCCACCGGCACCTGCCAGGGGCCCACCATCTGTTCGCGGGCGACCAGCCCGCCGACCGAGCGATCGCCGATGGTGATGAGAAACGCCTTGCTGGCGATCGTCGGCAGGTGCAACAGACGATCGATCGCCTCGTGCAGGGTGATCGCCGTCATATCGAAGGCCGGCAGGCTCGCCTGATGGCGCTGGAAGCTCCTCTGCATGCGCGGCGGCTTGCCGAGCAAAACCTGCATCGGCATATCGACCGACGCCTCGCCGAAATGACGATCGCTGACGACGAGCTGGCGCGTCTGCGTCGCCGTGCCGAGCACGGCAAAAGGACAGCGTTCGCGCTCACACAGCGCCTGAAAAGCCGGCAGGCTCTCCGCCGACAAGGCCAGAACATAGCGTTCCTGCGCCTCATTGCACCAGATTTCGAGCGGCGACAGGCCACTTTCACCGAGCGGGATCTCGCGCAGCTGCAACTGCGCCCCCAAGCCGTTCTCATGCACCAGCTCGGGCAGGGCATTGGACAAGCCACCGGCGCCGACGTCATGGATGGAGATGATCGGGTTGGCCTCGGCCAAGGCCCAACAGGCGTCGATGACTTCCTGACAACGCCGTTCCATTTCCGGGTTGTCGCGCTGCACCGAGGCGAAGTCCATGTCTTCGGCGCTGCTACCGCTGTTCATCGAGGAAGCAGCGCCGCCACCGAGGCCGATGAGCAGCGCCGGCCCGCCGAGGACGACGAGCAGGGCACCGGCCGGTATACGCTGCTTGTGCACATGCTCGGCACGGATGTTGCCGTAGCCGCCGGCGATCATGATCGGCTTGTGGTACCCGAGATGCTGCTCCTGGCCATCGATGACCAGTCTCTGCTCATAGGTGCGGAAATAGCCACAAAGATTGGGGCGACCGAACTCATTGTTGAAGGCCGCGCCACCCAGCGGCCCCTGGAGCATGATCTCAAGGGGCGAGGCGATACGCTCCGGCTTGCACGGAGCGCCCTCCCAGGGCTGGAGCGCTTCCGGCAAACGCAGATGGGAGACGCTGAAACCGGTCAATCCCGCCTTCGGCTTGGCGCCTCGCCCTGTCGCGCCCTCATCACGAATCTCGCCCCCCGCCCCCGTGGCGGCGCCGGCAAAAGGCGCGATGGCGGTCGGGTGGTTGTGCGTCTCGACCTTCATCAGGATGTGCACAGGCTCGCGATGATAGGCGTAAGCCTCTTGTGCGTGCCGCACCCAGCGCTCGGTCACCGGCCCGGCGATGACCGCAGAATTATCGCTGTAGGCCGAAAGCACCCCGGTCGGCGCCTGCGCATGCGTATGCCGGATCATGGCGAAGAGGGAATCCGGCATCGGCTGACCATCGACTTGCCAGCTGGCATTGAAGATCTTGTGCCGGCAGTGTTCGGAATTGGCCTGGGCGAACATCATCAGCTCGACATCGGCAGGGTTACGGCCGAGTTCGCGATAACTGGCGAGGAGATAGTCGATCTCTTCTTCGCTGAGCGCGAAGCCCTGTTCGCGATTCGCCTGTTCCAGCGCCACACGGCCATGCTGAAGAAGATCGATACGGCGCAAGGGCCGCGGCGACTGATGCAGGAACAGTGACTCCGCCGCCGCCGGCGTCGCCACGACGACCTGCGTCATCCGGTCGTGCAGCAGCCGTTGCAAGGCCTGTCGCCGCGTCGCGTCGAACTCACCCGTATGCCGCACCCAGAAGGCCGTGCCGCGCTCGACGCGCAAGACCTGCTCACAACCCGCTTGCCGCAGAATGTCGGTCGCCTTGGACGACCAAGCGGAGATGGTGCCGAATCTGGGTAGAACGAGAAAGAGCTCCCCTTCCTCACGTCCCGGAAAGTCCTCACCGCCTTGCAGCAATCGTTCGACACGGTCATCGAGACGCGTCTGGTGCGTGTCGATAAAATGCCAGTAGCGCGCCTGCACATCGCTGACACCGGCATCGATGGCCTGCAACTGACGCAATAGCCGGGCCTGGCGGAACTGGGACAGGGCACAGGCGCCTTTGTGGATCAACATAGGGATCTTCATCCGCTCAAAAAATCAGACTCACATGATAAAGCAAGAGACCCTGCAAGGGCAGGGTCTGGGTGGATACGGAAAGGACGCCGCTTTCAAGGATGCAGGGTGTGCCCAAGCTCACTCGCCGTCTGCGCCAGAGCATCCGACAACTGCTGACGCTGACGCGAACGTTGCCCGGCGTCGTCAGCGAGCTGGACGATACGCCCGAGCTTGCCATTGACGACATCGACCGAACCCGATTGCAGCTTCACCGCCTCGGCGATCTCCTCATTCATGCGGCTGATCGAATCGATGGCCTGGGTGATGCTGTTGAGCGAATCACCGGCACGATTGGCTTCGCCGACACTGAGCTCGGCCTGTCGCCGCCCCTCCTCCATCACCTTGGCGGCATTGCTCGATCCCGTCTGCAGGCGGGCGATCATCTCATGGATCTCCTGCGTCGCCTGCTGGGTGCGCTGCGCCAGGGTACGCACTTCATCGGCGACGACGGCAAAACCACGCCCCTGCTCACCGGCACGCGCCGCTTCGATGGCGGCATTGAGGGCGAGCAGATTGGTCTGGTCAGCGATGCCGCGAATGACTTCAAGGATGGCGCCGATCGATCCGGTATCGGCCTCGAGCGTCTGCATGGCGCTCGCCGCCCGCTCGACCTCGGAGGCCAGGGCATGAATGGAGGAAGTGACGCCATTGACCACCTGCTGCCCCTGCAAGGCCTCCTGGTTAGCACGCCGCGCCGCATCAGCGGCGCCACTGGCGTTGCTGGTGACACGATGCATGGTGTCCGCCATCTGGCTGATCGCCTGCGCGGCGGCATCCGCCTCCATGCGCTGATGCTCGGCGCCACGCACCGACTCATCGGTGCCCCCGACCAGTTCACCGGCAAGTACACGTATTCGATCGCTGGTGTCGAGCAGAGCGCTGTCCCTCTGCCCGGCTTGCGCCTGTGCCTGCTTCATCGCTTGCAGCAAGGCGGCGAAGTCGCCCGGCAAAGCGTGTTCGCTGAGCGACTCGATCCGCCCCTGCACCAGACTGTCGCGCAGATAGCGCAGAGGCTCGCCCAGGGCGGCGAGCAACACGCCGTGGCAAGTGGCAACACCGACCACCGTCAGGGCCAGCCCTACCAGGATAGGCAACAAAGCCCCTGCTCCGGCCCAAGCCGTCACCCCAACCTCAACGAGCATGAACACTGTCACAACGACAGCCATTCGCAGACGCACAGACATAAGTTGGTTTCCTTGTATCCGATAGAGCCCAAGAGGCACCTCATAACCCTAGTTCAGGGTTGTTTGATTTTCAAATCTAGCACTATCGTGCCAACTATTCATCGGAAAAACTGGACTTTATCCCCCGACCCGGGTAGATTTCGGGTCGCTGGCATGTATAGGCCGTGCCAGCAGCTGCACCTGCTCCGAACGACCCCTTTGGTCCAACGGTAAAACGGCCCCGGTGGCGACTGCACCGAGGTTGATAAACGGTAAACCTAGAGAGGAAGCGAAGGATGTCTCGATGCGACGTCTCGAGCCTGTCGCCGTGGTACGCGCGCATGACTGTGCGCCTCGCCATCGCGATCCTGTGCTGTAGTACCTTGATGGCATTGCGCCCGTCGACCACTCCCTTACAGCGTGTGCGACAGCGTGGCGTCATCGATGTCGTCGCCATCGCCAGCGATGGAGTCGACTCACAAAAATTTCTTGAACAGAGCTTCGCCGGTGAGATCACCCAGCTGTGGGCCCGTCACCTTGGCGTCCAGATTCACTATGTCTGGGCGCGCGATACGGCCCAGGCTCTCGATCTGCTGCAGCGCCATGCCGCCCAGATGGCCCTCACCCGCCTTCCCGTCGGGGACCGCCAGCTGCCGTCTTTGCGCATCAGCCGACCCTATATGGACACTCAGCTCGAGCTCGTCGGTCAGGGCGCGCGCTTGCCGCAGACGAATGATCTGAGCGGTGCGACACTGATCGTGCGCGCCCACTCGCCGGAGGCCGAGACGGCCGCCCTGCTGCAGGAGATGGTGCCGCAGCTGCATGTCAAACGCGCCAGTGAGCTGGCGCGCACGGAGGATCTGCTCCTCCTCGCCGACCAGGCCGAGAGACGCTACGCCCTGGTCGACGCCATGGACTTCGACAGCCACCACACCTTACATCCGCGCCTGCACATCGTCATGGACCTGAGTCAGGGGCTGCACCTAGCCTGGGCCTTTCCAGGCGGAAACAACAGCCTCTATCAGCAGGCGCAGTCCTTTTTGATGCAGGAAGAAAAAGACGGATCGCTGCAGCGCCTGCTCGCCGTCTACGGCCCTCAGCCGCACTTCGATGAACTCGGGGCCATCGACTTTGGCCATGACATGAGCGAACGCCTGCCGCGCCTGGAGCCCGTCTTCAAGCGCTACGCCGCCGCCAATCATCTCGATTGGCGCATGCTGGCGGCCATCGCCTACCAGGAATCGCACTGGAACAGTTCGGCGGTTTCGCCGACCGGCGTCGTCGGCATCATGATGCTGAGCGCCTCGACCGCTGCCGATCTCGGCGTTCACGACCGCCAGAACGCGCACCAGAGCATTCGTGCCGGCAGCGACTATTTCCGCGACCTGGTGGATGGCCTCCCGGCCCAGATCAGCGAACCCGATCGCACCTGGATGGCTCTCGCCGCCTACAACATGGGCCCCGGACATCTCGACGATGCGCGCCGCCTGACCGCGCGCCTGGGCAAGAATCCCAACCTCTGGGCGGATGTGCGCGAGCAGCTGCCCTTACTCGGCGAACCGCGCTGGTATCGCCATCTGGCGCATGGCTACACACCGAACAGCCGCCAGGTGCTCGCCTATGTCAGCGAAGTACGCCGCTATTACGACACCTTGCTCCTCGCTCATCCCGAGTACGACACGAATACCCGACTGGCGCTACGCTGAGCCGCGACGCTGGCGGAAGAAGTCCTGCAGCAACTGGCGGCTCTCCGCCGCCAGCAACCCACCACGAAAGCTGAAACGGTGGTTGTAGTAGCCGTCTTCAAGCAAGGAACGGGCACTGACGAGAGCACCGGCGCGCGGCTCCGAAGTCGCATAGACGAGGCTGTCGATACGCGCATGGATGAGGGCGCCGACACACATGGTGCAAGGCTCCAGCGTCACATACATGCAAGCCCCCGGCAGACGATAGTTGCCAAGACTGCGGCCAGCCGCGCGCAGCGCCATGATCTCGGCGTGCGCGCTGGCGTCACATTCGCCGACGGGACTGTTGCTGCCGACGGCGAGCAGTTGCCCCTGCCGCACGATTACCGCGCCGACCGGCACCTCGCCACGTCGGCCGGCGTCACTGGCCGCGGCGAGCGCTAAACGCATCCAGTGCGTTTCCTCCTCGCTCCAGGATGCGTCCGCCATCATGACTATTTCATCTTCTCGAGCTTGTCAAAATCGGGCAACACCGGCCATTGCACGCCGTCGCCGAGCAGATGCACTTGTGGGTCATCCCAGGTGCCGCCGAGGTGATAGCGCACCGAAGTCAGTTTGGCCAGAGGATGGCTCAGCACCGCCTGCGCCGCCAGCACCGCCCCGCCGACGAGAGGTCCGGCGACGACGGCGGCGGCCAGGGGCAGAACACGCGTCACCGGCACGGTCACCGCCATCTGCAGATCGATACCGTGATCGACCAAATTCATGCGCCCGCGACCTTCTGCGCTGAGCGCCGGCCCCTTGAGATGGAAGGTATCCACCTGCATCGCCGGCCCGGCCAAATGCATATGCGCGTCGAATTGATCGAAGGCCAGCCCTTTTTCGGTCAGATCGCTGAAATCGAGTCTGAGCCGCCGGCCAAGATCAGAAAAGCTGAACAAACCGACGACGCGCGACACCGAGGCGGTCTTGCTGACCGACAGGATGCGCCCACGCTGGATGAGCAACTGCGCCTGCCCGCGCAGGGCGGTGGCATGAAAGTTCCACGGCGCTCCCGGCCAGTTCAGATCAAGATCGAGACGGCCCTTCTCGGCGTCGATGATCGGCGGTCGCCCGAGCAAAGAAAACACTCGCGAAATGTCATCGCTCTCCATATAGCCCTTGAAATGCGTGCGCATCCCCGGCGTCCAGCCCATCTGGCCGAGGAGGCGTAGACCCGGCAGACTCCAGCGCAGGTCGTCGGCCTGCCACACGCCCTGCGTCTGATGCAGCAGGGCGTGCACACTGGAATCGGGATAGGCGTGCAACTGCAAGGTATCGACATCGATCAAAAGCGGTGGCAGTGACGTCGGCGGTCCACTGGACGATGGCGCGGCCACCTGCAGCAAAGGCAAGAACAGATGTGTCAGATGCACACTGACCGGATGCGCCAGATCGGCGACATCCGGCATATGCACCTCTCCGGTCAGACGATCGGAGGCCCACTGCAGATGCCAGGCGTGCGCCTGGCGATCGACGCGCGCGCGCACGTGATCGAACTGGTAACCCTGATAGATCACCTGATCGACGTCGAGATTGGCGCGCAACAGCGGCATGCCGGCGCTGGCGCCGGGCGTAGCGGCGAGGTGATGCCAGACCTCGTTCCAGGCGTCGAGATCGAACTCAGGACAGTGCCCTTGCACGCTGAGACCGGCCTGCATCGGCCACCCGACACTGCCGCTGCCGAGGCGCAAGGCGGCACGCTCGATGTGCCCCTGCTCTTCGACCATGGCCAGCGCCAGACGCTGCGCCAAAGCCAAGCTCATGAAACCGCGATGCGCATTCAAAGAGCTATCGAAACGCAGGGGTAGATTTTCGTGGGCGCTCTTGGCCAGGGGCGCCGGCCATTGCGAAGCGAGCCCCTGCAGGCTGCTCTGCCACTGCAGGGTGTCGGCGTGACTGCTGCCGGGCCAGATCATGATCTGCGCCTGCCAGGGAAAGGTCCCCGACAACTTCTCCCACCACAAGCCCGGCCACCAGTGCGCCAGGGCGTGGACGCTGGCGGCACCGGTGACGGCGACATGAAAAACCGGCCGCTGGGCGTGCATCGCCGTGGTGAGCACGGCGTGCGTCGCCTGCTCGAGCACACGCGCATTGAACTGACCGCTCAGACCCGCCTGGGAATCGTAGAGCAGGGCGCCCTGCACATGCCGCAAGGGCAGATGCGCGGCTTGCAGGAGCAGATCATCATCCATGAACTGCAGTTGTAGATGCACCTGGGGCTGCAATCGGCGCAAGGGAAGATCGAGCTGCAAGTGCGCCTGCAGCGGACCGTGGCCGGCAAAAGTGCGCGGAATGCTGGCGAGAGTCGTCTGTAGGGGCGTCTTCTGCAACCAGCGCAAACTTTCCTGCAACGTCGCATTGACGGGGGCCTCGACGTGCAGCATGGCCTCCGGCGCCCCGGCGTCGATGTGCGCCTGCCCCTGGACCAGATGCAGCGCGCGTGAGTGCGCGTCGATCTGCAGCAGGTCGATCTGGTCATCGTGGATACGGAGTTGCGCCTGCAATGCGGTCAGCGCCGGCCACGCCGGATCGAACTTGAGACGCCCCTGATCGATCTGCAGGGCGACCAGCAGATGGCCTTTTTGTGTCGGCGACCAGCTCCCCTCATACAAGGCCCGACCATAGGCTACGCGCCCTGCCTGCACCGCTGTGTGCAGCCAGTCCAGTGTGCCCTGCCCGAGAATCGGCTGCGGCAGATACTTCCAGGCGTTGGCGGCGTTGCCGCGCGTCAACGCCAGGCGCAGGGAAAGACGCTGCGCCGCACCGGCGTCGACATGGATCTGCCCGATGAGGGCCAGATCCTGATTCTCGAGCTGCAAATGCTGCACCTCGACCTGCAGGCCAAGATCACGATCCTGCCACCAGCGCACCAGAGCGCCGCCGTGATCGACGGCGATGACCTGCAGGAAACGCTGCGGATCGTCGTAGAACGCGTGCTCGAGATGCAGGCGCGCCATGCCCTCTTCGGCATTGCTGGCGAACTCTATGGCCAGTCCTTGCAGACCGGGCATGCCGCCATCGGCGCGCCAGCCCAGGGCGTGCGCATGTCCGCGCAAGGCGAGCAGCTGTCCATGATCGATGCGTAACGCCAGAGCGTCGAGCCAGCCCTGCGGCGCACGTCGCAACAGCGACTGCCACTTGGCGTCGCCCGCCTCTGGCAGAAGAGCGATGGCCTGCGCCAAGGGCGCCAGCGCGACATGATCGACCGCCAGCCGCAGCGCGGCCCCCTGCCACTGCACTTGCAAAGGCCCGATGCTCAGGTCCTGCTGCACCAGGAAGATGCGCCCCCCCCCCCAGCTCAGGCTCTGCAAGGTGCCACGTCGCTGCCACTGCAACTGCAGCGAAGGCAGGGCCAGGGCGAGGGGCTGACCTTGATCACGCACCGTCACATGCGCGTTCTGCGCGCGCATCAGCCAGTCATCACGGTCGTCGCTATGCTCACCCCAGATCTGCACCCCGGCACTGCGCCAAGCTTGCAGCTGCCAGCCGGACCAAACCGGCAGCGACGGCCACCAGGCGCTCAGATCCCCTGCCGGCAGCTGGGCATAAACCTGGTAATGGGACTGCGCCAGGCCCGGTTCGCCGCGGGTATGCACGCGCAGGTCGAGCCCTCCGCGCAAACCTGCCGACCGCAGGTCGGCGCGCAGGCGCAGGGCATGCAGATCGCCTGTGGCGTAGACTTGTAGTTGCATGCCGGCGATCTGCAGCTCAGGTCGCTGCCATGGCTGTACGTGGATCTGTCCGGCCAGCACCAGCTGCGGTTGCCGCAAGAGCCAATCGCGCAAGGCTTGCAGACGTTGCGGATCGCTCTGCGGCAGGGCGGCGAACTCGCCGATGAACCAGGAACCATCGGCGTGCTGCTGCACGTGCAGATCGACACCACGCAGGGTCAACGACAGACGCAGGTCGCGATGGATGATCGAAGCCAAAATCTGCGGCTCGACCTCCACCTCGGGCAACTGGTACTGCCAGTGGTGGGCGGCGTCTTCGAGACTAACGCCGCGCAAGCGCCAACGCGCATTGATGCCCTGCCAGCCGCCGTCCATGGTCGCGATGTGCACCTGCCAGCCCAGCTGCCAGGACAAGAGGCTGGCGACATCATTCTTGTGCTCACTGATCAAGGCGCTCAACTGCCGCCCCAGAGCGACGTAAGCGGCCACCAGAATGAGCAGGAGCAAAGCCAGCTGCGTCAGATGGTGCCAGAGTGCGTGCAGCAGACGGGACAGGCGGGATCTCTCCATGGCGGTTCAGACCAACACGACGTCGTAATGCTCCTGGGCATACATGGCCTCCACCTGAAACCGGATCGGTTTACGGATGAAGGCCTCGAGATCGGCGACCGACGCTGACTCCTCGTCGAGCAGGCGGTCGATGACGCGCTGGCTGGCGATGACCAAAAAAGCATTGGCGGCATCATAGGCGCGCGCCTCGCGCATGATCTCGCGAAAGATCTCGTTACACACCGTCTCGGCACTCTTGATGCTGCCGCGTCCTTCGCAGGTCGGACAGCTCTCGCACAGGACGTGCTCGAGCGATTCGCGGTTGCGTTTGCGCGTCATCTCGACCAAGCCGAGATCAGAGACCTGGGTCAGCTTGGTCTTGGCGTGATCGCGCTCGAGCATACGCTCGAGCATGCGCAGGACATGACTGCGATGCGAAGCGTCCTGCATATCGATGAAATCGATGATGATGATGCCACCGAGGTTGCGCAGCCGCAGTTGCCGGGCGATGACCTGGGTCGCCTCGAGATTGGTCTTGAAAACGGTGTCTTCGAGAGAGCGATGTCCGACGAAAGAGCCGGTGTTGACGTCGATGGTGGTCATCGCCTCGGTCTGATCGATGATCAGATACCCCCCCGACTTCAGCTGTACCTTGCGCGACAGGGCCTTCTGCAGATCGTCCTCGACGTCATGCAGCTCAAAGATGGGACGTTCCCCGGGATAATGTTCGAGCTTGGCGGCGGCACTTGGCACTAGAGCCTGAGCGAACTGGCGCAGACGCGCATAGGTCTCGCGCGAATCGACACGGATACGGGCGATGCTCTCGCGATCGAGGTCGCGGACGGCGCGACAAAACAGCGGGAGATCTTCATAAATGCAGGCCGGCGCCTGGGCGCTGCCGCTGTCCAGTTGGATTTTCTCCCAGAGCTTGAGCAGATACGTCATGTCGCGGCGCAATTCATCGACGTCAGCGATACCCTCCGCCGCCGTGCGCACGATGAACTGGCCACGCTCGCAGCCGAGCTCAGCCTGCAGGTCATTGAGAATGGAGCGCAGGCGCAGACGCTCCTGTTCATCCTCGATGCGCTGCGACACCCCAGCGCTGTTGGCATAGGGCATGAAGACCAGATAGCGCGAAGCGACCGACAGGTCGGCGCTGAGACGCGCCCCCTTGCTACCGAGCATGTCCTTGACCACTTGCACGGTCAGCACCTGGCCTTCATGCAGCAGTTCCTGGATCGGCCGGTGCGATACGCCTTCGTGCGTGCGCGTCACCTCATCCTGCAAGTCGCTGGCATGAATGAAGGCCGTGCGCGCCAGACCGACGTCGACGAAAGCCGCCTGCATGCCCGGCAGCACGCGCACGACGCGGCCGAGATAGATATTGCCGACGAGGCCACGGCGTGAGCTGCGCTCGATATAGAGCTCGTGCACCACGCCATTCTCGATCAGGGCGATACGCGTCTCCATCGGCGTCACATTGACCAGAATCTCGTCATTGCTCGGGCTGACCTGCATCATGTCGCCGCACTCCAAAGGGGCAGACCCAATCGTTTCAGCAATTGCGCTGTCTCCGCCAGCGGCAGGCCGACGACATTGCTGTAGCTGCCGCGAATCTCTGCCACAAACAACCCGCCCAAACCTTGGATGGCGTAGGCTCCCGCCTTGTCCTGGGGCTCACCACTCGCCCAGTATCGTCGCATCGCTTCGGCGTCCATCGGCAACCAGAGTACTTCGGTCATCACCTGCGTCTGCAGAACCTCGCCGGCGTGCGCCACACAGACGCCGGTCCAGACCTGGTGCCAGCCATGTTGCAAGGCCTGCCACATGGCGCAAGCCTGGGCAAAATCGTCCGGTTTGCCGAGGATGTTGCCGGCGGCGACGACACAGGTGTCGGCGGCAATGACCCAGGCATGCGCAGGCAGACCGGCGCGCACGCAGGCGTTTTTGCCGGCGGCTAAGCGCGCCACGTAGTCCTGCGCCGCTTCATCGGCCAACTGCCGCTCATCGATGTCGGCCGGGCGGATCTGCAACTGTGGCAGATACGGCTGCAGCAGTGCCTGTCGACGCGGCGACGCCGAAGCCAGGACGATCATCGCGACATGCCCTCGACTTGGCGCAACAGCACCACGACCAGCGGCCAGACCAGGGCGCCACTGAACACCGGCAACACGTCGATCGCATGCGCTCCGGCATGAGTGCCTAGCGACGACCCCAGCCACACCACCAAGCGCAGGACCATGAGCAGTATGGCCACCGCCATCCCCGTCTGCCAGAGGGAAAAGACCTTGAGGCGCCGATGCATGATCTCCGCCATGGCGACGATCAAGCAAAAGCCCAGGGCGTGCAAGCCGAGGCGCATGCCCGTCTGGACGTCGACCAGTACCCCGATGCTCCAGGGCAAGACCGGTCCCAGACCCCGCCCCGGCGCCAAAGCCCAGTACAGTAGCACCAGGGCGACCCAATCCGGACGCCAGAGGGCGAGTAGATCGGGCAAGGGCCAAAGAGCCAGCACCAAAGCGACGAAAAACGAGGCGGGCATGATCCAGAGTGTCGGCTTGACGCGCATCTAGCCCCCCCCTTGCGCCAGCGGCGGACGACTGAACAGGAGAATCAGGTGCGAACTGCGATCGAGCGCTGCTACCGGCACCGCCTGGACATCGGCAAAATCGCCGCCGGATTTGCGGCTGACCCGCACCACCTTCGCCACCGGGTAACCAAAAGGATAGTCGCGTCCCAGACCCGAGGTCACCAACAAGTCGCCAGGACGCACATCGGCCGAAGGCGGCACATAGAGGACGTTGAGACGATCGAGGGAGCCGTAGCCGCCGACGATGGCGCGCACGCCACTGCGATTGAAGATCACCGGCACCTCGGCGCGGGCATCGGCGATGAGCATGACCCGCGACGTGTTGGCGCCAACCTGGATGACCTGTCCCATGACGCCGCTGGCGTCGAGGACACTCTGCCCGACGTAGACCCGATCATCGTGACCTTTGTTGATCAGCACCACCCGTCGCGACGGGTCAGGATCAAGACCGATGATTTCGGTCAGCAGCACACGCCCGTCGACGACCACGGTGGTGTTCATCAGGCCGCGCAGGCGCGCGTTCTCCGCCGCCATGGCGGCGAAACGCTGCAAGCGCACCTGTAGCACCAGCATGCTCTGGCGCAACATGGCGTTATCGCGGCGCAGCTGGGAGCTCGACAGCGCGTCCTCATGCCCCCAGATCGAAAGCATGGTCGGCACTTCGACCACGGCGTAAACCGGCTGCAGCAGACGATCCACCTGCAGTCGAAAACGCTGCATCGGCGGCCAATAGATGTCGGCTAGGATCATGAGCAGAGCGAGGGCCACCGCTGCCACCCAGGGCAGCAGCGATTCCCGGCGACGCGAGAAGAGTGCCGTTTCCATCACGAAGCCCCTCCCGCCCAGGCAGCGTTCGTCTTAGTTGACGAACAACATTTCGTAGGCCGGATTGTCCATAAAGCTGAGAGCACGGCCACCGCCACGCGCGACACAGGTCAGAGGATCATCCGCGACCAGGACGGGCAGACCGGTTTCCTTGCTCAAGAGCTTGTCGAGATCGCGCAACAGGGCGCCGCCACCGGTGAGCACGAGACCACGCTCGGAGATGTCGGCCGACAATTCTGCTGGCGTGTGCTCAAGCGCACTCTTGACCGCCGCCACGATGCCCATGAGCGGATCCTGAATGGCACCGAGAATCTCGTCCGAATTGAGCGTGAACGAACGCGGCACCCCCTCGGCGAGATGGCGCCCACGCACCTCGATCTCGCGGATGGCGTCGCCTTCGAAGGCGGTACCGATCTCCTGCTTGATACGTTCAGCGGTCGATTCACCGATGAGGCAGCCATGCGCACGCCGTACATGCGCGATGATGCAGTCGTCAAACAGATCACCGCCGATGCGCACGGAGTCCGAGTAGACCGCACCGGACAGCGAGATCACGGCGATCTCGGTGGTGCCACCGCCGATATCGACGACCATGGAGCCACAGGCCTGCTCGACCGGCAAGCCGGCACCGATGGCTGCGGCCATCGGCTCTTCGATCAACCGCACTTCACGCGCACCGGCCTCCTCGACCGACTCGCGAATGGCGCGACGCTCGACCAGAGTCGACTTGCACGGCACGCAGACGAGAACGCGCGGACTCGGCGGAAAAAAACCTTTCTCATGCACTTTTTTGATGAAGTGCTGCAGCATTTTTTCAGTGACCTCAAAGTCGGCGATGACGCCGTCTTTGAGCGGACGGATGGCCGATATGTTGCCGGGCGTGCGCCCGAGCATACGTTTGGCGTCGACACCCACCGCAGCGACCGACTTGTTGGCACCGTTTTGTCGAATGGCGACGACCGAGGGCTCATTGAGGACAATACCGCGCTCAGGCACATAAATGAGGGTATTGGCGGTACCGAGGTCGATGGCCAGGTCCTGGGAAAAAAACCCGCGCAAGAACTTGAACATGAAAATAGGCAGTCCGATCAGATCTATAGAGACTTCGGATCGGCAGCACAGCACCGACCCATGGCTAGGCGAGACGTACTGTAATCAAATCAGCCTCTTTGGGCAAGCCAGCAATTGTGATAAGGTGCCACTTCTATCATCTTTTTTCTATCATCTTTTCACGAATATGCGAGGGACAGCATGGCTCTTGATGCCGACACCCTGAAACGCGTTGCCCATCTCGCCCGCCTGCGCCTAGATACCGCCGATCTGACGCAGCACGAACACAGCCTGAATGCCATTCTCGGACTGATCGATCGCCTGCAGTCGATCGACACGCGCGACGTCGCCGCCATGGCCCACCCCCTCGACCTCGACCAGCCGCTGCGCCCTGACGTGGTCAGCGAGAGCGATCAGCACCAGCTCTATCAACGCCTCGCCCCCGCCGTCGAGGCGGGTCTGTACCTCGTTCCGCGCGTCATCGAATAGGACTCCATCATGCATCAGTACACGCTCGCCGAGCTATCGCAGGGCCTGGCGGCAGGCCATTACAGTAGCGTCGAACTGACGCAGCACTTTCTTGACCGCATCGCCCGCCTCGACCCGCAACTGAACAGCTTTATCAGTGTCACCGCCGAGCAGGCGCTGGCGCAGGCGGCCGCCGCCGATCAACGCCGGCAACGTGGCGAGGCGACGGCACTGACCGGATTGCCCCTGGCGCACAAAGACATCTTTTGCACCCAGGGCGTCCGCACCAGCTGCGCCTCGCGCATGCTCGACAACTTCGTCGCGCCCTATGACGCCGCCGTGGTGGAACGACTGCAGGCCGCCGGCATGGTCATGCTCGGCAAGACGAATATGGACGAATTCGCCATGGGCTCCTCGAACGAGACCAGCTTTTATGGCCCTGTCCGCAATCCCTGGGATCTGAGTCGCGTTCCTGGCGGCTCGAGTGGCGGCTCCGCCGCCGCCGTGGCGGCGCGTCTGGCACCAGCGGCCACCGGTACCGACACCGGCGGCTCCATTCGCCAGCCGGCGGCCCTGTGTCAGCTGACCGGTTTGAAGCCGAGCTATGGCCGGGTGTCACGCTGGGGCATGATCGCTTTCGCCTCCAGCCTCGACCAGGCCGGCCCGATGACCCAGACCGCCGCCGACGCCGCTCTGCTGCTGCAAGCCATGGCCGGCCACGACGCGCGCGATTCGACCAGCGTCGAACGCCCCGTCCCCGACTATCAAGCGGCGCTGACGCAGCCGCTGCAGGGCTTGCGTATCGGCTTGCCGACCGCCTTCCGCAACCCGGGTCTCGACCCTGCCGTCGCCCGTCTCGTCGATGCCGCCATCGCCGAATTGGTCAGTCAGGGAGCGCGCACCGTCGACGTTGACCTGCCGCACATGGATTGGTCGGTTCCGGCTTACTACGTCATCGCTCCGGCTGAAGCCTCGAGCAATCTCTCGCGTTTCGACGGCGTCCGTTACGGTCATCGCTGCCAACAGCCGACCGACCTGCTCGACCTCTACAGCCGCAGTCGCGCCGAAGGCTTCGGCGCTGAGGTGCAACGACGCATCATGATCGGCACCTATGCCCTCTCGGCCGGTTACTACGACGCCTATTACCGGCAGGCGCAGAAGATCCGTCGCCTGATCGCTGAGGACTTTGCCCGCGCCTTCACGCAATGCGACATCATCGCCGGCCCGACCTCGCCTTGTACCGCCTTTCCCTTGCAAGCGCGACAGGATGATCCGGTGGCGATGTACCTTTCGGACATCTATACCATCGCCGTCAACCTCGCCGGCATTCCGGCGATCAGCCTGCCCTGTGGCCAAGACCAAGGCCTGCCGGTCGGACTGCAACTGATCGGCCCCTACTGGAGCGAGGAACGTCTGCTGCAAGTGGCGCATCGTTATCAGCAGGCCTGTCCCTGGCATCGCCAGATGCCGTCATCTTTTGCCTGAGGAGTCCAGCATGACCTGGGAAGCCGTCATCGGACTGGAAGTCCATGTGCAACTGAACACCGCATCGAAGATTTTTTCTGGCAGCGCGACACGCTTTGGCGCCGCCGCCAATTCGCAAGCCAGCCTGATCGATCTCGGCATGCCCGGCACCTTGCCCGTCGTCAACGCCGCCGCCATCCGTGCCGCCTTGCGCTTCGGCCTCGGCATTGAGGCTGAGATCGCCGAGCGCTCGGTCTTCGCGCGCAAGAACTATTTCTATCCTGATCTCCCGAAGGGGTATCAGATCTCGCAGATGGAAGAGCCCATCGTCGGCGCCGGCCATCTCGACATCGAAGGGCCGGAAGGCAGCAAACGCGTGCGCATCATCCGCGCCCACCTCGAAGAGGACGCCGGCAAGAGCCTGCACACCGACTTTGCCGGCATGACCGGCATCGATCTCAATCGCGCCGGCACCCCCTTGCTCGAGATCGTCTCCGCCCCCGATCTCGCCAGCGCTCAAGAAGCCGTCGCCTATCTGCGCGCCATCCATGGTCTGATCCGCTATCTCGACATCTCCGACGGCAACATGGCGGAAGGCTCGATGCGCTGTGACTGCAACGTCTCGGTGCGCCACCCGGGCGAAGAGCTCGGTACACGCTGCGAAATCAAGAACGTCAATTCCTTCAAGTTCGTCGAAAAAGCGATCCAGTACGAGATCCAGCGCCAGATCGACCTGCTCGAGGACGGCGGCAAGGTGCGTCAGGAGACACGCCTGTACGACGCCGAGCGCAATGAAACCCGTTCCATGCGCAGCAAGGAAGAAGCCAATGACTATCGCTACTTCCCTGATCCCGACCTGCTGCCCGTGCACATCACCGCTGCGATGCTCGCCGACGAGCGCGCTCGCCTGCCGGAGTTGCCGACGGCGAAGAAACAACGTTTCATGGCCGATTACGGGCTGATCGCCTACGACGCTGCCATTCTCGTCGCCAGCCGCGAGCTGGCCGATTACTTCGAGGCCGCGGTCCGCGCCAGCGCCGGACAGGCCAAGCCCTGCGCCAACTGGATCATGGGCGAGGTGCTCGCCCATCTCAACCGGGAAGAGATGGAGATCACGCACTGTCCGGTGTCGCCACAACAGCTCGGCGACTTGATCCGACGCATTCAGGATGGCACCATCTCCGGCAAGATCGCCAAACAGCTGTTCAGCGCCCTGTGGTCGGGTGAGGGGCAAGATGTCGATGCCCTGATCGATAGTCGCGGTCTGCGCCAGGAGAGCGACGCCGGACTGATCAGCGCCCTGGTCGACGCCGTCATCGCCGACCACCCCGACAACGTCGCCGCCTATCGCTCCGGCAAGGACAAGCTGTTCGGCTTTTTTGTCGGCGAGGTGATGAAACGCTCGCGCGGCAAAGCCAATCCGGCCCAGGTCAATGCTTTACTGAAGGAGAAGCTGGCACCGGGCTGAGACCGTGGCTCTTTTGCCAATCGGCGAGCAGACCGCGGGCGTGCTGCAACTCCTCCGGGGTCATCTCGAGCTCGAGGACGTCGCGCGACTGTGCGGCGTCGTCGATATCGTGGCCGGCGAGCGTCAGATAGACCCAGGCGCGCGCGATATCACGCGCGACGTCCTCGCCACCGAGCAGAAGCAACCCGAGACGGTACTGCGCCTGAACGTCACCGGCCTCGGCCGCCTTGTTGAACCATTGCGCCGCTTGGCCGTTGTCGCCGAGGACGTCGGACCATAATTCACCAAGATCGGTCTCGGCGTCGATATCGTGCAGGGCGGCGGCCTTCTCCAGCCAGTTCATCGCCGTCTGCGTATCCTGCGGCACTCCGTCGCCATCTTCGTAGAGCTCGCCGAGACGCGTCATGGCATCGGACTGACCGGCAGCGGCAGCCCGCTGATACCAGTGCGCCGCCATGATGAAGTCTCCCTTGCCCTCCTCATAGCTGGCGCCGAGCAGGTCTGCCGCATCGGCGTTGCCGGCCTCCGCCGGCGGCGTCAGAATAGCGATGGCGCGCGGATAGTCCTGACGCTCGTACGCCTGCAAGCCATCATCAAAGCCTGCCGCCGAGGCGGTTTCAAGCACACCACACAGCGTCGCTGCCGCCATCCAGCGTGGCGCCCTGCGCCAGCACTGACAAGATGTCTGCCACAGATCGAAATACATCGTGCACCCCCATGGCTAAATTCTAGTGCAGCTGACGGGCCAATGCACCCTACACTTAGGCTCGTCCTCTCACAAGATGAAACCGGAGAAACGCCATGCGTGGCCTCATGATGCCCAATGATCTGTTGATCAGCGATCTGCTTGAGCACGCCGTCCGCAGCCATGCGCAGCAGCAGATCGTCAGTCGTCGGCTCGACGGTCGCATCGTCCGACACAACTTGCACGCATTCGCCGAGCGCAGCCGGCAACTGGCGCGCGCCCTGCTCGATCTCGACGTGCGTGCCGGCGACCGCATCGCCACCCTGGCCTGGAACACCCATCGTCACCTCGAAGCCTACTACGCCATCTCCGGCATCGGCGCCATCGTCCATACCGTCAATCCTCGCCTCTTCGCGCATCAGATCGAGTACATCCTGCAGCACGCCGAGGATCGCATCCTTCTCGTCGACAACAGCTTCATCACTGCGGTCGAAGCGATGCTGCCGCGCCTACCCAAGGTTGAGCACGTCATCGCCCTCAGTGATTGGGAAGACAAACCCAAGGGCGAACGCTGGCTCTGCTATGAAGGCCTGCTCAATGGCCAGTCACCCCATTTCACTTGGCCGCGTTTCGACGCGCAGACCGCCGCTGCGCTCTGTTATACCTCAGGCACCACCGGACAACCCAAGGGCGTGCTCTACTCGCACAGCTCGACTTTGCTGCACGCGATGGCCGCCTGTCGCGCCGATGCCATCGGCCTCGGGCCGGAAAGCGTGGTGATGCCGGTGGTGCCGATGTTTCATGTCTGCGCCTGGGGTGTGCCTTACGCCGCTTTGATGGCGGGTGCCCGCCTGGTTCTGCCTGGCGCAGCTCTCGATGGCGCCTCGCTGAGCGAATTGATCGAAAATGAGCGCTGCGATATCGCGCTCGGCGTCCCCACTGTATGGATGGGCCTGCTCACCCATCTGCGCCAGCAAGGGCAGCGACTCAGCTCCCTACGGCGCGTCGTCATCGGTGGTTCAGCGGCACCGCTGGCGATGATCCGTGAGTTCGATCAGGTGCACTCGGCTTTCGTCATGCACGCCTGGGGCATGACCGAAATGTCACCTCTTGGCAGCACCAACACGCCGACACCGGAACTGCTGGCGCTCCCCGCCGAAGAACGCTATCAACGACAGCTCAGCCAGGGACGAGCGGTCTTCGGCCTGCACATGGAGATTTTCCATGCCGATGGGCAACCCCTGCCGCACGATGGCCTAGCTTATGGCCATCTGAAAGTGCGTGGCCCCTGGGTACTGGCGCACTACTATCGCCAGGCCGATGTGCCAGCGGTGCAGGATGGCTGGTTCGATACTGGCGACATCGCCAGCATCGACGCCCAGGGCTATATGCGCATCGTCGATCGCGCCAAGGACCTGATCAAAAGTGGCGGCGAATGGATCAGCTCCATCGACCTCGAGAATGCCGCCCTCGGCTTTCCTGGTGTGCGCGAGGCCTGTGTCATCGGCATCGCGCATCCGCGCTGGGAAGAGCGCCCCCTAATGCTGATCATCGCTGAATCGACACCGATCGACATTGCCGGCTTGCGCCAATATCTGCAAAATCAGGTGGCGCGCTGGTGGCTACCGGATGCCATCCTCGAGGTCAGCGAACTGCCTCATACCGCCACCGGCAAGCTGTCCAAGCTCACCTTGCGTGAGCACTACGCCGACTATTACCGAGATCTCACGCCGTGAATGATCTGCACAAACTCTACCCTCTACTCGAACGCATGAGCGCAGCTCTCGAACGCATCGCCGGTGGCGCTGTACCCGTCCTCGATGGGTCGACTCCGGCCTATGCCTGGGTGGCGACCCGCGCCGGCGGCGGCCATCTGCGCGCGCTCCATCCCGCCGATGACGTCGATCTTGAGGATCTGCAGGGAATCGATACACAAAAAGCCGCCCTGGTGCAAAATACCCGCCAGTTCCTCGCCGGCCTGCCCGCCAACAATGTCTTGCTCACCGGCGCGCGCGGCACCGGCAAATCTTCACTGCTGCGCGCCCTGCTCAAGGCCTATCACGCCGAAGGTCTACGCATCGTCGAAGTCGACAAGGCTGATCTCGCCGATCTCTGGCAAATCACGCCGCTTCTGGAAGCGCGGCCGGAGCGCTTCATCGTCTTCTGCGATGATCTGTCCTTCGCCGAGCACGACCACGCCTATCGCGCGCTCAAAGTGGCTCTCGATGGTTCCTTGCACAGCCCTCCCGCCAACGTCCTGATTTACGCCACCAGCAACCGCCGCCACCTGGTCAGCGAACGCATGCGCGACAACCTGGACACCCGCCATGAGGACGGCGAAGTACGCCCCGCCGACAGTGTTGAGGAAAAAATCTCGCTCTCTGATCGCTTCGGTCTGTTGCTGACCTTCTATCCCCAGAATCAGGACGTCTATCTGGCTTCGGCGCGACACTGGCTGCAACGTCTCGGCGGTCACTGGGATGAGGCGAGCCAGCGCGAGGCTCTGCGCTTCGCCCTGGCGCGTGGCAGCCGCTCCGGTCGCAGCGCCTGGCAATTTGCCAAAGCTCACGCCGGCGCACAAGCTCTGGCGGCGACCATGAAAGATGATGAATTCCGCCTATACTGAGGCATTCGCGGAGAGTCCACCCATGCCACACCACCCCTACAACGATCTCGTCTTGCTCGTTCTCGAGCCGTCATTGACCATCCGCAACTTAGTCAGCCGCTACAGCCATGAGCTCGGCATCACTCAGATCGATTTCATGGACCATGGTGAAGCTGCCCTGCAGTCCATGAGCCGACTGCAACCCGACATCGTGATCAGCGCCCTCTATCTCGATGACATGAGTTCCGATGTGTTGCTCACCCACTTGCGCACCACCCCCGAGCTCGCTACCACGCCTTTCATCCTGCTCTCATCGGAGACTCGTTTCGAGCGCCTCGATCCGCTGCGTCAAGCGGGGGTGACCGCCATTTTAGCCAAGCCATTCACCGCCGATGAATTCAAGATGGCGATTGAGCACGCCATGCAACAGATCCATCCGCAAAGCCTGGAACTGCACGACAGTCTCGACATCGCCGATCTGCACGTTCTCATCGTCGACGACAGCTATCTGGCGCGCAAACATACGCGCCGCTTGTTGGCCGATATGGGTATGGAGCACTTCAGCGAAGCTGAAAATGGTCAGGACGCGCTGGCACACCTGCAAGCGCATGAGTTTGACCTGATCGTCACCGACCTCAACATGCCGGCCATGGATGGCGAGCAGCTGGTGCGGCATCTGCGCCAGGACGAGGGGCGCGCCATCCCCATCCTGATGATCACCAGTGAAAACGACCAAGCTCGCCTCGCCGCCGTGCAGCAGGCCGGTGTTTCCGCCATCTGCGACAAACCCTTCGTCGCCGAAGAGCTCCGCCGCACCCTGCTCACCATGCTGCTGCTCTAGCGTGTCTCAGGCGTCGATGGCGACGCGCGACGGCGCCAGAACCACGCGCGTCTGGCTGAGACCATCGTAGTAGGGCGCGCGCCCACATAGCAGTGGCCAAGCGCCAACTCCGCCCGCCAGCTGCCCGAGCAACTGCCAGAAGAAGCGGCGACTCGCCCTTCGCCAAGACAAAGGCCCGGCATCTTCGGCGCGCACGACGCGCAGTCCGACCATCCACTGACCCATACTCGCCTGCATCGGCCAGGTCAAAGGCAGGGCCCAGTACAGCCACGCTAGCAGCACATGCACGACGATGACGACGCCGGTTTGCGCGCGCAGGGCTGGTGCCCACAGCATCAAGCCCATGGCCAGGGCATAGTCGATGAGCAGAACGAGGCTGACCCACAACATCAGGTCAGCGATGAAGGCCAAACATCTTTCGCCACGACGAGCTTCACGCAAGAAATTCAGTCCTCAATAGCGGCCGGAGAAGTCAAAGCGCTGGGCAAAACCCAGGCTGTACAGGTGGATATCCCCCACCGTCGCGTGCAGGCGCAAAGCGTCGATGAACAGACTGCTACGCTGATCGATCTGCCAGGCGATCCCGCCACCGGCGGCGACGACATGCCAAGCCGTCAGCGTCGGCACAGCAGCGCCGACACTCGTCTGCAGTCGCCAGTCGCCAGCACCAGCGCGCAGGTAGGGACGCACCCGTCCCTGCGGCCAGCTCAGCCGCGCCAGGGCCAAAAAACCAGCGCGCTCGCTGACATTGGTGCTGACACAGGTCAGCGTGCAGTTGCTTCCCTGGGCGTCCGCCACCCCCGTACTGCCTTCGACCTCGACACCGGCATAGGGCAGGGGATCATAGCCGAGGTTGAAGTTCATCACCGCCGGATGTGACGTCTCCGCCCCGGCGTCGTCATGCACTTGCGCCGATGAAAAAGACAGGGCGGCACGAAACGGCCATGGGTCAGCCGACGCCGACAGACTGAACAACAAGCAGATCAGACACCAGCAGCGGATCATCATGCTCTCCTTTACAGACGACTGGCGACACGGCCGACCGCCTCCTTCCATCCAGCATAGAGGCTCTCGCACTGTTCTGCCGGCATCGCCGGTTCGACATGCCGATCACAACGCCACAGCTGGCTCAGGGTCGCCGCATCCGGCCAGGCCTGCACCGCGAGCCCAGCCAGATAGGCCGCGCCCAGAGCCGTCGTCTCGGTCACCTGCGGACGATCGACAGGCACTCCGGTGAGATCGGCCAGCGACTGCAGCAACCAGTTGTTGACCACCATGCCGCCATCGACACGCAAGGCGGTGAAATCGGCGGCGCCGTCACGGCGCATGGCCTCGACCAGATCTCGCGTCTGAAAACCGACCGACTGCAAGCCGGCGGTGACGATCTCGCCGATGCCGGTATCGCGGGTCAGACCGAGAATGGCGCCACGCGCGTGCGGATCCCAGTAGGGCGCGCCGAGGCCGGTGAAGGCCGGCACCAGATAGACGCCCTTCGCCTCCCCGGCCTCGCTCGCGATGCGTTCCGTCTCGCTGGCATGCGCGATCAGCTGCAGTCCATCACGCAGCCACTGCACCGCCGCTCCCGCCACGAAGATGCTGCCTTCGAGCGCATAGGTGCAGCGTCCCTGCAGACGATACGCCACCGTGCTGAGCAGGCGATTGTGCGAATGCAGGCGGTGTTGTCCGGTGTTCATCATCATGAAACAGCCGGTGCCGTAAGTACTCTTGACCATGCCCGGCGCAAAACAGGCCTGCCCAAAGAGGGCCGCCTGTTGATCACCGGCGATGCCGGCGATGGCGATCGGCGCCCCGAGATGGTCCGCGCGTGTTTGGGCGTAAAGATGACTGCTGTCGCACACCTGCGGCAACAAAGCGGCAGGAATACGAAACAGCGCCAGCAGTTCTTCATCCCACGCCTGTCGCTCGATGTCGAAGAGCATGGTCCGGGAAGCATTGCTGGCGTCGGTGGCATGCACCTGACCACCACTGAGGTTCCAGAGCAACCAGCTGTCGATGGTGCCAAAAGCGAGCTCACCGCGTGCAGCGCGTTCACGCGCCTGAGGAATATGATCGAGCAGCCACTCGAGTTTGGTGGCCGAGAAGTAGGGATCGAGAAGCAGCCCAGTACGCGCCTGGATGACCTCCTCCCAGCCGGCGGCTTTGAGATCGGCACACCGCGCCGCCGTCCGTCGATCCTGCCAGACGATGGCGCGATGCAGAGCGCGACCACTCGCCTTGTCCCACAACACGGTCGTTTCGCGTTGATTGGTGATGCCCATGGCGAGAACGTCGACAGCGGTCAGCCCCGCCTGTTCGATCACCTGCCGGCAAACCGCCAAGCTCGCCTGCCAAATCTCTTCCGGCTCGTGCTCGACCCAGCCATCCTGCGGAAAATACTGCTGCAGCTCACGCTGCGCCATCGCCAGTTTGTGCCCGTCGAGATCGAACAAGATGGCGCGGGTACTGGTCGTTCCCTGATCGAGGGCGAGTAAAGCCGACATGAGAGCTCCTGGGGGTCAACTGCCGGCTGCACTCAGCGGCCGATACCACTGTAGATAAAACCCAGCTCGCGCAGTGCGGCCGGCTGATATTGATTGCGGCCATCGATGATGAGGGGGGTGCGCATACGCTGCCGTAAGCGCAGAAAATCTGGCTGCCGGTAGGGCTTCCACTCGGTCACCAGCACCAGGGCATCCGCCCCCTCCACCGCATCATAAGGATCTTCGACATAGATCAGCGACCCTGCGGCGCAAGCGGCAGCGAACTCCCGGCGCGAGTGCGCCATGGCGACAGGATCGTGCGCCCGCACTTGCGCCCCTGCCGCCAGCAGCTGCTGCAGGAGACGAGTGGCGGGAGCCTCGCGCGTATCATCGGTGCCGGGTTTGAAGGCCAAACCCCAGACGGCGATGCGACGCTGCGCGAGCGTACCGAGATGCTGCTCGAGCTTGGCGAACAGTCTTTCCTTCTGCGCCTGGTTACGCGCCTCGACCGCCTGCAGCAGGGATGGCGCGATACCGGCCTCCTGCGCCATGCCGATCAGGGCTTTGACGTCTTTAGGAAAGCAGGACCCCCCATAGCCGCAGCCCGGATAGATGAAGTGGTAGCCGATGCGCTGGTCGGCACCGATGCCTTGTCGCACCTGCTCGATGTCGGCGCCCAAGGATTCCGCCAGCAACGCCATTTCATTGATGAAGGAGATCTTCGTCGCCAGCATGGCATTGGCGGCGTATTTGCTCATCTCGGCGTCGCGCCGCCCCATGAACATCAATTTGTGATGATTGCGCATGAAGGGGGCGTACAAAGTCTCCATAAGAGAGCGCGCACGCGCCTGGTCGGTGCCGACGATGATACGATCGGGGCGCATGAAGTCCTCGATGGCGGCGCCTTCCTTGAGAAACTCGGGATTGCTCACCACCTCGACCGCAAGATCGAGACCGCGGCGCTGCAAACCCTCCTGCAGGATGTCGCTGACACGATCACCCGTCCCCACCGGCACGGTCGACTTGTTGACGACGAGCAGCGGCGCCTGCATATGCTGAGCGATGTCCCGGGCCACCGTCAGGACCTGGCTCAGATCGGCACGACCATCTTCACCGCTCGGCGTGCCGACGGCGATGAAGGCCATGCTCGCCCCCAGCAGAGCGGTGCCGAGATCGCTGGTGAAGCTGAGACGCCCCGCCCGCACATTGTCCTGCACCATGGGTTCAAGACCGGGTTCATAGATCGGCACCTGCCCCTGCCGCAGGCGCGACAGCTTGTCGACGTCTTGATCGACGCAGATGACCTCGTTACCCATCTCAGCAAAACAGGTGCCTGTGACCAAACCGACATAGCCCGTGCCGACCACCACCAATTTCATCATCATCTCCTCATCGCAAGAGCTGGCTGCCTATCAACGGCGATAGGCAGCGATCTGGGTGAGCAGCGCCGCCGTCGATGCGTCTAACGCCATCTCCTGCCGCTGTCCCGCCAACAACCCGATCAATGGCTTGGCCAAGCGCTTACCGAGCTCGACCCCCATCTGATCGAACGGATTGACCCGCCAGAGCTGGGCCAGCAAAAAGGTCTTGTGCTCGTAAAGAGCGATCAGACTGCCGAGATGGTACGCGTCCAGGCAGGGCGCTAGCAAAGTGGTACTGGGCCGATTACCCGGATGCACGCGACAGCGCCAGCTGGCCTCACCCTCATCGGGAAACTCCTGCTGCGCCTCGCTCAGGGTGTAGCCGAGCGCCAGGGCACGACCTTGCGCCAAGGCATTGGCGAGATTGAGGTCGGCGTGCCGCCGGTTGCTCTCCGGCAGATTGACAAAAGCGATGATGTCGGCGGGAATACAATGCGTTCCCTGATGCAAAAGTTGCATGAAAGCGTGCTGAGCATTGCTGCCAACGTCGCCAAACACCACCTGACCGGCGTGCTGCAGGGTCTGCCCGGCGCCGTCGCAGGCCTTGCCCAGGCTCTCCATCTCCAGTTGCGCCAGATAGCGCGGCAGATGCGCCAAACGCTGATGGTAGGGCAGAATGGCCTGCGCCCTGGCCTGCCAGAACTCGGCATACCACCAAGTCAACAGAGCCATGCGCCCCGGCATGCTGCGTTCAGCCAGCGCCAGGGTGTGCCGATCCATGGCGTGCATGCCGGCGAGAAAATCCATGAACCCGGCCTCACCAAGACTGGCCGCGAGCACCAGGCCCATGTTCGAAGACAAGCTGAAGCGGCCGCCGATGGTCGGCAGGATGTGCAATTGCAGGTCTTCCGGAATACCCGCCGCCCGCATCCGCTCGGGATGGGCAGAAATGCCGGCGATATGGCGACGGCACTCTTCCTCACGGTACCCGCGCGCCACCAGCGCCTCCCGCACCGTCTGCAGGTTGGCCCAGGCATCCGCCGTGGTGAAGGACTTCGACGCCATGATGAACAGGCTGCGATCGACATCGATGCGCGTCAGCAGATCGTGGATGGCGACGCCGTCGATGGAGCTGATGAAATGCACCTTGAAGGGCGCCTGCGCAAAGCTTTGCAGCGCCTCGACCGCCATGGCGGCGCCGAGATCGGAGCCGCCGACCCCGATGTTGACCAGGGTGTCGATGGTGGCACCGCGCGCACCGCGAATATCTCCACGCCGCAAAGCCGCGAGCAGATGAAAGAGTTGTCGTCTTTGCGCTTCGATCGCGCCGCGCGCAGCGGCATCCGCCGTCACCGCGCCAAGATCACGCGAGGCCAGATGATGCGCCGCCTGCTTCTCCGAGGGATTGACCTGGCGTCCCGCCTGCAAGTGATCGAGGGCCTGCGCCATACCGACGCTGCGGCCATGCGCTTCCAGCTGCGACAAGGCTGCGTCATCGATGAGATGCCGTGAAAAATCGGCGTAGAGATCGCCGACCTGCAGCGCATAACGCTGCACCCGCTGTGCGTCCTGCTGCAAGGCTGCACGCAGAGAAAAGTGGGCGAGGCGCTGACGCTCCCCCTGCAAGAGCAAGAATGGCCGCTCACACGCCATAGTAAGCGCGGTACCAGTCGACAAAACGCTGCACTCCTTCTTCTACCGGGGTCGCCGGAGCGTACCCCACATCATCCATGAGTGCCTGCACATCGGCGTGCGTGTCAGGGACATCACCCGGCTGCAAAGGCAGAAGTCGCAGGCTGGCCGGACGCCCCACGGCCTGCTCGATCAGGTGAATATAGTGCATCAATTCGACTGGCTGGTGATGACCAATATTGTAAACCCGCCAGGGCGCACGCGAGGTCGCCGGATCCGGATGCGCACCCGACCAGGCTGGATTGGCGACAGCGACATGATCGAGAACGCGCAGAACGCCCTCGACGATGTCATCGATATAGGTGAAGTCGCGCCGGTGCCGACCGTGGTTGAAGACGTCGATCGGCTCCCCGGCGAGGATGGCCTTGGTGAACAGAAACAGCGCCATATCGGGGCGCCCCCAAGGGCCGTAGACGGTAAAGAAACGCAGGCCCGTCGTCGGCAAGGCGTACAGATGGCTATAGGTGTGCGCCATCAGTTCATTGGCTTTTTTGCTCGCCGCGTACAGCGACAGCGGATGATCGACGTTGTCATGCACGGAAAAAGGCAGATTCTCATTGGCGCCATAGACCGAACTGCTCGAGGCATAGACAAAATGCTGGACACCATGATGGCGACAACCTTCGAGGAGATTGACGAATCCGACGATATTGCTGTCGACGTAGGCGTGCGGATTTTGCAGCGAGTAGCGCACCCCGGCCTGAGCCGCGAGATTGACCACCTTGTCGAATTTCTCACGCGCAAAAAGATCGGCCATGGCCGGTCGATCAGCGATGTCGGCACGCACAAAACGAAAGCCGGCCTGCGGCAGGAGGCGATCCAAACGCGCCTGCTTGAGCGACACATCGTAGTAGTCGTTCATGTTATCGAGGCCGACCACCTCATCGCCGCGCGCGAGAAGACGCAAAGCCAATTGCGAACCGATGAAGCCCGCCGCGCCCGTCACCAGGATTTTCATAACCGCCATACTCCCATACCGGCATCACGCAAGGCCTGTCGATCGAAGGCCGACTTCACATCCATGAAGACCGCCCCCGGCTGACAGCAACGCGCCAAGGACTGAAGGTCGATAGCGCAGACCTGCGCATGCGCGACCGCCGCCACCACCGCCACATACTCTCCCTCTGCCTGCCAGTCACTCAGGGCGAGGCCATATTCATGGCGCACCTCTTCCGGATCGGCCACCGGATCCCAGATTACGACCTCGGCGCCATAATCACGCAATTCAGCGACGATATCGACGACGCGGGTATTACGCGTATCGGCGCAAT
Organism: Pseudomonadota bacterium; assembly: GCA_021851865.1. Classification (GTDB taxonomy): domain Bacteria; phylum Pseudomonadota; class Gammaproteobacteria; order Pseudomonadales; family Moraxellaceae; genus JAJZHK01. The sequence continues at coordinate 5,773 of JAJZBU010000011.1, read as the reverse complement.
TTTCCTTGAAGGTGAAGCCCATCACCAGAATACGAGCGCCCTTCACCGGCAGCCCCGCCTGAATGACCCTCTTCACCGTATGCTTGGCGATATAGGCCCCCATGCCGTCGTTGATGCGCCGTCCGGCGAGAATGACTTCCGGGTGATAGCCGAGTTCCTGCGCCTTATACGTCAGATAGTAAGGATCGACGCCGATGCAGTGGCCGCCGACCAAACCCGGCGAGAAGCGGAGAAAGTTCCATTTCGTCGCAGCCGCATCGAGGACTTCACGCGTATCGATACCGAGACGGTGAAAGATCAGGGCGAGTTCATTGATCAGCGCAATATTGACGTCGCGCTGGGTGTTTTCGATCACCTTGGCGGCCTCAGCGACGCGGATCGAAGAAGCGCGGTAGACCCCGGCCTCGACGATCTGGGTATAGAGCCAGGCGACCTTGTCGAGCGTCGCCGCGTCTTCGCCCGCTACCACTTTGACGATATTCTCCAGGCGATGCTCATGATCACCGGGATTGATGCGCTCTGGCGAATAGCCCATGAAGAAGTCGCGACCACGACGTTTGCCAGAACCACGCTCGAGCACGGGAACACAGACTTCTTCGGTGACGCCGGGATAGACCGTCGATTCATAGATGACGACGGCCCCCGCCTTGAGAAAGGGCGCGATGCTCTCGCTGGCACGGATGACCGGCGTCAGGTCAGGCTGTCGCGCCGCATCGACCGGCGTCGGCACCGCCACCACCAGAAAGTCACAATCCGCCAAGGCAGCAGGATCGCTGCTATAGCGCAACTTTGCCGCCGAATGCATCTGCTCGGCGCTCATCTCGCCCGTGGGATCGACACCACGGCGATAGGCAGCGAGTTTTTTCTCATGGATATCAAAGCCCAGCGTCTCCATGACACGACCGAAGGCCAGCGCCAGGGGCAACCCGACATAACCGAGGCCGATGACACCGACACGTAACGAGGCTCTGTCCATCCGGAACTCCTGTCGCAGAAAATCAAGGTCGGCATGATAGCATGCAGGTCGCCAGCTGATCAGTCCCCACCGAGGTAGACGCGGCGAACGCGGTCGTCGTTGGCGAGCTCGTTTCCCGCCCCCGCCAGGACCACTCGCCCCTGCTCAAGCACCAGAGCCTGCGAACAAATCTGCAAGGCTCGCCGTGCCGCCTGTTCAACGAGCAGGATGGCCACACCCTGGTTTTGCACTTCCGCGATCATGCTATAGATCTGCTGCACCATGATCGGCGCCAACCCCATCGACGGCTCATCGAGCAGCAACAGCTGTGGCCGCCCGAGCAGGGCGCGCGCCATGGCCAGCATCTGTTGCTCGCCGCCGGAGAGCGTACCGGCGCGCTGCCGCCAGCGCTCGCGTAGACGCGGTAGCCGCTGACACAATGCTTCCATGTCCGAGGCCACGGCCGCCACGTCCTGGCGACCATAGGCGCCGAGTTGCAGGTTTTCGGCGACGCTCATGTCAGCAAAAATAGCGCGCCCCTCCGGCACCAAAGCCAAACCGCGCGCCTTGAGCTGGTGCGCGGAGAAAGCCGTCAGATCCTGACCCATAAAACTCAGCTGCCCTTGCGCCGGAATCAGGCGTGCGATGGCCTTGAGCAGGGAGCTCTTGCCTGCGCCATTGGCGCCGATGACGGCGACGGTCTCGCCCGCTTGCACCTGTAAGGAGACGCCGCGCAAGGCGGCGATTCCGCCATAGTGCACATGCAAATCCTGCACCTGCAGCAGACTCATGCCTCTTCTCCCAGGTAAGCGGCGATGACCCGCGGATGACGCCGCACGCTCTGCGGATCTGCCTCGATCACCACTTCACCAAAATCGAGCGCCAGGACTCGATCACACAGCTGCATGATCAACGGCATGTCATGTTCGATCAGCAACAGGGTCAAACCATCGGCGCGCAGCCCGAGAAGGAGCTCGGCGAGACCGGCGCGCTCCGCATCATTCATGCCGGCCGCCGGCTCGTCGAGAGCAAGCAGACAGGGCTCGGTCGCCAACGCACGCGCGATCTCGAGACGACGCTGTTCACCATAAGACAGCGCCGCCGCGATATCGTGCGCACGCGCGGCCAGACCGACACGCTGCAGGCAGTGCAGGGCGGCTTGGCGCTGCCGGCTTTCATCGGCCCGCCAGGCGGCGGTGCGCAGCAAGGCCGCCCACAGACCACTGCGCGTATGGCGATGGCGACCGACGAGGACATTGTCGAGCACGCTCATCTGTGAGAAAAGGCGGATGTTCTGAAAGGTTCGGGCGATCCCCAGCGCCACCCGGGCTTCCGGCCCGAGCGGTGCAGGCAGATCCTGACCAGCGAGTTGCATCTGACCGGCGTCGGCGCGATAAAAACCGGTGATGATGTTGAACAGCGTCGTCTTGCCGGCCCCATTGGGACCGATCATGCCATAGAGACTGCCGCGCGGCACACTCATGCTGACCCCCTGCAAGGCCTGTATGCCGCCAAAGTGCTTAGCAATGCCGCGCAGCTGCAGAAGGTCAGTCATGCCGCCACTCGCGCGCCCGCAAAGGCGATGGCCACAAACCTTGCGGGCGCAGGATCATCATCAGGACGAGAGCGGCACCGAAGACGAGCATGCGCAGATTTTCCGGAGCGATACCGACGCCCAGATACGGCGTCAAGCTACGCAGCATTTCCGGCACCAGGGTGAGCAGGATGGCGCCGGTGATGACGCCGGCGATGTGCCCCATGCCGCCGAGGACCACCATGCACAGCACCATGATCGACTCCATCAGCGAAAAACTCTCTGGACTGACGAAACCCTGAAAAGCTGCGAACAAGCCCCCCGCCAATCCACCTAGGCTGGCGCCGAGAGCGAAAGCGAGAAGCTTGGTATTACGCCGCGGCACCCCCATCGCTGCGGCCGCCAGCTCATCTTCACGCAAAGCCACCCAGGCACGACCGATGTGCGAGTGCTGTAAGCGCCAAGTCAGCACCGCCATGCCGACGAGCACCGTCAACGCGATGAAATAGAAGGTGGCCGCGGCATCGAGATGGCCGATACCGAGGTTCAGTCCGTCACTCGCCTGCCATGTGCCCCAGTGCAGTGCGTCGATCATGCTGATGCCCTGTGGACCATTGGTGATATTGATCGGCTGATCGAGGTTGTTCAAGAAAAGACGCACGATCTCGCCAAAGCCGAGCGTAACGATGGCCAGATAATCACCGCGCAACTTCAGCGTCGGCGCGCCGAGCAGGAGTCCCGCCAAAGCGGCCAGTAGCGGACACAGGGCGAGAACGAGGAGGCTGGGCGCATGCCAACCCAATTGCGGTGACGACAACAGCGCATAGGTATAAGCCCCCACCGCGTAAAAAGCGATGTAGCCCAAATCGAGCAGGCCAGCAAAGCCGACGACGACATTGAGCCCCAAGGCGAGCATGGCGTAGAGCAGGGCAAAATCGACATAGCGCACCCAGGCCGGGCCGCCCAGCGCCGCCACCCAGCATGGCAGGGTCAACAACACCAGCGCCATGACCGAGGTTCGCGCCCAGGACTTCATGCCCGCTCCGCGGCTGGACGCCCGAGCAGCCCCGAGGGCCGCAACACCAGAACGGCGATGAGCATCATGAAGGCGAAGACGTCCTCATACTGACTACCCAGGAAGCCCCCCGTCCAGGTCCCGAGATAAGCCGCCCCCAAACTCTCGATGAGGCCGAGCAAGAGACCGCCGAGCACGGCGCCGCCGACATTGCCGATGCCACCGAGGACGGCGGCAGAAAAAGCCTTGAGCCCCCAGCGAAATCCCATCGACGCATCACCCTGGCCATAATTAGCGAGCAGCATCAGGCCAGCGATGGCCGCCAGGGCCGAGCCGATCACGAAAGCGCTGGCGATGGTGCGATCGACATCGATGCCCATGAGGCGCGCGGCATCGGCATTTTGTGCCACGGCACGCATGCTGCGGCCGAGCGAGCTACGCTGCACGAGCATCAGCAGCCCGAGCATGAGCCCGGCGCAAAGACCCAGGATGCCCGCCTGCACCGGCGTGATGCGTACCCCGCCGAAGAGCCATGGATGGTTGCTGAACGACTGCGGCAAAGCGATGAAACCCCGCCCCCACACAAGCAGCGCGATATTTTGCAACAAGATGGAGACACCGATGGCGGTGATCAACGGCGCCAAGCGGGGGGCGCGGCGTAGCGGCCGATAGGCCAGCCTCTCGATGCTCCAGCCGAGGGCCATGCAAAGAAGCATCGCCCCCGTCGCCGCCAGGGCCCAAGCCGCCCACACCGGCAAATGCAGGCCCAATAGCGCCGCCAGAAGGCTGGCGGCGGTGAGGGCGCCGATCATGACGACATCCCCATGCGCGAAATTGATCAGGCCGACGATGCCGTAGACCATGGTGTAGCCAAGCGCGATCAAGGCGTAGACACTCCCTTGCACGAGGCCATTGACTCCTTCTTGCAACAAGACGCTCATAGTTCCGTCCATTCTAAGCCTGCCCTATTGTAAGGGAGAGGGGCGCGGCTTGCCCATCCTGTCCAGTTTGCTTGCGATCAACCCGCCCTACCCCCCATACTCAATCGAGAGACCCCAGGAGTCATCATCATGCGTCGCCTCCGTTCGCACCTTTTCCTCACCCTTGCCTGCGTGCAACTTCTTGGTTGCGCTCAGGTCGTGCGTGGGCCGAGCATCGTCCTCTATCCCGCCGACGGCAAACCGAAAGCAGCCTTCGCATCGGAAGACCATACCTGCCGGATCTATGCCAGTCAGATCCTGGCCTCGCCGCCCCTTCCCAAGGGCTTTCACAAACAACAATTTCGCTACGACATGGCCTATGAGCAGTGCATGGCCGAAAGCGGCAACCCCTTACCACCGAATGCCTTCTGGAGCGATCCGGAAAAGAAAAAACACTATCTGCTCGACATTCCCAGCAATGCCAATCCCTATAATCCTTGACGATTTGCATCCATGTACCGTGGCGAACGACTCAACAGCATCACCCACCTCGTCGGCACCGTCCTCAGCCTGATCGGTAGCGGCGCCTTGCTCGCCGTCGCCTGCCTGCATCACGATGGCTGGCACATCGCCGCATTCGCCGCCTACTCCGCCACCTTGGTGCTGCTCTATACCTTCTCGACCCTCTACCATAGCCTGCGCGGGCGCGCCAAAGAGGTCTTTCAGCGTCTCGACCACACCGCCATCTATCTGCTCATCGCCGGCACCTACACCCCCTTCACCTTGGTCAGCCTGCATGGCCACTGGGGATGGGCGATCTTCTTCTGCAACTGGGGGCTGGCCTTGCTCGGCATCGCCCAGGAGTTCTTTTTCGGCCAGGGACGACGGCTACTCTCCTTGGTCATCTACATCGTCATGGGCTGGATGGTCGTCGTCGCCTTGCACCCGCTGGAGCGGGCGCTGAACCATGACGGCATGCTTCTTCTTGCCGGCGGCGGCCTCGCCTACACCCTCGGCATCATCTTCTACGTCCTCGACGATCGCCTCCGCCACAGCCACGGCATCTGGCACCTTTTCGTCCTCACCGGCAGCATCCTGCAGTACCTATCGATCCTGCTCTATGTCGCTTGACTAAAGCGTTTGACCGGTTCCCCGCATGACCTACCCGTGGCGGCAAGATCTTGAAGAATCTGCAGATCGGCACACTCCGTCTAAGACAACAGGGTTGTGTATGTCAAGTTGTGCAAATTCCTTCCTGGTATGAGGGAGGATTTCATCAGGCGGCCTGCCTGAGGCGTTCGCGACGCTGTTCTTTCAGAAGCTCCATGTTGAGGTAACGGTTGTCCTCG
>JAJZBU010000042.1 GCA_021851865.1 Pseudomonadota bacterium | reverse complement strand
CACCCTGCGTTTCTTACCTTCGCTCATGGGCGACAGCTTAAATCACCGTCTTAGACTTGGGATCCAGGATGCTTTTTGCGCAGATTAGCCCTATGCACGCGCACAAAATTCATCGCACCGAGGCACATATATGGCAATACCTCAGGCAGCTAGCGGCAGACTCACATAGAACCGCGTGCCTTGATCCGCATCAGACTCCACGCGCATCGTTCCTTGCAAAACACGTTCGACCAACTGAAAAACGATATGCATGCCTAAGGTGTCCTGCCGACTGTGCATCTGGTTGGCAAGAAAGGGATCAAAAACATGGCTGACCTCATCATTGCCAAGCTGTTGTCTCGGCAGGGACAGGCAAAGCTCCAAAATCTGGCCGCGCACATGGGCACTGATCTCAAGATCAATGCAGCCATCGCGCACATCCCGCAGCCAGCGATGCTGGACAAAGCCCAACAAAGTGGACACCACCTGGCCCAATACAGCAGGATCCGTGTGTAAGCGCAACTCCGGAAGCACCTGGAGGCTGGAACGCAATTGCAATTCGGGGTAACGGTCCCGTGCACTGGTCAACTGATGCTGCAGCAGATACGTCAGTTCGATTTCACGAAATTGATCGGGACGTTGCTGCACTGCCAGGAGTTTGAATTGATCGATCAATACATTAGAGCGTTGCAGACTGGTGAGCAGCAAAGCTAAACCCTTCTTTTGCGTTTCAAGCAAATCCGTCAATGCCTTGCGGCTAACGCCGTGTTCGATGCGTTCGAGAAAATTCTGATCACTGGCCGCCAGGGTTGTTGCTATCGTCAGCGCATTGCCCAGGGGGGTGTTAAGTTCATGAGCCAGACCCGCCACCAACGCCCCAAGTGCTGACTGTTTCTCCCGTTCAACCAACTCCTTGCGTGTTGCATTCAGGGTATCCACCGTCTGCTTCAGGTTGGCGATGCTTGTATTCAAATCTTCTTCGGTAGGAATACGCAGTGCATCCGGGATGGCTCGCCAGATAGCAACCGCAGTCCACACCGAAATCATGGCAGTCGACATCAGCAATACATCCTGCAGCCAGTAGTTGGGATGCCAGATGATCCAGACATCCATGACATGCGTCAGACCACAGGAAGCAATGAAGTAGGCGAACAGATAAAAAATACCGAGATGACGCACATCCTTGCGCCTCGATAGAAAGTAGACAATCGACAGAGGAATTGAAAAATAGGCAAGCGCGATCAGAACCTCGCTGAAGACCATGCTCCAGACCAGGCTCGGCTTCCACAAATAGCACATACCATGCGGCATGAACTTATCCGAACTGAAAAATTCAGCAAGATCAGCCACGGACTGCACCCTCATTTTTCACCAGTCTGCCTGGCGCTATTCAAGTCACGTATTGACGGCCTGCCCCAGGTAGGAAGTATAGGACCTCGAACCTGAGACGCTGCCTTAGCTGGCGTCACTGAAATTGATGATAGCAAATGAACGAAGACAACGCAGGGTGCACTCGTCTGAATTCAAGGCCAAGGTCAGCCTGGCAGCGGTACGGGGGGCGACGGTGCGGCGATGACGAGACGCCGCAGGAAAAGAGTCATACGGGGCAACACCTGGCAGCTGACGAAGTGGGCGTTGGCGCAGCTTAAATTCAGTCTTGGCTGACGGGTCCGCTTTAGCTCTGGCTGCGAAACTGCGTCGGCGTCATCCCCATCCAGCGTTTGAAGGCGTGCGCGAAGGCGGCCGTCTCGCTGTAGCCGAGCCGATGCGCGATGCTCTCCACCGACAAGCGCGAATGGCGCAGGAAGTGGACGGCGCGCTGTTGCTGCCAGGCCAGCAGCAGTTCCTGAAAGGAACAACCCTCTTGCTGCAGATGGCGGCGCAGGCTGCGTTCGCTGCAGCACAAGGCGGTGGCGACCTGGGCTAGATCGCACGGCTGCGCGCTCGCCGCCAACTGGCTCTCGACGCGCTGGCGCCAACTGCCCTGACGCGCCTGCAGCAGCTCGTGGCACTGTCGCTGCATCACCTCCAAGGTCATGGCGTTGGCCAGGCGCAGAGGCTGCATGAGGCGCGTCTTGTCAGCACGGATGAGGGTCTCGGCGGCGCCAAAGCGCAGCGGCCAACAGAAGAAGTCGCGGATGAGGGCGCTGTGCGCCGGTTCCTCGAGGGCGATGTCCATGCCGCTGACCAGCTCCGGCCAATGCTCGGGGTCGGCCTCACGACACAGATTGCGCACGAAAGCGAGGTCGCGCAAAAGATAGTAGGCGCGGCAGCCCGCCAGATCGCAACGATCGCGGTAGCAGGCGACCAAACTCGTTGCATCCTCGCTCATCAGCACCTGGAAGGGGGTGAAGGTGAGGGCGACGTGCGCCACCAGAAAGCGGCAGGCGTCGAGCATGTTGGCGTGGCTGACGAGGGCGGCGCCGAGGACGCCAAAGCTGTTGTAGTGATAGTGGTCGCTGACGTGCAGACCCGGACAGATCTCGCGCGTCAGGCGCAGATAGTTGCCGACCACCACCAGCTCGTCGGCAAAATCGATCATCGCGGCAGGATCGCGCAGGAGCCCGGCGTCGAGACGGCTGCCCGCCAGCAGAGCGTCGAAACTCAGCCCCTCAGCGTCGGCGCACTGCAGCAGCGGAAAGAGAGACATAGCCGAGACACGGCCGCTGGCTTCTTTCATGGGCAATCACGGCGGTGCAGCCTGGCCGCACAGATCAGTAAAATGGCCTTCACCAGCATTCTCGCATCCGGATATGGGGTTTAGCATAATCTTACAGAGCCATCCCGCCGGGAGATCGTCATGCCACCCAGCGCCGAAGAGCGCCAGCTGATCAGCCACAGCGTCCATCATATTTGCGCCGACCTGGCACAGCAATATTTTTCCCGACCAGAACAGGTCTGTGCCGTCGCCGACTTTGCCGCCGCCTTGCGCCCGTTCAGAGAGCAGGGCGTCATCGAACTCGGCCCCGACCCCGGCTACGGCCTCTGGGAAGGCGGCGAGGACAGCGCGTCGCTGACTCTCAGCCTCGATCTGCTGCAGCTGATCGCGCGCACCCACACCGCCCTCGCCCTCAGCCTACACCGCACCGCCCTGGCGCGACAGATTCTGCGCGCCAGCGGCGCCGACACGCCGGCGACGCTCACCACGTCGCTCTGCCTGCACGGCCACCAGGGGCTTGGGCGCGGCGAACTGGCGCTCTGGTGGCAGGGGAGCACGGTCTCCTTGCCCCTGCTCAACGATGTTTTCGCCGCCGACGCTGCCCGCCTCGCCCTGGTCGCGCGTAGCGCCGGCGACAGCCTCTGCGCCGTCTTTGAGCAAGGCCAGCTGCACTGGCACCTGTGCGCACACGCGCCGCAGCAGCCGGCGCAGCTCGGCCTCGATGAACTCGCCTGCGCCAGCATCCTACCCGCCGCCGGCGTGCGCCTGCCGGCGGTGAGCGATGCCCGCGCGTTGGCGCGCTCGCTCTGGCAACGCGAATGGCTGGGCCTGCTCGCCATCGAACTCGGTTGCACGCAACGCGCCTACGCCCTGGCGCAGGCCTACGCTGAGCTGCGCGTGCAGGGTGGCCAGCGCATCAGCGCGCATCGCGCCGTCAGCGACATGCTGCTCGAACTGCGCGCCAGCATCGTCGAGGTCGGCGATTTCCTCGCCGCCGCCCGCCTCGATGCCGCCAGCTTCTATCACCTGCTGCTGGCGCGCAACCGTCTGCAGACGGCTCTGCAGAACGCCGTCAACGCCGCCATGCAAATCTTCGGGGGTCTCGGCTATATGCGCGACAATGGCGTCGAGAAGTGCTTTCGCGATCTTTATCAACTGCGCTACCAGAGCGGCGGTCCTCTCGACATGCAAGCCCTGGCCGCACAATGGCAGGAGGCGGCATGAACGTCATCGACCACTTCGACGGCCATCTGCCGCCCCAGCACCGCCTCGATCCGGCGCGGCGCCTGCAGGAGCTGAGTCAGCTTGGACGGGCACTGACGCGCTATGAATCACGCGATCTCTGGCAAATCGACACCGACCGTCTGCCCGCCAGCCTGGCGCGCTTGCGCCGCCACTGCCGCAACTTCGCCGCCACCCATATGGCGCCGAATGTACGTCTGCTCGACGAGGCCGAGCACCTGCCGGCCGGGCAGTTGCATCCCGCCGCGCGACAATTGCTGAGCAGCGCCGGACGCGCCGGGCTGATGACCGGCATGCTGCCGGCGCCGCTGGGATCGGCGGCCGTCGCCGATCTGCGCTACTCGCCAGCCTTTCGCTTCGCCATCCAGGTCGAGGAACTGGCCTGCGTCTGCAGCGGCCAGATGCTACTGCTGAGCGCGCATCAGCTCGGCCTGGCGCCGATCTGCCTGAGCGGCGACCTCGCCGCCATGTGGCGACATGTGCGCCCGATGACGCAGGACTTTCTCCAGGGCATTCCGCATCTGTTCGCCTACGCCATCACCGAACCTAGCGCCGGCTCGGACGCTGAAGACGGTCACGGCGCCGCGCACAACACACCGCGCGTCATCGCCCGCCGCGAAGGCCGTGGCTACGTTCTGGAAGGCCGCAAATGCTTCATCAGCGGCGGCGATGTGGCGCGTAAGATCGCCGTCTTTGCCGCCCTCGAAGACGAAGGCTTCGACTCCTGGACCTGCTTCGTCGTCGACGGCGAACAACGCGGCCTGGAGCGCCAGCGCACCGAACTGAAGATGGGGATGCGCGCCAGCAGCGCCGCTGAGCTCAACTTCAACGCCGTCCATGTGCCGGCGTCGGCCATCGTCGGCGGTCTGCGGCAGGGCTGGGCGTTGAACCGCGCCACCCTCAACACCTCGCGCTATCCGGTCGCCGCCATGGCTGTCGGTGTGGCGCGCCGCGCCTGCGAGATCGCCATGGAGCACTGCTTGCGCCACCGCCTCGGCGGCAAACCCCTGCTCTCCTATCAGGAGGTGCAGCTACACTTGGCGCAGATGATCGCTGAGACGCGTTCCTTGCGCACCTTCATCTGGCAGCAGGCCGGCGGTGGTATGCAGGCGCGCCAGAGCGAAGCTGCCATGTGCAAGTTTCTCGCCACCGACCGCGCCCAGGCGGTCTGCGAGATGGCCCTCGACCTCATGGCCGAACACGGCCTCAGCCAGGACGCCGGCCTCGAGAAACTGCTGCGCGACGTGCGCCTGACGCGCATCTTCGAAGGCACCAACCAGATCAACCGCCTCGGGGTCATCGAGGATCTGCAACCCCTGCTGCTCGCCCGTCTGCATGGCGGCGCCGCGGTCAGTGTCTAAACCAGGAGTCCACGATGTCTTATTTCGACGTATCGCAAAGTGAAGTGCGCACCAGCCAGGGCGCGGTCAGCCTGCCCATCCTCTACTACAACAGCGCCAGTGTCATCGCCTCCTTCCTCGTCGATCCGGAGCGCACCGTCGGGCTGCTGCCGGAGACCCTGGTCGCGACCCAGGTCTTCCCCGGCAAGACCCTGGTCAGCGTCGCCTTCTTCCAGTACGTCGACTCCTCGGTCGGGCCCTACCACGAGATGGGACTGGCCATCGCCGCCCGCCCGCGCGCCGAACTGGGTTTTCCCGCCACCGCCTGGCAGCCGCTGCGCTCGCCCCTGCCGTCCATGTACATCCTCGATCTGCCGGTGACCACCGCCATGGCCAACGCCGCCGGTCGCGAGATCTGGGGCTATCCCAAGATCGTCGTGCCGATCGACTTCCAACTGCGCGCCGGAGAGATCGACTGCGCCGTATACGACAGCGGCGCCAGCCGTCGTCTCTGCCACCTGCACGGCCGCGCCGGATTCGGCCTGCCCCTGCCGGCGCCCAATCTCATCACCCTGACCTGTCTCGACGGCCGCCTGCTGCGCACCCTCATCGACATGCGCGGCCGTGTCATTCACGCGGGCGTCGGCAGCCTGCGCCTCGACTGCGAAGCGAACGATCACCCGCTCAGCCAGCACCTGTGCCAGCTCGGCCTGCACACGCGCCCACCTCTGCTCGTCCAGTACGGACAGGGACTGCAGGCACGGCTGCCGGCCGGCGAGGCGATCGAGCACCGCTAAAGCGCTGGCTCAGCCCGCCTCATACCAGGCTTTGGAAGCATTGACCACGCGCACCACCAACAGCATCACCGGCACCTCGATGAGCACCCCGACCACCGTGGCCAGGGCGGCTCCTGAGTGGAAGCCGAACAGGCTGATCGCCGTCGCCACCGCCAGCTCAAAGAAGTTGGATGCGCCGATGAGGGCGGATGGGCAGGCGACGTCGTGCTTCTCGCCCACCCAGCGGTTGAGGCCGTAGGCGAGGGCGGCGTTGAAGAACACCTGCAGCAGGATGGGCACGGCGAGGAGAGCGATGACCAGGGGCTGTCGCAAGATGGCCTCGCCCTGGAAGGCGAAAAGCAGCACCAGGGTCGCCAGCAGGGCGGCGATCGACCACGGACCGATGCGTGCCATCGCCACGGCGAAGGCCTCCTCACCGCGCGCCAGCAACTGGTGGCGCAAGAGCTGGGCGAGGATGACCGGAATGACGATGTAGAGCACGACCGACGTGAGGAGCGTGGCCCAGGGCACGCTGATCGCCGAGATGCCGAGCAGCAGGCCCACCAGTGGCGCGAAGGCCAGCACCATGATGCTGTCGTTCAGCGCCACCTGCGACAAAGTGAACAGCGGATCGCCGTGGCTCAGCCGACTCCACACGAAGACCATCGCCGTACACGGCGCGGCGGCCAGCAGGATGAGTCCGGCGATGTAGCTGTCGAGCTGGCCTGCCGGCAACATGCCGGCGAAGAGGTGGTGAATGAATAGCCAGGCCAGAAAGGCCATCGAGAACGGCTTGACCAGCCAGTTGACGAAGAGGGTGACGGCGATGCCGCGCACGTGCTGACGCACTTCATGCAATGCGGCGAAGTCCACTTTGACCAGCATCGGAATGATCATCACCCAGATCAGCAGACCGACCGGTAGATTGACCTGGGCGATCTGCAGGCCACCGATGACCTGGCAGGCGGCCGGAAAAAACTGCCCGAGGGCGATGCCGACGACGATGCACAGCAAGACCCAGACGCTCAGGTAGCGCTCGAAAAAGTTCATCGGCAAAGCCGCCGATTTTTTGCCCGTGACCGCACTTTGTGTCGACAAAGCCCTGCCCTCCTGTGTTGTCCTAGGTTAAGCGCACAAAGCGCCGATGCGCTCCAGCTCGCTCTTGAGCTGCGCCGGGTTCTGTCGCAAAGCGGCGAGCGGCAAGGCCAGAAAAGCCTCGATACGCGCGCGCAAAATGCGATAGGCGCTGTCGAAGGCAGCGTCGATCTCGGCGTCGCTGCCCTGCACGTGCGCAGGATCCTCGACACCCCAATGGCCGCGCAGCACCGGCCCCAGATAGGCCGGACAGGTCTCACCGGCGGCGCTGGCGCAGACGGTGATGACGATGTCCGGCGTCACCGGCAGGTCCTCCCAGGATTTGCTGTGATAGCCACTCGTCGCGATGCCTGCACGCGCCAGCAGAGCGAGGGCACGCGGATGGACTTGCCCGGTCGGCCGACTACCAGCGCTCAGCGCCTGCCACCCGGCGGGGGCCAAATGGTTGAAGGTCGCCTCGGCGAGGATGGAACGGCAGGAGTTGCCAGTACACAGGAACAGGACGTTCATCATTCAGTCGTCTTCGCTAGGGTCAACAGGGGACTGCCGGCGGCGGCGCACAGATCGGCGCACTGTTGCGGTTGACCGCCACAGCACTCCGCCGTCAGATAGGCGATCAGCTCGAACATCAAGGCGAGGTCGGCGCGGTAGCGCAGGAAGCGTCCCTCCGGCGTCACCGTCAGCATGCCGGCCTGGGTCAGCGCCTTGAGATGAAAAGACAGCTGGGTCGGCGGCAGCGCCAAGCTGGCAGCGATCTCACCGGCGACCATGCCGTCCGTTCCCTGACGCACCAGCAGGCGATAGACGTCGAGGCGCACGCCGGACGACAGCGATGCAAAGAGAAGGACAGCGGTTTTCTTTTCCATGCTGCAACTATACAACTATCGTTGAAATAATGAAAGAACCTGAACCTCCGAGTTCGACAGTGCGCCCCTCAAAACATTCCATTTTGATGCCCTCTATGAGGTTCTCTGTCTAGTATTCATGCGGGTTTGCGGTTTTTTGCAAACACTTGCTTGTCCAGCGCGATAATCCCGGCGTGGCGCACGCAGAGGATTGATCCATCTCGCGATGATCTCACCGGGCGGACAGTCCGGCCACATCCAGCGCGGAGTGTCACTCTGATCAAAACAGGCGAATGGATTTCTGAGGGAATATTGGTGTATTATTGTTTCCATAGAAAAGGAGGCTGATCATGACTGCATCTGCCCGCAACCTGGCCCCAAAGCCAGACCCATCCTCGGTGCTGACCAAAGCCGTGGCCCGTGCGGCCGAGCGCCTGGACATCTCACGCGCCTTGCTTGCCAAGGTCCTGGGGGTCAGCCCGCCCACGGTGACCCGCCTCTACAACGGGGAGTACAAGCTCGATGAGCGCCGCAAGGAATGGGAGTTCGCCTTGCTGTTCGTGCGCGTTTTCCGTTCCCTCGATTCCATCGTCGGCAATGAGCAGACAGCGCGCCAGTGGCTCAACAGCGAGAACCGGGGGCTCAACGGCCGCCCGGTGGATCTGATTCGTCAAACAGAAGGGCTGGTCCGTGTCGTTCACTACCTGGACGCCTCCCGCGGTCTCATCTGAGGCCTTTGCCTGGCGTGGCCAGGTCTGGCGCATGGTGGAGTCGCAGCACATTGCTGCCACCATGAAGCTGGTCGACAGCCGCGACGAGCAGGATTTGTTGGAGTCCTTGTTGGAATCGAGCAAGCCCGCTCAGCCCGATGACACAGCCGGCCTCGACTACTTGTTGGCCACACCGTTTCGGTACGACCCCAAGCGGGGTGGTTCGCGTTTTCGGACAGCGACGGATCCCGGGGTGTTCTACGGTGCGGAATCCGTCAGGACGGCTGGCGCAGAGCTGGGTTACTGGCGCTGGAAGTTTCTCAAGGACGCCGTCGACCTTGAGCGCATTGAGCCAGTGACGCACACGGCATTTCGGGTTGAAGTGGCCACGCCAGTGGTCGATTTGCAGCGGCCACCATTTGATGCCGATGCCGCCATCTGGCAACACCCTACCGATTACGCGTCGACGCAGCAGTTTGCACGCGTGGCCCGCGAGGCCAACGTCGGCGGCATTCTGTATCGGTCCGTACGGGATCCCCTGCCGTCGTGGTGCCTGGCATTGCTGACACCAGCTGGCTTCGCCAAGCCCAAACCGCACGCCGAGCGGCAGACCTGGTATCTGGCCGTGTCGCCGCACGAGGTGACGCTGCGGCGTGACACGGAGTCGATGCAATTCTCTGCGGAGGGTTGGTAGCGCGCGATTCGTGTCTTGAAGATCATTGTCAGCACGCACTTGCCAGTCCTGTTCTACACTGGCGAGCATTGGTCCGCTGAAAACCTTCACATTCCGCTCTGCCACCAAAATTCAGCGCCCGACTGTTTTCAGTTGGGCGTTTTCACATCCGGACCCCGCGAAGCACGCGGGCTTCTTGCACATTCTGCGTGTGCCAGGGGGTGGTCAGACACAGTGCCTATGGCGACCAGTTCGACCCTTTTCTGCCCTCTGTTCTCTCGGAATCTCTGCCAACTTTTTCGCCGTAGCACACGCACATCGCCTTGCACGACAACGAGTTGTGCGTGTGTCGATTTTTCGAGTTCGACAACCTGCTTGGATAAGCAAACCATCAGGCAGACGCCAAGTTCGGGGACGCGCACGGCATCCAGTACAAACCCTCGCGTTTATGGAACCCCACGTTTTGTTCGACGATAAATCCCCTGGTGTTATCCGAGCTGGAAAACATGAGCCGCTCGACTTTTTGATCGTGTCCCCAGGCGTGGTGTAACAGCGCCGGTCACTCTTGCCTCGTGTAGGCAGGGTTTGCTGTTCGATCAGGCAGCCATGGTGGGCAGCGCGTGACCCTCGCATCATCGCCCGGCGCGGCTGAAAGCGCCTGGGGTGACGCCGGTCCATTTCTTAAAGGCGTGGGTGAAGTTGGCCTGGTCGCTGTAGCCGAGGCGTTCGGAGATCTGCTGCACGCTCAACTGGCCGACGAGCAAGGCGGCGATGGCGCGTTGCCGACGCGAGTCTTCCAGCAACTGGCTAAAGCTACTGCCCGCCTGCGCCAGTTGCCGCTTGAGCGTGCTACTCGACATGTGCAAACTCCTGGCCAGGGCCGTCTGATTCGGGTAATGCGCACTGTCGTCGAGCAGGCGACGCACACGCTGCGCCAAACCCAGACCCTGCAGCACGACCTGCAGATCGGCCGCGCAGGCCTGCCAAGTGGCGTGAAAGGTGACCGGGTCAGCAAACAGGCAAGCTTGATCGAGCTCTTCCTGACTGAACTCGATGCCGGCGGCGGCGGCGTCGAAACGCCACAGCGCCGGATCTTCGGATCTGACAAAACTTGGCGCCGGGCCGGGGATATGGGTGATGGTGGTCGGTTGCCGCCCGGTCACCATGCGGATCAGCCGGCGCATGGCGGAAGCGGCATAATAGAGCGGCATGGTATCGAGCCGCGCCTCGCCGGCGTGCGCCTCGATCAGCAGAAAGCCGCCGCCATCGGCGGCTTCGACCAAGCTCACCGACACCAGATTGGTCAGCAGCGGCAGGAAACGCAGAGCACTGATCGCCTCGCGCACCGAGCTTGAGGACATCAGCATCATGCTCAGCCCACCGTGTGAAGTGAGGCGCACATTCGCTCCAAACCGCCAAGCGAACTCGGCGACCGCATCCAGGGTCTGCTCTTCGAGAGCCTCGACCAGCCAACACAGCGGCGCCTTGACGCCCTGCTGAGCGAGGCTGTCGGTGGTATGACCGGCGGCGGCGATGCGGGCGAGGACCCGGTCGCGGGCGGGTGCCGACAAGAGCCCGCTTTCCAGCACCTGCAAAACGTACTGGCCAGGAATAAAGAAACCTGGATGAATGCGCATGAGCTGAAATCACAATTTATTGCACCGACTGAACATAGCAGAGCGACCGCCACCACCGCAACATAAAGGCTAAGGTCGCCACAGATCCGCGCCGTAGCGGCGTGACGGCATGCATCCACCTTGTTGCGGGAATGGCCATGATGACTTTGTTTCGCAGCCTCAACCGTCTGCGCAAGGATTGCTGGCAGGCTGTCACGAGCGGCAGAAAAGCGGCCACCGTCAAGATCTACGCGGCCGACGCCTCGCGCCGCCACGACCTAGCATCGCATCCGGCGCTGGCCACCACGCCGATGCGGGTGGTGGCAGTGGTCACCGAAACACCGACGGCGATCAGCCTGACGCTGGCGCGCCAGGACGGCGCCGACATCGATTTTCTGCCGGGCATGTTCTTCACCCTCGTGCTGCGCATCGATGGCCAGGAATATCGTCGCGCCTATTCCATTTCCAGCGCCGCCAGCGAGCGCCGCAGCGCCACCATCACGATCAAGCGGGTGGCGGACGGCGTCGTCTCCAATCACCTCGCCGAGAACATCGCGGTCGGTGCCAGACTCGACGTGCTGGGGCCCACTGGCAATTTTACCGTCAAACCCGAACCTGGTGCCTGTCGTGAGTTGTTGCTGGTGGGCGGCGGCAGCGGCATCACCCCGCTGATGGCCATCCTCCGCAGCGTGCTAGCGACCGAATCAGGCAGTCGCATCACCTTGTTCTACGGCAACCGCCAGCTCGATGAGGTGATCTTTGCCGCGTCCCTGAACGCCCTGGAAAAGCAGTATGGCGAACGTCTGCGGGTGTGGCACGTTCTGGAGTTGCCGCCGGCCGACTGGTCAGGCGACAGCGGCCGCCTCGACGCCGAACGATTCTCCCGACTGCTCACCTGCGCTTACGGTGAGCACCTGCCGGCGGACCTGACCGTCTGGCAGTGCGGTCCAGCGCCGATGATGGAAGGTGTGCGCGCGCAATGGCTGGCGCGAGGCCTACCGGAGCCGTGTCTGCATCAGGAAAACTTTACGCCGGGTCTGCGCCCGCCAGCGGCCGGAGCGCGTCTGCCACAGCCCATCACCATCATCGATCACAACGGCGGCCGCTGGCAGGGCCAGATCGCCGGTGATCAAAGCCTGCTCGACGCCGGTCTCGACCTCGGCGCCCCGATGAGCTTTTCCTGCACCCTCGGCGGCTGCGGCCGCTGTCGGGTACGGGTGCTCGCCGGCGACATCGACATGCCCGAACCGAATGGCCTGCTGCCGGAAGAAAGGGCCCAGGGCTATGCTCTGGCCTGCATCGCCAGCGCCTGCTCGCCGCTGACGATCGCCATCGAAGCGCCGACACCGAATTGAACCCCGTGCCGCACCGACCTTCACCTCGGAGAACTCCGTCATGTACGAATCCCTCGGCAACATCCGTTCCATCCTTCCCTCCCGCGTACAGAACCGTGTCGATGCGGTGATAGAAGCGGCAGAGATCTTTACCGAAATGAAAAACCCGCGCGTGCTGCGCTCGATGGCACCCTCGGCGGTGCGTGGACTGCTCTTGAAAGTGGGCAAAAGTGGCCTGCCGACGGAGATGACCGCCACCCACAGCGCCCACTTCAACTGGGACTACCCGCACGATCACGCGGAAATGCATCAACTCTACGAACGCGCCAAGCTTGGGCAGTGGAATGGCAGCAATCTCGCCTGGAACACCTCCGTCGATCCACTCGACCCGACACTGGCGCTGGCGCCGCTGGACATGATCGACCTGGACGCGGCGGCCAAAGTCGGCATCAAGTTCGCAGGCGCCGACCAGCAGAAGATGATCTACTCGATCACCAGCTGGATGTTGTCGCAGTTTCTGCACGGCGAGCAGGGCGCGCTGCTCGCCGCCTGCCAGGTGACGGAGTCGGTGCCCTTCTTCGACGGCAAACTCTATGGCTCGACCCAGGTGGTCGACGAAGGCCGCCACGTCGAGGTCTTTCATCGCTACCTGAGCGAAAAGCTCGGCAAGATGTACCCGATCAACGACAACCTGTTCGTCATCATCGACGCCCTCATGACCGATGCCCGCTGGGACATGAAGTTCCTCGGCATGCAGATCATGGTCGAAGGCTTGGCGCTGGGCGCTTTCGGCTTCCTCTATCAGCACACGCAAGAACCCCTGCTCAAGGAAATGCTGCGCTACGTCATCCAGGACGAGGCTAGACATGTGCACTACGGTGTCCTCGCCCTGCGCCAGCACATCGCCAGCGAGCTGTCACCACAAGAAAAAGCCGAACGCGAGGACTGGGCCTATGAGGTGGCTCTGCTCATGCGCAACCGCTTCATGGCCTATGAGGTCTACGACGAGTGGTATGCCGGCAGCAGCGTGACGCGTGAGCAGTGGCGCCAGCTGGTCCTGAGCTCACCCGGCATGCAACGCTTTCGCAACATCATGTTCACCCGCCTGGTGCCCAACATCCGCGAAATCGGCCTGCTCACGCCGCGCGTGCAGCCCTACTACGAGAAGGCCGGCATGGGTCAGTACTTTCATGGCGCCGCCGCTCCCGACTTGAGCGGCGAGCAGATGCTGGCGGAACTCGATCGTGGCGCGCCTGCCGCCGCCAAGGGCAAGGGCCGCCGCGCTGCCGGCGGGTGATCGCCAGCAGCGCCTATAGCGCCTATTCTTTCGTCGCGAACCAGCCCCTCTGCTCGGCTTGTGCGAACAGATCCTCGATCTGGTTATTCAAGGTCTCATTCACCGCCTGCGATGGGGTCTTTCCCATCATGGCGGCGGGCAGGAAGAGGATGCCCGCATAGCGATGGATGGCATCGTGGTCGACGATACTCTGGCTCACCTTGCCCGTCGCATCGAGTCGCTCCAGGGTGAGGGTGTACTGCTCATTGGCGTAGACCGGAATAATGGTGGCGGAGAAATAATTGAGTATGGCGGTCAGATAGGGCCAGACCGTCGAGGTTTGCTGATAGATCGACAAGCGCACCACAGAGTTGGCGTGCGCGCGCGCCTCATCGCTAAAACTGATGGCCTGAAACAGACCACCCTCGTGCAAAGCCTGGAGCGCGATGCCCTGCATGACGTCATGCAAGGTGCCGAGCGGCGAAGCGTGCTCGGGAACGCCGGCATAGGTGCGCAGATCGACATAAAGAAGCGCCGATTGCGCCGTTGGCCGCAAGGGCGTCGCTACAAAAGCCACCTTGTGCTGGGGAAAGGCGGCACAGCCAGTCAACAGCAGGATGATGAGTAAGGTGGGGGTACGGTTGAGCATCGGCGGCGTCCTTAACCAGGAAAATGGAGCCGCCGATACTAATCGATGCAGGGTCGCCCTGAACATGATGACCATCGTTTTTACCGTGAAAACACCACGGACCTCAGAGCAATACTGCCCGTGGACTCCTGATCAGTCCATAGGCCTGCGTCTTGTCATGGCGCCTGATGCGATCAGGCTTGTTGGGGCGCCAGATAGCCGTACTTGCCCAGCATCTTGAGCCAGCGTGGGGCATTGCGTTGCACCATCAGCTCTTCATAATTGACGCTGGCATCGCGGTAGGGCTGGTTCTTGCTCAACATGGCATCGATGATGCGCAACATCTTATGCGCCAAGGCTACCACCGATTTGTGGCGGACCTACACGATGCTGACCGATCTTGAGAGCGTGTTCCGCAGCCTGAAGAGCGAATTGGGTTTGCGCCCGGTGTTTCACTCGAAGGAAGATCGTTCCGACGGGCATTTGATGATCACTGTTCTGGCTTATCAGTGCGTGCAAGTGCTGCGAAAGCAATTGAAGGCGGCTGGCATCCATGATTCCTGGTCCAGCCTACGCCAGACCTTGTCGGTTCAGCGGCGAGTCACGGCCAGCCTCCGCCGCAAGGACGGGCGCACGGTCCATGTGCGTAAGAGCACCCATGCCGAGCCGGCGTTGAGGGCAATTTATGATGCGCTGGCGATCGATCCGGCCCCGGGAGGCAGCAAGAAACTGATCAGCTGACGCGGCGATGACGAGCAAATGCAAGACCAAAAATACCAGTACGCGCTAATTGCATGATTTATATGGAAGTTATTTTGGAGGTGCTAAACTTGGGTTACAACCTGACACGGATGGCGACGATCTTTGGTTGGCGATTGTCGATGATATAGGGCGAAGTCCGCCCAGAGCCTGCTGAAAGGCGGGGGATCCGATCGGGGATACCCGTGGCAGGAGCGAAAAACCGGGCTGAAATCTGTTTTTCAGGGCTGGTGCGGCGTGCGACAAGAAATTTTCGCCTATTTTATGAGCAAATAGTCGAAGGCATGCGTGCGATTTTCAACGCACTGTTATAGCCAGGTGCCAAAATCGCATTCTTGACTCCATAAATTGCCAAGTGGTCTTTGAGCCATAAGCGGTACTCCGGTCCGCGCAGGCAATGATCGGGCGAACAGTCGACGCTCCATTTGCGCAGGATGTACCCAGCCGCGGCAGCGCGCAGCTTCATCCGCAGCACGCCGTCGCGCATGCCGTAATCCATTTCGGTGATCTCCGGCCTGGGCTGATCCGGATGCGGCACCAACTCCAGTTCAACGATCCGCGTCCACTGAATGTCTTGATCGCTCATCTCGTGAGCTGCAACTGGCTGCCCCTTGAGTACGACGGGGTTCTTGACTCGGGTAATGACGAAATCCCGGAACTCCTGCGACTTCCGGTCAAAGGCGCGTACGTGCCAACGCAGGCCGTTATCGATCAACGCGAAGGGAACAATTTCTCGCCCGGACTTGCCGCTTGAGATTGAGTGATAGTCGACGGCCAGTGCGCATTCCTGATGGATTGCGCGAGTCACGCTCGCCAACACATCCAGATCCGGGTGCGTAAGCCGTGACGGGCTCTCGCTGACCACCCACGCCTTGAGCCGCATCGGCTCGCCGTCACCAAAGCCTTGTGTCAGCCACGACATCACCCGCTCGGGGTGATAATCAAACACGGGCCGGAAGTCTGGCCCCAAGACGTAGGCCTTGCCTTTGGGGTCATAGTCGATGTTGCTCGGAGACAACTCCTTATAGAGCGCCAAATCCCGAGTTGCCGCTGCGGACTGGATGCCAAAGCGCGCAACCAAGTCCTGCCGACGGATC
>JAJZBU010000010.1 GCA_021851865.1 Pseudomonadota bacterium | reverse complement strand
GGACAAATACGGTCGGCAGCAAGACGCTGTCGCCGACAGTGGGGCAGCGCCATTCCGCTGCGCATGAAGTCGTGAAGACAGCTTAAACTCGGTGAAAAACTGTCTTGACTGACGGGTCCACTTTACCCGCCGCCACCCTGGCGAACAGCTGACTGGGGAAGATGAAGTAACCCTTGGTCTTGACGGCGTCATCTTTGACATCCGAGGTGATGACATAATCGTGCAGCTTGGCATAGTCGACGCTGTCGTCACCGCCTTCGATGTAGTTGGCGAAATTTTCGCTGATGAAGCGATAAAACAGGGTGCCGAGCACGTATTGCTTGAAATCCCAGCCGTCGACAGCACCGCGCACATCGTTGGCGATTTGCCAGATACGGCGTTGCAGTTCGGCGCGTTGTTGCATGCTCGTCATCGTTATGATCCCATATCCATAGGCAAAATTGCGCGCCAACAGGACGTGTCAGCCCGATCGCCAAAGGCGGTGGCCCGCCACATCCAGCATCTGTCTTCCGATCCGCCGTGCTGGCGATCGCCGTGCTTCTCTCGGCTATTCGTCACTGACCCGCATGGCATACATGCCATCCACCCGCTTGTTCATATCCCCGGCACGATCAGCTCCCGGCAGGCTAGCGGGCCCCTTCCGGTCGATCCTGGCGCACATTGAGGAGGGTCTGACGTGCGATGCTCGAGCATGGGATCCACGCACACCGACAGCGGCGAACCTGAAGAGACTCCAGGCAACTGAACAGCACTGACAGCGCGTTTCATCGCAGACAATGCAGTATATCAGTTCTGCTGCCATCGCCATGCTGGTGGTACTGACAGTCGCAGCATGACTGGATGCTGGCATGGCTGCTGCACCCGCATCTCGCCAACTCGACCTTGTCCTGCTCGTTCCTTGGGCCAGGACATAGCCCTGCGGATATGATCGACCTGGCCTCGAAAGGATCCCCCGGTGCCTATCGCCAAGTCTCAACACCGGGTATGGCGGTCGTTCTCCTTGGGCCGCCAGCAGGCTTCGGCGTCCCTTCTGACAGGTGAATGGCGCAATCGGCAATGGGCTTGCAGCGCTACCGACAGAGATACTGCCGGTCCCCGATCAGATCTCACGCCGATGACTTCACAGAGCCGCTATATTCGTAGCTGCGACGGCACCCGTCTGCACGCCAGCTGCCATGGCGACGCACAGCTCCCCGCCCTCGTCCTCGTGCACGGCTACCCCGACAATGCCCAGGTCTGGACGCCGCTCATCGCCGAACTGCTGCCGTATTTTTATATCGTCACCTATGACGTGCGCGGCGCCGGCCGGTCTGACACCCCGGGTCGCCACCACGCCCAGCCTCCTGGGATACGCCCCTGCGCGAGATCGACGTACAGCGGCGACGCCGGCCACCAGACTCCTGTTCGGCCCATGACCGGAGAAGGCGGGGCATCATGACAGCTGCCCGCCCACACGGCTCAAGCGATCTGCCTGCTCATCTCTTTGAGGACGTTGTGCAAAATAGTCCTGAGGCAACGGGATTCGCCGACCAGCGTCGCCGACAACTCTGGGCGAACATGGACGATCTGAGCGTTTTCAGCTTCGACGTCGGCATACAGCGCTTCCGCCTCCTGGACAGCGCGACTGCGCAGATTTTCCAGTAGACGCTGCGTACTGAAAACTCCATAGGCCAGCCACTTCTTGCAGAGTGCCGACCTCCGCCTGATGGATCGATGCGCGCAAAGCCCGGCCGTTCATGGCTGGTCCTTGCTGTTCACAGGATCATTCAAATAGGCGGCTACACTCGCATGACACGGACACCCAGGCCTTCAAGCACTTGAAAGGAAACCTGAGCCGGTGGGGGCGACGATGTTGGCCATCAGCCGGTAGCTGTCCTGTGGTGGCGTGGCTGAGTCCTGCAGCGCGCACTCAGTTCCCATGACTAACGAGCGCGATCATCGCGCCGGAGAGCTTCAGCCAATCTCGATTCGAGCCGCTGAGAACCAGGCCCTCCGCCATCTCTGTCGTGCCCGTGAGAATGCGGTGGGAGTCCGCCAACATCCTGCGCGACCATCTGCTATCCTGAGTGCAGGTGGTTCATCGCACAGCAACAGCAGCAATTATTTTATCTGCTGCATAGTCGGAAGTGATGCGTGGAGCGACCGACTTAAGGCATTGATTTGGTTGGTTGTCTCGCTAAGGATCTTGATTTTCAAAGCCAAGACGACCCGCCAATGCCGCCAGCGACAGGAACCCACCGAAGCGACTCCGGGGGCTGTTCGATGCCGCGTCTGAGCGCAGTAGAAAATGCGTGCCTTCAGGCCCGGGGGAATGTCAATGGAAAGCACGGCTTCTCAGGATGGCATGCTGGAGCAGGACAATACCGGCTCGGCAGAACGAAGCGACCTGCTCCGACTATGGACCCTATGGATAAGAATGGTCATAGGCAAGATTTGATTGTAGCTCATTTTAGCCATGCAGCTTGTGTAATGGGCTTTATTCAGGTCGATCGGCTACGCTTGCGAAATGAATCACGCCGTGGCTGCGTTGACGGAAATATGATGCGCTCTGACATGATTATGCGAGGGAGAGATGTGCTTGATGGCCGCCAAACAGTGGGTATCTAACGCCATGCCGTTGATTGTTGCGCGGACGGAGAGTTATTTCCGTGAGGAATTTTCCATTCAGATGGAGGATCGTTCGATCGAATCCAGTGCTGAGGTTGAAAGTCTGGATATTCGTGGATTGACCGCGGTTGTCGGCATCGGTGGAGCGCTGGGTGTCTTGGTTGCCTTTAGTTTTGACCAGAAGCTGATTGATGAATTATATATTCAAATGACCAATGGCCTTGATATATCACCCAGTGAGGAGAAAATGTATCGGGATTCAGTAGCTGGGGATGTCGTCAACAATATTGTCGGCAACTGCACGCAGAGCCTAGCATCCACTGGCATGAGCATTACCTTGACACCGCCAATGATTATTGATCACGTCAAAAACATTCACCGTATGCGGGGGGCTATATTCATAAGCAGGATATTGGATGCAGATCTTGGCCGAGTTGACATTCATCTGATAGCCCCGGGTGAATTATTTAACGATGAACTTGATTATAAAAAGTGATTGCGCCATGAAAAAACTGAATATTCTTGTGGTCGATGATTCATTGATTACCGTGAAAAAGCTGTCGTCGATGCTGACCGCAATGGGGCATCAGGTGATTAAAATAGCCGTTACCGGCAAAGAGGCCATTGAAGCTTACACGGAATGCATCCCCGATCTGGTGACCATGGATATCACCATGCCGGATATGGATGGCATTAAATCGACGCATCTGATTCGTTCTAAGTTTCCTGGCGCAATTATTGTCATGGTGACTTCGCATGGCCAGGAAAAGATGGTACTCGATGCGCTGAAGGCCGGAGCCAAGGGATATTTGCTGAAGCCATTTAAACAGGACAAGTTGCAGGAACTCATTGACTCCATCATTCAGCGGTTTTTTTCTGATTATGATGAAGTCAGTCCCGCGCGTTCAGCGAGTGCCGCTGAATTGACAAATAATGATGTTTCGGTGATTGATACTGGAACGCCAGATACAAAATGCGCCGACACCTGAAAGCAGGCTTCTTATTGCCATCTAACAGCCATGAAGGCAGGCCGACGCCGCCGATCATGAAAAACACAACATCGACACGATACTGTTCGCATTTTTACGCACCTTACGAAGCGCACATATATTATTGCTCCTGTTTTTCGTGATTTTCACGGCAACAATTGACCATCAATATTGCCCATAAGGTTATCCGGACCATCATTGCTTGAAACCAGGTATGCGAAATGCAATTCATGCAACTGAATTTATCAGAAATCGATCATGACTGGTATCAACAGATATTCCTGCTATCCCCAGACCCTGCGTGGATCATTGAAAATAATAAATTTATAGCCTGTAACGAGGCGGCGGTGACCATGCTGGGTTATGCCTCGCATGCGGATTTGCTGCAAATTCATCCATCGCAAATTTCACCGGAATTTCAACCTGACGGCGAGAACTCCTTGGTCAAGGCCGAACGGATGCTGGCGCTCGCTAAGAAATATCGGGTTTATCGCTTCGAATGGATGCACTGCCGGGCGGATGCCAGTACATTTTTATCGGAAGTAACCCTGTCGACAATCAATATCGGTGATCGCGAGTTGGTGCATTGTGTCTGGCATGACATTACCGGAAAAAATTTAGCAGAAACAAAATTACAGCAAGCACTGGCCGAAATCGACATTATTTTTCAGCACGCCAGAATCGGCATTGTTTATTTGATTGATCGACGCTTTTTCAGAGTTAACCAGACGTTTACCTCCATGTTTGGCTACAGTGAACAAGAGTTGCTAGGCCAGACCACCAGAATAATTTATCGTTCCGAAGATGCTTATCAAAAGGCTGGGCAGGAGATCTATTCTGCTTTTGCGCGCAGTGCAGCAAACTATCGTTTTGACATTGACGCCGTCTGTAAAAATGGCGAGGAAATTGTTTGTGAGCTGATCGGCTCCATGGTCGATCAAAAACATCCAGAAAGTGGATTTATCTGGTTATTCACGGATGTCACTGAACTGCGGCGTAGCCAGATGGAATTGATCCGTGCCCGCGAGGATGCCGATCTCGCTGCGGCTAAAATTGCGGCAAATGAAGCTCTCTATCGCCTGTTGACTGAGGACGCACTGGACGTCGTTTGGAAAGTCGATAAAGATGGCATCGTGGAGTACGTCAGTCCAGCCGACGAACGCTTGCGCGGATTTTGTTCGCAAGAAGTACTAGGACAGCCGATGCAGCAATTTTTCACCACCGATGGTTTGCAATCGATGAAACAGGCATTTCATGATATTCCAAATGTCATTGCATCGGGTGCAGATGTTCAGCCTATCGTCTTTGAGGCCGAACACCGCTGTAAAAATGGTGCGCCAATCTGGGGCGAAGTGCTAGTCAACCTGGAAGTCGATCATACCGGCACAGTAATCGGCTATCATGGGATTACCCGGGAAATTTCAGCGCGCAAACGGGCAGAAGAACAATTAGCACACGCCCTGGCGGAATTGGAGGTCATTTTTCAAATTCCGGGCACCGGCGTGATCTATACGGTTGACCGGCGTATTGTTCGCGCCAATAAATCTTTTGCCGTCATAACAGACCGTAGTCCAGAAGAACTAATCGGACAATCGACCCGCTTTATTTACCCAACCGAGACGGCTTATATTGAGGCCGGTCAAAAAATCGCCAGGGCTTTTGCTGCTGGCGACAGCTGTCGCTTTGACCTCAGCCTGCCGCATTCGCAGGGAAGAGAGCGCACCTTTGAGCTTTTCGGTACACCCGTGGATGTAAACCGACCGGAAAGAGGTTCGATCTGGCTGCTGTCGGATGTCACCCAGTTGCGACAGGCGGAGCGGGAAATTCGCGAAGCTAAAGACAGTGCTGATTGGATGGCCATGCGATTTAAGGCATCCAGCGATCAGATCAGTCGTCTTCTGGATAATTCTGGACAGGGTTTTTTAGCAATTGACCATCAGTTACGTGTCGATCCTATTTACAGTCGGGCTTGTGAGGAGTTACTCGGCTGTGTACCTGCGGGTCAGCAGATTGACCTATTGCTGTTTCCTGATGATCAAAGTGCGCAGATTTTGATGCGTGATTGTGTGCGTGACGTGCTGAAAGAAAGCGACGCCTATATGTCAGCGATGTACCTGTCCCTGCTCCCTGCTGAATTTCGCCTGCAGGAGCGAACATTGCATGTTCAGTATATTCGTATTGAGACCGGCATTATGCTGATTTTGTCAGACATGACGGAGGCGAAAAATCTCGTCGATCAGGTGGAAAGAGAAAGTCGTCGACTGGAGATGATCGTGGCGGCGGTGACTGATGGGCCTGATTTTTTTGCCGCCGTTGATGAATTTAAAGAGTTTATTGGATCGGGGCTGCCTGCCTGGGAAAACAGGCCTTGTGTTGACCTGTATCGCGCTGTCCATACGTTTAAAGGGACGCTGAATCAGTTTGGCTTTAATCGCCTACCGCAACAATTACACATTACTGAATCCATGCTCCAGCCGCTGGTTGAAACAAACCACGACGGGGTCGTGACAGCCTCACTGATAGAATCAGTATTTGCGGCTCCCTGGCAGGAGCTGCTGGAAGAAGATCTTCTAGCACTGTCGCAGGTATTAGGCCATGAATTTGTAAAACACCAGGGGATCGTATCGCTGCTCCCGGATAAAGCCAGACAATTTGAGCAATTGGCACAACGTCTACTGCAATCGCCAGAGCATTATGTGGAGGCGGATCGGTTATTGTTACAGCAGCTGACGTCCTTGCGTTCCGTTTCTTTGCGCCAGGAATTAGGTCAGTATAATCGCTTGTTGCAACGACTGGCCGAACGCCTGGAAAAAGAAATTGCACCACTGCATCTCGATGGCGATGATTTCTTCGTAAATCCAGATGGTTACGGGCCATTTCTGCGTAGCCTGGTGCATGTATTTCGTAATGCAGTGGATCATGGCATTGAATATCCCGATGAGCGTCTTGCCTCTGGCAAGTCAAGGTGCGGACAGATTCGCTGTCGCATTGTTCGAACACTGCAACAGTTACACCTTACAATTAGCGATGATGGTGCGGGCATTGACGTGGAGACGCTGCGCAGCAAAGCCCAACAGCGTATTTCAGAGGCTGCGCACTGGCCTGTTGCCGATCTGGTTTTTTTTGATGGACTTTCCGCACGTGAGGAAATTTCAGAATTATCCGGACGGGGTATAGGCATGGCAGCAGTACGTGCCGAAGTTTTGCGTTTGCATGGAACTATCGAAGTAGAGACACAATTGCTAAAAGGGACTAGCTTCCTATTCCGTTTTCCATTGCCATGACTGTATGCCCGCAATACGATTTGCGCAGTCCACACCACTCGCAAATAATATTCTTGCGCATCAACGGTCTCAGTTTTGGAAATTGGCCGGTCAGCTTGTCAAAAAATGACGATCCCGGTGCCTGTGAGCTGGCGTGACAAAGCCGATGCGGCTATGACGGTGCGCCTCATGGTGCCTGCAGCGCCCCCATCCCGCGCTGCCAGCAAGCTTCAGCGTCCCTTCTGACAGGTGAATGGCGCAATCGGCAATGGGCTTGCAGCGCTACCGACAGGCACACTGCCCTCTCCAGACCAGAGTTCACGCCTATGTCTTACAACGTCTATGTCCGCAGTCGCGATGGCGTCCGCCTGCACGCCAGCTGTCACGGCGAGTCGCATCGTCCCGCCCTCGTCCTCGTGCATGGCTACCCCGACAATGCCCAGGTCTGGACGCCCCTGATCGCCGAACTTCTGTCCGATTTCTACATCATCGCCTATGACGTGCGCGGCGCCGGTCAATCCGACACGCCGCGGCGCTGGCACGACTATCGCTTGGCGCGTCTGGCCGAGGATCTGCAGCGCGTCGTCGATGAACTGCTGCCGGGGCGATCCTTTCATCTCGCGGCGCATGACTGGGGTTCGATCCAGAGTTGGGAGTCGGTGACCGGCGAGGTCCTGGCGCAGCGCCTGCTGTCCTTCACCTCGATCTCCGGGCCTTGTCTCGACCACGCTTCGTTCTGGCTGCGCCGTCAGCTGACCCGGCAACCGCGCCAGGTGCTCGATCAGCTACTGCACTCCTGGTACATCTTCCTCTTTCACGCCCCCGGGCTGGCGGAGGGCGTCTGGCATCTGCTGCTTGCGCCTTTGTGGCCGCGCGTGCGGCAGATGAGTGACGGCATCGTCGATGCGCCCTCACAGCAGCAACTGCACGACGCCCTGCACGGCATCGCCCTCTACCGCGCCAACTTCGTCAGCCGCCTCTTGCGGCCACGCCGCCGGCGCGCCACCTGTCCGGTGCAGGTCATCCTGCCGCACAGCGACGCCTTCGTGCGTCCGCAGCTGGTCGAAGGTCTGCAGCAGTGGGTGGACGAGCTCTATGTCCGCGATGTTCAAGGTGGCCACTGGATCATCCACGCACAACCCCGCCTCATCGCCGCGATAATCCGCGACTTCGCCCTCGGCATCGACGCCGGTCAGCTGAAGGCGGAACTGCTCACCGCGCGCGTTCACTGATAGGCGGAGATGCCGGCCACACCCTGGCCGCCCTGTTGCCAGGCGCGCGCCAGATCGGCCGGTCCGACACCACCGAGCGCATAGACGCACAGCGATGTGCCGGCGCACAGCGCGGCGAAGCGATCCCAGCCGAGCGCCGGCTGACCGACGTGACTGTTCGTCGGCAGCACCGGTGAGAGTGTGGCGTAGTCGAGCCCGAGCTCATGCGCGCGCTTGAGGTCGGCAGCGTCATGCGCCGAAGCCCCGCACCAGCAGGAAAGCCTGGGCCGTTCCTGCCAGTGCTGCCAGACACGGCTGCTGGCGTGGACACCGGCGAGCTGCAGTGGCTGTACGAGATCGACGCGATCATGCGCGTACCAGGCGCGCTGCGGCCAGTCCTGGCGCAGGCGCTGGAGGCGATCCGCGTAAGCCGTCGCACTCAGTTGCGGCACGCGCAGGAGCAGGGCGACGGATGCGGGTATACGCAGCAGCTGCGCTGGCGTCGGATCGCTGACGATGGCGATCTGCTCAGGCAAACGCAGAGCCTGACAGATGGGGCGATCCGCCGCCGGCATCGCCTGATCGACGAGTTCGTGCATCGTCACCCATTGGATCGCCTGCCCCTCACGCCCGACGACCTGACCTTCCCAGGCGTCGACCCGCCAGACGTCGAGGTGCACACGTCGGTCGCCATAGTCGTGGGTGACCGCTTTCAGGGGGCGGGCGCGTAGCGGTGTGACGCCGATCTCCTCCTGCAGCTCGCGGCGCAGGGCCGCAGCGGCCGTCTCTGCGGCCTCGATCTTGCCGCCGGGAAATTCCCACAAGCCGCCTTGATGCGTATGTCGCGGCCGCTGTGCGAGCAGAACACGACCTTGGCCGTCGATGAGCGCCGCCGCCACCACCCTGATCAGATCAGGAGCGGTAGTCGGCATTGATCTTGACGTAGTCGTAAGACAGGTCGCAGGTCCAGACCGTATCGCGATGATCGCCGCGCCCGAGATCGATGCGGATGGTGATCTCGGGTCGCCGCATGACCTCGGCGCCGAGACTCTCGCGATAGTCGGGAGCGGCACCGCCGTCACGGCAGATCTGCACCTCATCCAGCCAGACCTGGACGCCCTGCACCGCCAGATCGCGGACGCCGGCACGACCGATGGCCGCCAGAATACGACCCCAGTTGGGATCGGAAGCAAAAAACGCCGTCTTCACCAGGGGCGAGTGCGCCACCGCGTAAGCGACGTCACAGCACTCCTCAGCGCTGCCACCGCCCTCGACCTGAACGGTGATGAACTTGCTGGCGCCTTCGCCGTCGCGCACGATCATCTGCGCCAGCTCGCGCATCAGATCGGCGAGTTCGCGCGCCAGGGCCTGGGCCGCAGCGCTGTCAGCACTGCGCACGAGCTCACCACCGGCGGCACCGCTGGCGACGAGGACGCAGGCGTCATTGGTCGAGGTGTCGCCGTCGATGGTGATGCGATTGAAGGCGGTGGCGTTGGCCTGCGCCAGCAGCGCCTGCAGCAAGCTGGCCTCGACCTTCATGTCGGTGGCGATGAAAGCGAGCATGGTCGCCATGTTCGGCCGAATCATGCCGGCGCCTTTGGTGATGCCGGTGAGGGTGTAGTCATGACCGTCGACCTGAAAACGACGATGCGCGCCCTTAGGGCGGGTGTCGGTGGTCATGATGCCGACGGCGGCGTCGTTCCAGGCGTCGGCGCGCAGCGCCGCCGCCACCTTGGGCAGGGCGGCGGTGATCGGCGCCAGCGGCAGCAGCTCACCGATGACGCCGGTGCTGAACGGCAGCACCTGCTCCGGTTGTACATGCATCTGCGCGGCGAGAGCGGCGCAGCTGTCCTGACAGGCCGCCATACCGGCGGCGCCGGTGCCGGCGTTGGCATTGCCGGTATTGATGAGCAGATAGCGTGTCGCCGCGGCTGCGAGATGCGCGCGCGCCACCTGCACGGGAGCGGCACAGAAGGCGTTGCGGGTGAACAAGGCGGCCACCGTCGCACCTTCACGCAAGGCGAAGACGACGAGGTCACGTCGGTTCTTGTAGCGCACGCCGGCCTCAAGCACGGCGATCTCCACCCCCGCCACCGGATGCAACGTCGGCAGATCCTTCAATCCTACAGCCATCGACCTCTCCTCTCGATATCAGGCCAGCGCGGCGTCGCGCCTAGACCGAACGCCACGCATCAGGACTGCACGGCGCCATGACAGTGCTTGTACTTCTTGCCCGAGCCGCACGGGCAGGCGTCATTGCGCCCGACCCGCGCCGCCACCCGCACCGGCATCTGCGGCTGCGGAGAAGCGCTGCCCGCTTCGTCCGGCAGAGGCATGGGCAGAGGGCTGGCCGCGTCCGGATGCTGAAAATTGAGCGCCATGGCGGCAGCTTGGCGTTCACGCTCGGCCTGCATCGCCGCCACCTGCTCCGGCGTCTGCACGCTGATGCGCAGGAGGGTCTGCACCAGCTCCAGCTTGATCGACTCGAGCATCTGCTCGAACAGCTGATAAGCTTCGAGCTTGTACTCCTGCTCCGGGTTTTTCTGGGCATAGCCGCGCAGATGGATACCCTGACGCAGATAGTCCATCGCCGCCAGATGGTCCTTCCAGTGGCGATCGAGGATCTGCAGCATCACCTGCTTCTCCAACGCCTTCATCACCTCGTCACCGACGTCGTCGCATTTGCCCCGATAAGCGGCGAGAATGGACTGTTCGAGGCGCTGACGCAGGCCCTCTTCATGCAGTTGGTCGTCCTCGTCGAGCCAATGCTGCACCCCGAGCGCCAGACCGAAATCACTGCTCAGGGCGAGTTCGAGACCCGCGATGTCCCACTGCTCATCGACGCTGTGCGGCGGGATGAACTGGTCGACAGTCTTCTCCATGACGCTGACGTGGATGCGCTCGACGGTGTCACGGATGTCCGCGGCCTGCATGATCTCGTCGCGCTGCGTGTAGATCACCGAGCGCTGGGCATTGGCGACGTCATCGTATTTGAGCAGGTTCTTACGCACGTCGAAGTTGCGCTGCTCGACCTTGCGCTGCGCGCCTTCGATGGCGCGCGTGACCCAGACGTGCTCGATGGCTTCGCCCGGCTTCATGCCGAGGCGCTGCATCATCAGCTTGACACGATCGCTGGCAAAGATGCGCATGAGATCGTCTTCGAGCGACAGGTAGAACTGCGACAGCCCGGGGTCGCCCTGGCGACCGGAACGACCGCGCAGCTGATTGTCGATACGGCGCGACTCGTGGCGCTCAGAGCCGATGACGTGCAGCCCGCCTGCCGCCAGCACCTGGGCATGCGCTTCCGCCCAGGCAGCCTTGAGCTCAGCCGCCTGTTCCGGCGTCGGATCCTCAATCTTCGCCAGTTCTGCCGCCCAATTGCCACCGAGCAGGATGTCGGTGCCGCGACCGGCCATGTTGGTGGCGATGGTGACGGCGCCGGGACGACCGGCCTGGGCGATGATCTCAGCTTCTTTCTCGTGAAACTTGGCGTTGAGCACATTGTGCACGATGCCCGCATCGGTGAGGTGCTGCGACAACAGCTCACTCGCCTCGATGGTCGCCGTACCGACCAGGACGGGAGCCTGGCGCTGGTGATAGATCTTGATCGCCTCGATGATGGCGGCGAATTTTTCCTCGACGCTGAGATAGACCAGGTCATTGAGGTCGTTCCGGATCATGGGTCGGTGCGTCGGGATGACCACCACATCGAGGCCATAGATCTCGCGGAACTCGGAGGCTTCGGTGTCGGCCGTACCGGTCATGCCGGAGAGCTTGCGGTAGAGGCGGAAGTAGTTCTGGAAGGTGGTCGAAGCCAGGGTCTGGTTTTCCGCCTGAATCTTCACCCCTTCCTTCGCCTCCACCGCCTGATGCAGGCCATCCGACCAGCGCCGTCCGGGCATGGTACGGCCGGTGTGTTCGTCGACGATGATGACCTCACCGGAACGCACGATGTAGTGCACGTCGCGATGGAACAGGCCATGCGCACGCACGGCGGCGAGGGCATGGTGCATGAGCATGATGTTGGCCGGCGAGTAGAGGCTGTCACCTTCTGCCAGCAGACCGGCGCTGGTCAGCAGCTCCTCGAGGTGCTCGTGGCCACTTTCGGTCAGCTCGACGCTACGAAACTTCTCGTCGATGCTGTAGTCGCCCGCCTCACCCTCCTCCTTCTGGCGCTTGAGCAGGGGCATCAGGCGGTTGATCTCCTGGTAGAGGCGCGACGAGTCGTCGGCGGCGCCGGAGATGATCAGCGGCGTGCGTGCCTCATCGATGAGGATGGAGTCGACTTCATCGACGATGGCGAAATTGAGCGGCCGCTGATGCTTGTCTTCCCAGCGGAAGGCCATGTTGTCGCGCAGATAGTCGAAGCCGAACTCGTTGTTGGTGCCGTAGGTGATGTCACAGGCGTAGGCCTGACGCTTTTCTTCCGGCGCCTGAAAGGCGCGCACGACACCGACGCGCAGACCGAGAAACTGAAACAGCGGCTCATTCCAGGCAGCATCGCGCGCCGCCAGATATTCATTGACGGTGACCACGTGCACGCCATCGCCGGACAGGGCATTGAGATAGGCCGGCAAGGAAGCGGTCAGGGTCTTGCCCTCACCGGTACGCATCTCGGCGATACGCCCTTCGTGCAGGGTGATACCGCCGATGAGCTGCGCGTCGAAATGGCGCATGCCGAGGACGCGTCGCGCCGCTTCACGACAGGTGGCGAAGGCCTCCGGCAGGAGCTCGTCGAGGCTGCTGCCCTGGGCATAGCGCGCCTGATAGAGCGCCGTCCTTTCCTTCAACTGCTCATCGGTGAGCGCCTGCGTCTCGGCTTCCAGCGCGTTGATACGCTCCACCATGACGCGCATCCGCTTGAGTTCACGCTCATTTTTGGTCCCGAAGACTCGACTGAGGAACTGTCCTAACATGCTGGCACTCGATTGATGATCAGGCTGTGGGTCCCGCCGGCAGCCCCTGAGTCAGGCTGCACGCAGGCGCTGCATTCTAGCGCGAATGCTGGGTAGGGGGAAACCGCAACGCAGCGCTGCGTGCGACGCTTCAGCGGCGCACCAGCGTGCTGACGATGAAGTTGGCCGGGTCGACAGGTTCGCCGTTGCGCACGACCTCGTAATGCAGATGCGGTCCGGTCGAACGCCCGGTGCTGCCGACATGGGCGATCAACTGTCCGCGACTGACCACCTCACCGAGATGGACGCTGACATCGCGACAATGACCGTAATGGGTGAGGACACCGTCGCCGTGATTGATCTCGACCAGATTGCCGTAGCCGCTGCGCGCGCCCGCCCAGGTGACGACGCCGCCGGCGGTGGCGTAGACGCCGCTACCCTCGGCGGCGGCGAAGTCGATGCCCGGATGAAAACTCACCCGACCATTGAAAGGATCGCTGCGATAACCAAAAGGCGAGGTCTCGATACCCTGTCGCACCGGCATGCTGGTGAGCAAGCGCGAAGGATCGTCCTGACGGCGCTGCCGCAGGATACTGTCGAGCGCCTCGAGCTGGGCATCGCGATAGTCCATGGCCGCGCTCAGCGACTGCAGGCGCGACTGCAGCAGCGCTTCATTTGACAAAGATAGCGACCGGCTGGCCGGTCCGCCCATCGGTGGTTTTTTATGAAAATCGAATTCGCTGCTCTGGATGTTGTTGCTTTCCACCAGATGCTGGCCGAGAGCGTCGAGCCTGGCCATATGTGCCTGCATCTCGGCGAGATGCTGCGACATCAGTTGCACCTGCGCCTGCAGCTCGCGCTGACGCGCGGCATTGACCGTCGGCAGCGCCGGTCGCGCGGTCAAGCGCGAAACCCCGGCGCCGATGAGCACCGGCAGCAGGACGAGCGCCGCCAGCATGCCCCAGACACGGCGGCCGTGCAGGTCGATGTGCAGGGGCTTGGCCCATTTTTTATGGATGAATATGATATTCATCGTTCTTCACCTATGCTAGCGGCATTCCCAGCGACGTTCGCGAGGTTGCACCGTGTCCTCTGTGCGTCACACTCAGCAAGTGCTACACAGTTCCCCTCTGCAGGTTCTACTGGCGCAGGCAGCTGAGTATGCCGCCTTGACCGATCTCGTGCGCGCGACCATCGATCCGCGCCTGAGCGCCGGGGTCAACGTCGTCGGCTGGCAGGAAGGAAGTCTCAGCCTGCTCTGCCCGGACAGCACGCGGCTCAGCCAGTGGCGCTACGCACGCCGCGCCTGCATCGCCCAATTGCGTTGCCAACCACGTTTGGCGACCCTGACCGAGCTGCGTCTACTGCTCGCCCATACGCCGCCATCACCGCCGGCGCGAGCAAAAGCGCAGCCACGCCAGCTTTCGCCGGCCACCCGACGTCTCCTCATGACAGCGGCAAAAAGCCTCGAGGATCGCGAGCTTAGCCTAGCCTTGGGCGAGCTGGCAAGTCGCGACCCAGATCAAGAAAAGCCTTGAAAGACGCTTTTGTTCAGGCGGCGCGCTCGAAAGCGCTGACGTCGAGGTAGGCGATGGGCGCATCGGCGGCGCGTCCGAAACTCACCTGCTCATGGCTCTGCGGCTCAGCGAGAAGGCGCCGCACCAGCTGATTGTTGAGCGCGTGACCGGACTTGAACGCCTCGTAGTGACCGATGATGGCGTGACCGGCGAGGTAGAGATCGCCGATGGCGTCGAGCATCTTGTGCTTGACGAACTCATCCTCGTAACGCAGACCTTCCTGGTTGAGAATGCCGTGTTCGTCGACGACGATGGCATTTTCGACGCTACCGCCGAGGGCGAGATTGCTGGCACGCAGGGCGTCGATGTCCTTCATGAAACCAAAGGTGCGCGCGCGCGCGATCTCGCGCACATAGGCGGTGGTGGAGAACTCGAGCTCGGCACTTTGCGGTCGTGCGAGAAAAGCCGGGTGATCGAAATCGATGGTGAAACCGAGGCGGAATCCGTCGTAGGGCGTGAACCGCGCCCACTTGTCGCCGTCTCTGACCTCGATGGTGCGCAGGATACGGATGAAGCGCTTCGGCGCGTCCTGCTGAATCAGCCCCGCCGACTGGATGAGAAAGACGAAAGGCCCGGAACTGCCGTCCATGATCGGGATTTCCTGCGCGCTGACCTCGACGATGGCATTGTCGACGCCAAGACCCGCCAGCGCCGAGAGCAAATGCTCGACGGTGGCGACGCGCACGCCATCGCGCAGCAGATTGGTCGACATCATGGTCTCACCGACGGCGTCGGCATGCGCCGGGATGTCGACCATCGGACTGAGGTCGGTGCGCCGGAAAACGATGCCGGTGTCGATAGCCGCCGGCTTCACCGTCAGATAGATGCGCTCACCGGAATGCAGTCCTATCCCGGCGGCGCGTATCGACGATTTCAGGGTTCGCTGTCTGAGCATCATAAAAATTGTTTCAAATTCTTTCAGCACATCTTAGCAGACCCCCACCGGGGTCTGCAAATGCCCCATCTCAATCGGCCTGCTTGCGCAAAAAAGCCGGAATATTGAGATAGCTGATGTCGCGGCGCACCGGCGCCGGCGCTTCGCTCGCCTTGACCTCGCTGGCCACCGCTGCCTGGCGCGCCACCGAAGGCACGTCAAAGCCGCTGTAGTCCTGGCCCGGACGACTGGGGGTGCGCAGATCCGTCATCACCTCCGGGGTGCTCGTCGCTACCGCCGCGGCACTGGCCAGGCCTGCCGAACTCCAGCTGCGCGTACGGCGCGCATCGATCTGGGCGCTCTTCGCCACCACCGCTTCACGCTGGGTCAGCCCCGTCGCCACGACGGTGACCAGGATCTCATCGTCCATGCTTTCGTCGAGGATGGTGCCGACGACGACATTGGCCGATTCATCGGCAAATCCATGCACGATCTCACCGACGGTATGAAACTCGTCGATACCGAGACTGGAGTTGGCAGCGATCGACACCAGCACGCCGCGCGCACCCTGTAGCTTGATGTCTTCAAGCAGAGGGCTGTGGATGGCCAGTTCGGTCGCCTTGCGCGCACGGTCATCGCCACTGGCACGACCGCTACCCATCATCGCCATGCCCTGCTCCGACATGACAGTGCGCACGTCGGCGAAGTCGACGTTGATCAGGCCCTGGCGCAGGATCATGTCGGCGATGCCGCGCACGGCGCCGAGCAGGACGTTGTTGGCAGCGGAGAAAGCTTCCACCAGCGACACCTTGCCAAGGACCGCCAACAGTCGGTCGTTGGGGATGGTGATCAGTGAATCAACGTGCTGCGCCAGGGCGGCGATGCCCTGCGCGGCGGCGTCGCCACGGCGCTTGCCTTCAAAAGCGAAGGGTTTGGTGACGACACCGACGGTGAGGATGCCCATCTCACGCGCCACTTCGGCGATGACCGGCGCACCACCCGTCCCCGTACCGCCGCCCATGCCGGCAGTGATGAAGACCATGTCTGCTCCTTGCAGAGCCTCACGCAGACGATCGCGATCTTCGACCGCCGCCTGCCGCCCGACTTCCGGGTTGGCGCCGGCGCCGAGTCCACGCGTGATCGCCGAGCCGAGACGCATGCAGGTCTGCGCGCTCATCTTCTGCAAAGCCTGGACGTCGGTGTTGGCGCAGATGAAGTCGACGCCGTGCATCTTGCTCATCACCATGTGTTCGACGGCATTACAGCCGCCGCCACCGACACCGAGCACCTTGATCACGGCGCCACTGTGTTCGGGCAGGCTCATTTCCGCCAATTCAAATACATTGCTCATCTTGCTCTCCTGTCGTAACCCGACCGCTTCTGACCCGACGCCCGTGCGTCAGAAATTATTTGCCAGCCAGCGACGCGCCCGCGCCACCATGCCAGCTTCCCGTTCATCGCTGGCGCGGCTGAACGCCGTCGCCTGCCCCTTGCCGCGCGCCAACTCCTGCTGCCCCCAAAGCAGCAACCCCACCGCCGTGGCATAGATGGGATTGCGCAAAATGTCCGCCATGCCGCTCAAACGCCCCTGCGACGGCAACCCCAAGCGCACCGGCATGTGAAAAACCGACTCCGCCAACTGCACCGCACCCTCGATGCGCGCCGCACCGCCGGTGAGGACGATGCCCGCCGGCAGGCGATGCAGCATGTCGCTGCGCTCGAGCTCGGCCAGCACCATGTAGAAGAGCTCGTCATAACGCGGCTCCACCACCTCGGCGAGGGTCTGGCGCGACATCTTGCGCACACCACGTTCGCCCATGCCCGGCACCTCGATCTCCTGCTCGGGATTGACCATCTGTGCCAGAGCCGAGGCATAACGCATCTTCAGCTCATTGGCATCCTGGGTCGGCGTACGCAGCGTCATAGCGATATCGTTGGTGACTTGGTCACCCGCGATGGGGATGGTGGCGGTATAGCGTATGGCACCGCCATAGAATACCGCGATATCGGTGGTTCCTGCACCCATATCGACGACACAGACGCCCAATTCGCGCTCATCTTCGGTGAGCACGGCGTAGCCCGAGGCGAGTTGCTCGAGCACCATGCCATCGACCGCGAGATCGCTGTCCTGCACACACTTCTCGATGTTCTGCTGCGCATTGTTGAGCGCCGAGATGACGTGGATGTGGGCTTCGAGACGCTTCGCCGACATGCCGACGGGCGCACGGATGTCGTCCTGATCATCGACGACGAAGTCCTGCGGCAGGATGTGCAAGATGCCGTGATCGGCGGGCAGGGAGCCGCTCTTGGCGGTATCGATGACGCGCGCGACGTCCTCCTCACTGACCACGCCGGCGACGGCGACGACGGCCTGGGCGTTGCGACCCCCAATATGGCTGCCGGCGATGCCGACGTAGACGGTGTGGATGTCGCAGTTGGCCATGAGCGCCGCCTCACGCACTGCGCCATCGATGGCCTGACGCGTCAGCTCCATGTTGACGACGGCGCCGCGCTTGACGCCGAGCGAAGGGCGCGTGCCGATGCCCATGACCTCGACGCTCTGATCAGGATGCAGACGTGCCACCACCGCCACCACCTTCGAAGTGCCGATATCGAGTGCAGCGATCATCGGCGCATCCGGAGCCAGTCGCCCCGCCCGCAAACCGGATACGGAAAATCGGCTCGTCGTTGCCATCGAATTCATCTCCCTTGTCATCATGTCAATTTTTGCCCCATGCCACCGCGATACCATTGCTGTAACGCAGATCGACGGCGTGTATCTGTCCCACCCTGGCCGCCAGCTCGTGGCGATAAAGCACGACGAAGCGCTGCAGCTTGTCCAAGGTGTCGTGTGCGTCGACACGCAGCAGCAGACCATCGTCGAGACGCATGCGCCAGGACATGCGCTCGGTCAGCTCCAACTCCGTGATGTGCAGCTCAACCTGCGCCAAGATGGCATTCATGGCGCGGTACTGCGCCATCACATAGAGCGCCTGATCTGCCGGACCATAGAGCACCGGCAACCCAGCGATGAGATGCACCTCGCCTGGCGTAAAGATCTGTCCCTGTGAACTGATATAAGCGTGTTGTCCCCAGAGCGCGACGGGACGGCGTTCATGGATGTCGACGTCGATGCTGTCCGGCCAGACGCGCGTCACCCGCGCCGACTCGACCCAGGGCGAACTCATGGCGGCGGCCTGAACGCGAGACAGATCAACCTGCCAGAAATCACCGCGCACGGCTCGCGCGAGCAGCCGCGACAGCTCATCGCGGCGCAGGGCGTGAAAATCGCCATGCACGCGCACCGCCTGCACCGTCATCGTCGGCCAGGTCTGCGCCACCTTGCCGAGCAGCAGCACGAGCGCCAGC
Source organism: Pseudomonadota bacterium (assembly GCA_021851865.1). Taxonomy (GTDB): domain Bacteria; phylum Pseudomonadota; class Gammaproteobacteria; order Pseudomonadales; family Moraxellaceae; genus JAJZHK01. Next base: position 53,181 of record JAJZBU010000010.1, on the reverse strand, counting down.
AGCAAGACACCGATGAGCAGATCGAGCAGGCGCCAGCGTAAACGCAGGCGCGGATGCTCGTCGGTCAGCAGGGCGCCGTTCATAGCGTCTGATCCAGGATGCGCAGACACAGACGGGTAAAGTCGAGACCCGCCGCCCGCGCTGCCATCGGCACCAGAGAATGATCGGTCATCCCCGGTACTGTATTGATCTCGAGCAGCCAGAAACCGCCCTGTGCGTCGCGCATGGCGTCGATACGTCCCCAGCCGCGCGCGCCGAGTCCGAGAAAGGCGCGCCGCGCCAGCTCCTGCAGGGCCTGCTCCTGATCCGGCGCGAGACCACAAGGCAGCAGATACTGGGTGTCACCGGCGCGGTACTTGGCGTCGAAGTCATAGAACGCATGCGGCGTCTGCAGGCGTATCACCGGCAGAGCGCGTTCGCCGAGCAAGGGAATGGTGAACTCCTCCCCCTGGACATAGCTCTCGGCGATGACCAGGGCATCGTACTGCGCCGCCTGGGCATAGGCCGTCTCCAGCTGTTCCCGCCGGTCGACCTTGCTCATGCCGATGCTCGAACCTTCATGCGCCGGCTTGACCATCAGCGGCAGACCGAGCTCGGCGACGACGGCGTCGAAATCCATGCCAGCGAACAAACGTCGAAAAGGCGGCGTCGGCAAACCTTGTCCCAGCCAGATCTGCTTGCTGCGCATCTTGTCCATGCCGAGGGCGGACGCCAGCACTCCACTGCCGGTGTAGGGCAGGTCGAGCAGCTCCAGAGCGCCCTGGATACAGCCATCCTCGCCGCCCCGACCATGCAGGGCGATGAAGGCGCGATCGAACTGCCGCAGCTCGGTGATGGCGCGTTCAGCCGGATCAAAGGCATGGGCGTCGACGCCAGCGCCTTGCAGGGCGGCGAGAACGGCCGTGCCGCTGCGCAGGGAGATCTCGCGCTCAGCGGAGTTGCCACCGAACAGGACGGCGACGCGACCATAGGCCTGGGGGGAAGGCGAGGAAGAGGGACTCATGCCGGCTCCTTGGACGATCGGTAAAGATGATGCTGCGCCAGATCTTGCGCGATGGCGCCGACATTGCCGGCGCCCTGGGTGATCAGGACATCGCCTGGGCGCAATTGACCGCGCAGCAGGTCGGGCAGACTGGCGCTGTCCTCGACGTGGATGGGTTCGACCCCACGCGCGCGCAGACTGCGCGCCAGAGAGCGGGCGTCAGCGCCAGAAATCGCTTTTTCGCCAGCACTGTAGACGTCGAGCAGGAGCAGCTGATCGACGGCGCTGAGCACGCGCACAAAGTCTTCATAGCAATCACGCGTGCGTGTATAGCGATGCGGCTGGAACAACATGACGATGCGCCGCTGCGGAAAGCTCTGCCGCGCCGCCTGCAAGGTCGCCTCGACTTCCCGTGGGTGGTGGCCATAGTCGTCGACCAGGGTGATATCGCTGTCGCCCTCGGCGACGCGGGCGAGGATGGAGAAACGCCGTCCCACCCCCTGAAAACGCGACAGCGCCGCCTGCATGTGCGAGATCTCGACGCCCTCGTCGGAGCAGACGGCGATGGCCGCCAGGGCGTTGAGCACATTGTGCCGCCCGGGCAGATTGAGTTCGATAGGCACCGCCTCGCCACTCCCCGCCCGATGCAAGGTGAAGTGCGTGCGCAAACCGTCGAAGACGACGTCGCTGGCACGATAATCGACGCCCTCGGCGAAACCATAGGTCAGTACCGGACGCGCCACATCCGGCAACATCGCACACAGGACCGGATCGTCAGCACAAAGGACGGCGAGGCCATAAAAAGGCAGGTTGTGCAGAAATTCGACGAAGGTCGCCTGCAGACGGGAAAAGTCACCGCCGTAAGTGTCCATATGATCGGCGTCGACATTGGTGACGATGCTGACCATGGGCTGCAGATGCAAGAAGGAGGCGTCACTCTCGTCCGCTTCAGCGACGAAATAACGGCTGGCGCCGAGGCGGGCGTTGGTGCCGGCGCTGTTGAGCAGCCCGCCGATGACGTAGGTCGGATCGCGCCCGGCTTCCGCCAGGATGGAGGCCACCAGAGAGGTCGTCGTCGTCTTGCCGTGCGTGCCGGCGACGGCGATGCCATGCCGATAACGCATCAACTCGGCCAGCATCTCGGCGCGTTTGACGATGGGCAGGCGCAGGCCGCGCGCCGCGATGATCTCGGCATTGCCCTCGTCGATGGCCGTCGACACGACGAGAGCGTCGGCGCCTTGCACCTGCTCGGCGCGGTGTCCGATGAAGACCGTCGCCCCGAGATCCTGCAGCCGCTGCGTACTGGCGCTGGCGCGCAGATCGCTGCCGCTGATGTCATAGCCCTGGTTGAGCAAGACCTCGGCGATGCCGCACATGCCAGCGCCACCGATACCGATGAAATGCAGGCGTCGTATGCGCCGCATCTCGGGAATGTCACCATGGCGTCGTGCCCTGGAATTCATCGCATCACCTCATCACACTGTTCGATCACCGCCTGCGTCGCCTGCGGCCGCGCCAGCTGTCGCGCCTGCACCGCCATGGCCTGGAGACGTCCGGCGACACAGAGCGAGCGCAGAACCTGCAGCAGCGCGTCGCCGTCGAGGCCGGCCTGCGGACAGAGCACGGCGGCCCCGGCCTGGCTAAGAAATTCGGCATTGCGGCGCTGATGATCATCGACCGCCTGCGGCAGGGGAATGAGCAGGCTGGCCACCCCTACCGCCGCCAATTCGGCGATGGTCAGGGCGCCGGCACGGCAGATGACAAGATCGGCATCGGCGTAAGCGGCCGCCATGTCCTCGATAAACCCACGCACCTCGACGCGACCGGCGAGAGCGCCATAACGCTGTTCGGTGGCGGCGACATGGCGCTCACCACACTGATGCAGCACCACCAGAGCCTGCTCTTCGCCCAGCCGCGCCAGGGCCTGCGGCACGAGCACGTTCAAGGCCTCGGCCCCCTGACTGCCGCCGAGCACGAGCAGGTGCAGCTCGGCGCGGATGCGCTGACGCTGCTGCGGCGAAGGCAGAGCGAGGATCTGCGGCCGCACCGGGTTGCCGACATAGACCGTGCGCCGGCTCGGCAGCACCTGCGGAAAACCGGTGAGAATGCGGCTGGCGAGATGCGCCAGCAGGCGATTGCTCAGCCCGGGAGCGGCGTTTTGTTCATGAATGACGAGAGGCACCCGCGCCAGTCGGGCGGCCAGGCCGGCCGGAGCACTGGCATAACCACCCATGCCGAGCGCCAGACACACCGACTCGCGCCGCATCAGGCGCCAGGCGCGATAAGTCGCCAAGAGCAGGCCGGTCAGGGCGAGCAGACGCTCACGCCAGCCTTTGCCGCGCAGCCCCCGCACCGGCAAGGTGTGCAGGGTGATGCCTACCGCCGGCACCAAACGCGCCTCGATCCCCGCCGCCGTACCGATCCACTCGACGACGAGACCACGCGCGCGCCACTGTTCGGCGACGGTCAGGGCTGGAAAGACATGGCCTCCCGTGCCGCCCGCGAGGATCATGACGACGGGCTTCATGCCGCCACCTCCAGCGCCTGGGCATTCTCACGATCAACGCGCAGCAGCAGGGCGACCATGACCAGTTCGATGATCAGGCTGCTGCCGCCATAGCTCACCAGCGGCAGAGTCAAGCCCTTGGTCGGCAACGCTCCGGCCGTCACCGCCATATTGATCAAGGCCTGGATGCCGATGAGCACGGACAAGCCATAGGCGAGATAAGCGGCAAAAAGACGCCCCTGCATCTCGGCCTGACGCCCGATGCGCAAACCCTGCAGGACGAGGATGACGAACAAGGCGAGGATGACGCTGAGGCCAAGCAGACCAAACTCCTCGGCGAGCACGGCGAGTACGAAATCGGTATGCGCTTCCGGCAGATAGAACAGCTTCTGCACACTGTTGCCGAGGCCGACGCCGAACAGGCCACCACGGCCGTAGGCGATCTCCGACTGGATCAACTGATAGCCACTGCCGAGGGGATGGGCCCAGGGATCGGTGTAGGCGATCAGTCGCTGCAAGCGATAGCTGGCATGCACGACGGCGATGGCGGCCAGGGCCGCGGCCAGAACGAGCAGGGCGAGATAGCGCAGCAGCGGGCTGCCCGCCAGCCAGAGCATGGCGGCGACGCTGACGCACAGCACGATGGTGGCGCCAAAATCCGGCTCGAGCATGAGAGCAATGGCGTAGATCAGGCAAGGCGCGACGCTGCGCCCGATGGGCCAGCGATGACGCACGTCCTGCTCGAAGCGATCAAGAAAACCGGCCATGTACAGAACCATGGTCAGCTTGGCGATTTCAGAGGGCTGCAGGGTCAGAGGGCCGACGCCGATCCAGCGCGAACTGCCATTGACGTGGCGGCCGATCACCGGCAGCAGCACCAGGACGAGCAATGCCAGACCGAGAGCGAGCGCCGTCCGCCTCTGCCCCTGCCACCAGGCCAAAGGCATCTGATAGACAAAGAAACCGAGCGTCACCCCAAAGACGACGTAGACCAGGTGGCGCAGCAAAAAGTAGAAAGGATGTCCCCATTGCGCTGCCGTCACGTCCATCGAAGCCGAAGCCACCATGACCAGACCGATGCACAGCAGCAGGGCGACGACCAGCTGCAAGAGCCCGCCCAGACGCTCCGGCGTCGCTCCCAAGGTGGCGGCGTTCATAGAGCGTCCACCGCTGCGACGAACTGCCGGCCGCGATCGTGATAGTCCTTGAACATGTCCATCGAGGCGCAGGCCGGCGACAACAGGACGGCATCGCCGGCTTGCGCCAGGGCCTGCGCCTGCGTCACCGCCTCGGCCATGCTGCTGGCGTGCCGGCGCGGCAACTCTGCGGGCAGGATCGCTTCGATCGCCGGCGCGTCCTGACCGATGAGAACGACGGCGCGGGCATGGCGCTGCAAGGGCGCGCGCAGGGGCATAAAGTCCTGCCCCTTACCCAAGCCGCCGAGGATGACGACGAGCGCTGACTGCTGCCCGAGACCCTCGATGGCGGCGACGGTGGCGCCGACATTGGTGCCCTTGGAGTCGTCATACCAGCGCAACTGCGCTTTTTCAGCGACGCACTGACAGCGGTGTTCGAGACCACGGAAGGCGCGCAAAGCGCTCAGCATGCTAGGCAGCGGCAGACCGGCGCGCTCCCCGAGCGCGAGGGCAGCGAGAGCGTTCAGCACATTGTGTTCGCCCGGGATGAGCAGCTCGCGCACCGGCATCAGCGCCTCATGACCACGGCAAAGATGACGCTCCCCCGCCACCTCGCACACCCCGTACTGGCCGAGGTCGGGGCGACCGGAGCCAAAGAACGTCACCGGCACTGCGGCGGCGACGAGCGGATAGGTGAGAACGTCATCGCGGTTGACGACACAGCTTTGCGCGTGGCGGAAGATGCGCTGCTTGGCCTGATGATAGGCCTGCATCGAGCCGTGGCGATCGAGGTGATCCTCGCTCACGTTGAGGATACAGGCGACCACGGGCGCCAGGGTTTCGGTCGTCTCCAGCTGAAAACTCGACAGCTCGAGCACATAGAGATCGGCCTTGTCCGCCATCAGCAGATCGAGCGCCGGTGTCCCGAGGTTGCCGCCCACCGCCGTCCGCCGACCGGCCGCCTGCGCCATCTCGGCGACCAGGGTGGTGACGGTGCTCTTGGCATTGGAACCAGTGATGGCGACCACCGGCGAAGACACGGCGCGCGCGAACAACTCGATATCGCCGATGATGGCGATACCCGCCTGCCGCGCCACGCTCAGTAAATCATCCTGCGGCGACAGACCGGGACTGAGGATGATCTCATCGGCGCTCAGCAGCAGGTCATGCAGATCTCCGCCGCACTGGTAGGTCAGTTGTGGGTATTCCTGCGTCAGCTGATCGAGGCCGGGCGGATGCGGACGGGTGTCGGCGACGCTGACGCGATAGCCGCGCGCACACAGGTAGCGAACACTGGACAGACCGCTCTTGCCCATGCCCAACACCAGTTTGTGACCCGATCGTGTCATAATATTCGCCATACCCGCCTACCTGATCTTCAACGTCGATAGCCCGAGCAGCACCAGCACCAGGCTGATGATCCAAAAGCGCACCACAACCTTGGTTTCCGGCCAACCCTTCAATTCGAAGTGGTGATGGATGGGCGCCATGCGGAAGATGCGGCGGCCGGTCAGTTTGAACGAGGCCACCTGCAGCATCACCGACACGGTTTCGAGCACGAAGATCCCGCCCATGATGAACAGAACGATCTCCTGGCGCACGATGACGGCGCAGACGCCGAGCAGGGCACCGAGAGCGAGAGCACCGACGTCGCCCATGAACACCTGGGCCGGATGCGCGTTGAACCAGAGGAATCCGAGACCGGCACCGATGATGCTGGCCAGAACCACCACCAGCTCGCCGCCGCCGGCGACATAGGGAATGTGCAGATAGAGGGCAAAACGCACATTGCCGCTGAGATAGGCGAAGACCGCCAGCGCCGCCGCCACCATAACCGTCGGCACGATCGCCAGACCATCGAGACCATCGGTCAGGTTCACCGCATTGCTGCTGCCGACGATGACGAAATAGGTCAACAACAAAAACCCGCCCATGCCCAAGGGCAGGCTGACCTGGCGCAACATGGGAATGAGCAGCTCGGTCTCGGCCGGGGTCTTCGCCAGGGCGTAGAGCGCCAGCGCCGCGATCAAACCACCGAGCGATTGCCAAAAATACTTCCAGCGCCCGGGCAGGCCGCGCGGATTTCTCTCCACCACCTTGCGGTAGTCGTCGACCCAGCCCACCGCTCCAAACAGCAACATCACCGCCAGCGCCAACCAGATGTAACTGCTGTGCAGATCACCCCAGAGCAAGGTGCTGGCGGTGATGGCGACGATGATCAGAGCGCCCCCCATGGTCGGGGTACCGCTCTTCACCAGATGCGTACCCGGTCCATCGCTGCGCACCGCCTGACCGATCTTCATCACGCGCAGTTTCTCGATCATCATCGGGCCGATCCACAAGGCGATGAACAAGGCCGTCAGGATGCTCAAGATGGCGCGCAAGGTCAGATAGTGCACCACCTGAAAACCGCTGTACCAATGAGCGAGATGCTCGGCCAACCAGAGCAACATCAGCTTTTCTCCACGCTATCATCGAGTAGGGCTTGCACCACATCTTCCATTTTGGCGCTGCGCGACCCTTTGACCAGGACGCTCACCACCCCCTGCAGCTCCCGCTGCAGTTCACGGATGAGGTGATTCTTGTCGACGCAGACGCGCGTCGTTTCGCCATATCCGGCGGCATAATCCTCAGCGTGCTCACCCCAGGTGTACAAGGCATCGATTTTTTTCATTTTTGCCCACGCTCCCACTTCGCTATGACCCTGGCGCGCGGCGCTGCCGAGCTCCTTCATGTCACCCAGAACGAGAATCTTGCGCCCGGCCTGCGCCGCCAGGACGTCGATCGCCGCCCGGCAGGACGCCGGATTGGCGTTGTAGGTATCGTCGATCAGCGTGCAGGAGCCCCGCTGCGTGATCGCCAAACGTCCGCCGACGTGTTCGACCGCGCCGAGACCGGCGTAGGCGAGATCCGCTGCGATGCCCAGCTCAAGCGCCACCGCCAGAACCAAACAGGCGTTGCTCAGGTTGTGCAGACCGGGCAGGTTCAGCGACAGACGCGGCAGGACCTGCCCTTGCCACACCGGCTGACAGGCGTAGCAGGACTCACCGCAGTCCTCGATGGCGCTGGCGTAGAGATCCGCCTGCGCATCGTGCAAGGACACGGTCAGCGGCCGCAGCGCCAGCTGCGTCGCCCGCTCCAGACAGGCATCGGCGTAGTCGTCATCGCGATTGACGATCACCGTGGCGCCACGCTGCAGACCGGTATAGATCTCCATCTTGGCGCGAGCGATGCCGTCACGGCCGCCAAAACCCTCGAAATGCGCCCAACCGATGTTGGTGATGAAGGCGATCTCGGGTTGCACCATGGCGACCGTCTGGGCGATCTCTCCGACGTGATTGGCGCCGAGCTCGATCACCGCATAACGATGCTCGGGCCGCAGCGACAGCAGGGTCAGAGGCACGCCGATCTCGTTGTTGAGGTTGCCGACGGTCGCCAGGGTCGCCGCCCGACGTTGCAGGATGCTCGCCAGCATCTGCTTGCACGTCGTCTTGCCGGAACTGCCGGTGATGGCGATGCGCTGCAGCGCCGGGAACTGTTCGCGCCAGCACACCGCCATCGCCTGCAAGGCCACCAGGGTATCGGCGACGATCCATTGCGGCAGATTCAGCTCGGCATGCTCCTGCCGCACGACGACGGCACAGGCGCCGGCGGCCTGCACCTGCGCCAGGAACTGCTCGGCGTCGAAATGCGGGCCACGCAAGGCGATGAAGCAATCACCGGCGTGCAGACGGCGACTGTCGCTGCAAAAGCTGGTCAATTCGACATCGGCGCCGACCAACCGTCCACCGAGGCGCGCCACCAGCGCTGACAATTTCATTGCGTCCAGGCCTCAAGAGCGCGACGGGCATGCACACGATCATCAAAATCGTGGCGCACACCGGCCACTTCCTGATAAGTCTCGTGCCCCTTACCGGCGATGAGAACGATGTCCTGCGCCTGCGCCTGCGACACCGCGGCGGCGATGGCGCGAGCCCGGTCGGGTTCGACCTGCACCGGTTTGCTGGCGCCACCGAGCATCTCATCGATGATGCGCTGCGCGTCCTCATCGCGCGGATTGTCACTGGTCAACCAGACCACGTCGGCGTGTGCACAGGCGATGCCCGCCATCAGCGGGCGCTTGCCGCGGTCACGCTGGCCGCCACAACCGATGACACAGATGAGACGCGCCTGACGATGCGCCTGCAGGGCTTGCAGAACCTGATAGAGAGCGTCCGGGGTGTGAGCGTAGTCGACCACGACCAGAGGCCGTCCGGGCAGGGCGATGGTCTGCATGCGGCCGGCGATAGGCTGCAGCTGCGCGATCACCTCCAGGGCGGGCGTCAGCGCCACCCCCTCACCGAGCAGGCAGGCGAGGACCGCCAGCACATTATGCAGATTGAAGATGCCGAGGAGTTGCGACTGCAGCGTCGCCCGGCCCCAGGGGGTCTCGAGCTCGGCGACGGCACCGGTCAACGAGGTCTGTACCTGCGTCAGGCGCAGCTCGGCGTTCGCCCCCTGGCCATAGCGCAGGATGTCCACCGGCGCGGCGATGCGCGCGAGCAAGGCCGGCGACCAGGGATCGTCGGCGTTGATGACAGCACGCTCGAGCCCCTGCCAGCTGAACAGGCGCGCCTTGGCGGCGGCATAGCTTTCCATGTCACCGTGATAATCGAGATGATCACGGGTCAGATTGGTGAACACCGCACAGCGTAAAGGCACAGCGTCCATGCGGTGCTGGTGCAAGCCATGCGAACTCGCCTCCATGGCCAGATGACTGATACCGGCGCGCTGCAGGGCGTGCAGATGCTCCTGCAGGGAAACGGCGTCGGCCGTCGTGTGGCTGGCGTCGCTGAGTTCCCCCCAGGGACCATTGCCGAGCGTGCCGAGCACTCCGGCGCGTCGCCCGAGTAGATGCCAGGCCTGCGCCAGTAGATGCGCGACACTGGTCTTGCCATTGGTGCCGGTCACGGCGGTGATCGCCATCGTCCGCCCCGGATAGGTATAAAAAGCCGCCGCCAGTTCACTCAGCCGCCTTTGCAAGGCATTGATCCGCAGGACGGGAAGAGCGCTATCGACGGTGTCACTGGCATCGACGATGAGCAGGGCGGCACCGCGCTGCTCGGCGTCATGGCAATGCTGCAGACCGTGCCCATGGCTGCCGGCCAGGGCCACGAAGGCGGCGCCCGGCGTCACCTTGCGGCTGTCCTGACACAAGGCGGTCACCGCCAGCGTGCGCAAGGCGGCAGGGATTTCATAAGCCGGCAAAAAGTCGCTGAGAGCTCGTTTCATCCCGCCCCTCCAATTCGCCGATAACTATCGGCAAGATGTTCAGCGCTATGATCCGGCGCCACATCGAGCAGACGCAGCAGCTCACCCATGCCCTGAGCGAAGACCGGAGCGGCCACTTGACCACCAAAATACTGGCCCTTGCTCGGCGTATCGATCATCACCGCGAGGACGACGCGCGGCGCGCTCGCCGGCGCCATGCCGACGAACAGACCGCGGTACTGATCGCGGGAATAGGCGCCAGCGACGACTTTATGGACGGTGCCGGTCTTGCCGGCGACGAGATAGCCTGGCACCTGCGCCTGCGTCGCCGTCCCTCCCGGCGCCACCACCGTCTCGAGCATGGTGATGATCTCGCTGCAGATGCGCGCATCGAGCACGCGTACGCCGGGGACGGCGGTGTCCTGACGCAGGAAGCTGACCGGGCGCAGGATGCCGCCCGCGGCGATGGCCGCGTAGGCACGCGCCAACTGCATCAGGGTCACCGACTCGCCATAGCCGAAAGCCATGTGCGCCAGACCGATCGGCTTCCACAGATTGGGCGCCGGCAGACGGCCGCTGCTCTCGCCCGGAAAACCGCTACCGCTCGGTGCGGCGAACCCGAAACGATGAAAGAGCGCCGGCAATGTCGGCGGCGGCAGGGCGAGGGCGATCTGACTGGCACCGACATTGCTCGACTTGGTCAAGATGGTGGTCATATCGATGACGCCATTGTCCTCATCATCATGAATGAGGTGCCGCCCCACCAGCATGCTGCCCGGCCGCGTATCGAAGATGCTCTGCGGCGTGAAGCGGCCGCTCTCCAGGGCAGCGGCGATGGTGAAGGGCTTCATCGTCGAACCCGGCTCGAAGCTGTCCGTCACCACGCGGTTGCGCAGCTGCTCCATGCTCAGGTGCGTACGGTTGTTGGGGTTGTAGGAAGGCACGCTGACCATGGCCAGCACCTCCCCGGTCTGCACATCGAGCGCCACCGCCATGCCGGAATGCGCGCCCTGCGCCGCGACCTGGGCGGCGAGATCACGATAAAGCAGGTACTGCGCGCGACTGTCGATGCTCAAGCGCACATCCTGCCCGGGAACGACAGCGCGCAGCATGGCGACGTCGCGGATCTGGTGGCCTTTGCGGTCGGTGAGTACACGCCGTTCGCCCGCCTGACCGCTGAGCTGATGATCATAGAGCAGCTCCAGGCCATCGCTGCCACGATCGTCGATGTTGGTAAAACCGATGACCTGGGCGTAAGGCTCGCCTTCCGGATAGAAGCGCTGATACTCATTTTCACCATAGAGACCGGGCACATCCTGATCCAGGATCTGCTGCGCCAGCGCCGGATCCATGTCGCGCCGCACATACAGAAACCCGCGCCCAGCGGCGTGCTGCAGACGCTGCTCCCAGACCGCCGGGTTCTGCTGCAACAGGGCGGCGACCTCGATCTTGTCCTCGGGATTGGCATTGAGTTGACGCGGGTTCACCCACAGCGAGGTCACCGGTGAGCTGACCGCCAGAGGATTGCCGAGGCGATCGCGAATGATGCCGCGCGAGGCAGCGACGACCTGCAGATGCGAGGCGCGCTGATCCCCCTGCTGGCGCAGGAATTTCTGATCAAACAGGGTCAACTGCAGCATGCGCCCCCAGAGCAGCGCCACCAGGAGCAAAAACGTGATGACCACGACGCGCATCCGCCATATCGAAAAGGCGCGCGGAGCGGCACCACGTGGTCCCATGGACGGCTTTTTCATGGCCGCACCATGACGATGGACTGCGGCGAGGGATCGTGCATCTGCAACTGCAACTGCGCCTGCTGACCGATGCGGGTGAACGCGCCCCAGGCGTGTTCCTCGAGCAGCAGCTGCGTCCACTGCGCCTGCAGCTGATCACGCCACGCTTCCAGGGCCTGCAGATGCGCCAGACTTTGGCGTACGCGGAAAGTCGTGTAGGAGACAGCCACCGCATTGACGAACAGGCAGAGCAGGAACAACCCCGCCACCGTCTGCCCGCCACTCGGCCGCCAAGCCAGCATACCCTGCCCGGCCTGGCGCAACATCTGCCAGAACGCCAGCATCACAGCTTCTCCGCCACGCGCAGACGCGCCGAGCGCGCACGCGGATTGTCGGCGATCTCGGCGGCGGAGGCCGCCTGCTGGCGGATGATCTCGCGCATGCAAGCCGGCGTCCGTTGCGGCGTGACCGGCAAACCGCGCGGCAAATCTTCCTCGACACCGCGCGTCGCCCGCTGCAGGGCCTGTTTGACGAGACGATCTTCAAGGGAATGAAAACTGATCACCGCCAGACGGCCGCCACTGGCCAGGGTAGCGATCGCCTGCGGCAGCACCTGCTCGACCTCGCGGAGCTCTTCATTGACACGCAGACGCAGCGCCTGAAAGGTGCGTGTCGCCGGGTGATGATGCCGCTCCCAAGCGGGGTGGGCGGCTTTGACGATCTCGGCCAATTGCAAGGTCCGGCGTAGCGGCGCGATGGCGCGGGCCGCGACGATGGCGCGGGCGATACGGCGGGCATGACGTTCTTCGCCATATTGGCGCAGGACGAGCTCGAGCTCTTCGGCGTCAACCGTAGCGAGAAATCCTGCCGCATCGAGGGTCTGTCCCTGATCCATGCGCATATCCAATGGCCCATCCACCTGAAAACTGAAACCGCGCTCACCCTCATCGAGCTGCGGCGACGACACGCCCAGATCGAGCAAAATGCCGTCCACCGCTCCCCACCAGGCTCGCTCCCGCAACAACGTCGTCAGTTCGCTGAATCGCGCGTGCGCCACCGTCACCCGCGCATCCGTCGCCGCCAGCTGCTGCGCCGCGGCGATCGCACCGGCGTCGCGATCGATGACCAGTAAACGCGCCGTCGCCGCGAGGCGAGCCAAAAGCCGCCGGCTATGCCCACCGCGACCAAAGGTCGCGTCGACATAAAGCCCATCAGCGCGTGTCATCACCGCTTCGACGGCCTCTTGCGCGAGCACCGTCCGGTGTCCTGGTCCATCCATGCTCACAACGCCAATTTGTCGATGGCTTGCGCCAGATGAACCGCCGAGAAGTCCGCCATCTGTGCCTTGGCACTCATGGCATCCCAGGCCTCCTTGTGCCACAGCTCGCACTTCTTGCCTTGTCCGGCGAGTACGACGGCCTTGTCGAGATGGGCAAACTGGCGCAACTCCGGACTGATCAGCAGGCGATGCGCGCCATCCAGCTGAACTTCCGTGGCATAGCCCAGGATGCGACGCTTGAGCAAGGCCAAAGCCGGGTCGGAAGCGGGCAAGGCATTGAACTGCTCCTCGATCTTCTCCCACTCCGGCAAGGGATAGATGGCCAGACAAGTCTCACGCAGGTCGACGGTGACGACAAAGCGCCCCTCGCATCCCTGCTCGATGCGCTGGTGATAACGGCTGGGTAAGCCGATACGCCCCTTCGCATCCATTGTGAGTTCGTCGTAACCCCTGAACACAGCCACCTCGACCGGGCAAATTTCCCACAAATCAACACAAAACCCCACCTTGCATCACTATAGGCAGAGTCCTGAACAGCGTCAATGCCAGCAACCCGTTCACTGACGTCGTGAATATCTATATAAATCATGGTGTTAGATAGAAAGGTAGGCGCGTCAAAAAGAGGCTAGTCCATAAAAATCATGAAGTTAAAATTGCATTTTAATGACGATTCTTGAAGTACATGATTTTTAGTTATAAGGCGCGGAATTTTCCGAAAAGACGGGCGCAATGGCGCGCGTGTAGCGCCGCCAAGGCCGTCGCGAAGAGGATGGGAGTCAGCCTGTAAGCCGGGTTCTGTCGAGGACAGTCATTCATCTAGGCCGGGGATCACTCCCAAGCTCAAGCAACCTACCCGGATCCCGCGCGGGCCACGCGATTGGATCCCTATTTGGTCTTGCTCCAGGTGGGGTTTTCCCTGCCACGACGTGTTACCACGCGCGCGGTGCGCTCTTACCGCACCTTTTCACCCTTACCGGCCACCGAAGTGACGTAGGCGGTATATTTTCTGTGGCACTTTCCGTCGGCTCGCGCCGCCCAGGCATTACCTGGCACCTTACCCTGCGGAGCCCGGACTTTCCTCCCCCATCGCTGGCGGCGACCGTCCGGCCGACTCCCGGCGCGCAGGTTACGCAGTTCTCATCCCCCTGACAAGGGGCAGCAGAGCCGCCAAGCAGGCCACAACGCCTCCGATTGTTGTCTTGATCAGGACAGTGTTTCATCAAAGATGCCGGACAGCCCCCTCAAAACAAGGGCTTCTGATTGATTTTAATCGACTTTTCATAAAAAAGAACAATGCGCCAAAAACACCTGACCGAACACCACCAACTTTACCTAGCGCCAAGTTTTGCTAGTATCCCTGCATCCTCGCATCGGCCCTGCAGGTGCAGATCGCCAGGAGCGAGGCCCGACCATGAACTGGAGAACACCATGCGTATGTTCAAAACTCTCGCTCTGAGCTCGGCGCTCGTCCTCGCCGCTGGTAGCAGCCTCGCCGACCAGGTCATCACCTACAAGCTCGATCCCTGGCACACCCAGGTGCGCTTCACCTGGCATCACCTCGGCTTCTCCACGCCCGGCGCCGACTTCACCGACGTCACCGGCACCGTGCAGGGCGACCAGGATCATCCCGAGTTGTCGAGCGTCAACGTCGTCATTCCGGTCAAGTCGCTCGACACCTACGTGCCCGCCCTGAACGAGCACCTGATCGATAGCGGCGAGTTCTTCAAGACCCAGCAATACCCCAACATCACCTTCAAAAGCACCGGCATGAGCCACATCGATACGAAGGCTCGCACCTTTGATCTGCAAGGCGTGCTCACCGTCAATGGCATCAGCAAGGATGTCGTCCTGCATGCCCACGCCAACAAGGTCGGCCCACATCCTTTCTATCATGACGCGCCAGCCGCCGGCTTCGACGCCACCACCACGCTCAAACGCAGCGACTTCGGCATGACTGAATACGTTCCCATGGTCAGCGATGAACTTGACGTACACATCACCGTCGAAGCCATCGAAGCGCAGGCCTTTGATCGCAAGATGGCGGAAATGGCGGCAGCGGCGAAAAAGAAATGACCTCATCTGCGCCCTAAAGGATGGGGGTTCCTACAGCTAGACTCTCATGTCCGAGCGCGAGGATGTTGGTGGCGGCGTTGATGTCGCGGTCGTGGAGTATACCGCACTCCACACCGCCTCCATTCCCTTATTCGTAGACCTTCCTGACCTTGGCGGATCGTGTCCCTGGGCATGGTGGGCATGCGTGACCCTCGCATCACCGCTTTTACAGTCTCGACCCTCACTGGCGTCATAGCGATATCCATGAAGATCGCTGGGGCGGCAGTGACTGCAACATCGTTACGGGACTGAGCAATATCGACCAGATGCGTGCCCAGAAGGCTGCTGCGGCTCTTGTTTCGAGTCCGGCACCGATGCCTACCCTTGCAGAGCTACCTTAGCTTGCGCGCAACACGAATGAAAATGCCCAAGGAGCAAGTCCTGGGCATGGCAGAGATGCGTCCCTGACGGAGATGCATCGCCCCCTGCGCGAGGGGGCGATGGATTCACCGCAAACTCAGGCTCACTCGAGGTTTTCAGCACACTCGGCGGCACTGGGATTGTCATGGCAACGCAGGACCTTGAGGAAATGCATCGACTGCTTGTCGTAGATACCGTCCTTGGTCAGAGCGATACGCGACTGGCGCAGCATGGCGATGTATTTCTCCTTGTCGGCGGCCGGCAGTTCCATCCAGTACTTAGGATCAATGCCCGCCTCGGCGCGCTTGATCAGCACCAGCGAGCTGTCAAAGTGGCTGGCGACGTATTCACGCGACTTCTGACCAAAGCCCGCCGGGAACTTTTCCGGCCGGATGACGATCTGCACCGTCAGCTGCGCCAAGGGGAAGTTGGGAATAGCGCCACGCGTTCCCAGGCCCTTGTACAGTTCAAGCGGCTTGAAAGCGACGGCCGGAGCGGCGACGACGTCGACCGAACCATTGTTGAACTTGCCAGCGAAATTGGTGATGTCCGAGGCCACCGGCTGCGCACCGACCTGCTGCACCAGCTTGGCCTGGGCCTTGTCGTAATCAAGCACGCCAATGCGCTTGCCGGCGAGCTTGGAGACATTGTTGATGGAGCGATCGTTGACGAAGAGATAGGCGGCGCCCATGGGCGAGATGCCTGCCACTTCGAAGCCGTTCTTCATCATGTACTTGGCCATGCTCGGCTTGGCCAGATAGGCGACGGCTTCACGCAGCTGATCATAGCTGACGACAGCGCCGACCGAGTCGATGCTGCCGGTGAAGCTGTCGAACTGGCGCGCACGCAGCCCCGTCAACACGACGCCATCGCACTGCCCAGCCTTGAAGTCCTCGGCGGCGATACGCTCATCTGTGTAGGGCTTGAGCACCAGGGTATCCCCCCACTTCGCCGCCTGCAGCTTGTAGTCCTGCATCATCGAGAACACGCTTCCTTGCGTTCCCAGGATATCGAACACGCACAAGGTGTTGGTGCCCGCCTGGGCCTGTGGACTCATCATCATGCCCGAGGCAACCGCCAGGGCAGACACTTTCGCGAGAATCGACTTCATCAGTTTTACTCCATGTGGATGTCGTCGTTAAAAAACCTGCCCCGCCTGATCACATATTGTCGAGATTCAGGTTGAGACTGGGTGCCGCATTCTTCTTGTCATCCCAGAAGGTGCCAAGAGCACCGATCGGCGTACGCGAACCGGTATGTTCGGTCCAGTAGCGATCCGAGATGTTCTGGATCTGCGCCTGGGCGATGGCATCGAAAATGCGGTATTTGGGATCGACGCTGAAGTTCTTCGAGTCAGCGGCGTACATGCGCAGGGCGTCGCGCAGATGCGCATCGTCACCCTTGGTCTGCGCCGACAAGGCATAGACCACATAGCTCAGGCGCACACCGCGCGCACGGCCGATCTTGGCGGCCTGCACCAGCGACTGCCATGGGTCGGCACCCGGCGGTGTCGCTCCCGGCAGCATGTTCCAGACGGCAGCGCGGATGGCCAGGGGAACGCCCCACCAGCGGCTGTTATCGAGACAGCCCATGCTGCGCTCGACCTTGGCGGCGATATCCTGCGGCACGCCGACCTGATTTTGTGACTGGATGTCATCACCCATGGCCTGGACACCGGCGATCATGCCGACCATGAAAGATAATTCATCATAAGTACGATGAAAGGACGGGCAGCGGCCACCGATAGCGACGTGGAAATGGCTCTTGAAGTAGTGCTCGATGTCGCGATAGGCCGCCCACTGACGGCGCGCCGCGATCGCCGACTCACGCTTCTGCACGATACGTGCGTCTTCGGCGTCGTCGATGAGATTGTCATGTTGCGCGCGCAGATAGCGCAGTTCTGCCGCAAAAGCCCGCTGTTCGCTGCAATAGGCGGCGGTGACATAGGTCATCGCGGCCAGCTGATCGGGATCGGCTCCCGTCACCGCGATCGAACGCAAGACCGGCGTCAGAGTCTCCCCCGAAGCGCAGGCCATGTCGACGTCATCGTCCTGCAGCATGAACGGAAGGGTCTTCTCCTCGGTCATTTTGACCGCCAGTTCCCCCCCCATCTTGACCGGCGAACAAGCACTCAGAAACCAAGCCAACGACAGCAGTACGCCGACCTGTACCACACGATATTTCAATCCCCAACGATGCATCAGGCGCATGTTTCGACCCTCTTTTGTATTATTCTTCCCTGCTGCGCCAGCGTCGCTGCACGCGCATGAAACCTACCACGTTTCGCCTGCTTCTCCAAGTGGCCCGGGCGCAGACGCGCCCGGGGGGAAGCCGCCCAGCCTTACTCGCTGAGGTCTTTCATTGACAGCTTGATGCGGCCACGATTGTCGACATCGAGCACCTTGACCTTCACCTTCTGACCTTCCTTCAGATAGTCGGCGACATTCTCGACACGCTCTTCAGCGATCTGCGAGATGTGCAGCAGGCCATCGGTTCCCGGGAGGATGGTGATGAAAGCGCCGAAATCGACGATACGCGCCACCGTGCCCTCGTAAATGGTACCGACCTCGACTTCGGCCGTGACCATCTGGATGCGCTCGATCGCCGCTTGCACCGACGCCTTGGTGGCGCCATAGATGCGCACGACGCCGGAGTCCTCGATATCGATCTCGGCTCCCGACTCTTCGCAGATCTGGCGGATCATCACCCCACCTTTGCCGATGACGTCGCGGATCTTGTCCGGATTGATCTGCAAGCTGGAGTAGGTCGGTGCATTGACGCTGATCTCAGGGCGCGCGCTGGCGAGCACCTGATTCATCTGCGTCAGGATATGCAGACGGCCTTCGCGCGCCTGACCCAGGGCGATCTCCATGATCTCCTCGGTGATGCCTTCGATCTTGATGTCCATCTGCAAGGCGGTGATGCCCTGCGCCGTACCCGCCACCTTGAAGTCCATGTCGCCGAGATGATCTTCGTCGCCGAGGATGTCGGTGAGCACGGTGAAGCGCTCGCCTTCCTTGACCAGACCCATGGCGATACCGGCGACCGGCGCCTTCATCGGCACACCCGCGTCCATCAGCGCCAAGGAGGCGCCGCAGATCGAAGCCATCGAGCTCGAGCCATTCGACTCGGTGATCTCGGAGACGACGCGCAGGGCATAGGGGAATTTGTCGGCAGCCGGCAACATCGGCTGCACACCGCGGCGGGCGAGGCGGCCATGGCCGATCTCACGACGCTTCGGACCGCTGTCACGCCCGGTCTCACCCACCGAATAGGAGGGGAAGTTGTAGTGCAGCATGAAAGGATCGGTGCGCGTGCCTTCGAGCGCATCGATCATCTGCGCGTCACGCGTGCCACCGAGGGTCGCCGTGACCAGGGCCTGGGTCTCACCGCGGGTGAACAGCGCCGAACCATGCACGCGCGGCAGGACACCGACCTCGATCGCCAGGGCACGCACGGTGCGATGATCGCGACCATCGATACGCGGCTTGCCGCTGAGGATGTTGTCGCGCACACAGCGGTACTTGAGGTCCTCGAACAGACGGCCGAGTTCTTCCTCCGCCGCTTCATCGGCGGGCGGGAAGGCTTGCACGGCGTCAGCCTTGATGGCTTCGAGACGGGCATAACGCACCTGCTTCTCACGCAGCGTATAGGCCTCGGACAGAGCTGCGGCATAGCGCTCCTGCAATTGCCCATACAGAGCTTCGTTGCGTGCCGGCGCCGCCCAGCTACTTTCCTCACCATTGGCCAAAGCGGCGAACTGGCGAATGGCGGTGATCGCCACCTGCATCTCGTCATGTCCGAACAGGACAGCGCCGAGCATCTCGTCTTCGCTCAGCTCCTTGGCTTCGGACTCGACCATCAGCACCGCGCTTTCGGTGCCGGCGACGACGAGATCAAGCTGCGACTTTTCCAGTTCGGCATAGCTCGGATTGAGGATATAGGCCTGCTCGACATAAGCGACGCGAGCGGCAGCGATCGGTCCCTTGAACGGAATACCGGCGATGCTGAGCGCCGCCGACGTCGCCAGCATGGCGAGGATGTCAGTGTCCTGCGACTTGTCGGTGGAGAGGACGGTGGCCGTCACCTGCACTTCGTTATAGTAGCCTTCCGGAAACAGCGGGCGGATCGGCCGGTCGATCAGACGCGAGGTCAGCGTTTCCTTCTCGGAAGGACGTCCTTCGCGCTTGTTATAGCCACCCGGAATACGTCCGGCGGCATAGGTCTTTTCCTGGTAGTTGACGGTGAGTGGAAAGAAATCCTGGCCCGCCTTGGCACTCTTGGCTGCGACCACGGCCACCAGCACGGTCAGATCACCCATGCTGGCGAGGACGGCACCACTGGCCTGGCGCGCCACCTTGCCGGTGCGCAGGACGACGGTCTGCCGACCATAATTGAACTCTTTGACGACCTCATTGAACATGGTGTTGCCTCTTAATAATGTCCTGATAGATGACCCATGCGGGCAACGCGACCCCACTGCACCCTAGGCCTCTAAGAATTGCGGCGCTACCCGCAGGCCTTAGAAGCCTGAAGACTGGCGTTGACGAGCCTCATTCCCGCGCAAAAAGAGGCGGCCGTAGCCGCCTCTCAACCTCAGCGACGCAGACCCAAGGAGCCGATCAAGGCCAGGTAGCGATCGCGATCCTTGCCGCGCAGGTAATCGAGCAGCTTACGCCGCTGATTGACCATACGGATCAGACCACGCCGCGAATGGTGATCCTTGCTGTGCGCCTGGAAGTGACCACGCAGATCTTCGATCTGGGCGGTCAGCAGGGCCACTTGCACTTCAGGGGATCCCGTATCACCGGTCGCACGCGCGTATTTGGCGACGACTTCGGCCTTTTGTGGTGCACTCAGCGCCATTGTCTTTACTCCAAGATGCTCTCTATCCACGGCAGGCCGCGCATCTTTACAGCCAGCGTGGGTTGGGAGGCGAACTGCCTCCGAACTCAGGGGAGTGTCATCTCCCTATCGGTGCGCAACATTCTCTCAGCGCGCAGCTGACCCGCAGCGTCGACGCGCGCGATGCCGATCAGCGTCTGAGCGCGATAGACCGCATACAGACCCGCCGCCGCCGCGACTGGGCCGGGGCGCTGACCGCGCTGCAGATTGTAGGCAAACTCATCACAAACCGCTAGTCGCGGCCAACCCTGCAAGGCCGAGTCGACGGGTAAAAGGTGTGGCCGCAACGACTCGCCCCGTTCATGCGCGGCGAGCAGGGTCGGCAGCGAACAGGCATCAGCCTCCTGATACGGGCCGACGCCGATGCGCCGTAGCGCGCTGACATAAGCGCCGCAACCCAGATATTGGCCGATGTCGTCGACGAGGGAGCGAATATAGGTGCCTTTCGAACAATGCACCTGCAGCACCCAGCGTTCATCCTGGCGCGAGCGCAGGCAAAGCTCGTGAATAGACACCTGACGCGGCGCGCGCTCCACCTCCTCGCCGCGCCGGGCGAGGCGATACAGGGGCACACCATCGCGTTTGAGCGCCGAATACATCGGCGGAATCTGCGCCTGCTCGCCGCGAAAACGCTGCAGCACCGCCTCGACCTCGGTATCACTGAGCTCGGGCCAAGGCTGCGGCGCACTCAACTCACCCTCGGCGTCGAGGGTGGTGCTGCGCCGCCCCAGGATCATCTCGACGACATAGGTCTTGTCGCTATCGAGCAGATACTGGGCGAACTTGGTGGCTTCACCGAAGCACAAAGGCAGGACGCCGCTGGCGAGGGGATCGAGGCTGCCGGTATGGCCGGCCTTTTCCGCCTGCAGCAGCCACTTGACCTTCTGCAGCAGGGCATTCGAGCTCATACCGAGCGGCTTGTCGAGCAGCATCACGCCGTCGATGGCCTGCCGTCGCGAGACTGAGGGTCGACTCAATGCGCCGCATCCTCGGGGTCGTGACGCGCCGCATCCTCAGCCACCGCCTGACTGATCAGACTGGACAGGCGTTGCGCGCGCAGCAGGACTTCGTCGTAGTGAAAGCGCAGGCGCGGTACGACACGCGTGCGCAGACCGCGCCCCAGGCCAGCACGCAGCAGACCGGCGGCGCCTTGCAGCACGTCGACGCTGACCCGGTCGGCGACAGCGAGATCCTGACCGAGAACGGTGACGTAGACGTCGGCGTAGCCGAGATCGCGACTGAGCTTGACCGCCGAAATGGTGACCATGCCGAGGCGCGGATCTTTCAGCTCCTGACGAATCAGGACCGCCAGATCACGCATGATCTGGTCGGCGAGACGTTCGAGTCGCTGGCTCACGTCGACCTCCGCTTACAGGGTGCGCTGGATGATCTGGATCTCATAGACCTCGATCTTGTCACCGGCTTTGATGTCATTGTAGCCCTTGACCGCCAGGCCACACTCCATGCCATGCCGAACTTCCTGCACGTCATCCTTGAAGCGGCGCAGCGACTCGAGCTCACCCTGGAACACCACGACTTCATCGCGCAGCACGCGGATCGGACGATTGCGGTAGATGGTGCCCTCGAGCACCATACAGCCGGCAGCGGCGCCGAACTTGCTCGAACGGAAGACGTCGCGCACCTCGGCGACACCGAGGATGTTCTCGCGGTGCTCCGGCGACAGTCGCCCGGCCATCGCCGCTTTCACGTCGTCGATCATCTCGTAGATGATGCTGTAGTAGCGCAGCTCGATGCCGTCACGCTGGCAATGCGCACGCGCACTGGCATCGGCGCGGACATTGAAGCCGAGGATGACAGCACCGGTCGATTCCGCGAGATTGACGTCGGATTCGGTGATGGCCCCGACGCCGGAGCCAACGATGGCGACGCGCACTTCGTCCGTCGACAGATCGTTGAGCGCCTTGATCAGGGCTTCGAGTGAACCGCGCACGTCGGTCTTGAGCACCAGATTGACGGCGGCACTCTCACTCTTGCCGAGATTGGCGAAGACGTTCTCCAGACGCGAACCGGACTGGCGATCGAGACGCTGCTGACGGTCACGGCTGGCCCGGAAATCGGCGACTTCACGCGCTTTGCGCTCGTCGTCGACGACCAGGAACTCGTCACCGGCATCAGGCGCGTCGGGCAAGCCGAGCACTTCCACCGGAATCGAAGGACCGGCTTCTTTCACCGGCTGGCCATTCTCATCGAGCATGGCACGCACGCGGCCATAATGAGCCCCTGCCAGCACCAGGTCACCCTGGCGCAAGGTGCCTTTTTGCACCAGCAGCGAAGCGACCGGACCACGCCCCTTGTCGACCCGCGCCTCGAGCACGACGCCCTGCGCGGCGCCCTCGACACTGGCCTGCAATTCGAGCAGTTCGGCTTGAATAAGGATGGCCTCGAGCAGCTGATCGATGCCGGCACCGCTGTGCGCCGAGACCTTGACCACCTGGGTGTCACCACCCCACTCTTCCGGCACGACCTGCTTCACCGACAGTTCATTGAGCACACGATCGGGGTCGGCCGAGGGCTTGTCCATCTTGTTGATGGCGATGATCAAAGGCACGCCGGCGGCGCGCGCGTGATCGATCGCTTCACTGGTCTGCGGCATGACGCCGTCATCGGCGGCGACGACGATGACGACGATGTCGGTCACCTTGGCGCCGCGCGCACGCATCGAGGAGAAAGCGGCGTGACCCGGAGTATCGAGGAAGGTGATCATGCCACGCGGCGTCTCGACGTGATAAGCGCCGATGTGCTGGGTAATGCCACCGGCCTCACCGGCGGCGACACGCGTGCGCCGAATATGGTCGAGGAGCGAGGTCTTGCCGTGATCGACGTGACCCATGATGGTGACCACCGGGGCGCGCGGATGCGTTTCGCCGGCGTGCTCGAGCGAACGAATGAGAGAATCTTCGAGTTCGGTGGCGCTGACCAGATGCGGACGATGTCCCATCTCTTCCACCACCAGAGCCGCCGTCGCCTGATCGATGAGCTGATGCGCTTGCACCATCTCGCCCATCTTCATCAAGGCGCGGATGACTTCCCGCGCCTTGACCGCCATTTTCTGCGCTAGATCAGCGACGCTGATGAACTCACTGATCGCCACATCGTAAACTTGTTTTTCCACCGGTTTCTCAAATCCATGTTTACGGGACAGCGCTGAACTCAAGCCCCTAGGCTGCGGCTTGAAGCTGACCTCTTCGTCGCGCTTGCGGCCCGACTTGCCCTTGCCACTGCGGGCATTGCCACCACGACGGATCTCGCGATCCTCGCGGGCGAAAGAGTCTTCATAGGCGGTGCCGACGAGGCCACGCGCCAGCGGCACTTCCTCGACCTTGACTTCTTCGGGCGCGCCGCTGCGCTGCGCCAGATCTTCGGTCATGCGCCGCGCCTGTTCGAGGGTGCGCTGCCGCGCAGCCTCGTCGAGCTCGCGCCGCTGCTGCGCTTCCTGGCGCGAACGCGCCTCTTCGGCAGCACGCAGGCGCTGTGCTTCCGCCTCACGCGCGACACGCTCTTCTGCGCTCTCGGCGCGTGGCGCCGCATGCAGTTTTGGCGTCGCCAGCTTGCGATCACGCACTTCCTTCTGCACATTTTCCTGCTGCCGCCGCTGCTCTTCAGCGGCGCGGCGCGCCTCTTCTTCAGCCGCTACGACACGCGCCTCTTCCTCGGCGCGGCGCCGCGCTTCTTCTGCCTGCCGCAGCTCTTCCTGACGCTGCGCTTCCGCTTCGGCTTCCAGGCGCGCCTGCTCGGCCGCCTCGTCAGCTGCATCGTCGACCTTGACGTAGGTCCGCTTCTTGCGAATCTCGACATTGACTGTCTTGCCGCCACGCGCGCCACTCGGACCTGAGGTCTTGAGGGTCGTGGTGGTTTTGCGACTCAGGGTGATGCGCGTCGTTTCGACCGGCGCCTCACCGTGCGTGCGCTTGAGAAAACCAAGCAGGGTCTGCCGATCAGCATCGTTGATGCGGTCCTCGGGTGAACCATGACTCAGGCCCGCTTGACGCATCTGGGCCAACAGGGTCTCCACCGGCTTTTTGACGGTGTCAGCGAGTTCTCTTACCGTGACTTCGGCCATACTCTATTCTCCCCCCTGCCTTACTTGAACCAGGGCTCACGCGCCTTCATGATGAGAGCGGCTGCCCGCTTCTCATCCATGCCGGCAATGTCGAGGATGTCGTCGATACCCTGATCGGCGAGATCCTCCATCGTTGATACGCCACGCGCCGCCAGGGCGCGCGCCAGTTCAGCGTCCATCCCCGGCATCGACAGAAGATCTTCGGCCGGCTGTTGTACTTGTTCCTCGTTGACCAGCGCGCGCGTCAACAACACGTCCTTGGCGCGCTCGCGCAGAGCCTGCACGATGTCTTCATCGAAACCTTCGATGGCCAGCATCTCTTCCGCCGGCACATAGGCCACTTCTTCGAGCGAACTAAAACCTTCTTCCACCAGCATCTGCGCCAGCTCTTCATCGACGGAGAGGTCCTGCATGAACATCGCGACGTGCTGCTGCGCTTCGCCCTGATGCTTGGCCTCGGCCTCGCTCAGGGTCATCACATTGATGCGCCAACCGGTCAATTCCGAAGCCAGACGCACATTCTGGCCACCGCGACCGATGGCCTGGGCGAGCTGTTCATCATTGACCGCCACATCCATGGCGTGCGCGTCTTCATCGATGATGATCGACACCACTTCCGCCGGCTGCAGGGCATTGATGACGTACTGGGCAGGATTATCGTCCCAGAGCACGATGTCGATGCGCTCGCCGCCGAGCGCTTCGCTCACCAGTTGCACGCGCGAACCGCGCATGCCGATGCAGGCGCCTTGCGGATCGATGCGATGATCATTGGTCTTGACCGCGATCTTGGCCCGCTGTCCGGGATCACGCGCGGCGCCTTTGATCTCGATGATCTGCTCGCCGATTTCCGGCACTTCGATACGAAACTTCTCGACCAGCATCTCCGGCCGCGTGCGCGACATCATGAGTTGGGTGCCGCGTCCTTCCTGATCGATCTTGTAGAGTACGGCGCTGACCGTTTCGCCGAGACGGAAGGATTCACGCGGCAACATGTCTTCGCGCGCCAAGTAAGCCTCGGCGTTGTTGCCAAGGTCAAGGATCAAGCCGTCGCGCGTCGTCTTCTTCACGGAGCCGCGCAGGATCTCGCCGAGACGGTGGCGATAGGCGTCGGCGACCATGGCCCGTTCCGCTTCTCTCACCTTGGTGACGATGACCTGCTTCGCCGTCTGCGCGGCGATGCGACCAAACTCGACCGACTCGATCTCTTCTTCGCGCACATCGCCGACCTGCATGCCCTGCTCAGCGACGTCGCTGATCGCCAACTGCTGCGCTGGCATCTCGTGATCATAATCCTCGACCACCGTCCAGCGGCGATAGGTCTCGTATTCGCCGGTCTTGCGATTGATGCTGACGCGCACATCGACCTCATCGTTGTCGAAGCGCTTCTTGGTGGCGGCGACGAGAGCCTGCTCCATCGCCTGGAAGATGATTTCGCGCGGCACACCCTTCTCATTGCTGACCGAGTCCACCACTGCGAGGATTTCTTTGCTCATGACCGACCTCAAGCTACGTTGACCACTGCCTTCATTCTGCGACGATATGTCCTTTATCGACTTGCGATAAAGTCAGCTCCACTTCGCTACCCTCGACGACCAGATGCAAGCGCCCCGTCTCATCGACAGCACGCAGCAGCCCCTGGTAACGCCGCCGCCCCGCCACCGGGGCACAAAGACGCAGATGCACCTGCGATCCGACAAAACGTTGATACTGCGCCAGGGTGTAGAGCGGCCGCTCCCAGCCCGGCGACGAGACTTCGAGAATATACTCGCCGGCAATAGGATCCTCGACATCGAGGACACCGCTGACCTGATGACTGACGCGCCCACAGGTGTCGACCGTCACCCCTTCCGGACTATCGATATAGACGCGCAACACACTGCGCCGCCCCTGCGGGAAAAACTCGATACCCCACAACTCGACGCCGCAGGCCGTCACCGCCGGCGCTAGCATCTGAGCCAGTTTCTCTGCTTTGGTCGTCTGCGTCATCGCCTCACCGCCAAAAAAAAACCCACGTCATCGTGGGCCTTCTTCGTTTCGGCGCCGAAGACTCGCCGAAACCGTCGAATGTCTGCGATCGACTTGCGGTCCGATCGCCTGGTGATCGCTTTTCAGCGACACTCCGTGGCGCCCACCTGAACAGGCTTCACCAACAAAAACAGGCGGATGCACCGCCTGTCGAATGTGGTAGCGGGGGCTGGATTTGAACCAACGACCTTCGGGTTATGAGCCCGACGAGCTACCAGACTGCTCCACCCCGCAACTGAGGCCGATAATTCTACATGTCTTGACCGTCATCGTCAAGACTCATTGACGCTTCGCGCAACAATATCGACGACCATCCCTAAGCATCGAGCGCTGGCAAGGGCTCAAACAGCGCGGCGAGTTCATCGGTGCTGAATTTACCGCCCGAACCCGTGCCAGCACCGAGAACGGCATCGATCAAATGGGATTTCTTTTCCTGCAACGCCAATATTTTTTCTTCGATGCTGCCCGCCACGATCAGGCGATAGACGAAGACCGCCTTCTCCTGTCCAAGGCGATGGGCGCGGTCGGTCGCCTGCTGTTCGACGGCCGGGTTCCACCAGGGGTCATAGTGGATGACGGTGTCGGCGGTGGTGAGATTGAGCCCGACCCCACCCGCTTTGAGACTGATGAGAAAAACCGGCACTTCGCCCTGCTTGAAGCGCTGTACCGGCGTGGCGCGATCCACGCTGTCGCCGGTCAGGACGACATAGCCGATACCGCGCTGATCGAGAGCGGCGGCGATGAGTTCAAGCATGCTGGTGAACTGCGAGAACAACAAAATACGCCGCCCCTCCTCGATCAGCGCGGGGAGCATCGCCAACAGCAGCTCGAATTTGGCCGAAGGGACGGCGCGATGATCGCCGGTTTTGATCAGGCGTGGATCACAGCAGACCTGGCGTAGCTTGAGCAGGGCATCGAGAACGATGATCTGGCTTTTCGCCAGACCATGCTGGTCGATGGCGATTCTGACCTTTTCCTGCAAGGTCATGCGCACCGTTTCATAAAGATCGCGCTGCGCCTGTTCCAGCTCCACCGAGCGAACGATGATGGTCTTTTCCGGCAGTTCGCCGGCCACCTCGTCCTTGCGCCGGCGCAACATGAACGGGCGCAGGCGGCGGCTGAGCAGCTCGCGTCGGCCGCTATCGCCGAGTTTTTCTATCGGCGTGCGCCAACGCTGCGTGAAATCCTTGAGCGAACCGAGGAAGCCTGGCAGCAGAAAATCAAATTGCGACCACAATTCGCCGAGATGATTCTCCATCGGCGTACCCGTCAGACACAGGCGATGCCGCGACCGGAGCTGCCGTATCGCCGCCGCGGTCCGGGTATGAGCATTCTTGACGTAATGCGCCTCATCGAGGATGAGCAAGTGATAATCCTGCTGCGCCAGCACATCGCGGTCACGCCAGATCAACGCATAGGTGGTCAGGATGAGATCGTGTTCGGGGATGCGCGCGAACAGGTCCTTGCGCTGCGCCCCGTGCAGATTCAGCACCTTCAGCTGGGGAGTGAAACGTCGCGACTCTTCCACCCAGTTGTGCAACAAGGTGGTGGGTAGGATGATGAGCGCCGGACGATCGAGGCGGCCGGCCTCCTTTTCGTATTGCAGATGCGCCAGCGTCTGTACCGTCTTACCCAGCCCCATGTCATCGGCCAGTACCCCGGACAGATCATGGCGCCGCAGGTGCTGCATCCAAGCTAAACCCTGACGCTGATAGGGGCGCAACTCGGCCAGCAGCCACTGCGGCGGATCGACCTCGGGCACCTCGCCACCGGCGCGCAGGCGGACGGCCAGTTCGCGCAAAGCGGCGTCGCCGTGAAACTGCCAGCGGCCGGTGGACTCAAGCAGAGCCATACGCCCGAAGTCCCAGGGAGAAATGCGCAGACTTTCCCGGTGTTCGAACAGATCGATCAATGCCCGCACGACGGGCTTGAGGCGCGCCGCGGGTAGCCAGAGCTTCTCTTCGCTGGCGAAGAGCTCTATGGCTTCATCCTCGGGAATGTGCTCGAGTTCGCCACTCAGCCAGCGCCGGTCACGCTCGAACAGGGCGAGCAGCAAAGCTTGCAGGGGAAAGCGTCGATCACCGACGACGACGCCCATCTCGACATCGTACCAACCGTCGTCGCCCTGTTGCAGCTGCCCCTCGATGGCATCGATCTCCTGAGCCGCGTAGGGAAATTCTTCATTGATGAAAACGCGCCAGCCCTGGTCACGCAGGGCCGGCACCGCCCGTTTCATAAACTCTGCCCATGCTGCCCGGTCGGGGGCCGCCAGATAAGTAGTGGCCGCGTCCTCTGCCCCTTGGGCGAACTGCGGATGCGCCTGCAACTGCCAGTGCTCAAGTTCTGCACGGTATTGGGCTTCGCTGGCTCTGCGCCGCCGCAGATGGATGACCTCATCGTGCGAACCCCAACGCAAGCCATCTTTCTCATCTGTCCGGACCAACTGGTCCTCATACTGAAAACTCAGCGCCGCCAGAGCGATCGGCTGCTCCTCCCATTCCAGCGCATACAGCTGCAGCACCGGCACCGGCTCGACGTCGATGCAGCGCCCCCCGGCATCTTCGTTGCTGGGTGGGAGCGGCAAATCGGGCAGTATTTCCCGCAAGGCAGCGGCGACGCGGGCTGCCTCGTCGAAAGAAATACTCGGCATCCCCAACATCTGCACCAAGTCATCGACAGGCCATGGCATGCGCAGCTCACCGCAAGCGCCACTGGCAACATCGATGTAGCAGGGCGGATCGGTGGCCAGCCAGCGTACCGGCTCTGATCCGGCGCGCAGCACCGGCATCATGCGATCGCCCGCGGCCTTCGTCCAGACGAGCTGCGCATCCCGGGCCGCAGCAGGATGCAGAAGCTGCATTTCATGGATGTCGACCAAGACCCGCTCATGCTTACACGCGTAGAGGCGACCGCTGGCCAGCATCATGTTCAAGGTCTCGGCGCCATGGCTGTCATACAGCATGAAGCGACCATAGTCCTCGCGGCGACGGTTGAGCAGCAAAGCGCGCAAGATACGCAGATCAGCGGCATCGATAAATTGCGGTGGATGGACAAAAGCCGCGTCGATATTGTCCCAGGGATCACGGATCTGGGTGAAGGCACCACTTTTCCCGCGATTGCCTTTATAAAGGAGGATCTGCGGCGGCGTCGCCTGATCGTCCTGATGCGACCAAGTCAGGACGTAGGCGAGCCCCTGTTTGCTCGTCGCCACACCGGCGGCTTGCTTGGCGGCCCTGGCGGCGCGCTGCGTCCGCAAGCGATCCAGCCACTGATCGACCTCTCCGTGCGCGGTCGGTGGCGTCAGCTGGTGCTGAGCGACCAGGAGCAAGGCCGTGATATGCTTGCACAGAGCGCCGACCGGACACGTGCAGTCACCGAAGACCTGCAGTTCCCCATCCGCCCTGTGCACAAAGGCGACGACATTATAGGGGCGCCTCGCCTGCCCCTGCACCCGCCCTTGCAGATAAATGCTGCCTGGCGATTGCCCTTCGCTCCAGGAAGCGTCCTTGACCTTGGACAGATAACCCAAAGCCTTGACGAAGGTGGGCATGCCCGCCCAGGCGATGACATCGTCACGACTGAAATAGATCGGCATCACGGCAGCAACTCCATCCTCATGACCGCATTTTCATAGCACTGCCCTGTCCCAGGAGCCGCTGCCGGGAAATCGCCGCCTGGATTGTAGCGAATAGGGATGAAGGACATCAAACGCACGACCGACCACCTCAATCTCACCGCCCTTACATGATCGTGTCCCCGGGCGATGTCATGGTGCGCTCTGACGAGCGATGTCTTTCAGACGGCGATCCATTTCATCGGCGGTGATTTCGCCACGCTGGCAGGCTGCCGAAAAGGTGATGCCGGTGACGGCCAGGTTGCGCTCGAAAATGCCGGCGAGCAGTTGATCGACCCGGCGCTCGGAAAATCGCGTGACACCCGTAGGGGACCGGCCGATGTGGTCACATCCAGGCCGCCAACATGCGGGAACAGGTCGAAGATGCGCGTCAGCGCGTCAACGTCCTCGGCCGTGATCTGGCTGATCCCATCGCCGATCATGAGCAACTGCCAGGGCCGGCCCTGCCGAAGCTGTTTGAGGCGGGTTTGATATCAGTGTTCTCGCTCACGGGAGCCTCCCATGGGTTGAGCAGCGGCACACCCGTTGGCGCGAAATCAGCTAGATTGCGGGTCACAACCGTCATGCCATGGGCCAGAGCTGTCGCGGCAATGAACGCATCTCGCTCGGGGCGCGGCTCCAGCACATGAAGGGGTGCGCAACGCAATGCCACGGCGGTATCGACAGACAAGGTTCGATCCGCAAATTCGGGCAAGACATGGTGATCCATCCAGGCACGAAGCCTGGCCCCTTGGGGCGGATCGCGCCGTTCGACCCGAAGGATGCCGAGTTCGATTTCCATGAGAGTGACGACGGAGAGATAGAAGGTCGTGGCATCCACGCTGGACAGCCAAGCGACGACATTGGCATCGGCCTTGCCGTCACCGGCCTTCCGAAGTTCGGAAATAACGTTGGTATCCAGCAGGAACATTATGAGAAATCCGCCCCGCGAGCGAGTTCCCGCGAACGCGGCGGATCAAACTCGATGTCGGCAAGGCCGGGCATGGACAGGGCATCAACGATGCTCCGCCGTTTGCCGGTAATGCGCTGGTATTCCTCGATGCTGAGCAGGACATGGGCAGGCTTGCCCCGGTCAGTGATGAAAACCGGCCCTTCTGACGCTGCTTTTTTGGCCCGGCTGGTGTCCTGGTTGAACTCCCGGCTGGATAGGGTCGTGATGGTCATGGGCGGTGCTCCTGCTTTCAGGGGCAAATCGGCTTATGTATAAATGTTGCTACACAAACCTGCTTTCGTCAATGTCTCTTTGCTTTTGGGCCGCAGAGAGGTGCGTTGCGGACGGACGAAAATTGACCATCTGGGGGGGGAGTATTCCGGCTGAAAATTGACCAGGGTGAATGACCTAGCCTGCTGCACCTGGAACGCAAGGGTCTGGGCTACACGGGCGGGTACACGCAGCTGACGGATTTCATTCGGGCGTGGAAGCGCAGCGGTCGGAGGTCGCCGGAGACCCCGTAGTCCCCGGCGGTGCGTACCGGAGTACGCACCGCACCAAAAACCCGAAAAAAGAAAGGAGTGAAATACCCCAGGATGCTACTCTTCTCCACAGCGGACCGTGTCCTTCACGGCCTCCAGGCGGCGTTTTTCAAGGTAGTTGTCGCTTTTCTGTGTTTCCTATGCGGCCTGTGGAGCGGCTATATCCTCTCTTTCCGGGTTCAGCATGACAGCGACCCACGCAGCATTCCCCACATGCAGGAGAGGTGACATGGTCAGGCAGGCAGCAGTCGGAGGAGCGCGCAGATACTTCACCATGCGCGGTCTGATCTTCTTCATGCTACTCGCCTCGGCCACGCTAATCAGCGCATGCGGAGGGGGCGGCTCTAGCTCGCCCGAAACGCCAGCCGCGACGACGCTCCAGACGCCGTCCGTCTCGGCAAGTTCTTCCACGCAACCTGAGGGTGTCGCCGTCGTCGGCGGACAACTCGTGGTCGCCGGCACCAGTACGCCGTTCATCCCCAGGGGCTTTACCAGCGAAGGCGTGATCTATCCGACCCAGTACGCAAGCAAACTCTGCACTGACTTCGCTCCCGGCTCACAGGCCCCCCAGTATCTGCAGGAGGCGCAGGCCGCTCTCACGGACGTTCCGCTGCCGGGCCTCGCTTACAACGCATCCTTCCAGGCCATGGTCCAGGATTGGCGTCTCAACAGCGTGCGCATGCAGATCAGCCAGGGCGCACTTCAGTACGAAGCTGAGAATGGGCTTTCCGCCTACACGGACATGGTCCGAACCACTATCGCGCAGGCCCGTGCCGCCGGGCTCATCGCCATCCTCTCCATGCAGACCGAGCACTACAGCTGCACCCCATACCAGAACGGAAACCTGCAAAGACTCCCCGACGTCAACACCGAGCAGGCCTGGGCTCAACTCCTAAACCCGACCCTGACCAACGACAAGGGCATCATCCTCGAAATCTTCAACGAGCCCGACCCAACCGTTAACTGCAACGCCGGAACCTATCAGCAGCCTGACTGGACAACATGGGCCAACGGCTGCGGAAGCGAGCCCGACCAGGGCATGCTCACCGTCGGCCAGTACGTGCGCTCGCTAGCTCCAAACAACGTATTACTCTTCGACGGCACAGGAATTGATTTCGCATTTGTCGGCTTCACGCCCCCCAGCGGAATGCCTTCCAACTCCGCCTACACATTCCATCCATACAGCTATGTCGTCAACAGCACCCTGGCCGACAGCAGCGCTGCGTGGGATACCCGTTTCGGCAACTTCGCCAACAGTGGACACGCCGTCTTTGTTACCGAGTGGAATGAAGCCTACTCCTGCCCAAGCGATCCCAATCAAACCATAACCAACAGTTTTATCCAGAGCTATCTCCCCGCTCACTCCATCTGGATGATGGGCTACGCATGGGACGCTCCTGTCATCTCTAGCGGCTACATGGTCAACAGCTACGACTACCCCGGAAACACCGCTAATTACCAGTTGGTCGATCCAAACACCGCCGGCTGCGCGGAAGACGGCGGCAAAGTCCTGCAAAAACAGTTCCAGGCAGAAGCCACAGCGAACTAAGCACAGAAAAAATGGGCTCTACCGAATTTCAATTGGGTTGCCCAGCATGAAAATTGACGCGAGAGAAATCCAGCTTGCCGGCGATCAGGAAGATCACCGCGCGGATGGTTTCGAATCGCTTATAGCCTCGAGCACGACGCTTTGCGGCCTGGAACAGCCCGTTGAGCGCTAACCGTTTGTCTGGCGCGACCGCGCCCAGGCCAAGATGCCGTCGAAGTGTTCCCGAATCATGGCGACGACCTCCTTCATGGGTTCGGCACGGGTGCGCATCACATGCCGGCACCACGCATTGAGGCAACGGGCCATGACGTTGGGTTGTCGGCAGTTGAGGATCTCGCGCAGTCGGTGCCACGCTGGCAACCCCGACGGTAGCATCGCGCGGCTGAGATTGTTCGTAGCGAACAATGGCATGCCGCGGAAACACTAGGGTCGGATCTAGCTCTTCACCTGCGGCGAGGTCGATCGTGATGTCGTACAGATCGTCCGGCAAGCACTGCAGAACATTGCACGCCGCGTTGACAAAGCGAAGGTCCGTCGCCGGCATATCGTCCTTCTCGAAGCGAGATGCGTGCGAACTGGACGTCACCTTCATCGATGAGCCCTTCGGTCATGGCGTGGATGGAATAAAAAAGCCCAGGCATCAGCGATGCCTGGGCTTTTAGATGGAGGCCGTCGCCGGCTTCGTATTTGGTGCGGAAGGAGGGACTTGAACCCTCACGGCTTGCGCCACTACCCCCTCAAGATAGCGTGTCTACCAATTCCACCACTTCCGCGAAACTCGATACCTCAACCTCAGTGCGTCCCCGGCACCACCGGGATGTCGCCGCCACCGAGAGGCGCTGGCGATACGGGCGCCGGCGCCACCACCGGCGCGACAGGCGCTGCCTTGCCGAGAGAGGCCGGCAGGATCATCGCCGAACGCTGCGCCACATCCTTGCGCGCGTAGACAGCGAGAACCAAGCTGGTGATCATGAAGATCAACGCCAGCCAGGCGGTAATCTTGGTCAGCAGCGACGTTGCGCCAGCAGCGCCAAACACCGTCTGCGACGATCCGGAACCAAAGGAGGCGCCCATCTCCGCTCCCTTGCCCTGTTGCAGCAGGATGAGACCGATCATCATCACCGCCACCAGCACATGTACCATCAAGACCAGGGTTTCCATGCCGCCTCACGCCCCTTCCGGACTCTGCCAGCAGCACTCAGCCTGCCGGCATAATTGCAAAAATTCATCGGCCTTGAGCGAGGCCCCTCCAACGAGGACACCATCGACATCCGGCTGCGACAGCAAGGCCGTCGCATTTTCCACCTTGACACTGCCGCCGTAAAGCAGCGGCACAGCCATCGCCACCTGCGCCTGCTGTCGCGCCAGCCAGGCGCGCACAGCGGCGTGCACATGCTGCGCGTGCGCCGGTGTGGCGACACGCCCGCTGCCGATCGCCCACACCGGCTCGTAAGCGATGAGGACGCGCCGCCAGTCTTCTGGCGACAAGACCAGCAGCGACTGCAACTGCCGCTCGACCACCGAAAGAGTCTCGCCAGCATCATACTCGGCGAGCGTCTCACCGACACACAGCACCGGCTGCATGCCGTGCGCGACGATGCGTTGCAACTGTCGCGCCACCTGTTCATCCGTGCGACCGGCCTGACGACACTCTGAGTGTCCTGCCAGCACCAGCGCACAGGAAAAATCCTGCAACATCACCGCGGCGTGCTGTCCCGTCCAGGGACCGAGCTCATGCTCGCTGACTTCCTGCGCCGCCAGGCGTATCGACGACCCTGACAGGGAACGCTGCACCTGGTCGAAATAGACCAGCGGCGGCGCAATCGCCACCTGCACACCCGACAGCGTCGCGACACCGCTGCACAAGGCTTGCAAGCGCGCTTCGTTGCCGGCGCGATCGCCGTGCATCTTCCAATTCCCTATGACCCAAGGTTGTCGCATCAGCACCCCCAAGGCAGGGCGACAAGTCTACACAAGTTCGCCGGCGTCGACAAGAACCTTATCGACGCGACACCACGCTTCAAGCGAGATGCGCGCGTACGCTCTGCGCCAGCTCCTCAACCAGGGTCGCGACCAGATCCGCATCCTCCCCTTCGACCATCACCCGGATCAAAGGCTCGGTGCCTGAGGCGCGCAGCAGAACGCGGCCACGCCCGGCCAAGCGCGCCTCGATGGCGGCGGCGGCGGCGGCGATCTGCGGATGTGAGAGAGGATCCCTCGTCTCGCGCACCCGCACATTGATCATCTTCTGCGGAAACTTCTGCAGCAGACGGCGCTGTTCGCGCAAGGAGCTGCCGAGACGCATCAGTCGCGCCAGAACCTGCAAGGCGGCGATGATGGCGTCGCCGGTCGACGTCTTGTCGAGACAGAGGATGTGTCCCGAGGCTTCGCCTCCGAGCGGCCACTGCCGCTTCTCCAGCTCAGCGACGACATAGCGGTCGCCGACCTTGGCGCGCACGAACTCCAGCCCAAGCTCGCGCACCGCCAGCTCCATGGCCATGTTCGACATCTGCGTGCCGACGACGCCGGCGAGCGTCTGCCCGAGCTGCAGGCGCTCACGCACCATCATCAGGATCAATTCATCGCCATCGACGATTTCACCATCGCTGTCGACCATGACGACGCGATCGCCGTCGCCATCGAAAGCGATACCGACATCGGCGCGATGGGTGCGCACCGCCATCGCCAGCGCCTGGGGATGGGTGCTGCCACAGTCCTCGTTGATGTTGAGGCCATCCGGCGTGCAGCCGATACGAAATACCTCGGCGCCGAGCTCGGAGAAGACACTCGGTGCCACCTGATACGTGGCGCCGTGCGCGCAATCGACGACGATGCGCAGGCCGTGCAGGCTCATGTGATAAGGGAAGCTGGCCTTGCAGAACTCGATATAGCGGCCCTTGGCGTCCTCGAGACGCGAGGCGCGCCCGAGCTTGTCCGGGCCCTGAATGAGCAAGGGGCGCTCGAGCCAGGATTCGATCTCCGCCTCCTTTTCATCGGGCAGCTTGCGGCCATTGGCGGCGAAGAACTTGATGCCATTGTCATAGTAGGGATTGTGCGACGCCGAGATGACGATGCCCGCCTGCGCATGAAAAGCGCGGGTGAGGTAGGCGATCGCCGGCGTCGGCATCGGGCCTAGCAGGCGCACGCTGACGCCGGCGGCCGACAAACCGGCCTCGAGCGCCGACTCGAGCATATAGCCGGACAGGCGCGTATCCTTACCCATGACGACGCTGGCGTCGCCTCCCCCCCCGGCGAGAACACGACCGGCGGCGTAGCCGAGACGCAAGGCGAACTCGGGGGTGATCGGATCGTCCCCGACCCGGCCACGCACCCCATCGGTACCAAAGTATTTGCGTGTCATGCGCGCCTCTCCTTCAAAGACCACCAAAGACGCAATGCGTCGACCATGGCCGCGACGTCGTGTACACGCACGATGCGCGCCCCCTGCTCGACGGCCCACAGATGCGCCGCCAGGCTGGCCGGCAGACGCTGCTCTGGCGTGCGCTCCGCCGCCAGAGCCTGCGCCAGCATACGCTTGCGCGACATGCCGACGAGCAGGGGGCAACCGAGCTGCTGCAGGGTGTCGAGACGCGCCAACAACGCGAGGTTGTGCGCCAGATCCTTGCCGAAACCAAAACCCGGATCGATCCAGAGACGTTGTCTGTCGATCCCAGCGTCGACACAGGCGCGCACGCGCGCGTCGAGAAAATCCTGCACTTCGCTGACCACGTCGCCGTAGTGCGGCGCCTGCTGCATGTCCTGCGGCTGACCTTGCATATGCATGAGACAGACCTGGGCCTGGCTGGCGGCGACGACGGCGAGAGCGCCGGGCTGTTGCAAGGCGCGCACATCATTGATCATGTCGACGCCTTCGGCGAGCAGGACGCGCATGACCTCAGGCTGTGACGTATCGATGGATAGGGGGCGCGAGGTCTGCCGGCGCAGTTCGCGCACCACCGGCAGAAGGCGCTGCAGTTCCTCCTCGGGGCTGACCTGAGCCGCACCAGGGCGCGTGCTCTCGGCGCCGAGATCGAGAAGATCAGCGCCGGCCGCGAGCAGGGCGAGGCCATGATCGATGGCGGCGGCAGGCGCAAGATAGCGCCCGCCATCGGAAAAAGAGTCGGGGGTGACGTTGACGATCCCCATCACCCAGGGGCGTTCAGCGGCAGGAGCAAACTGCAGCATGGACTCACCCGGCGACGGCAGGCGTCGACTCCGCAGCCGGCGCGTCGTTCAAGGACCACTCGCGTGGCGCCCGCACCGGCTGATCCTGCATGACGTCATGAATCTGGTCGCTGTCGAGGGTCTCGTACTGCATCAGTGCTGCCGCCATGGCGTCGAGGCGGCCACGATGCTCGATGAGCAGGTCGCGGGCACGGCTATAGCAGCGATCGATGATGAAGCGGATCTCGTTGTCGATGTCAGCCGCCGTCTGCGCCGAGACATTCTTGCGCTGGGTGACGCTGCGTCCGAGAAAGACCTCGCCTTCGTCCTCTTCATAGAGCAGAGGCCCGAGTTTTTCCGACAAGCCCCACTTGGTGACCATGTTGCGCGCCAGTTCAGTGGCGCGCTGGATGTCGTTGGAGGCACCGGTGGTGACACCGTCGAGGCCGAGGGTGAGCTCTTCGGCGACACGGCCGCCAAAGAGCGAGCAGATCATCGATTCGAGGGCGCGGCGCGACCGGCTATAACGATCGGCTTCCGGCAGATACTGGGTGACGCCGAGGGCGCGGCCACGCGGAATGATCGAGACCTTGTAGACCGGATCATGCTCAGGCATGAGGGAACCGATGATGGCGTGCCCGGCTTCATGGAAAGCGGTGTTACGCTTCTCTTCCTCCGACATGACCATGGACTTGCGCTCGGTGCCCATGAGGATCTTGTCCTTGGCCTGCTCGAACTCCTGCATGCCGACGCGCTTTTTGTTGGCGCGCGCCGCGAACAGCGCCGCCTCATTGACCAAATTGGCGAGGTCGGCGCCGGAGAAACCCGGCGTACCGCGGGCGATGACCGCCGAATCGACGTCATCACCGATCGGCACCTTACGCATGTGCACCTTGACGATCTGGTCGCGGCCACGGATGTCGGGCAGACCGACGACGACCTGACGGTCGAAACGCCCCGGGCGCAGGAGCGCGGTATCGAGAACGTCGGGGCGGTTGGTGGCAGCGATGACGATGATGCCGTCATTGGCCTCGAAGCCGTCCATCTCGACGAGCAGCTGGTTCAGGGTCTGCTCGCGCTCATCGTGTCCGCCGCCAAGACCGGCGCCACGATGGCGACCGACGGCGTCGATCTCATCGATAAAGATGATGCAGGGCGCCTGTTTTTTCGCCTGCTCGAACATGTCGCGCACACGCGAGGCGCCGACACCGACGAACATTTCGACGAAATCGGAACCGGAGATCGAGAAGAAGGGCACCTTGGCCTCACCGGCGATGGCCTTGGCGAGCAGGGTCTTGCCCGTACCGGGCGGTCCGACCATGAGGACGCCACGCGGAATCTTGCCGCCGAGGTTCTGGAACTTGGCCGGATCGCGC
Organism: Pseudomonadota bacterium; assembly: GCA_021851865.1. Taxonomy (GTDB): domain Bacteria; phylum Pseudomonadota; class Gammaproteobacteria; order Pseudomonadales; family Moraxellaceae; genus JAJZHK01. The sequence continues at coordinate 14,616 of JAJZBU010000010.1, read as the reverse complement.
AGAAATTCGACGATCTCGCGCACGTCGTCCTTGGCCTCGTCACAGCCGGCGACGTCGTTGAAATTGGTCTTGATCTGATCCTCGGAGAGCAGGCGGGCGCGACTCTTGCCAAAGGTCATCGGTCCGCCACGGCCACCGCCACCGCCTTGCATCTGGCGCATGAAGAACATGAACAGGGCGACGACGATGATCACCGGGAAACTCGCCACCAGCAGCTGCATCCACCAGGACTGCTGCTCCGGCGCCACCCCTTCGACCTTGACCTTCTGCTTGATCAACAGATCCATCAGGCCATTGTCGGGCATCGCCGGGCGCACGGTGGTGAAGTGCGCGCCGGTACTTTCGAGGCCATTGATCGACAGACCATCGACACGCACGCTGCGGATATGGCCAGCCGAAACGGCGTCGATGAAGTCCGAATAGGCAAGACTCTGCACGCTCGGCTGCTGCCCCACGTTGCTATAGACATAGGCCACCAAGGCCAGGATAGCACCCCACAACATCAGAGTTTTCAGCCAATTTTTCAACTCAGTGCCTCATCTTGCCTTGATCACCTGTCGCCATCATCAGCGCCGGCGTCGTCTTCCAGGGGCCAGGCTGCTGGCTGATAGCCGCATCCTAGCATATACACCTCGCGCGATCGTGGCCGCGAGGCCTTTGGTTTACGAATCTTCACTTGGGCAAAACAACGCAGCATCGCCCGGCGAAAATCATCACTGCCTTCACCTTGAAACACTTTGACCAGAAAATGACCTTGCGGCTTGAGCACGCGCCGCGCCATGTCCAGGGCCAGTTCACAAAGCGCGATCGAGCGCGGCTGATCGACGGCGTGACTTCCAGAGATATTGGGGGCCATATCCGAGATTACAAGATCGACTTTGCGCGCGGCGATCATCGCCTGCAGGGCCGTGACCACTTCGGCTTCGCGAAAATCACCCTGACAGAAGTGGACACCCGCAAAAGGATCCATGGGCAGGATGTCAGTAGCGATGACTTCGCCACGCCCAGCCAGACGCTGCGACGCCACCTGCGACCAGCTGCCCGGCGCCGCACCGAGGTCGAGGATGAGCATGCCCGGTCGAATGAGCCGGTCACGATCGTCGATCTCAAGCAACTTGTAAGCCGCACGCGCGCGATAACCGTCCTTCTGCGCGCGCTGCACGAAAGGATCTTCGACGTGCTCGCGCAACCAGGCGCTACTGCTCTTGCTTCTCGCCACCCTCAGACCTCGCTCGCCGCGCAGCGACGGTGTGGCCATGTATAATGCCGCTTTTGCCGGGAAATACGGTGCATGGACGTCATACGTTCTTCACAAAATGCCATCTTCAAGTCGCTGCGCCGCCTGATCGAACACGGTCGCGAACGGCGGGCGCAACGCATGATTGTGCTAGAAGGCGTGCACCTCGTCCAGTCCCTGCAGCGCTGCGGCGGTGAAATCCTGCAATATATCGTGCGCGAAGATAAGGCCGACGACGCCGAGATCCTGCACTGGACACAGGGGCAGCACCAGTTGTTCTCGCACGCCCGCCTCGCCGATCTCAGCCAGCTCGATCACCCGCCCACCCTGCTCGCCCTGGCACGCCTGCCGCAACCCGAACAGCGCAGCAGCAAACACGCCATTTTGCTCGATCGCATCCAGGATCCCGGCAATCTCGGCACACTGCTGCGCAGCGCCGCCGCCGCCGGCATCGCGGAGGTCCACCTCGGCCCCGGCTGCACCGATGCCTGGTCACTGCGTTGCCTGCGCGCCGGCATGGGAGCGCACTTTCAGCTCACCTTGCAGACCCTGCCCGATCTCGACCAAATCGTCGTCGCACCGCGCCAGATGGCGGTCACCTGCCTGAATGACGCGCAGCCCCTCTACCAAGCCGACCTGCGCACGCCGACGCTCTGGGTCTTCGGTAACGAAGGTGAAGGGGTGAGTGGTGAACTGCTGGCGCGCGCCGATCTGCGCTTACGCATCGACATGGCCGCGGGGATGGAGTCGCTCAACGTCACCGCCGCCGCCACCGTTTGTCTGTTCGAGCAACGACGACAGGAAGGATCGCTTTCAAGCACGGCGGCGAACGATTAGAATCGCGGGCTTTCCCGCATATAGAGAACACCGGCATGAGCCTGAAGTCGGAAGACCGCAAACACTATCGCAGCATCGGCCACCATCTGAAGCCGATCATCCTCATCGGCAACGCCGGCCTGAGCGAGGCCGTCCTCACCGAAATCGCACGCGCTCTCGACGACCACGAACTGATCAAGATCAAGATCGCCGGCGAAGACCGCGAAGCCCGCGCCGCCCTGATCGCTGAGCTGGTCGCCGCCACCGGCGCCGAACTGGTGCAAAGCCTGGGTCGCACCCTGCTCATCGTGCGTCGTGTCGCGCAACCGCACCCACGTCTGTCCAACATCCTGCGCCACAGCGGCGGCGCCTGAGGCGCCGCGCCGGCCGCATCAGTTGTCGCGCAGCTTGGAGAGCAGGCGCAGCATCTCCAGATACATCCACACCAGGGTGACGACGAGGCCGAAGGCGCCATACCATTCCATGTACTCAGGCTGTCCATCGCGCACCGCCATCTCGATCTGAGCGAAGTCGATGATCAGATTGAAAGCGGCGATGCCGGTGACGATCAGGCTGAAGCCGATGCCGAACAGGGAATGACTGGCGATGAGGGGCGCCGCGATGTGGAAGAAGCCAAGCACCATGGCGACCAGATAGTAGATGGCCACCCCCGCTGTCGCCAGGGTGACGCCGCGCACCAGGGCCGGCGTGGCGCGCAACAGGCCGGTGCTGTAGGACAGCAGCATCACGCCCATGGTGGCAAAAGTCAGTCCCACCGCCTGAAAGACGATACCGCCATAGCGCTGCTCATAGAGCGCCGAGACGCTGCCGACGACCAGACCTTCGAGCAGGGCATAAGCCGGGGCGAGCACAGCCGCCCACTGCGGCTTGCTGATCAGGACGAAAGCGGCGATCAGACCGCCGATGGCGCCGAGCATGGTCAAAGAGCCAGCGGCGGCCGGATCGAGCATGAAGCGATGCCAAGTGATACCGGCGGTAGCGGCGACCATGGCGAGCAACATCGCTGCCTTGTTGCTGGTGCCAAGCAAGGTGGCGCGACGGCTACTCACGCCTTGTGGGCGCTCGAGAGCACGGCCGAGCACGGGATTGCTGGATCTCAACATGAATTATCACTCCTTGGCTGAAGATGTCTCAACATCACTCGTGGCGAACTTCGTTGATCTCATACTCGACGAGTCCACCTGGCGTCTGCACGGCGACGATATCGCCCACCGATTTGCCGATCAGGGCACGCGCCAGCGGTGAGCCTACCGAAATCTTGGCTTGCTGAATATCAGCTTCATCATCGCCGACGATCTGATAGGTCCGCTTATCCTCATTGTCGACATTGATGATCTCGACGGTCACGCCAAAGATCACCTTATCGCCAGGCGGCATCGCCCGTATATCGATGACATGGGAGCGCGCCAGCTTGTTTTCAATATCGGCGATGCGTCCTTCGATGAAACCTTGTTGCTCGCGCGCCGCATGATACTCGGCATTTTCCTTGAGATCGCCGTGCGCACGCGCCTCGGCAATGGCCAGGATGACGCGCGGCCGCTCGATCGTTTTCAGGCGCTCCAGTTCCTCACGTAGAGCCTGGGCACCGCCGACGGTCATGGGATGACGCTCCATCACAACAACTCCTTATGCAGATCCTGCAGACGCCGCACCTCGCGCGTGGCATCGACTTCGATGGCCTGACAGACGGCACGGGCCCCACTGATGGTCGTGGTGTAGTAGACCTTGGCCTGCAGGGCCGAACGCCGGATCGAAAAGGAGTCCTGCGTCGCTTGCTTGCCTTCCGTCGTGTTGATGATCAGGCTAATCTCGCCATTTTTCAACATGTCGACCACGTGCGGACGACCTTCGGTGACCTTGTTCACTCGCCCACAAGGGATGCCCGCCGCTTCCAGTTCGCGCTGCGAACCACGCGTGGCGACGAGTTCGAAGCCGAGGCGGGTCAATGCCCTGCCTAGCTCCGGCAGATGCACCTTGTCCGACTCGCGCACGGAAAGGAAGGCACGACCACCGGTCGGCAGCTTCTCGTTGGAGCCGAGGACAGCCTTGTGGAAGGCTTCGGCGAAGCTCTTGCCGACCCCCATGACTTCGCCCGTCGACTTCATTTCAGGGCCGAGAATCGGATCGACACCGGGGAATTTGGCGAAGGGGAACACCGCCTCCTTGACCGAGAAGTAAGGCGGCAGAATCTCATGTTCGACCTGCTGCTCGGCCAGCGTCTGGCCGGCCATGCAGCGCGCCGCCACCTTGGCCAGCGAACGTCCGATGCACTTGGAGACGAAAGGCACGGTGCGCGAAGCGCGCGGATTGACCTCGAGTACGTAGACCTCGTCGCCCTTGACGGCGAACTGCACATTCATCAGGCCGACGACGCCGAGTTCGCGCGCCATGGCCACCGATTGTTCGCGCATCTGGTCGAGGAGATGCGCCGCCAGCGAATAGGTCGGCAGGGAACAGGCCGAATCGCCGGAATGGATACCGGCCTGCTCGATGTGCTGCATGATGCCGCCGATGACCACATCACGGCCATCACTGACGCAATCGACGTCGACCTCGGTGGCGTCATCGAGAAAACGGTCGAGCAGCACTGGACATTCGTTCGAGGCCTGCACCGCCACACGCAGATAAGTGCGCAGCTCTTCCTCGTTATAGACGATTTCCATGGCGCGCCCGCCGAGCACATAGGACGGCCGCACCACCAGGGGATAGCCGACTTCGGCCGCCAGGCGCACCCCTTCTTCCGTCGAACGCGCGACGCGATTGGGCGGCTGGCGCAGTTCGAGGCGATGGATCATCTGCTGAAAGCGTTCGCGGTCCTCGGCGCGATCGATGGCGTCGGGACTGGTGCCGATGATCGGCACGCCCGCCGCCTCGAGATGACGCGCCAGCTTGAGGGGCGTCTGACCGCCGAACTGCACGATCACGCCCTGCGGCTTCTCGATGCGCACGATCTCGAGGACGTCCTCGAGCGTGACCGGCTCGAAATAGAGTCGATCCGAGGTGTCATAATCGGTCGACACCGTCTCGGGATTACAGTTGACCATGATGGTCTCATAGCCGTCCTCGGCCATGGCCTGCGCCGCATGCACGCAGCAGTAGTCGAATTCGATCCCCTGACCGATACGGTTGGGACCGCCACCGAGCACCATGATCTTGCGCCGGTCGGAGGGCGCCGCCTCGCACTCTTCCTCATAGGTCGAGTACATATAGGCGGTGCTCGAGGCGAACTCGGCGGCGCAGGTGTCGACGCGCTTGTAGACCGGATGGATGGACAGATCGGTGCGCCGGCGGCGCACCTCCTTCTCGCTCACCCCGATCAGCGTGGCGATGCGCGAATCGGCGAAGCCCTTGCGCTTGAGTTCGCGCAAAGCGCCGCGATCGAGGCCACCGAAACCAAGGCGCTGCACGCCTTCTTCGGCGCGCACGAGGTCTTCGATCTGGACCAGGAACCAAGGATCGATGCGGGTCAACTCATAGACCTCCTCGCAGCTCATGCCGAGGCGGAAAGCGTCACCGATGTACCAGATACGTTCCGGGCCGGGGGTGTGCAGCTCGTTGCGCAAGCGTGCGATCACCTCATCCTGCTGCGGGTTCAGACGCGGATTGAAGCCATCCGAACCGACTTCGAGACCACGCAACGCCTTCTGCAAGGACTCCTGAAAAGAGCGCCCGATGGCCATCACCTCGCCCACCGACTTCATCTGCGTCGTCAGCGTCGGCGCCGCCTGCGGGAATTTCTCGAAGTTGAAGCGCGGAATCTTGGTGACGACGTAGTCGATGCTGGGCTCGAAGGAGGCCGGCGTCGCGCCGCCAGTGATGTCGTTGCGCAACTCGTCGAGGGTGTAACCGACTGCCAGCTTGGCCGCCACCTTGGCGATGGGGAAACCGGTCGCTTTCGAGGCGAGCGCCGACGAACGCGACACACGCGGATTCATCTCGATGACCACCATGCGGCCATCGTCGGGATTGATACCGAACTGGACGTTGGAACCGCCGGTCTCGACGCCGATCTCGCGCAATACGGCGATCGAGGCGTCGCGCATGATCTGATATTCTTTGTCGGTCAGGGTCTGCGCCGGCGCCACCGTGATCGAGTCGCCGGTATGCACGCCCATCGGATCGAAGTTCTCGATGGCGCAGACGATGATGCAGTTGTCGCGCGTATCACGCACCACTTCCATCTCATACTCTTTCCAACCGATCAGCGACTCATCGATGAGCAGTTGCTTGACCGGCGACAGCTCGAAGCCACGCTCACAGATCTCGACGAACTCTTCGCGATTGTAAGCGATGCCCCCGCCCGATCCGCCGAGCGTGAAAGACGGCCGGATGATGCAGGGAAAACCCACCTGATCGAGGATGGCGCTGGCTTCTTCCATGGTGTGGGCGATGCCGGAACGCGGACAGGCGAGGCCGATGCGGCGCATCGCCTGATCGAAGAGCTCGCGGTCCTCGGCCTTGCGTATAGCGTCCTTGGAGGCGCCGATGAGTTCGACGTTGAATTTTTCCAGTACGCCATGACGATCGAGATCGAGGGCGCAATTGAGCGCCGTCTGCCCGCCCATGGTCGGCAGCACCGCCTGTGGCCGCTCCTGCTCGATGATGCGCGCCACCGTCTGCCAGTTGATCGGCTCGATATAGGTGGAATCGGCCATGCTCGGATCGGTCATGATGGTGGCCGGATTCGAGTTCACCAGGATGACGCGGTAGCCTTCTTCACGCAGAGCCTTGCACGCCTGTGCGCCGGAGTAGTCGAATTCGCAGGCCTGACCGATGACGATGGGGCCGGCCCCGATGATGAGGATGCTCTTGATATCTGTACGCTTGGGCATGATGCAGTCTCAGCTACGCGCTTGCATGAGCGCAATGAAATCATCGAAGAGATCGGCCGCCTCATGCGGCCCCGGGCTGGCCTCGGGGTGTCCCTGAAAACTGAAAGCCGGCTTGTCGGTGCGGCGGATACCCTGCAGGGAACCGTCGAACAAGGACCGGTGGGTGGCGCGCAAACACGACGGCAAGCTCGCCTCATCGACGGCAAAACCGTGATTCTGGCTGGTGATCAGGACGCGGCCACGTTCAAGATCGAGCACCGGATGATTGGCGCCATGGTGTCCGAACTTCATCTTCACCGTCTGCGCCCCTGAAGCCAGAGCGAGCAGCTGATGGCCGAGACAGATGCCGAACAGCGGGATGTCGTGCGCGAGAAACTCGCTGATCGCGGCGATGGCGTAGGTGCAGGGCTCAGGATCACCCGGGCCATTCGACAGGAAGACACCATCCGGACGCAAAGCGAGCACCGTCTCGGCCGGCGTCTCAGCCGGCACCACGGTCAGGCGACAGCCGCGGTCGACGAGCAGGCGCAGGATGTTGGACTTCACCCCGAAATCATAAGCGACGACGTGAAAACGCGGCGTCGGCGCGGCGCGGAAGCCCTGTCCGAGCTGCCAGGAGCCCTCCGTCCAGGCGCTGATCGCCGTGGCACTGACGACCTGCGCCAGATCCATGCCCTGCAGGCCGGGGAAGGCGCGCGCCGTCTGTAAGGCGTGTTCGTCGTCGACCGACCCGGCCATGATGCAGCCATTCTGCGCGCCCTTCTCGCGCAACAGGCGGGTCAGGCGGCGCGTATCGATGTCGGCGATGGCGACGATACCGGCGGCTTGCAGGTAGTCACCCAGGCTCTGCTGGCTGCGCCAGTTGCTGGCGATCAGTGCGCCGGCTCGCACGATGAGGCCGGCGGCCCAGACGCGCTGCGACTCGGCGTCCTCGGCGTTGACGCCGGTGTTACCGATATGTGGGTAGGTCAGGGTGACGATCTGACGACAGTAGGACGGATCCGTCAGGATCTCCTGATAACCGGTCATGGCGGTATTGAACACCACCTCACCGCTCGTCACACCATCGGCCCCCAGGGATAGACCACGAAAAATGCTGCCGTCTTCCAGGACGAGTATGGCGGGTTTGCTCAAGACGACCTCCCAAAACCAAGCGACAAAAGACGCGTTCACAAAAAAGCGAGAAGGATTGGAGATCCGTCTCGCCCAGAATTGACGTCGTAATGAGTCGGGAATTCTAGGGCAAACACCCCCCCTCTGTCCACTTGCCGCGGCGTCATGCGTGCCGCCTCGCCGCCTTGTATGTTCGGGTATCCGGATTTGAGTGTGTTTCCTCCTCGATGACGAAGCGATCCATTACCGAGGTGTGCCGTGATAGCAAACCTGTAAACCTTGCGCCGTTGGCGGCCGCAGGGCTGACCAGAATATCTGCCGGGAAAGCGCAGAAGACTCCCTCAGGTCGACTCATCATCGCCGGCCGCCATACCCAACTCCTTGAGCTTGCGCGTCAGGGTATTGCGCCCCCAACCGAGCAGCTCAGCGGCCTCGCCGCGGCGACCACCGGTATGGGCGAGGGCTTCGAGGATGAGTGTCTTCTCGAAGCGCGACTGCACCTGGGTCAGCAAACTGCGCTCATCACGCGCCAGGCACTGGCGCATCCACAAGGCCAGAGCCTGTTCCCAGTCGGGCACGGCGACGACCGCACCGCGTTCTTCGAGATTGAGCAGTTCGTGCGGCAGATCCTCGACCAGGATCTCACGCCCGGCGGCCATCACCGTCAGCCAGCGACAGGTATTTTCCAACTGCCGGACGTTGCCCGGCCAGGGCAGAGACTGTAGGACTTCCGAAGTCTCCGGTCGCAACACCTTGACTTCGACCTGCAGCTCGCGCGCCGCCCGTCGCAAAAAATAGTCGGCCAGCATGGGAATATCGGAACGCCGCTGCGACAGACGCGGGATATGGACGCGAATGACGTTGAGACGATGAAAGAGATCCTCGCGAAAACGGCCATCGGCGACCAGCTTCTCCAGATGCTGATGCGTGGCAGCGATGATGCGCACATCGACGCGGATCGGTGTCGTGCCACCGACGCGATAAAACTCGCCATCGGCGAGCACGCGCAACAGCCGTGTCTGTGTCTCGAGCGGCATGTCGCCGATCTCATCGAGAAAAAGGGTGCCGCCATGCGCCTGCTCGAAACGACCATTGCGTTGCGCCGTCGCCCCCGAGAACGAGCCTTTTTCATGTCCAAACAGCTCGGACTCCATCAGATCGCGCGGAATGGCCGCCATGTTCAAGGCGATGAAGGGCTGCGCCCGGCGCGGAGAGTGTCGATGCAGAGCCTGCGCCACGCGTTCCTTGCCGGTGCCGGATTCGCCATTGATGAGAACGGTGATGTGCGAACCACTGAGTCGACCGATGGCGCGAAAGACCTCCTGCATGGCCGGACTCTCACCGATGATCTCCGGTGTCTCGGCGGCATCGCCGCCGGCGTGCGCCACCACCGCCATTTCGCGGCGGTGCTGCACGGCACGGCGTACCAGCGTCACCGCCTCGTCGACATCGAAAGGCTTGGGCAGATACTCGAAAGCCCCCCCCTGAAAGGAAGACACGGCGGAATCGAGATCGGAGTGGGCGGTCATGACGATGACCGGCAGTTGCGGGTGCGAAACCTGCAGGCGCGCCAGCAAGCCCAAGCCATCGAGACCGGGCATGCGCATGTCGGTGATCAGGGTGTCCGGTTCCTCATGCTGCAACTGCGTCAGCAGCGTGCGGGCATCATCGAAGACGCGCACCACCCAACCCTCCTGACTGAGCGCGCGCTCGAGCACCCAGCGCATCGAGCGATCATCGTCAACGACCCATACTTTCGCCGTCATGGGGTTCCTCCCAGGGTAAATAGATGGAAAACCGCGTCTGTCCCGGCTGTGAGTCACATTCGATCAGGCCCCCGGCCTGGCTGACGATGTCCTGGGCGATGGACAATCCAAGACCGGTGCCCGCGGCGCGCCCACTGACCATGGGATAGAAGATGGCGGCGCGGATCGCCTCGGGAATGCCCGGGCCATCGTCTTCGATATCCAGGCGCACCACCAGTCGATGACGCTGTGTGCCGATGGTGAATTGCCGCTGCGAGCGGCTGCGCAGCATGATCTGGCCGGTCTTGCCCGGTTGCGGATTCTCGACCAGGGCCTGCAGAGCATTGCCGGCGATGTTGAGCAGCACCTGGATGATCTGATCCGGATCGATGAAAAGATCCGGTAAAGAGGGGTCATAATCCCGCTCGACGCTGACCGCGCCAGCCGCCTCGGCGATGATCAGAGCGCGCACGCGCTCCATGCATTCGTGCACATTGATGCGCCGCGGCTGCGGTGGACGATGTGAGCCGAGCATGCGGTCCGCGAGATGGCGCAGACGATCGGCTTCCTCGATGATGACCTGGGTATACTCCTCGAGTTCCCGATCATGCAGGGCGCGCGCCAGCAACTGCGCCGCGCCGCGAATACCACCGAGAGGGTTCTTGATCTCATGCGCCATACCTCGGATGAGCTGGCGAGTGGCGAGGTGCGTCGTCAGCCAAGCCTCCTCGCGAGCGATGCGCATCAGCCGATCCATCGCTTGCAATTCCATGAGCAGATGCGTGTCACCCGAAGGCGTCGGCAGGGGCGTCACGGCGTAGTCGACCACCCGCTCCTGACCCCCGATCCAGACATGCGCTTCGCGTTTGTTGAAAGGATGCCCCTGTTGCAAGGCGCGCTGCAAGGCGGCGCGCATGCCGACGTCGTCCTTGTCGAGAAAGAGATCTTCGAGATGCTGCCCGCGCGCCTTGCTGCCGACACCGAGCAGCGCCGAAGCTGCCGCGTTCAGCTCGACGACGCAACACGCCGCATCGAGGTAGATCACCGCGGTGCTGAGATTGTCCAGCAGTTGCCAGCGATCCAAAGCCTGTCTTGCCATGCCTCTTCCCTCCTGGCGCAGTGAAAGCAATTTATAGGCCAGCCCCTCATCAGGCATCACCTGCGCGCTTCGCGCGTCCATCGGATACCGTGCAGCGCATCATGGCGCACCATGATGGTGCATTATGCACTCTCCTGCCGCGACTTATGCACCATGCCTGCGCCACGCAGCCCCACCCGATCGCTGAAACCGTCAGGGGGTGTTCACTCTTGACGAACTTGTGCTGTTATAATCGCTCACTCTTTTCACGGATACGCCTGCCCATGTCCGACTCCTCGCGCAAGATCGGTTTCGTCTCCCTCGGTTGTCCGAAAGCCCTGGTCGACTCGGAGCGCATACTGACGCAACTGCGCAGTGACGGCTATGACATCGTCGGTGACTATCCGCAGGCTGACTTGGTGGTGGTCAACACCTGTGGCTTCATCGATCAAGCCAAAGCCGAGTCGCTCGCCGCCATCGGCGAGGCCTTGCAGGAAAATGGCAGGGTCATCGTCACCGGCTGCCTCGGCGCCCAGGCGGAGCAGATCCGCAGCGTGCATCCGCAGGTGCTCGACGTCACCGGACCGCAAGCCTATGAAGCCGTGCTGCGCGCCGTCCACCGCCACCTGCCGGCGCCGGAGCGTACGCACGATCCATTCGTCGACCTGGTGCCGCCACAGGGCATACGCCTGACACCACGACACTACGCCTATCTGAAGATCTCGGAAGGCTGCAACCACCGCTGCAGTTTCTGCATCATCCCCTCGATGCGCGGCGATCTCGTCTCGCGACCGGCCGGCGACGTCCTGCAGGAGGCGGAAGGCTTGGTGCGCTCCGGCGTCAAGGAACTCCTGGTGATCTCCCAGGACACCTCGGCCTACGGCGTCGATCTGCGCTACAAACTCGATTTCTGGAACGGCCAGCCGGTCAAGACCCGTCTCTACGAGCTGAGCGAAGCCCTCGGCAGCCTCGGCGTCTGGGTGCGACTGCACTACGTCTACCCCTATCCCAACGTCGACGACCTGATGCCCCTGATGCAGAGCGGGCGCATCCTGCCTTACCTCGACATCCCTTTCCAGCACGCCAGCCCGCGCCTGCTGCAGCAGATGAAGCGCCCGGCCCACGCCGAGGACACCCTGCGGCGCGTGCAGCACTGGCGCGAGCAGGTGCCCGACCTGAGCCTGCGCTCGACCTTCATCGTCGGCTTTCCCGGCGAGACCGAAGAAGACTTTCAGATTCTCCTCGACTGGCTCGAAGAAGCTCAGCTCGACCGCGTCGGCTGCTTCATCTATTCTCCGGTCGCTGGAGCGGCGGCGAATGAACTGCCCCATGCCGTCGCCGCCGAGGTGCAGCAGGATCGCTACGCCCGCTTCATGGAAAAGGCTCAGGACATCTCGCATCGCCGTCTCACCGCCAAAGTCGGCCGGCGCTTGCGCGTCCTGGTCGACGAAATCGACACGGACGAGGGCGTGGCGATCGCACGCGGCCCCGGCGATGCCCCGGAGATCGATGGTCAAGTCTTCATCGAGGGTGCCGGTGCCAGCGCCTTGAAACCGGGCGACTGGGCCGACGTCACCATCACCGATGCCAGCGAATATGATTTGTATGCGGAGCTATGATGGCGATGAATGAACGTGTCAAGCGCTCAACCCGATCTCTGGCCATCGCCGCTCTCGGCGTCGTCTACGGTGACATCGGCACCAGCCCTCTCTACACCGTCAACACCATCTTCGCCGGTGACAGCCACGCCGTTCCCCTGAGTCCCACGCACATCTTCGGCGTTCTCTCGCTCCTGTTCTGGTCGCTGATGATCGTCGTCTCCCTCAAATACGTCCTCTTCATCATGCACGCCGACAACCGCGGCGAAGGCGGCATCATGGCCTTGATGGCTCTGGTGCTACGCAATGGCGGCAAGAAAGCGCGTTATCTGATGCTTCTCGGCCTGTTTGGCGCCGCTCTTTTCTATGGCGACAGCGTTCTCACTCCCGCCATCTCGGTGCTCTCAGCCATTGAGGGCCTCGGCGTCGCCTCGCCGACCTTCACCGCCTATGAGGTACCGCTGGCGCTGATCGTTTTACTCTCCTTGTTTCTGGTGCAAAAAAGTGGCACCGGCACCGTCGGACGCTGGTTTGGGCCGATCATGATCGTCTGGTTCATCGTGCTCGCCGCCCTCGGTATCTATGGCGTGAGTCAGGCGCCGCGCGTCATGCTGGCGCTCAACCCACTCTATGCCGTCCTCTTTTTTGCGCACCACCCGAGCATGGGCTTTTTCTCCCTCGGTGCCACCGTGCTGGCGCTCACCGGCGCCGAAGCGCTCTATGCCGACATGGGGCATTTCGGGCGGCGGCCGGTGCAGCGCGTCTGGTTCTTCGTCGTCCTGCCCGGACTGGTGCTCAATTATTTTGGTCAGGGGGCGCTGTTGATCCGGCATCCCGAAGCGATCAGCAATCCTTTCTACCTGCTCAGTCCGCATCAGCTGCTCTATCCGCTGATCGCACTGAGCACGGCGGCCACCGTCATCGCGTCGCAGGCGGTGATCTCCGGCTGTTATTCGATCACGCAACAGGCCATCCACCTCGGTTATGCGCCGCGCATGGAAGTGCAACACACCTCGAGCGAGGAGATCGGTCAGATCTACCTGCCCGGCGTCAACTGGGCACAGATGTGGGCGGTGGCGCTGCTCGTGCTCATTTTCGGTTCCTCGGCGCGACTGGCCGCGGCCTACGGCATCGCCGTCACCGGCACCATGCTCATCACCACCATCCTCGCCTACTTCGTGGTGCGCGACATCTGGCACTGGAAAATTCTGCCAACCCTGGCCACCGTCGGCCTCTTTCTCATCGTCGACTGCGCCTATTTCAGCTCCAACTTGTTCAAGGTGGCGCAGGGCGGCTGGATCCCCCTCGTCCTCGGCTGCCTCATCTTCCTGATGATGACGACCTGGAAAAAAGGCCGCCGCATCCTCAACCAGCACCTCGGCGAAGACCTCATGCCCCTGGTCCAGTTCGCCACCCAGGCGCAAGGCAATCTACCCACCGTGCCGGGTACAGCGATCTTTATGACGCAACACCTGAACAGCACGCCGCACGCTCTCATGCACAGCGTCAAGCACTTCAAATGCCTGCACGAACACGTGGTGATCCTGAAAGTCGAGATTCGTGACGAACCCCACGTCAGTGCGACGGAACGGGTGCAGGTGACGCGCGTCAACGACCAGTTCTTCCGGGTCCTGGTCACCTTTGGCTTCATGGATCTCACCGATCTGCCCGGCGTCCTGCCCCTGTGCACACGCCAGGGACTGCCCCTCGACGCCCAGAGCACGAGCTACGTGCTCGGCCGCGAGACGCTGATACCGCAGCGCAGCGCCTTGATGTCGCTCTGGCGCGAGCATCTGTTCATCACCATGTTCCGCAACGCCGGCAGCGCTGCCGCCTACTTCCACATCCCGCCGAATCGGGTGGTCGAGCTCGGCTCACAGATCGCCCTTTGAACCCCTCGTGCGGCATGCTGAAGACCTGCAGCGTCTCAAGATCCGCCCGGGGACCGAGTCAATCTTGACTCGACTGAAGACCGTGGGCGGATGACGGGCAGCCCCCATCCAGAGGACAAATCTCGCGGCGGGCGCCATTCAACACTCGGCGCAACGTCGTGTTGAGCCAATGACGCCAAAATTTATCGGGTTGTGTATGTCAAGTTGTGCAAATTCCTTCCTGGTATGAGGGAGGATTTCATCAGGCGGCCTGCCTGAGGCGTTCGCGACGCTGTTCTTTCAGA
>JAJZBU010000041.1 GCA_021851865.1 Pseudomonadota bacterium | reverse complement strand
CCCCAGTAACTCGGTCATCTCGGCCTCCAGGACCTCCTGGAGGGCCTCTTTCATCAAGGACTTCATGAGATCCCGGTCATCGGCCACCAGGGCTTTGAGGTCGATCGGGTTGGTGCCATGCTTTTTTACGGTCATGGTATGGTCCTCCTATGGGACACAGGGTTGGTATTGACGATCTCCCTCATACCATGACCGCTTTCGCAGTCCAAGAATTTGCACATAAGTCAGTACACTACCCCAGACCCGAAAAGTAACCGCCGCTACGCGCCGGGCGCTATCCCCCTCCATCCAATCATAAAATTGGATGGAACCCTCGCGCAAAAACGGGTGGAGTGAGTCTTGTTGACGGGCAGAGAACTTGAACAGGCGCAGCGTCGATGCGCAGGCCATCTACGGATGGAAAAACACATATGCGCCCCGAACACGATTCGAACGTGCGACCTGTCCCTTAGGAGGGGACCGCTCTATCCAACTGAGCTACCGGGGCGAGGTCGCAGATTGTAGCGGGGAAGAAGCTCCCGGCCAAGCACCACAAGTGTGCGACCGGGAGCGAGCGCCATCAGGCGCCGAACATGATTTCGCTATCGAGCCCCTGCTGCTCGAGGATCTCGCGCAGACGGCGCAGGGCGTCGACCTGGATCTGGCGCACGCGTTCGCGTGTCAGGCCGATCTCTTCACCGACCTCCTCCAGGGTGGCTGGCTCGAAACCGCGCAGGCCAAAACGGCGCGCCAAAACTTCACGCTGTTTCTCCGGCAGCTCATCGATCCAGCTGTCGAGATTGCCACGAATATCTTCTTCCTGCAGTAATTCGGCAGGATCACTGACACGACCATCGGTGAGTACTTCCGCCATGGTCTTGTCGCCATCCGGACCGACGGGCATATCGATCGAGCAGATGCGTTCATTCAGGCCAAGCATGCGATGCACTTCTTCGACCGGTTTGTCGAGCAATTCGGCGATCTCGTCGGCGGTTGCTTCGTGATCGAGCTTTTGCGTCAACTCACGCGCCGCGCGCAGATAGACGTTGAGTTCCTTGACCACGTGGATGGGCAAGCGAATGGTACGGGTCTGATTCATCAGCGCCCTTTCCATGGTCTGCCGGATCCACCAAGTAGCATAGGTCGAGAAACGGAAGCCACGTTCCGGATCAAATTTTTCGACGGCGTGGATCAGACCGAGATTCCCTTCCTCGATCAGATCGAGAAGGGTGAGACCGCGATTGACATAACGGCGAGCGATCTTGACGACGAGACGCAGATTGCTCTCGACCATACGCTTGCGCGCGCTGGCCACGCCGCGGCGGGCGCGACGGGCATAATAAACCTCTTCCTCTGCGCTGAGCAGCGGAGAAAATCCAATTTCGTTGAGATAGATCTGGGTCGCATCAGCGGTACTTTGACTGGCACCTTCGCGCCGTACCGGCAAGGCCAAGGGTTCGCTCTTCGAACTCGGTGCCCCAGTCGAAATGCTCCGATTATATTTGGATGACTTGCGTATTTGCATGATGCCCCCTCCAGCCTTTCTTTTACCTTATATCGTTCTTATGTCGGCGACGTACTCCGCCATCGCCCGCTACCACGCGTCACTCCACCTCGTGTCACACCCCGCCTTCCCTTTCCCCTCGCTCAGCATCCCTTCGCTCAGCAATCCGGCCGCGTACATCCGGGGCCAGGTAGAAAATCACGCGGGTCGACAGGCCTGCCAGCCTTGCGAATCTCGAAGTGCAAGGCGTCACGATCAGCTCCACTGGCCCCCAAGCGCGCGATGACCTGCCCTCGCTTCACCATCTCACCCTCGTGCACCAGCATGCTCTCGTTGTGGGCGTAGGCGCTCAGATAAGCACCCGCATGCTTGAGGATGATCAGGCGGCCATACCCCACCAGGCCTGAGCCGCAGTAAACGACGCGACCGTCGGCAGCTGCATGCACAGATTCTCCCCTTTTTCCCAAAATGTCTATCCCCTTGTTACCCAAGGCCTGCTTCGAAAAAGTTCCGACGATGCGCCCATGCACAGGCCAGGACCAGCGCAACGGCAGCCCTTGCACCGTCATTTGCTGCGGTGTCGTTTTTTTGACATGCAGTGCAATTTTTCGCTGCGGCAGAGGCGGCGCGACAATTTTGCTTTCAGCGTTGGAAGAACGCGCGAGGCTGTCATGCAAACAGAGATGCATGCCCGGATAGATGCGGTCATTAGACGGCAAGTGATTGATTTTCCTCAAAACCCTATAGTCTTTATCAAAACTCAAGGCGATCGAATAGAGGGTGTCCCCCGCTTGGACACGATAGCAACCCTGGGCATCCAGGTTACGCCGGGCTACCGGCGTCGCCGGATGCAGGTCGATGACCCGCGGTCCAGGCGCACTCCGACAAGCAGCCAGCGTCAAAAATAGAACCCAAATCAGTCGACTCATTCTAGCGTCATTATGCATCGACAGGCCCGTTTTTCAGGCGGATCGGCGGATTGCCAGCGTCAGCGCCAACGAGAACCGCACGGCCGCTAAACTATAAAAACAAAATAACTAAACGACGTTTATAAAAAAATAATCTAATTACTGCGTAAGCCTGCGCGCATGGGCACAAAATGCACCTTACCCAGGCGGACTTCCTCCACCCCCTCGGCACGGCGGTAGAGCGCGACCAACTCCTGTTCATGAGCGCGCGCCACCGGCAGGACGAGGCAACCATCGACCGCCAGCTGATCGAGCAGGAGCTGTGGCACCCCCAAGGGCGCCGCAGCGCAGAGAATGGCGTCGAAAGGCGCTTGTTCGGGCCAGCCTTGCAGGCCATCGGCATGACGTAGCTGGCAATTGTGATACCCGAGGCGCAGCAAACGCTCGCGCGCCTTGTCCTGCAGGGGGCGAATGCGTTCGAGACTGTAGACCTGCTGGAAGAGCTCGGCCAGCAAGGCTGTCTGATAACCGCATCCCGTCCCCACTTCGAGCACGCGCTCATGGCGAGCCGCACTGAGCACGACTTCACTCATACGGGCGACCACATAGGGCTGCGAGATCGTCTGCCCCTGCGAAATAGGCAGGGAACTGTCCTCATAGGCGCGATGCGCCAGCGCCTCATCGACGAAAAGATGCCGCGGCAAACTGCGCATCGCCTCGAGAACTTGCAAGGAACGTATGCCCTGCTCCTGCAATCGTTGCACCATACGGTCACGGGTACGCGGCGAGGTCATGCCGCTGCCGAGACGCTCAAGATCACTATAGGGATTCACTCGCCCTGCTCCAGGCAGTGCGAGAGCTGTGACAGTGCCGCGTGCACGGTCATGTCCGTCTGCAGAGGGGTCACCGATACGAAGGACTCGGCGATGGCATGAAAGTCTGTCCCCGGCCCGGCGTCAGCAGGATCGCCGGCAATGCCGATCCAATAGGCCTTCCGACCGCGCGGATCCTGCATTGTGCGCACATCCTGAGAGCGTTGCCGGTGGCCACAGCGGGTGGCGCGGACGCCACGAATCTCGGTCAAAGGCAGGTCGGGAACGTTGACATTGAGAATGGAGCGCTCCGGCAAGGCACGAAAGGCCTCATTGCGCAGCAAACGCCGCGTCCACTCGGCGGCGGCACTGAACCCGGCACGACCATACTCGCGCGCATGTCCGCCGCACAGAGAGATGGCCATCGCCGGTTTACCGAGAAAGCGCCCCTCGAGGGCGGCGGCGACGGTGCCGGAATAGATGACGTCATCGCCGAGATTGGCGCCGGCATTGATGCCGGAGATCACCAGATCAGGCTCGAAGTCGAGGAAGCCATTCAAGGCCAAGTGTACGCAGTCAGCCGGTGTCCCGGCCACGGCATAAAAGCCATTATCGAGCCGGGTCACACGCAGCGGCTGGTGTAGCGTCAGCGCACTGGAGAGACCACTACACTCCGTTTCAGGAGCGACCACCGTCACCTCGGCGAGATCACGCAAGGCCTCTTCCAAAGCCGCCAGACCAGGCGCCAGGACGCCATCATCGTTGCTGAGCAAGACCCGCATCATGACTCTCCTCCTTCGTCGGCATCATGCCTATCCTCGGTCACCGTGGCAATTTCACGCAAGACAGCCGTGGCATAGGAGCCGCGACCGAGCTCAAAATGCAGGCACCAGTCGTCTTCCTGTCGCTGCAATTGCAGGTCATGAATGCGCATACGCAAGGCACGGCGATCATGTTCAACCAGACGCGACACCACAGCGATGGCGTCGGTCTCGTCCGCCAAACAAGAAGATTCGAGGGCGAGCACCTCCTGCGTGACCGCCACCTTGCCGCGCCCTGGCAGAGGTCCGGTGGTATGCAGATCGAGTTCCGCGAGGCGACGCAAGATTTCGGCATCAAGCTCTCCGGGGCGAAAAAAACTCTGTCGCCCATCGAGCATCAAGACGTCCCCCGCAAGGCAGCGGTCCCAAGTCTGATCGGCGACGCGCGCTGACAGCACCGTATTGAACCAGGCTGAACGCAGAGACGACAAGAGCATGGCCTCACGCCGGGACAAGCGTCTGGACTTCTGTTTTTGCCAACGGCCAAGAGCCGCCTGTGCGGCCACGAGATTGTTCCTCTGCCAGCCAAAGCGTTGTTCGCCAAAATAATTGGGTACGCCATAGCGTGCGAGATGATCGAGACGTTGACGCAGCGCCGCTTCATCGATATCGCAGTCACGCAGACGGATCTGAAAGCGATTGGCGCGATGACAGCCGCGCGGCAGTTTGCGTCCATGCCGATGCCTTTGCAGGACACACCAAGTCTCCCCGTCGAGATCAGCCGGAGCCTCACGTCCGGGCAGGTGCAGGCTGATCCATTGCCGCGTCCGCCCCCAGCGATCCTTCATGCCAGCGTAGCCTATGTCCTGCGGAGCAACCTGGCAGCGTTGGGCCAGGGCAGCGAGCAGATCCAAGGTGGTCATGGCGACCTTTTCAACCTGCAAAAGAAGATGTTCCCCTTGACCATCGGCAGCAAAACCCAGCTGTTCATCGACGATGAAGTCATCGATCTCGCTTTTGATCTTGGCATGCCCAAGGACAGCGCCGTGCGCCCGACACCAATCCACCGCCAAGTTTATCATTCTTGCACCAGCAGGCAGACGGCCTGCGCCATCAGACCTTCACGTCGACCGATAGCTCCGAGACCCTCGCAGGTAGTCGCTTTGACGCTGACATCGCTGATCGCCATCGCCAGATCAGCGGCGAGATTCTGCCGCATCTGGGTGACGTGGGCTGCGATACGCGGACGTTCCGCCAGGATACAAAGATCGATCTGGGCGACACGATAGGTGCGCGCCTGCAACAGCGTGTGGACGTGGCGCAACAGGTCGCGACTATCCGCACCGCGCCAGGTCGGGTCGGTATCAGGAAAATGTTGGCCAATGTCGCCGAGAGCGAGGGCGCCGAGCAGGGCATCGCACACGGCGTGCAAAGCGACGTCGCCATCGGAGTGCGCGAGCACCCCCTGATCATGCGGAATACGTACACCACACAGCATGACATGGTCGCCGGCGGTGAAACGGTGAATGTCGATACCTTGTCCCAAACGAAATGGCGCGGTCATGCACCGTTCTCCCCTTGCGCCCTGAGGATGGCAGCGGCGAGAGCATGATCCTCAGGATAGGTGATCTTGATATTGTCCTGAGCCGCCGCCAGCAGGCGCGGTGCTCGCCCAAGAAATTCAAAAGCCGAAGCCTCGTCGCTGGGCAGATGCCCGGCGGCCAGAACCTGCTGCAGGACAGCACAAAGATCGCCATAGCGAAAGCCTTGTGGAGTCAAGGCGTGCCAGAGTCGCTCGCGGCTGACCGTCTCTGCGATGTGACCTGCGGCGTCAGCTCTTTTCATCGTGTCGCGCACAGGCGCTGCGAGCAGTGCGCCATCAGGCTCATCGGCGACGATCTGCCACAAGGCGATCAAATCGCTGACACGCACGCAAGGACGCGCCGCATCATGCACCAGGACGATGTCATCATGGTATGCCCGTCCAGCCAGAGCCTGCAGGCCGGCCCAGACCGAGTGGCAGCGTTCGGCGCCGCCACAGGCGTAGATCAGAGGGGCGGCAGCATCGTGATAGCGATAGGGGTCATCGGCGGCGAGAACCAGCACCAGCGCCTGCGGCTGTAGGCACAACAGTCGCTCCAAGGTCAGAGCCAGGACATGACTACCGGCCAAAGGCAGATACTGTTTCGGGCGATCCGCCTGCATGCGGCGACCGGCGCCAGCGGCTGGGACGATCACCCAGGGGCGCCGCCTCAAGGTGTACCTCCTGGCGCCGGATTCGGCTTATTGGCAGGGGGAATCAGGTAGAAGGTCTCATCGTCACGCACCAGACCAAGATCAAGGCGGGCCCTCTCCTCGATCGCCGAAGTGCCGGTCTTGAGATCTTCCACCTCGGCGCGTAAGACGCGGTTCCGCTCTTCCAACTTACGATTGTCGGCAGCCTGCGCCGTAATGGCCTTTTTTAGACGGTCAAGGTCGCTCAAGCTACCCGGGCCGATCCACAGCCGCCACTGCAAAAGCAGGAGCAGCAGTAGACCGAGCGTCAACAAAAGCCCGAGGAGCGAGAAGCGCCAGATCCTCATGCAGAGGTCAAACCCCGAAACTCCAGACGACCACGATAGGGCGCGCAACGATCCAGTTCGGCCTCGATACGCAGCAGCTGGTTGTATTTGGCGACGCGATCCGAACGGCAGAGCGAGCCGGTCTTGATCTGGCCGGCACACGTTCCCACCGCCAGATCAGCGATCGTGCTGTCTTCGGTTTCACCGGAGCGGTGCGAAATGACGGTGGCATAACCATGCTGACGCGCCAGGCGCATCGCCTGCAAAGTCTCACTCAAGGTGCCGATCTGATTGAGCTTGACCAAAATGGCGTTGGCGACACCCTGATCGATGCCGCGCTGCAAGATGGCCGGATTGGTGACGAACAGGTCATCACCGACGATCTGCAGGCGCTGACCGAGGCGGTCGGTGAGCAGTTTCCAGCCCGCCCAGTCCGACTCATCGAGCCCATCTTCGATCGAGATGATGGGGTAGGCATCCGCCAGACGCGCGAGGTAGTCGACGAAGCCGGCGGCATCATAGGCGACGCCATCGCCCGCGAGAACATAGCGCCCGTCACGGTAGAACTCCGAGGCGGCGCAATCGAGCGCCAGCATGACATTGCCGCCGGGCTGATAGCCCGCCAGGGTGATGGCCTCCATGATCATGCTCAGGGCTTCTTCGTTGTTGCGCAGATTCGGCGCAAAACCACCTTCATCGCCGACCGCCGTGTTGAGACCACGCTTTTTCAGGACTGATTTGAGCGCATGAAAGATCTCGGCGCCGCAGCGCAGAGCTTCGCTGAAGCTGTCGAAGCCGACCGGCTCGATCATGAATTCCTGAATGTCGACGCTGTTGTCGGCGTGCGCACCGCCATTGAGGATGTTCATCATCGGCACCGGCATGCTGTAGGTGCTCATGCCGTAAAGATCGGCGATGCGCGCATACAGGGGCTGCCCGGCCGTCTGTGCCGCTGCTTTTACCGCCGCCAGCGACACCGCCAGCATGGCATTGGCTCCCAGGCGTGATTTGCTGTCCGTGCCATCAGCGTCGATCATGCGCTGGTCGATGTCGGTCTGAGCATTGACTTCCATGCCGAGGACGGCGTCACGGATCTCGTCATGGACATGGGCAACCGCTTTGCGCACCCCCTTGCCGAGATAGCGCGCCTTGTCGCCATCCCGCAGTTCAAGCGCTTCACGCGTTCCCGTCGAAGCGCCGGAAGGGGCGCAGGCGCGACCGATGATACCGCTGTCGAGGATGACGTCAGCTTCAACGGTCGGGTTACCGCGCGAGTCGAGAATCTCGCGTGCGCGCACATCAACGATACGGCTCATGAATCACTCCTTATAGTCCTAGGGCAAAATCTTCGGTTCAGTGCGTGTCGATGGCACTGAACCCCTTGACGAGGTCATCGATGGCCTTGATCTGCGCCAGGAAACCTTCGAGTTGCGACAGACGCAAGGCGCAGGGGCCATCGCACAAGGCTTGATCCGGATCCGGATGCGCTTCGAGAAACAAGCCGGCGAGACCGGTCGCCATGCCGGCACGGGCCAGCTCGAGCACTTGTGCGCGCCGGCCGCCCGCCGCGGAAGGCAGCCCCCCGGGCATCTGCAGGGCGTGCGTGACATCAAAGAAGACCGGCACGGCCATCGCCTTCATGAGGCCAAAACCGAGCATGTCCACCACCAGATTGTTATAGCCAAACGCGCTGCCCCGCTCGCACAGGATGAGCCGGTCATTGCCCGCTTCACGGCATTTTTCGAGTATGTGCTGCATCTCGCGCGGAGCGAGGAACTGCGCTTTCTTGATGTTGATGATCGCACCGGTACGCGCCATGGCGACCACAAGATCGGTCTGCCGTGACAAGAATGCCGGCAGCTGGATCACATCACACACCTCAGCCACGGGAGCCGCCTGCCAAGGCTCATGCACATCGCTCAGAATCGGTACAGCGTAACGACTCTTGATCTCCGCCAGGATGGCCAGACCACGTTCGAGCCCCGGTCCACGATAAGAGTGCATCGAAGAGCGGTTCGCCTTGTCGAAGGAGGCTTTGAAGACATAGGGAATGGCGAGGCGGCGACAGACCTCGACATAATGCGCAGCTACTTCCAAAGCCAGATCGCGCGACTCCAGCACATTCATGCCGCCAAACAGCACGAAAGGATGGGCATTGCTGATGGAGAATCCGGCCAGATCGAGCACCTCAGCCATGGCGTCGCTCCGCGTGCCGTAAAGCGGCCTGGACATAGCTGTTGAACAGAGGGTGACCGGTGCGTGGTGAGCTGGTGAACTCGGGGTGGAATTGACAAGCGATAAACCAAGGATGATCCGGCACTTCGATGACTTCGACCAACAGGCCATCCTCGCTGAGCCCCGAGAACACCAGTCCGGCGTCCTCCAGGGCAGGGCGATAGTTGTTATTGACCTCGTAGCGGTGCCGATGTCTTTCGACGATGTGCTCCTGCGCATAGACCTGATGCGCCAGAGAACCACTCTTCAGATGACAGCCCTGGGCGCCGAGACGCATGCTGCCGCCGAGATCGGAAGTGACGTGGCGGCGCTGGCTCTGCCCCTGCGCGTCCAACCAATCGGTGATCAAGGCAATGACCGGGTGGGTTGGATCTTTCTGAAATTCCTTGGAGTGGGCCCCCGTGAGTCCTGCCACATGCCGAGCAAACTCGATCACCGCCACCTGCATGCCAAGGCAAATGCCAAGATAAGGAACTTTGTTTTCGCGTGCGAAACGTACCGCACGGATCTTGCCTTCGGTGCCACGGTCGCCAAATCCGCCAGGCACCAGGATGGCATCGACGCCCTGCAATTCCTGGAGATCGCCAGACTCAAGCGACTCGGCGTCGACATAATGAATTTTGACCCGGCAGCGCAGCTGAATGCCGGCATGAATCAGGGCTTCGTTGAGCGATTTGTAGGCGTCGAGCAACTCGATGTACTTGCCGACCATGGCGATCTGAATCTCATGGTGCGGATGCAGCTGTGCATCGACCACCGCTTCCCAGTCAGAGAGATCCACCGGCGGCCCCTGCAATTGCAGTCGCTGCAGCACGAGATCATCGAGCCCCTGGCGATGCAGCAACTCGGGCAGCATGTAGATACTGGCGACATCGGGCGCCAGGATGACGCCACGCTCTTCGACATTGGTGAACAGGGCGATCTTGCGACGTGAGCCTTCATCGATATCGTGGTCGGAACGACAGATCAGCACATCCGGCTGCAGACCGATCGAGCGCAGTTCCTTGACCGAGTGTTGCGTCGGCTTGGTCTTGGTTTCGCCCGCCGAAGCGATGTAGGGCACCAGGGTCAGATGCACCAGGACCGAGCCACTGCTACCGAGTTCGACACGCAACTGCCGCACGGCCTCCATGAAAGGCAGGGACTCGATGTCTCCGACGGTTCCTCCGACCTCGACGAAGAGGATGTCATAGCCTTCGCCAGCGGCGAGAATGCGCTGCTTGATGGCGTCGGTGATGTGCGGAATGACCTGCACGGTGGCACCGAGATAATCGCCGCGGCGCTCGCGCTGGATGACGTCGAGATAGATACGGCCACTGGTGAAATTATTGGCGCGCGTCATTCTTGCGTGACGCAGGAAACGCTCATAGTAGCCCAGGTCGAGGTCAGTCTCGGCGCCATCATCGGTGACGAAGACTTCGCCGTGCTGATAGGGGCTCATCGTCCCCGGATCGACATTGATATAAGGGTCCATCTTGAGCATGCTGACGGCGAGGCCGCGAGCCTCAAGAAGGCTCGCCATCGAAGCCGCTGAAATGCCTTTGCCCAAGGAGGAAACGACGCCACCCGTCACAAAAATATACTTGGTCATCTAAGAACCCAGGCCCTATTGCGGGGAATGATGAAGCCATGCCGTGATGCATGCATGTACTCAGGATGGGGTGGAAGTCTATCACGAGCAGGGCACGGTTCTCAACGCACCGGCGGGATCCAATGCACATGATAGCCATACTCGCCCGGTGCTGCGGCGACATCAGCGGCGACCGCCAGTCCAGGAACGCCGACCAGCCTGCCGTGGGCATAGAGCAAGGGCATGTGGGCGCGCAAATACGCCGGCAGGGCGCTCGTCTGCAAGAGCTTTTTGACTTGGCGTTCGCCATCGCGTCGCAAAAGCCGCTCGCCGCCCTGGCGCTGCCGCACGCTCAGTCCTTCCTCCCAGACGCAGGCGCGCAAGCCCCCGCCCTGCACACGCTCAAGACAGAGACGACCGCCGTCCGGCAGTTGCAAATCGCCACACTGCCGCCAAGATTGTTCTGGCCAAAACCATGACTGATCCATGATCGGTGCATAGCTCAGCTTTGTACGTGTGCGCACAAAACGCCAGCCGCGCCAGTGCAGTTCACCGCCAGCATCGGGCGATGACGACAGGGATTCCAGGCGCGCCAACAGATCACGACTCGGCACGAGGTGTAAAGACTCCTGCAACCAGGCGCGCAGAACCCGTCGCAACAAGGTCGCCGGCAGTCGCTGCAAAGCCTCGATCGCGAGCGATGACGGCGTCGTCATGACGGCAGCTAGAGAGGCATGAACCTGTTCCTGGCGCAAGAGTCGCTCGTCATGGCCTTCCTCCGCCAGAGCGACCAGATGCGCTTGCGCTTGTGGCCAGCGCGCTTCGATACGCGGCAGAATCTCATGTCGCAAATAATTGCGGTCGAAGTGGGTTTCGCTATTGGATGCGTCCTCACTCCAGGCGATGCCCTGCTCCTGTAGATAGGCGGTGATGAGCTGACGCGGCTGATCGAGCCAGGGGCGCCAGATCCGATAAGACGGGTTCGTCCAGGTCTCTTCCACCGCCATGGCGGCCAGACCGTCGAGACCGGTGCCGCGAAAGAGCCGAAAGAGCAGGGTCTCGGCTTGATCACCGGCGTGGTGGGCGAGCAACAGGATGTCCTCGCTGCGCAGTTCCTGCGCCCACACCGATTGCCGCGCCCGCCGCGCCTGATCCTCACGGCTGGCGGCAAAAGAAACCTGCACATGGTGTACTTTGAGGGGGAGATGCCATGCTTCAGCCTGCTCTCGCACCTGCCGCACCCAGTCATCCGCCGGCGCCTGCATGCCGTGATGGACATGCACCGCCCGTAGCGGCAAAGTCAATTCCTGGCGCAGACGCGCCAACATGTGCGCCAGCGCCGTAGAGTCGCGTCCACCGCTCCAGGCCAGGACCAGTTCACCATGCGGTGACACGGCGCGACGCTCGAGACAACGGCGCAACGCCCGTTCCAGCACCTGTCCGACATCGAAGGACATGTCAACGCCTAACGCGGTGACATGCGCAGGCCACCATCGATACGCAGAACGCTGGCGTTGATAAAGCGATTTTCCAGGATATGCAAGACCAAGCGCGCAAACTCCTCCGGCTCACCGAGACGTTTGGGAAACTGCGTCGCCGCGATCAAGGGTTGACGCACTTCTTCGCCCGCTGCCTGCATCAAAGGAGTATCAAAAATGCCCGGTGCGATGGCATTGACGCGGATACCGAGGCCAGCGAGATCACGCGCCATCGGCAAGGTCATGGCGACGATACCGCCTTTGGAGGCGGCGTAGGCCACCTGACCTATCTGGCCTTCAAAGGCCGCAATCGAGGCGGTATGCACGATCACCCCACGTTCACCGCCGTCATCCGGATCATTGCGCGCCATCGCCGCAGCGGCGAGGCGCGCGGCATTGAAACTACCCACTAGATTGACTTGCAGGACACGCTCGAACAGTTCGAGAGGCATGGGGCCCTGCCGGCCGATGGTACGGCTCGCCGGCCCGATGCCGGCGCAATTGATCAGGGCATGAAGGGGGCCGAGACGGTCGATCTGGGTCGCCATGGCTTCGGCATCGACCACATCGGCCACATACGCGCAAGCCTTGCCGCCCAGGGTCTGCGCCGCCTTTTCAACGCGCTCAGCGTCACGATCAAAAAGCGCTACCCGTGCACCGGCAGCAAGCATGACCTGCGCTGCTGCGTAGCCCAGGCCGGAAGCCGCGCCGGTGATCAAGACCAACTTATCCGTGACCTGCATCGTATCCTCCTTCAGGATTGTTGTAGCATCTTGCGCCGTCGCAAGCGCCCCCCGAGAACGAGCAGATCCTGATAATGCGCCGGCATGAACCGCGACATCCAGTCGATCACCCGTGCGTCAGGACCGATGAGTAAGCGGCGCTGGTTGCGTTCGATGGCACGCACGATGGTCGCCGCAGCCGACTCTGGCGTGGTGATGAAGGCCTTTTCAAAATCACGCTGCGCCTTGTCATCGGTGAAGCCCTTGCTCGTCGTGATGCGCGCACTGGCGGCGATGTTGGTCTTGATACCGCCTGGGTGGACGCAGGTCACTCCAATCGGAGCGCCTTCGATGGCCAGTTCCTCGCGCAGCGATTCGGTGAAGCCCTTCACCGCAAACTTGGCGGCGTTATACGCCGACTGCGTCGGGACGCCGATCAACCCAAAGACGCTCGAAATGTTGACCACATGCCCCTCTCCTGCCGTTCGCAAATGCGGCAGAAAAGCTTTGGTGCCGTAGACCACCCCCCAGAAGTTGATGTTCATCAGCCACTCAAAGTCGGCATAACTCATGTCTTCGACCGTGGCTCCAAGAGCAACGCCGGCGTTATTGATGATGACATGCACATGCCCGAAGGTCCGCGCGCACTCATCGGCCCAGTCGTAGACGGCTTGACGATCGGCGACGTCGAGGCGACAGGACGTCACCTGTACCCCCAGGGCACGACACACCGCCGCCGTCTCGGCGACAGAAGCGGCATCGATGTCGGAAAGCGCCAGGTGGCTGCCACGCTGCGCAAGCAGGAGAGCGGTGGCGCGGCCTATACCGGAACCCGCCCCCGTGATCGCCACCACTTTGTCCTTGAGTCGCTTCATCGCTTCGTCTTCCTGCCGTTGAGGTGTCCTAGCTTAAAAAGCCAGTACGCGCCGGTCAATGGACTTCCTGCCCCCATTCTGGAGGCTATCCTGCCAAGTCGGCCAGACCTTCAGCGCGCCATCCAGAACTGTACACTGATGAAACCCAAAATCGTCATGAAGATGGATCCACCAAGATGCAGCAACATGGCTAGCACGGCTGTCTGCAAGCGCCCGCCCTGCAACTGGGTGACCACTTCGGCAGAAAAAGTGGAGAACGTGGTCAGGCCACCACAAAAACCGGTCATGATGAAAAGTCGCCATTCTGGCGATGCGTTCGACATCTGGGCAAAGCCTGCCATGGCCAAGCCGATGATATACGCCCCGATGAGATTGGCGGCGAGCGTTCCCGGTGGCACATCGGTGTAATAGGCATTGAGGCGCACCCCCAACTGCCAGCGCAGCAAGGCGCCCAGAGCGGCACCGATGGAGATGACGATGACGCTACGCATGCGGATCGCTCCCGAGTTTGCCGAACTGCACCGCCGTGCGCACAAAAAACAGAGCCAGACCGAGCTGCTCGAGATGCTGCATGAAACGCGTCGCCAGCGCGTCTTCAGCGATGATGCGTACACAGACAGGCTCGTCCGCCAACTCAAAAAAGTGAGCACTGTGCAAATGTCCGCCGGCGCCAAAGCCACTGCCGGCGACGCTCAGGGTCGCCCCCGGAACACCGAAGCGACGAGCCTCCTCGATCAGCCAAGTCGACAGGGCCCGTCCTTGATACTGGCGGTCGTGCGTCGTATAAAACTCGATCAGACTTCCTTGCATCGCCCCTCCTTCATCTCACGGTTCAATAGGATGGCATGACGAGATCATGAAACAAGGCATCGACCTCTTCACGCGTGTGCGCCAGCATCGCGGCATCGACGTGCGTTCTGTCCAGATGCGGCGCAAAGGTGGCGATGAAATGATACAGGTATCCGCGTAAAAAAGTCCCTCGTCGCAGGCCGATGACCGTGGTGCTCGCCGCGAACAGATGATCGGCCGGCACGGCAACAAGACCGGTATCGCCTTGTGCATCGAAGGCCATGCTGGCAATGATGCCGACGCCAAGGCCGAGACGGACATAGGTCTTGATGACGTCGGCATCGGTGGCGGTAAAGGCGATACGTGGCGTCAACTCTTGCGCGGCGAAGGCTTCATCAAGGCGCGAGCGGCCGGTGAAGCCGAAGGTGTAAGTGACCAGCGGATACTCGGCAAGATCGGAGATGGCGATGCGCGACAAGCGTGTCAGTGGATGCCCCTTGGGGACGACGATCGAGCGGTTCCAGCGATAACAGGGCAAAAGAATGAGATCGCTATAGTGCTCGAGAGCTTCCGTGGCGATCGCCAGATCAACCGAACCGTCAGCCACCATGGCGGCGATCTGTTGCGGCGACCCCTGCTGCATCTGCAGACGCACCTCGGGATAGCGACGGATGAAAGCACTGACGACGCTCGGCAGGCGATAGCGCGCCTGCGTATGGGTCGTCGCCACCGACAGTGTACCGCGCTGGTCATCGCTGAACTCAAGGGCCACTTGCTTGATGCTTTCACACTGGCGCAGAACATTCGCCGCCATGCCCAGGATGACTTTACCGGCGGGGGTCACCTCAGTCAGATGCTTGCCGCTGCGAACAAAAATTTCGACGCCGAGTTCATCTTCGAGCAAGCGGATCTGCTTGCTGATCCCAGGCTGCGAGGTGTAGAGAGTCTCTGCCGTCTGCGAAACATTGAGCTGATGTCGGGCCACTTCCCAGATATAGCGTAGTTGTTGAAGTTTCATCACGCTCCATCCTTACTTAGCCAGGTTATAAGAATATAGATAAATATCACTTCCCAGCATAGACCATCCCCCCTAAGCTCGCCGCATCGAGAGCCAAGAAGGCGCTTTTCATGTCTGCAGTCGCCGTCTATGTCGCCGCCGGAGCCCTGGTCGGGTTTTCCATCGGCTTGACCGGGGTTGGCGGTGGCTCACTGATGACGCCACTCCTCCTCGCCCTTGGCGTACCCGCACCGATCGCTATCGGCACCGACCTCCTCTACGCCAGCATCACCAAAGCGGGGTCCGCCTGCGTGCACTGGCATCGCCGGCATGTACGCTGGCCCGTGGTCGTCGCGCTGGCCAGTGGCAGCCTGCCCGGCGCCCTGCTGACTCTGTTCTGCTTGCACCACATCCACTTGCAGGACGCAATACTCGATCCCCTCATGCACCATGTTCTCGGCGCCATGCTATTGCTCACCGGTATCTCGCTGATCGGCAAGCAACGCCTACAGGCGCAAGCTTCTCGTCAGGAGACACGACCAGGTCCGGCCATCACGCGCCCCAGTCTGTTGCTCAGTGCCGGCACCGGTCTTCTGCTCGGCCCCCTCATCACACTATCATCCGTCGGCGCTGGCGCCATCGGCGTCGTCGTGCTCATGCTCCTCTACCCACGCCTACGCACACAGGAGTTGATGGGCAGTGATGTCGTCCATGCCGTGCTGCTGAGTGCCATCGCTGGCTGGGGACACGCACAGGCCGGCCATGTCGATGGCCATCTGTTGCTCGCACTGTGTGCCGGGTCGCTGCCCGCCACCTTGCTCGGAACCCACCTGAGCACGCGCGCCCCGGAACAAACCCTGCGCTACATCCTCGGCACCACACTGCTCGTCGTCGCCGGCAAATTCGTTTTCTTCTATTGATCCAGATTTCGTGCCGCAAACCCGGTCCCCCGGTTCTTAGCAGGCCGTTGAAAATCACACGCATGCCTTCGGCTACTTGCTCATAAAACAGGCAAAACCTCTTATCGCACGCCGCACCAGCCCTAAAAAACAGATTTCAGCCCGTTTTTGCTCTCCTGCCACGGGTTTTCCCTGCCTTTCGGCAGGCTCTGGGCGGACTTCGCCCTATACCATCGACAATCGCCAACCGAAGATCGTCGCCATCCGTGTCAGGTTGTAAGCTGCCAGGGTGAAAACCGTCTGCGCTGATACCTTCGCCAGCCCCACGAACTTCGTCTTGCGTAATCCGCCGACGGTCTTCGCCCAACCAAAGATCTCCTCGATCCGCTTACGGATCTTGAGACTTTGACGGTATCCGGCATGTCGTGTCGTGCGCCCGTCAATGGCACTGCTCTGGGCTTTCTGAGCCACATGCGGCGTCACCTTCGCTGCGCGCATGGCCGCCACGAACTCGGCAACGTCATAACCCTTATCCGCACCCAGCGTCGCCGGCTTCTTCACCGTGCGTGCCACCATCGTCTTGGTCGCTTCCCGTTCCGCCGTGCCGCTCGCCTGGGTGGTCTCAACATCCACCGCCAGACCATGCCGGTTTTCCATCAACGCATGTCCCAGGTAGCACAATCTCGACTTGTCGCCATCGCTCTTCTTGTACAAACGCGCATCGGGATCGGTCGTCGATGCATGGGTCTTGTTGGAGCGCGACTCGCCCTTGAAGATCACCGTCGGGTTGCGTCCACCGCCTTCCGGCGGTGGCGGGGCATCATCCTTCTTCACAAAGCTCTTCATTGAGGCCCAGGCTTCGATCAGCGTGCCATCCACCGAAAAATGCTCATCCGAGACCAGCCCCTGCCATTCAGCCAGGACCAGGACTCTGGAGAAGAATGACC
>JAJZBU010000040.1 GCA_021851865.1 Pseudomonadota bacterium | reverse complement strand
CCAGTAGATGCCGGTGCTTTCCATGACCACGATTTCAGGATGGCACGTGGCTGCCCATTGTGCCAAAGCGCGGCGATCACGCTGGAACCCGCCAAATTCTCGGTGCTCCACCGTCTTCTCCCCCTGCGCGTTCTGGTAGATCCAGCAGGCGTTGATTTTGGCCTGATGCACGTCCAGGCCGATCACGCTGTGATGCAAGAAAGATCGTCGCTCATTGCCTGTTCTCCTGATACACCGAGGATGCAGGTCGCCGGTGACACCCGGTACAACGGCCTATCCATGCCTTGCATGGTGGCTCTATTGACCGTGGGCTGTCCTTAGCTCGTGCAAGATCAGGCAGTCTGGGGTATGAGTGGACCGTGGCGGGTCAAGTTAAGAATCGCGGTCGTCGCCATCGAACTTACCGCCGATGCGCCCACTGCGCAGCAGAGTGACACCGTTTTCATGCTCGGGGGCGTCGGCCCGCCCTCATGGCAGTTATGCCCATGGCAGCGCGCCAACTCTAGGGGTGAGGCGGCACCGTGCTCGTCCACTGCAGCAGATCGAGTAAGGAGAACGGACCATCGAGCTCACGTCCATCGGCGTCGACCAGGACCGGAATGCGCAGATGGTAGCGTTGATAGAGTTCAGCATCATCGACGATGTCATGCACGCTGTAGGTCAACCCGAGGACCTGCAAATGCTGCTCGGCCTGCTCGCAAAGATGACAGGCGCTGGTGCCATAAAGACGGTAGTGCGTCATCGAGCCACCTCCGCCTGAACACAAAAAAAGCGCAGACGGCCGCGCAAATGCCGAAAACCCGCAGGCAGCAGGTCATATTCCTGCCACGACTCCTGGGGGTCAGGCTGAAAGCCTTTTTCATCGATCGCCCACCACAGCTCCCCCTCGGGCCGCAGCAGATGCCGCAAATGCCTTGTCCACACCGCGTGCTGTTCGCGCCAGCGAAACCCCTGACGCTGCTGCTCAGCGTGGTGGCTGTGTGGCGGCGTCACCAGAATACGATCAAAACCCGACTGTTCCGCCAGCGCCACCCAGGGATCACCCTGCAACCAAGCCAGATCAGCTTCGGCATAGCCATTCAGAGCCCACTGCGTCAAAGCCCAATCGTGCATGCTGGTGCGCCGATCCCAGCACCAGACCTGTGCCTGTGGCATGCGCAGGGCGAGGCTGGCATTACCAGCGAACAGGTGCAGTACGCGCGCGGGACGACTTTCCTGCATGCGCGCATACAGGCCCTGCCAGGGCAAGTGCCAGCCACTATCGTCGGTCCGCCCCATGTCGAGACGATAGACCATGCCATCGATCTCGACATCCTGCCAATCCGGGGATTCGCTGCGCCCGACCCGGGCCAGACGCACCTGCTCTTTACGCGCCGAAAAAAGACGTCGCAAAGGCGGCAGCAGCGTCGGCCAATCCACCCGATCATGCAAAGCGATGACCTTGAGCAGGCTGCCATAATATTCAACACGCACATCGTCACCGTCATAAAGACAGGCGACATCGCCACTGCGCTGCCGCCAGGCGTGCGCAATGTCCTGCAACCAAGGATCACTCGCCGCACCATCGGCTTGCAGCAGAGAGACCGGCTTGGCCTCGCGTATACGGCCGTGGCGGACATAGCGCATGGTTCCACCATGACTGACCCGCCCCGACTGCAGATGATCGAGAGCGAGCACATCCAGACTCTCGGCATCGGGGGCGATCACCGTCATGGCCGCCGCAGGTGCCTGCTGGCGCGCCAAACGGCCGAGCGCCTGATATAGGGCGCGTGCCGGACCGTCGCTGCTGAGTCTTTCGCCATAGGGCGGATTGGTGATGATCAGCGTGTTGGCGTCGCCGCTCGGCAGATCATGCAACGAGCGCTGCCGTAGCTGCAAATGCGGCGACAAGTCACGCAGATTGCTGTGCGCGATGTGCAAAGCCA
The DNA here is from genome assembly GCA_021851865.1 of Pseudomonadota bacterium. GTDB lineage: Bacteria > Pseudomonadota > Gammaproteobacteria > Pseudomonadales > Moraxellaceae > JAJZHK01. The sequence continues at coordinate 15,295 of JAJZBU010000040.1, read as the reverse complement.
ACGAATCAGCATCCTGGCCGAAAAAACTCTGCCTGATCTGAGCGCGGCCACGTTCGGCACGCTCCTCGGCGTCGCGCAGCAGATCCTGCCAGACCTGCTCCTCATGATAGTTCCAGTGCAAAAAACCCACCCGCTCATGCCGCCGCAGACCCGGGGCGATGTCAGCGGCCATCATCCAGGCCTCGAGCAGCAAGGTGCCAGAACCACAGAGTGGATCGATCAGCGTGGTATAACTGCCCGGCCAGCCACTCATGCGCAACATGGCCGCCGCCAGGGTTTCCTTGAGCGGTGCCGCGCCGACCTGCGTGCGCCAACCACGCCGATGCAAGCTGCCGCCGGACAAATCCAGGCCGACCACGACCTCACCGCCTTCGGCATGCAAAAACAGGGGAACTTGCGCCGCATCGGCGTCGACGCTGGGGCGGGCGCCGGTCAAGTCGCGCATGCGATCGACATAGCCATCCTTGCAACGCAATGCCGCCAACTGCGCCGGCCACTCCTTCTGTCCGCCGGTACTGGCCCGCACCGACAAGGTGGCGGTGCTGGCGAAATGCTGCTCCCAGGGCAAACTAGCGACCCAGGCGGTCAGCTGCCCGAGATCGTGCATCGAGCAGCGATAAAACGGCATCAGCACCCTGGAAGCCAAGCGTGACCAGAGCACCGCCCGATAAGCGGCAGACAGCTCACCGGCGACGCGCACATAGCCGCGGCCACACTCCTCGACATGCAGACCGAGCTCCTGCAATTCCTCAGCGAGCCAGTGTTCCAGCCCTTCGGAGCAGCTCACCGAGTAGTCATAAATATCCATGCAGCAACTCCCCGTGTCCCCTGCTCATAGCGAAATGCTCAAAGCCTTGGGTGGAATAGAAGAAAATGATTATGGCGCAATTATGACATTCAAGGTAAGACTAAGGCGAGGCGCCCGTGCAAGGGTGGGCAGGCCACCCACCCGCGACTTTTCAGAGGTTCAGGAGAAGATACAGATGAAAAGACAAAAAAGGGATCGTGGCGAACAGTTGTACAGCAAAGGATTCCAGGTGGGGGCTTATGGTCGCTCCATGAGCCTCTGCCCTTACAGTGAGCTGCATCTACGACAACACTGGATGGCGGGTTGGCGGGAGGGGCGGAGCCAGTTCCACCAGGGCATGTCCATCGTCTCCTCGCCGCATCCTGCTGTCGGCGGACATTGAACCGGGTCGGCCACGCTGCCGGCGTGGTCGATTTGTTGAAACTACACACCACCCAGAGGAGAAGCAGTCGTTGCAATCGTTGTAGTTGTTGCAATCGTTGTAGTTGTTGCAGTTGTTGCAGTTGTTGTGGTGTTGTAAGCGGATGGACGACCGTGGTCTTATCGATGCATGGGGTCGTCCATTCCGCCCCATCAGCCCGCGTGCGTGAGCCGATGGGCGATGGCGGCACTGGCGGTGCGAATCAGACGCGGTCCCGTATAGATCAGCCCGGTATAGATCTGCACCAGATCAGCGCCGGCGGTGATGCGTTCGGCGGCGTCTTCGCCTTGCAGAATACCGCCGACACCGATCAGCGGTATCTGCCCCTGCAGGTGTTGCGCCCACAGGCGTGTCTGCGCCAAGGCTAGAGCCTTGAGCGGAGCGCCACTCAAACCGCCCTTTTCCTGCGCCAGTTGATTCCCTTCAAGTCCTGGCCGCGAGATCGTCGTATTCGTCGCCGCTACCGCGTCGATACGGCAGCGCAGCAGGCAAGCCGCCATGTCCGCGACCTCCTCCGCACTCAGATCGGGCGCCACCTTGACCACCAGGGGAACATAGCGGCCGTGCTGGGTGGCCAGCTGATCCTGCCGTTCCTTCAAAGGTTCAAGCAGAGCGCGCAGCGACTCGACCGCCTGCAAGGAGCGTAGGCCCTGGGTGTTGGGCGAGGAAATGTTGAGCACGACATAGCTCGCCAAGGGATAGACGCGATCCAGACCGATGCGATAATCCTGCAAAGCCTGTTCGACCGGCGTCACCGCATTTTTGCCGATATTGATGCCCAGAATTCCCGGATACTGCGCCGCTTCGACACGGCGCACGAGATGGTCAAGACCGAGATTGTTGAAACCCATACGGTTGATCAGCGCCTGCGACTGCGGCAGACGAAAAAGACGCGGCGATGGATTGCCCGGCTGTGCCTTGGGCGTCACCGTCCCCACTTCGATGAAGGCAAAACCTAAAGCCGAAAGACCGCGTAGATGATCGGCATTCTTATCGAGTCCGGCCGCCAGACCGACGCGATGCGGAAAATCGAGTCCCATCACGTGCACAGGATCCGGCACCGGTCTTTGGTCAAGCAGGGCGGGCACGGCGGCGGCGATGTCGAGCGAGTTCAGGACGAACGCATGCGCCCACTCCTCGGGCAGACAAAACAGCAGCCGCCGAATCAGATCATAGCTCACAGGGGGTCTCCTGGCAGCGGCCCATTCCAGCCGAACGAAAGATCGCTGCGGCGAGGTGCCGCAAAGACAGGGGCTCCCGTCCATGGACGGGAGCCGGGTGGATCAACGCTGACCGTGCTCATTGGCCAGGTAGAACCAGGTGTCGAGCACCGAATCGCGGTTGAGCGAAATCGAGTCGATGCCCTGCTCCATCAGCCACTGCGCCAGATCGGGATGATCGGAAGGGCCTTGGCCACAGATGCCGATGTATTTACCGGCTTTGCGGCAGGCCTCGATGGCACGGGCGAGCAAGAACTTGACGGCAGGATCGCGCTCATCAAAAAGATGCGAGACGATACCCGAGTCACGATCGAGCCCCAGGGTCAACTGCGTCAGGTCATTGGAACCGATGGAGAAGCCATCGAAATGCTCGAGAAATTCCTCGGCCAGAATGGCGTTGGTCGGCAACTCGCACATCATGATGATACGCAAGCCATTTTCACCGCGACGCAAGCCCTTCTCGGCGAGCAGTTCGATGACCTTGCGCGCCTCGCCCACCGTCCGCACGAAAGGAATCATGACTTCGACATTGGTCAAACCCATGACGTCACGCACTTTTTTCAGCGCCCGCACCTCGAGATCAAAACAATCGCGGAAATTGTTTGAAACGTAGCGGGAAGCGCCACGGAAGCCAAGCATGGGATTTTCTTCTTCCGGCTCGTAGAGCTTGCCACCGACGAGATTGGCGTACTCATTCGATTTGAAGTCCGACATGCGCACGATGACGCGCTGCGGGAAGAAGGCCGCCGCCAAGGTGGCGATGCCTTCGACCAATTTGTCGACATAGAAATCAACCGGCGAGCTATAACCGGCCCAGCGCTCATCGACCGCCAGCTTGATGTCGCGCGGCAGCTGATCATAGTTGATGAGGGCTTTCGGATGAACGCCGATCATGCGCATGATGATGAACTCGAGCCGCGCCAAGCCTACCCCCTGATTGGGAGTCTGGGCGGAGGAGAAGGCCTTGTCGGGATTGCCGACATTCATCATGATCTTGAACGGCAGCTTGGGCATGGACTCGATCGAATTGCGCTGCACTTCAAAATCCAGCAACCCTTCGTAGATGAAACCGGTGTCGCCTTCGGCACAGGAGACCGTGACACCCTGACCGTCTTGCAAGACGTCGGTGGCGTTGCCGCAGCCGACGATGGCCGGGACACCGAGTTCACGCGCGATGATGGCGGCATGACAGGTGCGCCCGCCACGGTTGGTGACGATGGCAGCAGCGCGCTTCATCACCGGCTCCCAATCGGGATCGGTCATGTCGGTGACGAGGACATCGCCAGGGCGCACTTTCTCCATATCGCGAATGCTGGTGACGACACGCACTTCACCCGAGCCGATGCGCTGTCCGATCGAACGCCCTTCACAGAGCACCTTGCCTTTCTGCTTCAGCAGATAACGCTCCATGGTCCCGGCCGACTGCCGGCTCTTCACCGTCTCCGGACGCGCCTGAACGATGTACAGACGCCCATCATCACCGTCCTTGGCCCATTCGATGTCCATGGGCTGGCCATAATGCTTTTCGATGGTCAGTGCCTGACGGGAAAGCGATTCGATCTCCTGCTCGCTGAGGCAGAAACGCTGCTGCTCGGCGCGATCGACGTCGACGACCTGGGTCGACTTGCCGGCTCGCCCGGATTGGGCATAGACCATCTTCTGCGCCTTGCTGCCGAGGGTGCGGCGCAGGACGGCCGGTCGCCCCGCCAGAAGGGTTGGCTTGTGGACATAGAATTCGTCGGGATTGACACTGCCTTGCACGACCATCTCACCGAGGCCGTAGGAGGCTGTGAGAAAAACGACATCACGGAATCCGGATTCCGTGTCGAGGGTGAACATGACCCCGGCGGCTCCAGTTTCAGAACGCACCATGCGCTGGATGCCGGCCGACAAGGCCACCCCACGATGGTCATAGCCCTGATGCACACGATAAGCGATGGCGCGATCATTGAATAACGAGGCGAAGACCTCCTTGACCGCGATCAGAACATTGTCGATGCCGCGAATGTTGAGGAAGGTCTCCTGCTGTCCGGCAAAAGAAGCATCGGGCAGATCTTCCGCCGTCGCCGAAGAGCGCACCGCCAACGGCATGTCGTCCTGGCCCTGGGTCAGCTGCCCCCAGGCCTCACGCAGATCTTTCTCCAGGGCGGGAAGCAAAGGAGTGTCGAGCACCCATTCGCGAATCTTGCGGCCCGTCTCGGCCAACTGCACGACGTCATCGACATTAAGCGCCGCCAGAGCATCCTGAATGCGTCGGTTCAGACCGCTTTGCTCAAGGAAATCACAATACGCCTGGGCCGTCGTCGCAAAGCCACCCGGCACGGAGACCCCAAGGGCCGACAGATGACTGATCATTTCTCCCAAGGAGGCGTTTTTACCACCGACGCGTTCGACGTCGTGGCGGCCGAGATGCTGTAATCCTATGACATTCTGTTCCAAGGTCGTGCTCCCTTAAAGCGGCTTGAGGTGGCAGGGGTCTGGATCGCAGACGCCCGCCAGAATTGGGTCGGACAGGTGTTCAACCCGATATCACACATCGCCCCGTGTCATCGCGGCGATGTCGCTGAGCAGTGTAACCCATGCCTACGCAGCCTGCCGAAGGAGCGCCTTTACTCACCCACGTCCTCCGACCTTCTCCGTATTTTTCGAAACAATATGCAATTTATTGATTTGCATATTGTTTTTTATGATGGCGAGGAGCTTTCATCGCCTTGGAAGCGCTCACCGTCATCCGACAAGCGAATAACGCCTATTCGCTAAACAAATATCCAAATGCCGTCAGCCGGAAATTTCTTCATAGAGCGCGCTGTACTCCTCGGTCAGCTTATGTCGGGGCGCCAGATGGATCAGCGGCAGCGCCTGCTCATGCGACTCGCGCATGATGACCGAGGACGACAAGGTGCTCCTGAGAACCGGCTGCCCCTCCCCGCGCAACTCCTCCACCAGGCGCTGCGGCAGGCTTGCGCGCGGCTGAAATTGGTTGACGATGATGCCTTCGACGCGCAGATCGGGATTATGATCGCGTTGCGTCTCGGCGATATTGTCCAGCAGGCTGTACAAGGCGCGTCGCGAGAAGGCGTCACAATCAAAGGGAATCAGACAGGACTGCGCCGAGATCAGCGCCGATAGGGTGTAGAAATTGAAGGCCGGCGGCGTATCGATATAGATCTCGTCATAGCTTGGCTGCAAAGATTTCAGCGCTGCCGCCAGCTTGTAGATCTTGTGCTTGGATTCGAGCATCTGCTCGATCTCCATCAATTCCGGATTGGAAGGGATCAACGACAGGCGTTCGAAACGCGTCGCATGCACAAAATCCGACAGCGGCTTTTCCTTGAGCTTGAACGAAAGGGTCTGGGCGAAGAATTGTCCGACATTGGGCGTCACTTCATCGTGCCGACCGAGCAGATACTGACTGGCATTGCACTGCGCATCGAGATCGACGACCAGCACCCGCCGCCCCCGCTCGGCCGCGAGGGCGGCAAGGTTGACGGTGATACTCGATTTGCCGACACCACCTTTCTGATTGAAGATGACACGCCGCATAGCCTTATCCTCGTGACGTCCGGGTCTGGCGTCGATTCTAGCCAGTGACGTACGGCGACGCCAGCATACTCAGGCATTTAATGGACGCGATCGGCATTGCGGCGCAAAAACTCGAGCATCGCCTCGGGCGTCAGCGGATGACTGAACCAGTAACCTTGCAGGACATCGCAGCCCTGGGCGCGCAAGAACTCGAAAACGCCCTGTGTTTCGACGCCCTCAGCGATGACGCGCAAGGACAGGCTATGCGCCAGAGCGATCAGGCCACGGGTGATGGCGGCGTCCTTGTCGTTGCTCTCGATATCAGCGATGAAAGCCCTGTCGATCTTGAGGACCTGGACCGGGAGTTGACTGAGGTAGGCCATGGAAGAATAGCCCGTACCAAAATCATCGATGGACAGGCGCACGCCAATATCACGAATCTGGCGCAGAATGCGCACGGCCACCTCCGGATCCTCGACCAGCATCGATTCGGTGATCTCCAGCTCCAGACAAGTCGCCGGCAAACCCTCCTGCGCCAGGATATGCGCCAGTCTTTCGACAAAATCCGGCTCCTTGAGCTGCCGTACCGAGAGATTGACCGAGATCGTTTGCGCCATCGAGCACAGCCCTTGGGTCTGCCAGCGCAGCATCTGGCGACAGGCTTCGCGCAAGACCCAGTCGCCGATCTCGACGATCATGCCGGTATCTTCCGCAAGCGGAATGAAACGCAGCGGCGAAACCGCCGCCATGTCGCGCGGACTCCAGCGTAGCAAGGCCTCAAAGCCACAGATCTTGTCGTGTTCGAGATCGTATTGCGGCTGATAGACCAAAAACAGCTCATGCTGCTCCATGGACCGCCGCAGACGCGCCTCCAACTTGACGGTTTCCGAGATCTCCGACTCGATCTGCACACAAAAATACTGGAAATTATTACGCCCCATCTCCTTGGCCCGATACATCGCCATGTCGGCGCAGCGCAGGAGATCGTAAGCATCGGTGCGCCGCTCCGGATAGAGAACGATACCGATGCTGGCACCCGCATGAACTTCATGCTCGCCGAGATAAAAGGGGCGTGACATGGCCTCGATGGCCTTGCCGGCGACGATGGCCGAGGCTTGCCGGGCATCACCAGCCTCAAGAAGGATGGTAAACTCATCACCACCGATACGCGCCACGAAGTCGGTGTCACGCACACAGTCGCGCAAGCGATCGGCGATCATCTGCAGCAAGCGATCACCTTGATCATGACCGAAGGTGTCGTTGACCGCCTTGAAGCGATCGATGTCGAGAAACAGGAGGGCCAGCTGATGGCCGCTGGCTTCGGCGGCGAGCAGGGATTGCACCAAGGTTTTGGAGAGAAGATTGCGATTGGCCAAACCGGTCAGGGCATCGAACTGCGCCATGTGCAACAGTTGTTTCTCGGCCTCGCGGCGATCGCTGATGTCACGAAAAACCAGAACGACACCGGAGAAACGCGCTGATTCACCGCGTCCAGACATCATCGGCGTCGCCGTGATCTCGAGGGGAAAGACTCTGCCTGCGGCTTGGGCATGGTAGTGATTCCGGTCGTGATACGACTTGCCCTGGCTGCAATAAGCGTACAAGGGCGACTGCAACCAACAAAAATCCTCGCCGCCCGACAACAAAAGCTGATCGATGTGTCGCTTCAAGACACCAACCCCGGCATGCCCGAGAGCCGCCTCGGCCGCTGGATTGGCAAAAATGACATAGCCATCGACGTCGAGCCCCAAGATCCCTTCGCCCACCGAACGCAAGAGAAGGTCGTTGCGATCACGCAACTCCTGGACTTCGACGAGGCTCTGCCGGATGACCGCGAGACTGTCCCGCAACTGCCGATTCTTGGCATCGAGCTGAAGAAAAACCTGGACCTTGCGGCGCAGGATCTCAGGCTCGATGGGTTTGCTCAGATAGTCGACAGCGCCGACTTCATAGCCACGGTTGACGTAGCTCGCCTCGGTGTTGAGCGCCGTGACGAAGATGATCGGAATGCTCTGCGTCTTACGCGATTTGCGCATCAGCCCAGCGACGGCAAACCCATCCATGTCTGGCATCTGCACATCCATCAACACCACAGCGATATCGTGTTTGAGCATGAGTGCCAGCGCCGCATGCCCCGAATCAGCCATGAGCAGATGCGCGTCGAAGTCTTCGAGCAGGGCTTCATAAGACAGAAGATTGGCCTGCTGGTCATCGACGATCAGGATGCATTGTTTTTCTTTAGGATCGTTCACGCCATTCCCAAAAGTCGTGATCAGGTAAAGACGGCGTAGCAAACGAGGATGGCCAGCACCGCACCACAGGCCTCCGTCAACAGACCTAAAGCCAGCGCGTAGCCTTCCCGACGTATACCAACGCTTCCCAAATAGACCGTCACCACATAAAAAATGGTTTCCGTGCTGCCTTGCACCACCGCTGCGACGCGCCCGGGGAAGGAGTCGACCCCCACCCGATGCAAGGTCTCCAAAAGCAAGACCCTCGCTCCACCACCGCTGAATGGTTTCATCAGCACCACCGGCAAAGCCGGCACAAAAGATACGGGCGCATCCAGGGCATGGAGTCCCCTTTCCACCCAGAATAGTAGAAGATCGAACAATCCGCTGGCGCGAAAGACGGCCAATGCCACCCACATGCCGATCAGATAAGGCGTCAACTGCCAAGCCGTTTCAAGTCCTTGCCGGGCGCCTTCGAGAAAAGCCGGATAGACCTCGACTTTGCGCCTTTGCGCAGCCAACAGAATCAAGACGATGAACACGATCAAAAGAGCATTGCCGAAGGTCGACGCCGCATGCCACCAGGATGCCGCCAGCAGATGCCGCTGCCAGGCCCAGGCCAGCAGACCGGCGGCGGCGAGCAACCCGCCCCCCAGGCTGAGGAGAAATGCATCCGGACGTAGTCGCTGGATGCACATGGTCAGGATGATGGCCCAGGTGAAGCCGAGCAGGCTGGAGCAGACGATGGGCAGGAAGACCAGGGCAGGATCGACCGCGCCGGCTGCCGCACGATAAGCAAAAATGCTCAAAGGCAAGAGCGTCCAGGCATTGCAATTGAGCATCAGGAACATGATCTGGGCACGGCTGGCGCGCTCCCGATCGCCATTGAGCTCCTGCAGTTCCTGCATGGCTCGCAACCCCCAGGGCGTCGCGGCATTGTCCAGCCCCAGCATATTGGCCGCCAGATTCATACTGATCGCCGCTAGGGCAGGATGATTTTCCGGAACGTCCGGTAGCAGGCGACGCCATAAGGGCGAGAGCGCGCGTGCCAGCCCAGCCATGGCGCCCGATTGCTCGGCGATCTGAAAAAAACCCATCCACAGACACAACATGCCGGTCAAGGTCAGCATCATCTCGACCGCCGCATGCGCCGCTTGCAGCATGGCCGCATTGAGATGCGCAAAAATCGAGAGATCGCCTTGCAGGTAGCGCAACAAGGCGCTCAATGCGCCCAAAATGAAGATCCCGCCCCAGACACGGCTCAACATGTGTTCCGCCTCGCCCCTTCCTAACGCAGGCGAGCATAACGCTTCTATGACAGACGGAGTACAATTCGATAAAATAAGCTCCCCGACGCAACAGGCAGGCGCATGGTGACCTCTTCGGCAGACGACCTTCAACGCATCAAGACCGGCGCCATGGAGAGACGCTTCTCCCTGATCAAAGCCGGCGTCATCGCTAGCTCACGACTGGCTCTGGCATCCGCGGGCAGCCTCTTTTCTCAGCCCGCCGAACGTCATGAACGCCGGCGCGCCGCCTTGCGCCGCCAAAGTGAATACTTCGTCGATGAAGTCGGTAAACTGAAAGGCAGCGTCGTCAAAATCGGTCAGATGATGGCCCTCTATGGCGAACATCTGCTACCCGCCGAGGTGACCCAGGCTTTGCATCGCCTGCATGACTCCACCGCGACCCTCGCTTGGCCAGCCATGGATCAGATTCTGCGCGCCGAGCTTCTGCAAGTCTACGATGAGCTCGAGGTCGACTCGCATCCTCTGGGAGCAGCTTCGCTCGGCCAGGTGCATCGTGCTCGCCGCCGCCGTGACGGGCGCGAGCTCTGTCTGAAGATTCAATATCCTGGCGTCGCCGAAGCCATCGATAGCGATCTCGACCTAGTCACCCGTCTCATGCGTCTATCACAGCTCATGCCGCAAACGCGCGAGTTCGATGAGTGGCTGCAGGAAGTGCGCACGATGATGCACCGCGAGGTCAACTATCCTCTGGAACGCGAAACGACCCGCCGTTTTCATGATCTGTTGGCGCAAGACGAGCGTTATATCGTGCCGCAGGTCTTCCCCGAGTACTGCAGTGAACACGTCCTTTGCACCAGCTATGAACCCGGCTTCAGTGTCAACGATCCACGCGTCGCGGCGCTGCCCCAGGAGCGGCGCAACCGCCTCGGCATGGCCGCACTTGAACTGTGCGCACAGGAGGTCTTCACCTGGGGCGAAATGCAGACCGACCCTAACTTCGGCAACTATCTCATTCGCATCGCCCCGGAGGGCGAACACGATCGCATCGTCTGCCTCGACTTCGGTGCCGTGCGTGACTTCCCTGAACCTTTGATACGCCTGGCGCGCGCCCTGACGGCGGCGGCTTTCGACCATGATCTGCCGGCCATGTTGCACGCCATGCACGGCTTCAGCTTTTTCGATCAACTCTCCCTGGCCACCCGCGAACGCTTAGCAGCACTGCTTTTTCTGGCCATCGAGCCTTTCGCTGACCCGGCCAGTATCGAGGCGCAATACTTTGATGAGAACGGCGACTACTGTTGGGCACGCAGCCAACTACACAGCCGCGCCATGAGTGTGGCGGCGCGGACCGCGACCCACTTCGAGTTCACCGCCCCACCGAAAGAACTGATGTTCGTCAGCAGAAAACTGATGGGGGCTTACACCTTCATGACGGTCCTCGACGCCCGCACCCAGGCGCGCCCGATGCTGGCGCATTATCTGCAACATTTTCGCGTCAGCTCAAGCTGAGTCGGCGCAGCTTCAACAGGGCATCACGCAGACGTGCGGCAGCCTCGAACTCGAGATTTTTTGCCTTTTCATGCATCTCGCGCTCCAGCTCGACGATTTTAGCCTGCACGTCGGACAGCTGGTGCAAATCCTCCAGGACCACAGCATCGACACGCCGTGTCTGACGTGTGCCACCGCGCCCAGGGACGGGCGTCGCATCAAGAATATCGGTGATGGCGCGCTCGACTCCGCGTGGCGTGATGCCGTGTTGGCGATTGTGCTCCATCTGGAGCTGACGACGCCTTTGCGTTTCTTCGATAGCGCGTTGCATCGAAGCGGTCTGTCGATCAGCATAGAGAATAGCTTTGCCATGTAGATGACGCGCAGCACGACCGATGGTCTGGATCAGGGAGCGGTCGGAACGCAAAAAACCCTCCTTGTCGGCATCGAGAATGGCGACCAGAGAGACCTCCGGCATGTCCAGACCTTCGCGCAACAGATTGATCCCGACGAGGACATCAAAGACCCCGAGACGCAGATCGCGGATGATCTCGACCCTCTCCACCGTATCGATGTCGGAATGCAGATAGCGCACCTTGACGCCATGCTCATGCAGATACTCGGTGAGATCCTCCGCCAGACGTTTGGTCAAGGTGGTGACGAGGACGCGCTCATTGACCGTCGTGCGCCGGCCGATCTCCGAGAGCAGGTCATCGACCTGGGTGCGCGCCGGGCGGATCTCCACGTCCGGATCGACCAGTCCCGTCGGGCGCACCACCTGTTCGACGATCTGAGCGCTATGTTCCATTTCATAGTGGCCAGGCGTCGCCGAAACGAAAATGCACTGCGGCGCGATCCTCTCCCACTCGGCAAAACGCATGGGGCGATTGTCGAGGGCCGAGGGCAGGCGAAAGCCGTAATTGACGAGATTCTCCTTGCGTGAACGGTCACCTTTGTACATGGCGCCGAGCTGCGGAATGGTGACGTGCGACTCATCGATGAACAACAGTGCGTCGGCGGGCACATAATCAAACAACGTCGGCGGCGGCTCCCCCGCCTGCCGCCCCGATAAAAAGCGCGAGTAATTCTCGATACCGGAACAATAGCCCAATTGCTGCAGCATCTCGATATCAAAACGGGTGCGCTGTTCCAGCCGCTGCGCTTCCACCCAGCGCTCCGCCTGCGTCAAAGACGCCAGTCGTTCGCGCAACTCCTCCTGGATCAGGGGAATGGCGGCGTGGATACGCTCTGCCGGTGTCACATAGTGGTTCTGCGGATAGATCGTGGCGCGTGTCGTCATCTGCACGAGTTGGCCGGTCAAAGGATCAAACCAGCGCAAGGCCTCGATCTCATCGTCGAACAACTCGATGCGCAAGGCATCTTTTTCGGACTCCGCAGGAAAGACGTCGATGACATCGCCGCGCACGCGATAGCTGCCACGCACCAGATCGACGTCGTTACGCGTATATTGCATCTCCGTCAGTCTTCGGAGGATGGCGCGCTGATCGATACGATCGCCGCGCGCCACATGCAGAAGCATCTTCAGATAGGCCTCAGGGTCCCCAAGGCCATAGATCGCCGACACCGTCGCGACGATGATGGCATCGCGCCGCTCGAGCAGAGCCTTGGTCGCCGACAGACGCATCTGCTCGATATGGGCATTGATCGATGCGTCCTTCTCGATATAGGTGTCGGAAGCCGGCACATAAGCTTCCGGCTGATAGTAGTCGTAATAGGAAACGAAATACTCGACGGCGTTGTCCGGAAAAAAACTCTTGAACTCGCCATAGAGCTGGGCAGCCAGCGTCTTGTTGTGCGCCATGATCAAAGTCGGTCGTTGCGCCTGGGCGATGACCTGCGCCATGGTGAAGGTCTTGCCGGAGCCCGTCACTCCGAGCAGGGTCTGGTGCATGCAGCCATCGTCCAGGCCCTGCACGAGAGCTGCGATGGCCTTGGGTTGATCGCCAGCCGGCGTATAGGCCGTTTTTAGCTGATAAACGCTCACGCCACCTCCTCGCTGCAACCCCAACAATCCGTTATCATAACCCACTCAGACATCATTCATCCGTTGAGGTATGCCCCGTGGATATTCAATTGTCGCATCGCGTCCTTGCGATCAAGCCATCCCCCACCCTGGCGGTCACCAATCGCGCCGCCGAACTCAAGGCTGCCGGTCGCGACATCATCGGCCTCGGGGCGGGTGAGCCCGATTTTGATACTCCCGAGCATATCAAGCGCGCTGCCATCGCAGCGATCGAAAAAGGCTTCACCAAATACACCGCCGTCGACGGCACACCGGGCCTGAAGAAGGCGATCATCGCCAAATTTCAGCGCGACCAGGGCCTGAACTATGAGCCTTCGCAAATCCTCGTCTCCAGTGGCGGCAAGCAGAGCTTCTTCAACCTCAGCCTGGCGCTGATCAACGCCGGTGACGAAGTGATCATCCCCGCCCCCTACTGGGTCTCCTATCCCGACATGGTGCTCATCGCCGAGGGCAAACCCGTCTGTATCGAATGCCCACAAGAGCAGAACTACAAGCTGACCGCAGCCCAGCTCGAAGCGGCGATCACGCCGCGTACCCGCCTCCTGGTGCTCAACTCGCCCTCCAACCCCACCGGCATGGTCTACACGCGCGAGGAACTTTTAGCCCTGGCCGAAGTGCTGCGCCGACACCCGCACGTCCTCATCGCCACCGATGACATGTACGAGCACATCATCTGGACACAGGAGAAGTTCGACAACATCGTCACCGTCGCCCCTGATCTCTATGATCGCACCATCGTGCTCAATGGCGTCTCCAAGGCCTATGCCATGACCGGCTGGCGCATAGGCTACGCCGCCGGCCCAAAGAAACTGATCAATGCCATGAAGAATGTGCAGTCGCAGTCGACCTCCAACCCGACCTCGATCTCGCAGGTGGCCGCTGAAGCGGCGTTGAACGGCCCGCAGGACGTTCTCCGGCCCATGGTCGACGCCTTCAAGCGTCGCCACGACCTGGTCGTCGCCGGACTGAACGCCATTCCCGGCATCCACTGCTCGGCTGCCGATGGCGCCTTCTACGCCTTCGCCAAGGTGAGCGGAGCGATGGCGAAACTCGGCTTCACCGATGACATCGCTTTCTCTGAGTATCTGCTTGAACGTGTCGGCATTGCGGTCGTTCCCGGATCAGCTTTCGGCCTCGCCGGCCATATCCGTATCTCCTACGCCACCGCCGATACCATCCTGGTCGACGCCTTGCAACGCATCGCACAAGCCCTGGCTTGAGACGGCAGCGGGGGCCGCAAGGCCTCCGCATCCTCCTGTGACGAGCAGGCAGCAGCGGCAAAATTATCGTCAAGAACCTTGACCCCTGCGGAGACTGCCCTTATCATTCGCGTCCGCTACGACATTCCCCGATAGCTCAGTCGGTAGAGCAAATGACTGTTAATCATTGGGTCGCTGGTTCGAGTCCAGCTCGGGGAGCCATTTCAGCGCGTAGCCGCCAACACCGCAGCGTTCACTCCAGCCTTTCCTCCAGAACCACAAGCGTCTGAACACAAGCCTTTGAAGAAGCCGGGCTCACGCCCCCATGGACTGGACCTCATCTTACGGCACGGGCCGCTCCACATTGCAGCAACGCGGGATGGTGTGCAGCAGCAGGCTTTGGGGCGGGAATAATTTGAGCAGGGCGTCTATCGCGGCCTCCCTTACTTGGTCTGGCTGTCGAAGATCGCCAGCAACTCATTCAGTGCTTGATCGACCCTGCCGAGGTCACCCACGTGCCCCCAGGGGATGGCAGCCGGGTCGTGACCGAAATGGCCGTCGGCCAGTTGCCGCAGGGCCTCGATCTTGTCGAGGATCATTGGTGGGCGCTGCAGGTAGGCCGTGGGCTGGGTGGTCATGGTGGGCTCCGGATGAACTACTCCAACCAAGTCGCTAAGCGATTGGATGGAGTTTCGCAGGGCGTAAGCTCTGCCACCGTCAGTTTCTGACGTGATTGGGGCGCGGTTGGCGTGCCGAACAGTGCCCAATTCAAAACCACACGCGCTGATGCAGTGTCTCTCGGCTCGGTATGTCCGCAAGATGCACATCGATGCGTTCGTTCCGACAAGGACTTCTTTCGGACATGCCCGCATTCAGGACACGTCTGGCTTGGCTTGAGTTTTCTTGTCGGTGCTTCTGCCCTCATTCCACCAGTGTCCGAGACTTTGTAGCGGAGCAGTTGCATGAGCAGTGCCGGGGCCGTATCGGGTAGTGTACTGACTTATGTGCAAATTCTTGGACTGCGAAAGCGGTCATGGTATGAGGGAGATCGTCAATACCAACCCTGTGTCCCATAGGAGGACCATACCATGACCGCAAAAAAGCATAGCACC
>JAJZBU010000009.1 GCA_021851865.1 Pseudomonadota bacterium | reverse complement strand
TTGCTGCTGAAGGGCGTTCCCTTCAAGGATGGAGAAGCGGTGCTGGACAATCCACCGCCTCAACAGGAACTCGCCGCCTGATGGCTCAGCCGCTCAGGCACCCATACACCAGAATTGACAATAACTCCTGACAAGAGCATGCGCCAAAGCTACAACAAGGATGATCGATCCGATGGGGCCACCAGCGTGATCCCCGCCAGTCCTTCTGCGGATGACGCCATAACCTTAGGATTGACGCGGGTTTTTACTGGTGCCGACAGTAGGAATCGAACCCACGACCTTCTGATTACAAATCAGCTGCTCTACCAACTGAGCTATGCCGGCGCGACGCGCAGCGCCGTATTATAAGACGCCTACCCGGGCAAAGTCGAGGCGCCGCTTGCGTTGATACCACAGTCAAGATCCCAACGATGGACCATGGTCTGGACTTTGTTCAAATCTTTGACCCAAACTGCCGATCACACTTGCAACGACGGGGCGGACATGGTGACCGCCCCGTTTTACGAGCGCGGTACACCATCCGACCATCGCGGCATGACCCAACTCAGGTGCAGCTGATGCCCTCCTGGTGCAAGGGCCGGTGCGCGTGCATCCAAGACGTCAGCTTGTCCTGATCCGCCTGCGTCACCGGTGCAACATAGATCCAGGATTGATCAGCGGGCACCGTTTCAACCCGCGACTCGGCAGCATAGCCTTTGTCCACCAAAGCCTGCACCGCCGCCGTGGCCGCGCCTTGGGTGTGATAGTGACCGATCGAGACGGCGCCCGCAAATTCACCCTGCGCGACGACTTCGGCCGGCTCTCCTTGTGCCTGCAGACGCGCAGCCGTCGCGGTGGCGTCGGCGATGTACTGTACCGGCGGGATATAGACCCAAACACCCTGGCTATTCATGTCCTGCGGCCGCAAAAGAGCGACCAGACCCTGGGCCGCTAGATCCTTGCGCGTAAGGTCGGCCTGACTCGCCGACAAGGGGCCCAAAAGAAAACATCCCGGTGGGGACGACGATGATGCCGTTGAAGCTGCGGCGGCGGCCATCTGGGATGGCGCTGGCAAGGCCGACTCGCCTTCGTGATAGAGCTTGAGTCCGGGCAGGGACACCTGCTTGTTGAGATCCACCGTCGGTGGCGGCGCGTCGACGTAGACCTCGTAAGCCCAATAAGCGCCATTGAGCAAAAGCAGCAACGCGAAAATCCATGCCATGAGTCATATCCTGCCAAAACACGTCCTTAGATTGGCACAGCCCGTTCGCCATCGCAATCATGACCCCACCGCCACAGACCGCGGAGCACCAGATCCGGGTCCTGCTCGACCTGGGCGGCCGGAAAAAGATCGCTCAGAGCGCCGCTGTCGCCACCGGTCAGCAACACGCGCAGTTCTTGTTCCGGGCATAAGGAGCGCATCTGCTCATACGCCAGCAACACCGCGCCACGCTGCGCCGACGACACGCCCTGAAGCACCGCCGCCTCGGTATGATCGGCGAATCCTGCAACCAGCGGCAATGCCAGCCTCGTCGCGACCCGGACTTGTGCCGTATGCCGGTGCAAGGCGTCGATCATCAGGCGCTGGCCCGGCAGAATACGTCCCCCCAGGTGACGTCCCTGGGCGTCCAGGGCATCGATGGTCAGAGCGGTTCCGGCATCGATGACCAATGCCGCCCCCGGGCGAGCAGCGGCGGCCAGCAAGGCCAGCCAGCGATCCACCCCGAGCCGTTCCGGCTGGCGATAGGCGTTGACGACACCACAGGCGCTGGCGGTGCTGTGCGCCCGACGCACGACGTAGCCGTAGCGTTCGTAGAGACGCTGACACAGATCGGCATCCACCGCCTCGGCGCGCACGCTGCTCAACCAGATCGCCGCGATCGGCCGCTCACTCCATGCCGGCGGCCAAGCGTCGCCGTCCGTCCAGGCAGACGCCGGCATTCGCCCGAGGTCCTCGGCGAAAATCCACTTCATCCGGGTATTGCCAGCGTCAAGCAGCAGTGTACTCACGAACACTCACCTCGCCACTATGCACCCGCCATAGCTGTCCCATGCTCTCTATGCACAGGGCCCCCTGTTCATCGACGCCACGTCCAAAACCGAGAATCTTCTCCTGCCCCCGCCAAGCCTGCAGGGGACGATCACGCAAGCTGTCATAGCGCGCGTAGTCGGCGTGAAAGGAGGCGAAACCAGAGTCAGCAAACTGCACGCAGGCGTCGCGCAAAGCCAGCACCAGACGCACAGCGAGATCCTGGCGTGTCGTCGCGACACCGCAGGCGCTCAGAGCGGTCGCCGCTTGGTCGATCCGCGCACGATCGGCCTCGTCGAGGTGATGGTTGAGACCAAGACCGATGACCACTTCGCAGGGACCCGCCGCATCACCGGCGAGTTCAACCAGCAAGCCCCCGAGCTTGCGTCCATCGACCTGGAGATCGTTCGGCCATTTCAGGCCGATGGCGAGCTCTGGCTGCAAGGCCTCGAGGCTACGCGCCACCGCCACGCCGAGCGCCAGACTGAGGCCGGCGAGTTGCGCCGCCGCCATCTCAAAACGCCAGCCCAGGCTAGCGATAAAATTGCGCGCATAAGGCGCGTACCAGCTGCGCCCATGGCGCCCGCGCCCTTGCGTCTGACTCTCGGCCAAAACCACCAGCGCGTGCCCCTGTCCGGCGGCAAAGGCGTTCAGCACGTCGGCATTGGTCGAGGTGGTCTCCTCGTGCACGATCAAGCGCAGTCCAGACGCTGCCAGCAACGGTTCGAGGGCAGTCGCCGACAAGAGCTCGATCGCCGGCTGCAAACGATAGCCCTGGCGCGGCAGGGTCTCCACCACCCAGCCTTGCTGACGCAGGAACTGCACCTGCTTCCATACCGCAGCACGCGAAATACCGAGAGCCTGACCGAGCATCTCGCCAGAGCACGGCACCCCAGCAGCGAGCAGACGCAGCAAAGGTCCTGCCTTCACTGCGACGCCTCGCTCACCGTCTGCACCACCTGCCAGCGGCCCGCCACGACCTTGTAGAGGGTCACCGGGCCATTGCGCAGATCGCCGTGCGCATCGAAGCCGAGATCACCGGTGACGCCCGCATAGTGGCGGGTGGCCGCCAGTGCCGGCAGGACCTGCCGCGGATCGGTGGACTGAGCGCGTTGCATGGCGGCGACGAGAATACCGACGGCATCGTAAGCGTAGGGCGCGTAATTTTGAATCGGACCGAAGCGCTGCTCGAAGCGCGCCTTGAACGCCGCTCCTTGCGGCATCTGTGCCAGCGGCAGACCCGGTTTGGACGCCAGCGTCCCGGTCGCATCGGCACCGGCGAGATGGATGAACTCGGGGGTCCGCACGCCATCACCGCCGAGCAGGGGCGCGTTCAGTCCAAGGCGATGCATCTGCTGCACCATCGGCGCCGCCTGTCCATACATGCCGCCGAAGAAGACGACGTCGGGATGCTGAGCGGCGATACGCGTCAAAATGGCGGAAAAGTCGTTGGCCTTGTCGTCGGTATATTCACGCTCGATGATGTCCGCCCCGGCCGCTTGCGCAGCCTTGACGAACTCGTCGGCCAACCCTTGACCATAAGCGGTACGGTCATCGATGACGGCGATCCTGTGCGCATGCAAGCCCTGCACGGCATAGCGACCGAGCACCTGGCCCTGCTGCGCGTCATTGGCCATGAGGCGGAAAACCGTGGCAAAACCCTGGTGGGTATAGCGCACCGCAGTGGCCGATGGCGAAATCTGCGGCAGGTGCGCCTCGGCATAGACGCGCGACGCCGGGATGGTGGTGCCGGAATTGAGATGACCGATGACCGCGACAGCCCCCTCATCGACGAACTTCTGCGCCACTTCGGTGGCGATGCGAGGATCGGCCTGATCATCCTGGGAGTCGAGGCTGAGCACCAGAAGGTGCCCGCCGATCTGCAGATGCCGGGCGTTGACATCCTCGACCGCTAGGCGCACGCCGTTCTCATTATCCTTGCCGATCGCCGCCTGCTGCCCGGTCAGCGGCGAAGCCTGTCCGATGATCACCGCCCCAGCCGGCGCCTGACGGTGACAGGCGCTCAAGGCGAGAAGACAACACCCCAAAGCGCAGATCTTGGCTCGATGTCGCAACAGCATGCTCACATCCTCGTGACGATCAAAACCCGATTATGACCGAGCCGGATCACGATGCAAGCGTCACGAAGCCGACTTGTTGGCACGACCACGCATGATCGGCGGTTGCGTGCGACGCGAGCATGAACACCTCGCGGCCCGACGCGGCCTCTTGCACAAAAAGCCCGGTCGGCGTTTTTCAAGGTCGTTGCGCTTCTTTGTGTATCCTAGCTCTTACTGAGCAAGGACTAGCCTAATCGCCGCAAGCGTCTTGGGGGTTGCGTCGGGCGCCGTGCTCTGGTCATCGTCTTGCGCCTGCGGCCAGGCCCAGACTTGGTGAACGCGCGGGGGGGGGTAGAGTGGGACTCAGGGCAAATTTCGCAAACCATCGGTCTCTGCGGCGGCTCACCCAAGGCATCGAGCTCGTCTTGGCATCGTCCAGCGAAGTGCCCGACGGGCGCCTTAGAAAAATAAAAAAGGGCGGTTGCCCGCCCCGTTTCCGCCCGTGCCGGCATCCTGCCCGCAACGACGTCTGCTTCCCTTCTTTCTCTATCCCTGAGCTATCGCCATCCCGACGAAGCATCCTTGTGCCTTGCTTGGCATCTGTCCCTGTGGTTTTCATCCGGAAAACCCTGGCCTTCCTAGCCATCAGCATCCTGCCAACACAGCCAGAGTAACACTTTGCCTCATGCCGACAAGGGGGGAATACGCACACCCATCATTTCAGCAAAACTGCAAAACTCGACTATTTTATAAGCAATACAAGGACATGTTCCCTTCTCGGCGAGCTCGCCAGGACTTCCTTCTACAAGACTTTCATAGATAAACTTACATCAATGTAAGCCATAGATTACAGGCAATGACGACTTTGACCCGGATCCTGACCATCGCAGCCCTGCTCCTGATCAGCGCCTGCAGCAGCGATGAAAAAAACCTACTGCATTTGGCCCACTGGCCGATCGATGCCATCCATCTGCACCGTATCGCCGACTATGCCGAGTACTGGCGCGACCGCGCCGATCTGCATGATGATCATGGCATCCTGCTCGACATCGTGCCCACCGCCGGCCCCATCTGTGTCGGTATGGCGGGTCTTCGACAGAGCGTGGATGCCGCTTTTTTCGATGCCCATGGCCGGCTGCTCGACTGGCGCACCCTGCCGATCGGCAGCACGCCGTTCTGCTCACCGCAGCCAGCGCACTGGCTGCTCGAAATGTCAGCCGGTTGGTATGCGCGACACCACCTTCAAGCCGGCGACGCCTTGACGGTGCCGTCCGAGATCAGCCAGCCCTGATGCCCGAGACGCTCAGCGAGAAAATCGATGAACATGCGCGTCAGTGTCGGCAGGTGCTGCCGCGAGGGATACATGGCGTAGAGGCCACCGTCGTGCACACGATGGTGTTCGAGCAAAGTCACCAGCTGCCCCTGCGCCAGCTCACGTTCACATAGATAAGGCGAAACCAGGGCGATGCCAAGCCCGGCGACGGCGGCCTGCACCGACAGGGTGAGATTGCTCACCGTCAGGCGCCCATGCACGAGCAACTGCGTCTGATGTCCGTCACGACAATCGACCACCCGCAAGCGGTTCTCGCGACCACGCGGAAAGAGGATGATCTCGTGCTCAGCGAGATCGTCGAGCGACTGCGGATGACCGCAGCGCGCCAGATAATCGGGACTCGCCACCCAGCGCCTGGCGATCAATCCGAGTTTGCGCGCCACCAAAGAAGAGTCGGAAAACTCGCCGATGCGCAAGGCCAGATCCATGCCCTCTTCCACCAGATTGACCAAGCGACCGCTGAGATCGGCCTCGATCGAGACTTTCGGGTGCATCATCATGAACTCGGCGATCAGCGGCCCGACGAACCAGAGCCCCAACTCGACCGGCATGGTGATGCGCAAATGCCCCTGCGGTTGCGCTTGTCGCTCGCGCACTTCAGCCTCGGCCTCTTCCAGTTCTTGAAACGCGCTGTGCAGATGGCGGTACAAGGCGTGCCCGGCGTCACTGAGATGAATCCTCCGCGTCGTCCGCATGAGCAGACGCACCCCCAACTCGTCCTCGAGTCGCGCCAAAGAACGACTGATCGATGATTTCGGTCGCCCCAGGCGCTGTGCGGCGGCGGTGAGACTGCCGTCTTCGATGACACGAAAGAAGACTTCAGCGTCTTTCAAGTCCATTGTACTCTCCATGACAACAGTCATTAGCAATTCTTGATACTAGTGCCTATTCGACAACAAAACTAGACTACCTGATATCGCTCCTCAGGAGAATTCATCATGCTGACGTCACGCTACGCACAAGATCGCGGGCACACCATCCTCAGTTGGCTGGACAGCCGCCACAGCTTCTCCTTCGGCTCCTACCACGATCCCCGCTACAGCCAGCACTCCGCGCTCGTCGTCATCAACGACGACAAAGTGCGCGCGCACAGCGGCTTCGGTACCCATCCGCACCGCCACATGGAGATCCTGACCTGGATGCTGAGCGGTCAGCTCGACCATCGCGACAGCATGGGGCACACCGGGCGGCTGTTGCCTGGGGATGCGCAACTGATGAGCGCCGGCCCCGGCATCCAGCATAGCGAAATGAACGAAGGCGAAGACGAGACGCACTTCCTGCAGATCTGGATACTGCCGCGAGAAAAGCGTTCCGACTCGAGCTACCAGCAAATCCATCTGCCGCCGCGACAAGGGCTGAGCCTGATCGCCAGCGGCGAAGCCCGCGATGGCGCCATGCTCATCCATCAGGATGTCGCCATCTGGCGCGTCAGCCATGCCAGCGCAGGCCATTTCAGCCTGCCACAACAGCGACACCGGCGAGGATGGCTGCAGTTGATCGACGGCGAAGTCGATGTCGCCGGCATCACCTTGCACAGCGGTGACGGCCTGGCGATCAGCGCCGAGGATGAACTGACTTTGCACACACCAGGCGGCGCCGAACTGCTCTGGTTCGATCTACCTTGATGCCTACCCCAACCACCCCAGGAGTCACCATGATGTCCCCTCTCGCTCTCGACGCACAAAAACAGCTGTTCCAAGACGCTCGCACACACCACGGCTTCCTGCCCGAGGCGCTGCCGGACAACACGATCCAATCGCTCTACGAACTCACTCGCTGGGCCCCGACCGCCTTCAATGCCGCACCCGCGCGTTTCGTCTTTGTGCAAAGCGCCGCCGCCAAGGAAAGTCTGTGCTCAGTCTTGTCGCCCGGTAACGTCGCGCAGACCCAGGCGGCACCGCTGACGGTCATCGTCGCCATCGACCGTCATTTCTACGATCGTCTGCCCGAACTCTTTCCGGCCTTCGATGCCCGTCCCATCTACGCCAACAACCCTGCCCTGGTGGAACGCGCCGGCCTGCAGAACGCCTCGATGCAAGCGGCTTATCTGATCATGGCGGCGCGCAACCTCGGCCTCGACTGTGGTCCAATGACCGGCTTCGACGTCAGCCGACTCGACGCCCTGTTCTTCCCTGCCGGCGACTGGACCGCCAACATCCTGATCAATATCGGGCATGGTGACAGCCGCGCCCTACACCCGCGCGGACCGCGACTGCCTTTCGCTGACGCTTGCCGCATTCTCTAAGGAGTTCTCTCATGTTGACCGATCGCTGGATTGAAAGTCTGCTCACACAAAAACCTCTCGCGCAGCTCGCTGCGTTCGCCAGCCGCTTGCTCATGGCGCTGATCTTCCTCCTGGCGGGATGGGGCAAGGTCACCGGCTATGCCGGAACGGCTCACTATATGCAGGCCATGGGCGTGCCGCCCAGCCTCCTACCCCTGACCATCGCCGTCGAACTCGGTGGCGGCCTGTTGCTCCTGCTCGGCCTCTGGACGCGCAGCGTCGCCGCCGTGCTCGCCGGCTTCTCGGTGATCACCGCGCTGATCTTCCACAGTCAGCTGAGCGATCAGACCACCTTCATCATGTTCATGAAAAACCTCGCCATGGCGGGCGGACTGCTGCAGTTCGTCATCCACGGCGGTGGCGCCGCCGCCCTCGACGCGCGCCGCTGATCGGTCGCCTCCCCCTCATCGGGGGGGGAGGCATTGCCATACGCGTCAGAAAGGCTATTCTGCTTCTGCATCTTCAGGAGGAAGTCGCATGGCCCACGCTCATGACCGGCGTTTCGACGCCACCCGTCCCGGACAAAGATTCCTGCGCCTCGCCGGCATGACGGCGCAACTGGCCGGCCAGATCGCCAAGGACAAAGTCAAGAAAGCCATCGGCAACACCGCTGCCGGCGAAGATCCACGCGCCCTTTATCGCGCCTTGGGGCGGCAGCTGGCCACCACCTTGGGCGAGATGAAAGGCGCCGTCATGAAAGTCGGCCAGATCGCCTCGCAGTTCAAGGACGTTCTGCCGAACGAAATCGTCGAAGCGCTCGAGTCCCTGCAAAAATCATCACCACCGATGCCCTATCCACGCATCGCGGCACAGATCCGTCAGGAACTCGGCGCCGAGCCTGAAGTTCTGTTCGCGCAGTTCGATAAGCATCCCTATGCCGCCGCTTCGATCGGTCAGGTGCATCGTGCGCGCACCCATCAAGGCCAGGAAGTCGTCGTCAAGGTGCAATACCCGGGCGTCGACGAATGCGTCGACTCCGATCTCAAGCACTTGCGTCTGGCGCTCAAGTTCGCCGGCCTCCTGCGTATCGACAAGAAGGCTCTCGACCATATCTTCGCCGAGATCCGGCGCAGCCTCGAAGACGAGCTCGACTATCGCAAGGAGGCCGACAATGCCCGTCTCTTCGCCGACTTTCATCGGCACGACGAGAAGATTCTCATCCCCGCCGTGCACGCTCAGCTGTCCTCACAGCGCGTCCTCACCCTCGACTACATCGCTGGCGACGACATCCATGCCGTCACCGCGCCACGTTATGACCAAGTCACCATCGACGCCGTGGGCCATCGCTTGTTCGGCGCCATCGCCGCGCAGATCTACCAGCTCCAGGCCGTCCATTGTGATCCCCATGCCGGCAATTTCGCCTTTCGTCCCGATGGTTCGCTCATCATCTATGACTATGGCTGCGTCAAACGCATCCGGCCGGAGATCGTCACGGCCATGCGCCAAACGGCTCAGGCGGCCATACAGCGACACTACGAGAACCTCGACCCCCTGATGATCCGCATGGGCGTCCGCAACACCCATCACACCGCGCATATCGACGGCAGTTTCTACGCCGACTGGAGCGAG
The DNA here is from genome assembly GCA_021851865.1 of Pseudomonadota bacterium. Classification (GTDB taxonomy): domain Bacteria; phylum Pseudomonadota; class Gammaproteobacteria; order Pseudomonadales; family Moraxellaceae; genus JAJZHK01. The sequence goes on along the minus strand of JAJZBU010000009.1, from coordinate 63,602 downwards.
ATCATCATGCTCGGCTTCGCCAGCCACCCGCTCGATTTCCGCCATAGCGACCTGCACGAACGCCTCATCGCGCAAGTCAAACGGCAATGGTCCTACTGGCCGGCGTTTCAGCCTTCCCCCGACACCCTGCTGGTGCAGCGCGCCATCGGCGGCCACTACTGGACCATGCGTCAGCTCGGCGTCGTCGCCGCCTTCCGTCAGGATCTCGAGCACTGCCTCGCCACGAGCGCGCCGGACTGAGTCAGTGCCGTCGATATTTTTATCGCCGCCATAGCAGCTGCTAGACTGATCGATAGGGCCATCATGCGAGGGCGGCCACCATGTCGCTGCTACGCTCTTACGATCCCGAGATCACCACCCTGCAGTACATGGACGCGACAGGGCTCCTGCAAGGACAGCCGACAGCGGCACCACTCACGCGCGACTGGCTGCTGCGTGCCTACACACACATGCTGTTGACGCGACGTTTCGATCAACGCGCCATCGACCTGCAGCGCACCGGCCGCCTCGGCACCTACGCTTCCTGCCTCGGCCAGGAGGCCATCGCCACGGGCGCGGCGCTGGCGATGCAGGCCGAAGACGCCTTTGCCCCCTACTATCGCGACCAGGCGGCGCAGTTGCTGCGCGGCGTGCGGATGAGTGAGATCTTGCGCTACTGGGGCGGCGATGAGGCCGGCAACGACTTTGCGCACGCCCGCCATGACCTGCCCAACTGCGTGCCTATCGCCACCCAGCTGGTGCACGCCGCCGGCATAGCCGTCGCCTTCAAGTTCCGGCGCCAGGCTCAGGCCGTGCTCAGTACCTGCGGCGATGGCGCGACCAGTCGGGGAGACTTCTACGAAGCGATGAACATCGCCGGCGCCTGGCAACTGCCCCTGGTCATCCTGATCAACAACAATCAATGGGCCATCTCCATGCCGCGCCAGGCGCAGACACACGCGCGCACTCTGGCACAAAAAGCCGTCGCCGCCGGTCTGCCTTGCGTACAGGTCGACGGCAACGATGTCATCGCCGTCCATGCCGCCACTGACGAAGCCTTGTGCCGGGCGCGCGCTGGCAAGGGCCCGGCCCTGATCGAGGCGGTCAGCTACCGCCTCTGCGACCACACCACCGCCGACGATATGCGCCGCTACAGCCAGCCTGACGAGCGCGAACGCGCCTGGCAGCGCGAACCACTACGCCGCCTGCGTCAGTACCTGGGCAGTGAGTACGCCTGGGACGACGCCGCCGACCAAGCGCTGATCGCCATGATCGACGCCGAGATCGAAAGCGAGGTGCAGTGTTATCTCGCCACCCCGGCGCCGACAGCGGCGACCATGTTCGATCATCTCTACGCCCAGCTGCCCGAGGAGCTCGTCGAGCAGCGCCGCCAGGCCATCGATGGCCGTTTCCGGAGATGAACGATGGCCAGCCCCTTGCACCTCATCGATGCCGTCAATCTGGCGCTACATCGCGCCATGCAGCAATACCCGGAGATGATCCTGCTCGGTGAGGACATCGCCAACAACGGTGGCGTCTTTCGTGCCACCACCGGGCTGCTTGAACACTTTGGCCCACGCCGCGTCCTCGACACGCCCCTAGCTGAGAGCCTGATCGCCGGTCTGTGCGTCGGTATGGCCAGCCAGGGTCTGCGTCCGGTCGCGGAGATTCAGTTCATGGGCTTCATCTACGCCGCGCTCGAGCATCTGCTGTCGCACGCCGCCCGCCTGCGCCATCGTACGCGCGGGCGTCTGACCTGCGCCATGACCCTGCGCGTCCCCTGTGGCGGCGGCATCCACGCCCCGGAGCACCACTCCGAGTCGCTGGAATCACTGCTCACCGCCATGCCCGGACTCAAGGTCGTCTGTCCGTCGTCGCCACGCCTGGCCTATCAACTGCTGCTCAGCGCCATCGCCGATCCCGACCCGGTGATCTTTCTTGAACCCGAGCGACTCTATCGCGCCACGGCCCAGGTTTGCGCCGACGACGCGGCCGCCTTACCCCTGGAGCGCTGCCTCATCCACCGCCGTGGCCGCGACCTCAGCATCATCGCCTGGGGCGCCTGTGTCGAGGACGCCCTCACCGCGGCGGAGCACCTGTCGACCCTCGGCATCGACGCCGAAATCGTCGATGTCGCCACCTTGAAGCCGCTCGATCGCAACACCCTCGCCGCCTCCGTGGCCAGCACCGGACGCGCCCTCATCGTGCATGAGGCTCCCGGCAGCGGCGGCCTCGGCGCCGAGATCGCCGCCTGGCTCGGCAGCGCCTTGTTCTCTGAACTGAAAGCACCGGTGCAACGGCTGACCGGTTTTGATTGCATCATGCCTTACGCTCGCCTCGAGTCACGCTACCTGCCCAGCGTCCAGGACATCGTCGACGCCGCCCAGACCCTGCTTGGAGATGCCTGACATGGCCCGCTTTCTTCTCCCTGACCTCGGCGAAGGACTGCACGAAGCCGAGGTCGTCACCTGGGCCGTCAGCGACGGCGCCCAAGTCCAACGCGGCGACACGGTGGTCAGCGTCGAGACCGCCAAAGCCATCGTCGACATCCCGGCGCCGGTCGATGCCGTCATCGATCACTGTCTGGCGCCCGCGGGTAGCGTCGTCGCCGTCGGCGCGGCACTTTTTGATTATCACCTGGAAACGCCAGAACCCACCGCCGTCGCCAGTAGCATCGTCGGCGTCCTGCCGACGGCGGCGCCGACGCTGCTCACCCGCGCCGACCCTCTCGTCGGCCTTTCCTCACCCCTCGGCGATGGCTTCGAGGCCCTGCAGGGTGTGGCGCGCACGATGGCGGTGCAGATGGGACGGGCGCAGCAGCAGGTCGCACGCGTCAGCCTCTTCGATCACGTGGTCGTGCGCTGGCACAAACACCTGCTGGCGCGCACCCTGCTCGCCCTGAGCGCCGCCTGCCGCGATGAAGGTAGTCTCAACGCCTGGTATCAGGCGCATCCACCGGCCTTGCGCCGGCACACGTCAACGCGTGTCGGACTGGCCATCGCCAGCCGTCACGGCCTCATCGTCCCTGTGCTCGAGATCACCCCGGACTGCGACATCGCCAGCATCGAAGAGCGCGTCCTCACCTTGCGCGAGCGTGCCGAGCAACGCCAGTTGAGCCGTCAGGAGCTAGAGGGGGCCACCATCAGCCTGAGCAACTTCGGCGGCCTGGGGGGGCGCTACGCCACCCCCATGGTCATGCCGCCGCAGGTCGCCATCGTCGCCACCGGCCGCCTCAGCAAGATCCGCAAACACCGCTACGAGCTGCCCCTGTCACTGAGCTTTGACCATCGCGCCTGTAGCGGCGCCGAGGCCGCCCATTTCCTGTCCCGTCTGATCGTCCATCTGCGCACTCACTGAGACGGCGGCAGCGGCAGCACGTCCTTGGTGTCGCCTTTGTAGACGTCTTCCATATGGTCAGGCAGCATGCCGATATGATCCGGCCACAGCCCGAGCTGGAAGGTACGCACTTGGCTGTAAGCCTTGCTGGTCATGCTGGTGACGCCGGCGTCGTCGGTGATGATGCTCGGCGTCAGAAAGATCAGCAGATTGCGTTTGGTGACGTTGTCGCCACTGGCACGAAACAGCCAGCCGAGACCGGGAATGTCGCCGATCCAGGGAATATGGCTCTGCGAACGCGTGTCGTCGTTCTCCATCAAGCCACCGAGCACGATCGTCTGATGGTTGTGCGCCAAAATGGTGGTCTTGACGTTGCGCGTGCTGGTGATGAGGTCGGCGGCGTGCACCCCGGTCACCGCCGGCAAGACCGCCGACACCTCCTGATCGACCTCGAGGCGCAATTCCTCGTCCTCAGAGATGTGCGGAATGACCTTGAGCGTGATGCCGACGTCCTTGCGTTCGATGGTCTGAAAGGGATTGTTGGTCCCCGACACGACGCTGGTACTGGCGCCGGTGACGAAAGGCACATTCTCACCGACGACGATCTTGGCTTCCTGATTGTCCAGGGTCAGCAAAGAAGGCGCCGACAGGAGATTGGCGTTACTCGCCGTCGCCAGGGCCTGAACGAGAAAGCCCCAGAGCGAACCGCTGCCATTGGCGCCTTTGATATAGCGCCCAAAACCGGCGGTGATGCCATCCGAAATCGAGGCTGGCGGCGAATTGTTCAGCCCGTCGGCGATCACTGAATTGATGCTGGTACCTGCATCGCTGAACGAGATCGTGCCGATCCCGGCATTGGGATTGCCGGCTGCCCATTGCACCCCCAACTCATTGCCATCGGAGCCGGTGATCTCGACGATGGCCGCCTGGATCAAGACCTCGGGGCGACGCACGTCGAGCTGCCGCACCACCCCCTCGATCTCGCGCATGACGTCGGCGCTGGCGCGCACGACTACGGCATTCTGGTCCTTGTCGGCCATGACCGTGGCTGGTCCCGACAGCTTGTCGGCGCTTTGCGCCGTCCCCACCGCACCCGCCGGAGCGGCGCCACCGCCGCCGCCGCCACCACCACCGCCCGAACCACTGATCATGCCCTTGAGCACGGTCGAGACCTCTTTCGCCGAGGCGTGGTGCAGCCGGAAGACCTCGACATTGCCGACGGACTGCGACGGCACGTCGAGGGTCGCAATCAAGGCGCGTATGCGCATCAGCGACTTGGCATCGCCGCGCACGATCAAACGATTGGTGCGCTCATCAGCGACGACGTGCACACGCGAGAAAGCGTGCACGTCCTTGGTCGAGCTGATCGGCGTCAGCGCCTGCAGCATGTTCAACACATCGCCCACCTGGGCATTGTGCAGGGGCAAGGCGACGACTTCCTCGTCGTCGGTGCTGTCGAGCGCGTGCACGATGTCCATCAAGGCGGCGATATTCGCCGATCGATCGCTCAGAATGAGGGCGTTGGCCGCCGGCACCGCCGCCAAATGGGCGAACTGCGGCATCATCGGACGCAGCACCGGCACCAGGTCAGTGGCACTAGTGTTATCCAGAAAAACGATGCGCGTCTGCATCGCCTCACCATGCTGGCCACCGGTCAGGTCGACGGCGACACCGCTGCTTTTGGCATTGATATCGGGAACGATCTTGATCGTCGCACCGGAGGGCACCGCGGCGAAGCCATTGACGTCGAGAACGCCCTGGAACAGGTCATAGACCTGCTCCCGCGACAAGCCATGGCTGGAGATGACCGTCACCGTGCCGTGCACACGCGGATCGACGATAAAATTCTTGCCGGTGATCTGCGCCACTTCCGAGACCAGAGCGGCGATGTCGGCGTCCTTGAGGTTGACCTTCCAGGTCGGAGCCGCCGACGGATGTTCGGTCGCCGTCGCCGACCACGTCCAGACGCATAGGAGCAGGGTCGAAAAACCCCGCCGTAGGCGCCATCGTCCCTTGCCGCTGTCACCACGCTTTTGCCGCATCACTGCGTACCACTCCACTCTCGTCTGCACATTCTAAGGCGTCGCTTCCGTCTGTACTGTTGTTGATGAGTGATCCCCCCCGGCCGTCTCTGGTGTCAGCAGATGTGTCGGTGGCTGCAGATGCAGGGTCTCCAGCTGCCCATCACCGCGCCGCAGCACGATATATTGCGGATGCACGGCCGCCAGCACGCTACCACTGCCGACGTCATCGCCGACGCGCACCCACTGCGCCTTGCCCTGTCCCGGCAAAAGCAGAAGGGCGGCGGCGTGGTGGCCACCAACGTCGCTGAACAAGCCCTGCAGATGCAAAGGCAGATGCGTCTCACCGCCCGAGGTCGGTGACAGCGCCTGCACCCGATCATGCCCCATCAGATGCCAGTGCTCCAGCGCGTCATCCTGTTCCACCTTTGCCGCCGCCACGGCGAAAGACTGCAAAGGCTGCTGCGCGCGGACGCCACTGAGTCGCAGGCCAAGATCGACCATGCTGGCAGCGATCACCGCCACCGCCAGCATGGCCAAGGGCAGCATCAGGGCCTGCCAGGAGCCGCGCGCCATCAATCATGCTCCTGCATGCGCACATCGATACGATCCGGCGTCCAGGCGTGCCCCTGGTACAGCGGCGACAAGGCCAGGAGACGCTGCGCCAGCTCGATCTCGTAACGCCCTCCCGTCAAACAGGTGAAACGGGCGAGGAGCGCCCCGGTCGCCGTGCGTAAAGTCCAGAGCAGCCCCCCCGCTTGCGCCGTCGGTTGCAACTGTACCGGCGGCAATTGAATACGATAGGTCTGGTCCTGCAAACGCACCGCCGTCGCACCGCCGGCATATTCGACACGTCCTTGCAGATGCCAGTGCGCCGGCTCATGATAATCGCCGACACCACGCAAACGCACGATGTGCACCGGAGCCGCCAGTTGCAATCCGGCAACCTGCTGCATGAGCACGGCCGCTGGCACCCAGGCCTGCATCTGTTGCAGACGCCAGGAAGCAAAGCCGGCGGTAAAGTGCAGGCGCGAGATCTGGTCACCGAGTTTGAACGCCATATGGCAGTCGAGGCGCAGCAGGAGATCCGGATGGCAATCCCAGATGACGGGAACCGTTTGTTCAGCCCATTGCCAGCTCAGACTGCCGGACCACAGCGTGCCGCCGGTGACTTGCGCCGGCAGGTGCTGATGCCGCAACCACGGCGTCAGCACCCAGGCCGCCGGGCAACGCCACAGCAGCACCAGGGCGGCCACCAGCACGCCCCAGAGGACGAGCCGCCAACGTGGCAGCGACGGCTGGAGCGCGGGCGGCACAGGCAAACGGCTTTCAAGCATTGCAGATCCCGAGGTCTATCTTATAATCGCGACCAAAGATTTTGCCCACAACCACATGGAGTCCTTTCGTGCGCCGCATCATAACCTTATTGACACTGTGTATGCCACTGTCGGCCCTGGCCATCGAGAGCATCGAAAGCGACAGCCTCACCCCTCCCGCCGAAGGCGACAGTGGTCACGTCGAAGCCGCTTATGGCGGGCGTAGCGGCAACAGCAGCTATGACGCCTTTACCGGCGGCGGACGTTTCGACTATCGCGCCGATCGCACCTTGATGTTTCTCACCGGCGACTACACCAAGGTCAGCGCCAATGGCGCACAGGCCGCCAACACCGGCTGGATCCACGGCGGGTTCATCGACGAATATCAGCATGGTCTGGCGGCGGAGGCCTATATCGATCATCTGCAGGATGACCAAAGACAACTGGCCAACCGCACGCAGCTCGGCGGCGGCATGCGCTTCACCCTCGATCAGGTGCAAGACTTCCGCTCCGTTTATATGGGACTGGGCGCCTTGCACGAATGGCAGGCGCAATCAGGTATCGGCAATGACTACTGGCGCGCCAACAGCTATATCTCGTACCTGCGTCGCCTGACCCCGCAAGCGACCTTGCTGCTCAGCCTGCAATACCAGCCGCGCACCTCGGATTGGGGTAATTACCTGATCGAGGACGTCGCCGAAGTGGGCGTCACCCTCAGCCCGATGCTGTCTTTGCAGGTGGGCCTGCGACACGAATACGACAGTTGGGTCGCCAGCCCCTTCATCCGCCACAACGACACCCTGTACGAGACATCGTTACGCCTGCGCTACTGAGCGCACAAGCGCCGCAGCGCATCGGCTCAGCCGACGCGCTCGCGCCGCCAGCAGATGAATCGCCCCTCGGCACTGCCACAGAGGGCGTCAGCGACCGCCAGCACATCAAAGCCGGCCAGCCGCTGCAGATGATGCAGCAACTCGGCTTCCCCGGACAGTCCAAAAGGAATCAGGCAACGCCTCACCCCAAGACCTTGCAGGCGCCAGCACAAGCTGCGTTCCTCGCCTTGGACTTGCGCTTCGATACTGACCGACTGCAGATGTTCCCAGTTCAAAGTTTCGACAGCGGCACCACGACCCAAGGTGACAACCTGAGCATCACAACGCACCCAGGCTTCCTTTGTATTTGACAGAGCGATCGATGACATCCTGTAAGCTCGCGTGAACCATGATCCTTTCAGCCTAGCACACCGGCGCCGCTGCGAATCTCATCGCAGCGACCCTGGGTGGTTCACATCAGGCGCCGATGAATTCAGCCAATTGATGTCCTTTCGCCAGCAGGTCATTCAGCCAGCGCGGACGCTTACCACGCCCACCCCAAGTCTGTTCGGGATTGGTGGGATTGCGATAGGTCTGTCCCGTCGCACCGGCCTTACGCGGCTTACGCTGGGAACCTTCTTCAAAATAGACCTTGAGACCAACTTCCCGAGCCGACTTGATAATCTCTTCTTTGATCTTTTTCAGTTCACCTTCCCGACGCAGCGTCAGTTCTTTTTGTACCTTATCGACCAAGTGCTGTAGCTGGTCGGCGGTCATTTCTGTCAGGTTAAACATAACTTTATCTCCAAAAAAGTTGAAGAGTGCGATCTTGAGACTCGTCATACATCGCAAACGCGCCCATGTTATGACAAAAACAAATCGCTGACAACCTCAATGGTTTAGAGAAAACCACATCTCCCCAGGGTAAATGTGGAATTTCCATGTCCGTTTTTTGATTATTACGAGACATTTCACAGCATCACCGACCATCGCGAACAGCACAGGTGGCAGCGTTACGCTGCCACCTGCAATATCACGATAAAGCCTCGATTTCGCGCTCACGCTCGGCATCGGCTTGCGCCCGATGCTCAGCCGCCAGCATCATATAAACCGCTGGCACGACAAAGAGGGTGAAAAAGGTGCCGATAGCGATACCGCTGGAAATCACCAAGCCCATGTTATAGCGCCCGACGGCGCCCGCGCCACTGGCGAGAATCAAGGGCGTCACCCCAACCACCATCGCCGCCGAGGTCATCAGGATAGGCCGCAGGCGTATTCCCGCCGCCTGCGCCACCGCCTGGCGCTTGTCGAGGCCGGACTTCTGCAGCTGATTGGCGAACTCGACGATGAGAATGCCGTGTTTGCTGATCAAGCCAATCAAAGTTACCAGGCCGACTTCTGAATAAATATTCAAACTCGCGCCGTGCCAGCCGAAGAATAGAAAGATCATAGCGCCGCAGATCGACAACGGCACACTCACCATCACGATGAGTGGATCACGAAAACTTTCGAACTGCGCCGACAGCGCCAGAAAGATGATGATCAAGGCAAAAACGAAGGTCATCAGCAAGGCACTGCTTTCCTGGGTGAACTGGCGCGACTGTCCACCGTAGTCGATGCTGTAGCCCTGCGGCAGGGTCTTGGCCAGTGAGCGCAGTTGCTGCAAGGCATCGCCCATGCTCACACCCGGGAAAGCCACCCCAGAAATGGTCGCTGAATTCATTTGTTGAAAATGATTCAAACTCTCCGGAATCACTTGTTCACGCAGATGCGCGAAACTCGACAGGGGCACCATCACCCCATTCGCGCTGCGCACGGCATAATCGAGGACTTGTTGCGGGTTCAACCGCTCATGCCGATCCATCTGCGCGATGACCTTATAGGACCGCCCGGCCAGATTGAAGTAATTGACATAACCTCCACTCAGCGCTGATTGCAGGGCATTGCCGACGTCGAGCATGCTCAAACCCAACTGCGCGACACGATCGCGATCGATGTCGATCTCGACGGAAGGACGGTCGTATTTCAGGTCATTGTCCAGAAACATGAACTTGTGACTGGCCATGGCTTTCAGCATCAAGGCCGACGCCTGTTCATTCAAGGCCGCATAGTCCTCGGTCGTCTGCACGACGAACTGAATCGGCAAGCCGCCGCCGCCGCCGGGCAAAGGCGGGCGCTGAAAGGCCACCGCCTTGACGCCGACCAGCTGCGACAACTGCTTTTGCACCAATGGCTGCAAATCGTTGGTGGTGCGCGTGCGCTCATCCCAGGGCTTGAGGACCATGCCGGCGATACCGGTGTTGAGACCGGAGACACCGGTGAGCTGAAACATATGCTCGGTTTCCGGATAGCTGGCGAAGATGCTGTTGACCTGCGCCGCCACCTCCGTCGACTGCTTGAGCGAGGCGTTCGGCGCCCCCGTCGCCATGGTGATGATGACGCCCATGTCTTCCTGCGGCGCCAATTCCTTTTTCGACATCATGAACAGCACCGGCAACAGCAGCAGCACCAGGATGCCGAAGACCGCCACCACCGGCAGGCTGTCGAGGCTGCCAGCGAGCAGGCGTTCATAGGCCGCGCGCAGACGCTCGAAGCGCTGATCGAGCCAGGCAACAAAACCATCCTTGCCGCTATGCGGACGCAAAAAGAGCGAGCACATCACCGGCGACAAGGTCAAAGCGACGATCGCCGAAATGCCGACAGCGCCGGCCAAGGTGAAAGCAAACTCGGTGAACAGCGCCCCGGTCAATCCGCCCATGAAACCGATCGGAATATAGACGGCGATCAGCACCACCGAAATGGCGACGATGGGGCCGGCCAGTTCACGCGCGCTCTTGATCGCCGACTGAAAGGGCGTCAGACCTTCGGTCAGATGCCGATCGACGTTCTCGACGATGATGATGGCGTCATCGACCACCAGGCCGATGGCCAGCACGAGAGCGAGCAAGGTCAACAGATTGATGGTATAGCCCAGGATCAGCATGATGAAGAAGCCGCCGATGAGGGACAGCGGGATGGCGATCACCGGAATGATCACCGAACGCAGGGAACCGAGAAACAAGAAGATCACCAGGGTGACGATGAGCAAGGCCTCGACCAAGGTGGTGATCACTTCGTGGATGGAGCTGTTGACGTACTTCGTCGAATCATAGACGAGACGACCATGCAGCCCTCTTGGCAACTGTTGGACGATAGCCGGCAAAGCCTTGCGCACATCACGCACGACATCGAGCAGATTGGCGGTGGGCGCCACCTTGATGCCGATATAGACCGCCGTCTGGCCGTCAAAACCGACCTGGGTGTTGTAGTCCTCCGCCCCGAGGGTGATCTTGGCGACATCGGACAGGTGCACGATGCTATCCCCCGACTGTTTGACGATCAGGCGCCCGAACGCGGCGACCGAACTCAAACCGGTGTGCGCGGTCAGGTTGACCGTGACCATATTTCCGTCGGTGCGGCCGGCGGCAGCGATGAAGTTGTTGGCAGCGAGGGCATTGTAGACGTCGGTCGAACTCAATCCGAGGGCGCGCATGCGCAGGGGATCCATCCAGATGCGCATGGCGAACTGGCGTTTACCGAGGATTTCCGCCTGCTGCACGCCATCGACCGCCTGCAGCTTCGGCTGCACGACGCGGATCAGATAATCGGTGATCTGATTGGTCGCCAGATGATCGCTGTAGAACCCGAGATACATAGCGTCGAGGGTGTCACCGACGGTCACCGTGATCACCGGTTGCAAAGTCCCCGCCGGCAACTGATTCAACACCGCATTGACCTTAGTCGTCACATCGGTCAAGGCCTTGTTGGGATCGTAATTGAGACGCAGGTTGGCATTGATGACGCTGCTGCCCTGGGTGCTCGCCGAGGTCATGTAATCGATGCCCTCGGCCTGGGCGATCGAGTTCTCGAGCGGCGTCGTGATAAAGCCGGCGACGAGAGCCGGATCAGCGCCGGTGTAGTAGGTGGTGACGTTGATCACCGCATTTTCAGTCTTCGGAAATTCGCGCACCGGCAACATTCCGATGGCGCGCAGGCCGAGCACCAAAATGAGCAGGCTCAAGGAGGTGGCGAGCACCGGACGCCGGATGAACAGATCGGTCATGCGCATCAATGCACCTCATTCATCGTTGGGGGTATCAGGATGCGCCGACATCGTCGGGGCGTGGCGATTATCGACCACCACCTTGCTGCCGTTCTTGAGCAGCTGTCCTCCCGCCGTCACCACCCATTGCCCAGGCTGGATGCCGTCGAGCACTTCGACCTGGTCACCTCGCGTCTGCCCAAGCTTGACGAAGACCTGCTCCACCGTGCCCTGACTACCCTGCTGACCATCGCTGTGCTGCAACAGGAAGACGACGTCGCCATAGGGGTTGTAGGTGACCGCCGTCTGCGGCAAGGTCATCACCTGTCGCGCCTGACCGGCGTCGACCTGCAGCTTGGCGAAGCTGCCAGGCACCAGGGCCGAGCCGTTTTGCACCATCGCTTCGACCTGGATGCTGCGCGTCACCTTGTCGATGGTGGCGTCGATGGCGCTGATACGCGCGCTGAACCGATGCTGCGGCTGGCTGTCGCTGTGCAGGGTGAGATCGCCACCGATATGCAGCAGCGACCCTTGCTCCTGCGGCACCGGAAAATCGACGAGCATCTCCGCCTGCGACTGCAAGGAAGCGAGCACATCGCCCGGATTGACATACTGGCCAGGATTGGCGGTGACGATGCCGACGCGACCACTGAAAGGTGCGCGCAGCTCTTTCTTGGCGATCAGGGCCTGCTCTTCCTGCACCTGGGCGCGCTTGATCGCCAGGTCGGCGGTATCGGCATCGACCTGCGCCTGCGCCACGGCGTGGCTTGGCAGCTGCGCGAGATCGCGCTGGCGGGTGATCTCCGCCAAATGCACCGCCGCCTGCAGCTGCGCCAAAGTGGCGCGTTCGCTCATCGTTTCAAGCGCGAACAAGAGCTGACCGCGATGCACGCTCTGCCCGGAGTGCACCGCGACCTGACTGAGCAGACCACCGACTTCGGTACTGATCGACACGCCGTGGCGCGCACGCAAGGTGCCGACGGCGAGAATTTCCGGGCGCCAGCTCTGCATCGCCAGAGACTGTACCGCCACCGCCGTGGGTGGCGGCTTCATGGCGGCGAACATCTTCATCATGCCGTGGATCTGCCAAGCCTTGTAGCCTCCGATCAAACCGACCACGAGGACGAAAAAAAATATCATTTTGATCATGCGACGCGTCATCGAGCTTTCCTCTGACTGGTTTTGGAGACCGGTGCTGCGTTCCAGCTACCACCGAGAGACTGGTACAGCGCCACCACATCCGACAGCCGCGCCGCCTGTCCAGACTGCCACTGCAGGTGCGCCGCGAGCACCTGCTCCTCGGCCTGCAGCTGCGCGCGCAGACCATCGGATCCACTGCTATAGCGCGTCTGCGCCAGAGCCAGTTGCTGTTGCTGCATCTTTTCGATGTCGGCCTGCACATTCTGCGTGTGCAGGTCTTCCGTCAGAGCCACCAGCACATCGGCCACCTGCGAGAAGTCCTGCGCCACCACCTGCCGATAACTCGCTCCCGCCGCATCGAAGGCCGCCTCAGCGGCTTTCTCCTGCGCCCGCAGAGCGCCACCATGAAACAGCGGCTGGGTCAGACCGGCGCCGAGCCCCCAGACGAGGGAGTTTGATTTGAACAACTGCGCCGGGGTGATGCCGTAGGCGTCGAGCGAGGCGGTCAGCTGGATCTGCGGCAACAGATCCGCACGCGCCACACCCACCTCCGCCGCCGATTCATCCCACACCGCCGCCGCCACTTCGATGTCCGGCCGCTGCGCCAGCAGGCGCGACGGCAGGCTGACCGGCAGATGCGCCGGCAGGGTGAGTTCATCCAGACGCGGTAGCGCGGTGGCGTGATCAGGATCGCGTCCCAGCAACAGGTTCATCTGGTGCCGCGCCACCGCCACCGCCTTGCGCAAGGCGGGCAAAGCCGCGTCGCTCGCCTGCAAGGTCAGTTGTGCGCTCAATACCTCATTCTGCGGCACCGCCCCGGCCCGCCACTGCGCTTGCAGGAGATCGAGTTCCTGCGCCTGTAGCGCCCGCAACTTCTGCTGGTTCTGCAGCGCTTCTTGCGCATAAGCGGCGTGGATGACGGCGGTGATGACATTGCAGATCAGCGTCTGCCGGCTCACTTCCGCCTGATAGCGCTGCTCATCGACGCGCGCCAAGGCGGCGTGCAAAGCCTCTCTTTCTGCCCCGAAAAGATCGAGGTTGTAGCTGACATTGACGCCGGCATTGTAGAGATTCAACGGACCAAAGACGAAGCCCGGGCCGAGGAAGAGCTTCTCGCGCGTCACCCCGAGATTGGCGTTGGCGGACGGCAAGAGGGTCTCGCCACGGCTGACGTCATACAAAGACTGCTGTTGGCGCAAGGTCGCCAGCTGTGCCTGCAGACCGGGATTCTGCTGCAAGGCGACGCTGACCGCGGCATCCAGCTGCGGCGAGCCTAGGCCATGCCACCAGGCGCGGGCTGGATCCTGTCCCCAATCGAGCGACTGACCGGGCTCCCACTGCGGTCGGGTATAACCACCACCCAACTTCTGTAGCGCGCCTTTCGGTGCCGTATGTGGCGCCAGGGTACAACCTGCCAGCAGCAGGGTCGCCAAGGCGATGGTGTGGCGCCGTCTATACGATGGCATCGTCCCCCTCCTTTTCATCAGCTCACCCTCGCCGCCATGCGCTCGAAGGCTCCTAAAAGTCCGTCCATACCGACGGCGTCTTCACCGAGGCAGAACAGTCCCACCAACTGGGCGTGCAGCATGGTCGCCATGACGCCGATATCGATGTCGGTCCGCAGTTCGCCGGCGTTTTGTGCGCCCGCCAACTGCTCCGCCAACTCAGCGCGCCAGCGCGCCTGCAAGCCCTGCAGCACCTCGTACACGTCCGGATCGCGTCGCGAACGCAGCAAAAACTCCTGCATGACGACCTTGAGCTCAGGACAATGTTGCCGCCGGAACTCGGCATCGGCGCGAATCTGCTGCAACAGATCGTGCAGATGCGACCCTGTCTCCGGCACCGCCGGCGCTTTCTGCCGCCGGAACTGCTCATCGAGATAGCGCGCGACACCGGCGATGAGGCTGGCCTTGCTCGCAAAATAGTAATGCAAAGTGGCCACATTGATCCCCGCCGCCTGCGCGACAGCGCGTGTGCGCAAGCCTTCAAAGCCTTCACGCGCGATCAGAGTACAGGCCGTCTGTAACAGTTCATCGCTACGACACGCCGCACAAGCAGGCAGTTCATTCATGGGCTCACCCCTCCAGAGTGAGCATCTTAGGTCGGAAATACCTCTCAATCAACTGATTGATTGATTTATTTGTGTACTATCCACTTCGCAATGCCTTGCCGCGTTTGTCGACCCAAGACCGGCACGCCATGGCGCACCCTTTGACATCGATCGAAATATACCGGAAGCTCTCAGTCCTTGACCCCAGGAGCCCCCTCATGTCCCGCACGACCGCCCGTTACCACGAACCCGCCCCCCAGGAAAATGATGCCGTCGCTCTGCGCCGAGTCATCGCTGGCCGCCGTTCCGTGCGTAAATTCACCGACCGGCCGTTACCGCAGGAAGTGCTCGATGACTGCATCGATCTCGCCCTGCTCGCCCCGAACAGCTCGAACCTGCAGCCGTGGGCCTTCTATCAGGTCCAGTCCGCCGCCAAGAAACGCGCCCTGATCGACATCTGCCTCGGCCAGAACGCCGCCGCCAGCGCCGCCGAACTCATCGTCGTCGTCGCCCGCACCGACACCTGGCGCGAGCACGCGCGTCTCAACCTCGAACACTTTCCCATCCAGCCCATCCCCAAGCTGGTGCAGCAGTACTACCGCATGGTCGTACCCTTGGCCTACACACAAGGCCCGCTGAGCAGCGCCGGACATCTGCGCCGACGCGTCAGTCGGCTGTCCAGCCGCTTTCGCCCCGTGCCCCAGGGACCCTGTTCGCGTGAAGAGATGCGTCTTTGGGCGTGCAAAAGCACCGCCTTGGCGGCCGAGAACCTGATGCTGGCGCTCCGCGCCCACGGTTTCGATTCATGCCCGATGGAAGGCTTTGACGAACGCCGACTGGCGCGCCTGCTCGATCTCGACGCGCACGCCCTGCCGATCATGGTCATCGCTGCCGGCGAACGCGCGCCTGATGGCGTCTATTATCCGCAGCTGCGTTTTGCGCGCGAACGCTTCGTCTTCAAGGTCTGATGCGGCTTTGCCGGCGACTCAACCCGGACCAGGCTCGACAAAGAGATTGTCGCGATGGATGAGTTCGCCGGCGGCGGCGTAGCCTAAAGTAGCGGCGATGCGATCGCTGCTCAGGCCCATGACTTGTCGCGCTTCGGCAGCAGAATAGTTGCATTGCCCGACGGCGATGCGACGCCCCTGCTGATCGAGGCAGGCGACCACCTCGCCAGCCTTGAAGTCGCCTTCGACCGCCCGCACCCCCACCGCCAGCAAGCTGCCACCGCGTTCGCGCAGAGCCGCCACGGCGCCAGCGTCGAGCACCAGGCGACCGGCGTGCTGCAGATGCGCCGCCAGCCACTGCTTGCGCGCGACCAATGGCTCCTGATCGGCGACAAACAAGGTGCCGAGAACTTCTCCCGCCAGCAGACGCAGCAGGATGTCCGGTTGCCGCCCTGAGGCGATCAGGGTGGAGGCCCCCGACTGCGCCGCCAGACGCGCCGCCTTGACCTTGGTGTACATGCCACCGCGTCCGAGGCGACCACCGCCACCGGCCATGGCCAGCAGGCTCTCATCGAGCGCGCGCACCTGAGCGAACAGCTGCGCCTGCGCGTCCTGACGCGGATCACGATCGAACATGCCTTCCTGGTCGGTGAGAATGACCAGAAGATCAGCGTCGACCAACTGCGCCACCCAGGCGGCGAGGGTGTCATTGTCGCCGAGGCGGATCTCGTCGGTGGCCACCGTGTCATTCTCATTGATGACCGGCACCACACCCCAGCTCGCCAGTGTGCGCAGGGTCTGACGCGCATTCAGATAGCGCTGCCGCTGCCGTAGATCGTCATGGGTGAGCAGCACCTGCGCCGTCTGCACACCGTGCTGCAGGAAGTGGTCGGCATAAGCCTGCACCAGCCCCATCTGACCGATGGCGGCACAGGCCTGCAAGGCATGCATGTCCTGGGGACGTTGCGTCATGCCCATGCGTACGACGCCCTCCGCCACCGCGCCGCTCGACACCAGGATGAGTTCGATGCCCTGCTGACGCAAAGACACCATCTGGCGCACCCAGGCGGCCATCGCCGTGCGATCGAGACCACGACCATCGGCGGTGAGCAGGGCCGAACCGATCTTGATCACCAGCCGGCGCACCCGCGCCAGTTGGCGTCCGCGTTCCTCAACGCACATAGACGGACTCGACATCGGCGTCGGACTCATCGTCATCATCATCCCCCTCCGCCGCCTGCTGACGCGCCGCCTTACGCGCCGCCGCCAGCGCGGTGATGCGCTCCCGCCCTTCTTTCTGAATGCGCAGACGCAACTCTTCTTCGGCGCGCGCCGCCTCCGGATCGGCGAGCAGCTGCTCGCGCTGCGCCTCGATCGCCAACAGCAGCGCCTGACACAAAGCCTCGGTCCCCTGATGCGCCAGACCGGAGATGAGATGGACCGGGCCGGTAAAATGCGCCGCCGCCAGCACGGCGTCACGGCGCTCTTGCACCTCTTCCGGCGAGAGCGCATCGATCTTGTTCAACACCAGCCAGCGGGGCAGCTGCATCAGCGCTGGAGAATAGCGCACCAGCTCTTCCTCGATGGTCCGCACCGCCTGCGCCGGATCGCTGCCATCGACCGGACACAGATCGACCAGATGCAGCAAGATGCGCGTCCGCGCCAGATGCTTGAGAAAACGGATGCCAAGACCTGCGCCATCGGCGGCGCCCTCGATCAGACCCGGCACGTCGGCCATCACAAAAGAACGATGGCGATCGACGTCGACGACGCCAAGGTTGGGGACCAAGGTGGTGAAGGGATAATCGGCGACCTTGGGGCGGGCGGCGCTGACCGCGCGCAGCAAGGTGCTCTTGCCAGCATTGGGAAGACCGACGAGGCCGACGTCGGCGACGACCTTGAGCTCGAGGCGCAGACGACGCGCCTCACCCGGCAAGCCCGGCAGAGCCCGCGTCGGCGCACGCTGCGTCGAACTTTTGAAGTGCGTATTGCCCAATCCACCACGCCCACCGTGAGCGACGCACAGGCGCTCACCGCTTTCGAGAAGATCACCGAGCACCTCGGCGCTCTCTTCATCGATCACCGTCGTGCCCAGCGGCACCCTGAGGACGACGGCGGCGGCGCCGCGTCCGGTACAGTTGGCACCCGAGCCATTTTGACCGCGCTCGGCACGAAAACTGCGCGTATAGCGGTAGTCGACGAGGGTGTTGGTGTTGGCGTCGGCGACGATGACGATATCGCCGCCGGCGCCACCATCACCGCCGTCCGGCCCGCCGAAGGGAATAAATTTTTCGCGGCGGAAGGAAGAGCAGCCGTTGCCACCCGCCCCCGCTTCGACCTGGATGCTCACTTCGTCGACGAAACGCATCGTCTAGCCCTCCACCAAAAATGACGAAGCCCCGACACTGCGGGGCTCGACATCAATAATCTGAACCTAGGTTCAGCCAGCAGCGCTGACCACGGTCACGTAACGGCGACCCTGCGGTCCCTTGATGACGAACTCGACGCGGCCATCAGCGGTCGCGAACAAGGTGTGATCACGTCCCATGCCGACATTGACTCCGGCGCGGAACTGGGTGCCACGCTGACGCACGATGATATTGCCCGCGCGCACGACCTGACCACCGTAAATCTTCACGCCCAGTCGCTTCGACTCGGAATCGCGTCCATTGCGGGTTGAACCGCCTGCCTTCTTATGTGCCATTGTTTAACACTCCCACGCCGTCAGGCGTTGATGCCGGTGATTTTGAGCTCGGTGAACCACTGGCGGTGACCGGCCTGCTTGCGATAATGTTTGCGGCGACGCATCTTGACGATACGCACCTTGTCATGACGGCCATGCCGCACGACTTCGGCCACGACGGTGGCGCCATCGACGACCGGCGTGCCGATACGGATGTCCTGGCCATCGACCAGCATGAGCACGTCTTTGAGCGTCAGCGACTGGCCCGGCTCGGCGTCGATCAGTTCGACCTTCAGGGTCTCGCCCTGCACCACACGGTGCTGCTTGCCACCGCTTTTGATAACCGCGTACATGATTCTATGTCTCCAAGCGAGATAAAGGGCGAGCGTCGGCCCAGCGAAATCCGAAGGCGCGTGATTCTACGCAAAAGGCCGTCCACACGCAAGCATCATTTCCACCGGCGCCGGTCAGTGAGCGCGCCGCAAGGCCATTTCCGCCAGATCGATCATCGCCTGACGGTAAGGCGACGCCGGCACCGTCGCCAGAGCGGCGACCGCCAGCTGCGACTCGCGCGCCGCCACCTGATGGGCATAATCGACGGCGCCACAGGCGCGCACGATGTCGATGATGCGCGACAGATGATCGAGGCCGCCATGCCGTATCGCTTCCCGAATCAGCTCGGCGTCTTGCGGTGACGCCACTTTCATGGCCTGAATCAGCGGCAGGGTCGGCTTGCCCTCGGCCAGGTCATCACCGACATTCTTGCCCAACTCACCGCTCGACGAAGTGTAGTCGAGCACATCATCGATGATCTGAAAAGCGGCACCGAGATGGCGCGCATAGAGCACCATCGCCTGACGATAGCGATGCTCGCCGAGGACACAGCCGCCCTCAGCGGCGGCCTCGAACATCTTCGCCGTCTTACCGTGGATGACCTGCATATAACGCTCTTCCGTCGTATGCGGGTCACGCTGCGTCACCAGTTGCAGCACCTCGCCCTCGGAGATGATGCAGGTGCTGCTGGCCATGACCTCGAGAACGTCACGATGCCCGAGGGCGACGATCATCTGAAAGGCGCGCGAGATCAGGTAGTCGCCGATCAAGACCGCCGCCGGATTACCCCAGCGCGCATTCGCCGTCGCACGACCGCGGCGCAGGCCGGAAGCATCGACCACGTCATCATGCAGCAAAGTGGCGGTATGCAGAATCTCGACGGTGGCCGCGACCTCGACGTGCAGTTCCCCCTCGTAGCCGCAGGCGCGCGCTGCCAGCAGACACACCAGCGGGCGCAGGCGCTTGCCGCCACCGCCGACGATGTAATCGACGACGTCATTGATCAGGGGAAGTTGTGCCTCGAGACGTTGCCGAATCACCCCATCGACCGCCGCGAAAGAAGGCGCCACGACGGCGAAAATACGTTCAAATTCATTGATCGACGACATAAAACAGATCACCCCAAAAAAGTGCAGCCATCCTAGCTTATGGCGCCCCTGCATGCATCAGGAGCCGATAAAAAGCTGATATAAAAATAGTTCAAGGGCAACAGCAAAAGGTCTAGGCAAGAGTGACTTGAAACTGTAAAATGCGCGCCTCGCAGCACACAGTACGGGGTGTAGCTCAGCCTGGTAGAGCACTGCCTTCGGGAGGCAGGTGTCGGAGGTTCGAATCCTCTCACCCCGACCAGCGAGCGTGTCGATGACCGCTCTTCCACCGCTGCGAGTTTCTTATCTTCGCTTATCTGATCAAATTCATCATGTCCGACGCAGGCCTTGCCGCGCAACAACGCTCAGCGCTCGTGCGAGCGCCGTGGCGGAATGGCAGCGAGGAGCTGCTGCGGCGGGTACTCGCACTCGAGACGTCGGCCGATCGCCTTCTCGATCTCTGGCAGCAGAAAAGCGTCATCCTCACTGGCAAAGCTGATGCTGACACCGTGCGCGCCGGCACGACCGGTGCGACCGATGCGATGCACGTAGTCTTCCGGCTGCTCCGGCAAAGTGAAGTTGACGACGTGACTGACACCATCGATATGAATGCCTCGCCCGGCCACGTCGGTGGCCACCAGCACCTTGATCCGGCCCTCACGAAAGCCTTCCAGGGTCTTGATGCGACGATCCTGAGGCACTTCGCCCGAGAGCAAGGCACAGCTGATGTGGTGCGCCTTTAGGGTATCGGTCAACTTGCGCACCTGGTCGCGCCGGTTGGCAAAGACGATGACGCGATCGAGATTCTCCTGCTCGATCAGGTTGTAGAGCAACACCACTTTTTGATCATTGGTCAGGATATAGACTTTCTGCTCGACCTGATCGGCCGTCACTTGCTCGGACTCGATCTCGACTCGCACCGCATTCACCGTCCACTGCCGCGCCAACTGCAGGACATCCTGGGTGAAGGTCGCGGAAAACAGCATGGTTTGACGATGCGTTTTCGCCGGTAACTGCCGAACGATGCGCTTGACGTCCGGAATAAAACCCATGTCGAGCATGCGATCAGCCTCATCGATGACGAGGATCTCGACCTGATCGAGAAAAATATCCTGCTTGCCGGCAAAATCGAGCAAACGCCCTGGCGTCGCCACGACGATGTCGATGAACTGCTGGTGCAAAGCCTGCCGCTGCTTGTCATAGTCCATACCGCCAAGCAGGGTGAGCACCTTGAACGAGGTGTACTGCGCCAGGGCTTTCGCATCCTTGGCGATCTGCAGGGCCAGTTCGCGCGTCGGCGCCAGAATCAGGGCGCGCGGCTCACCGGCATAGCGCACATCGGTCGGCAAGGGATTGAGCAGGAGGTCGTTGAGCACGGTGAGCAGGAAGGCGGCCGTCTTGCCGGTGCCCGTCTGCGCTCTGCCGATGGCGTCATGACCACCGAGCGAATAGCGCAACACCGCCGCCTGGATCGGCGTACAGTAGGGAAACTCGAGCTCCCGCAAAGCCTGCAGCAGCGGCTGCTGCAAATTCAGCTCCTCGAAGGAGGTCTTGCCCGCCGGAATCACGGCCTCTTCCCGCGTCTGCATCACATCCACCTCGATACTCATATTTCAGCCGATCGCCTGAACGTCGTCAGCCTGCAGCCCTTTTTCACCGGCGACCACGACAAAACTGACCCTCTGCCCTTCACGCAAGGTGCGATGTCCCTCGCCGCGGATATTGCGGTAGTGGACGAAAACATCCTCGCCGCCGGCACGCGTGATGAAACCAAAGCCCTTGGTCGCATTGAACCACTTGACCACCCCCTGCTCACGCGGACCGCGCGGACGCAAAGGCAAAGGCGGCAACGCCAGCAGAAGCAGCAGCAGCGCCGGAACGAACAGCTGCAAGAGCGTCAGGGGCAGCCAGCCACCGCGTGGTGTCGTCGTCCAGGCGACGAGGATCTGAGCGAGGGCAAAAGCCGTCAGACTCCAATGAATCGGCATGCGCTGGCGCAGGTGCCGCGCGCACCACAGCAAAAGAGGCGCCTGCAACAGCAGGCCGCAAGCCCAAAGACGCACCAGCGCCGGACTCGCCGCCACCACCCAGGACAGATACTGATGCTGCGACCAGACTGGTGCAAACAAACTCAGGCTACCGACACCAAGACTGTCAAGGGCGAGGAATATGTAGATGAGGGTAATGACAAGGCGCTTTTTCAGCATGGCACTAACCTGTCTTCTAAAGAAGAAAAACCTGAAGTCGCGACAAAGACGCCCGCAGGGGAATAAATAAAAAGGGAGATTGACGATTCAGATCGAAAGACACGACCGGCTGTGAAAGCCGGTCGTCGCAGCACGATCGCTCAGTCGAGAGCAAGAACGTCTTCGGCCTGGAAGCCCTTATCGCCCTTGACCACGGTGAACTCCACACGCTGACCATCGCGCAGGGAACGGTGACCCTGGCCACGGATGGCGCGGAAATGAACGAAAACATCTTCCCCGGCTTCACGACGGATGAATCCAAAACCTTTGGAATCATTGAACCACTTGACCGTGCCTTTTTCACGGTTTGACATGACGAACTTCCTCTAGCAACTAAGCACCGCAACACGGTACAGATCCATCACCGGAAGTAGCTCATTGTTGTAGCCACACACCGGAGCGGTTCTGTACACCACCTAGCATCTCCCGCACTTTCAGGCCCTAAAGCACTGAAAAAGCAAAGAATGCCCACATCGTTCACCCCGTCTTGCGGCCTATACAACCACAATCCTTCGTTGACGATGCCGCCAAGACTGTCTGAGAAGCGAGAAAAATGCAAGAGAAAAGAGCGACTGAAGTCTAAAAAAATCATCCATGCTCGATTTTGCCCGGTGCTCGCGAGCACAGCGTCGACGCCTTTTGATCGATCTTCCATCGACACCCGGCCTTGATCTTGACCATCTCCTCCCCCATATCGCGGCAGTGAGCGATACTTCAACTTCTTTACAGGCTGACCGGGGCCCACCATGTACAAGGTGATATTCCATAACCATCAACGTGTTTATGAGATCTATGCCGAGCAGGTGCGCAGCAGCGACCTCTTCGGCTTCATCGAAATCTCCGGACTGCAACTGGGCCATGCCGAGCAACTGCTGGTCAACCTCGATGAAGAGAAACTGCGCGCTGAATTCGGCGATAGCGAGAGCTGTCTGATTCCACAACACGCCATCTTGCGCATCGACCGGGTGAAACAACGCGGCGAGACGCGCTTGCGCGAGTTCAAAGACAGCGACAAGGTCATCACCCCCTTCCCATCGCCCGCACGCAACGAGCCGCCGGTCAAGGACCGAGTTGACTGACGACGTCGCTCAGATCGAGGTGGGCACGATCGATGTAGTTGGCCAGGGTGAGCGAATGGTTGGCAAAAAGACCAAAGCCACTGCCGTTGAGCACCATCGGACTCCACAGGGTCTGCTGCGTCGCCTCCAGTTCATAGATGGCGGCGCGCATGCTGAGATCGGCGTGGCGCTGCTGTAAGGTCGTGGCGTATTCGCTGTCGAGCGCTTGCAGCAAGGGCACCAGAGCCCAGCAACGACCACGCGCCTCATAGAAAACATCGTCGATACGCCACCACGACGTCGTCGGTCGCGCGACGATGCGATCGCCCTCAGCGCCGACCTGCGGCACAGCGGCGTTCAAATGCGCCGACATGCGCCCGAGGTCGTCGTCGACCTCCTCCAGATACTGGCGCAAGGCGGCATCGCGCGCCAGAAAGATGGCCTGCGGCGGGCGCAGGGCGAGACGATCGGCATAGGCGTGCAAGGCCCCGACGCCATCTTGAAACTCCCGCTCCGGGCGAGGAAACCACCAGCTTTGCGGGTCGACGGCAAAATCGGTATCGGCATGGCTCAGATCGTCGTCCTCGACGTAGTCGGCGCGCGACAAGCCCCATTGCTCATGCAGGGCATGCACCATGGCCCGCACTTCAGCGAGCACACCGAGTTCCCAGTGCGGCATATCGTCCAGCCACACCCCAGGCGGCGTCAGATCATTGGCGAGATAGCCGCCCGGCTTGTCGTAGAGCGACCGCGCGACACGCGCCGTCGTCCGCACCAGAAGGACGCCGGGGGCCAGCGATGGCGACGGCTCCACCTGTAAAAGCGCCGGTTCCCGGCTTTCATAGATCCCGGCGATGATCGCCAGAAACATCATCACGCCCAAGCCCATCGCCACCAGGAGGCCGATGCGCGCTCTCGGTTGCGTGCGCCAGCGCTCCCAACGCAACTGCCATCTGTACAGACCATCCCCATCCGACACGACATTCACCTTCAAATGGCATGCGGCAACACTTCCAGAGCCTTCGGTCGGGCGAGCAGGAAACCCTGGCCACCATCGACTTTCAACTCCTTGAGCACTTGCCATTGTTCCGTCGATTCTACACTGTCGGCCAATAACAACATATCCCGACTATGCGCCGCGTGACGCAAGGTGCTGAGCAAAAACCGATGATCCGGGCTATCGACGACGTCGCGCACCAGCGCCATATCGAGCTTGATCGCCCGCAAAGACAGCGAGCCTAGCACCGCCAGACTTTGTTGGCGCATGGCATAGCGATCGATGACCAGCCCGGCACCGGCGTTTTCGAGCCAAGTCGCGAACTCGCGCACGGCTTGCGGCGCCAGCACCAAAGCCGATTCGGCGACTTCGATCTGAAGCATGGGCAACAAATCCTCATCCTGACGCAAGCGCTCCATGAGTTCCTGCCGGACCGCAGCGGAGCGTAGGGAATAAGGCGACAGATTGACGCTCAGGCGATCGAGAGGCAGGCCCAGCGCGGCGGCGTCACGCTGATAGCGCAAGACCTTGTCGAGCACCATGGCATCGAGCCGCCCCTCCCAGCCGAGACGCTCGACCAGGGGCAACAAGTGCGCCGCCATCAGCAACTGTCCATCGACATCGAGGCGCACCAGGATCTCCTTGTGCAGCAATCCTCCGGAAAAATCGACACAGGGCTGATAAAAAAGGCAGAGCCGATCCTGCTGCAGGAGCAGATCGAGGCGCGCCCGCCAGCTGTCGAGACCATGACCGAGCAGACTGAGCGCATGCGATTGCAAAGAGCTCGCCTGCAGGATATGACTGCCCCGCACGCCACCTTCCCGCGCCAGACGCAAGGCGACGCTGGCGCGCGGCAGCAATTCACCGGGCTCGCTGTCGAGGTCGGCGTAAGCCATGCCGGCGTAATACACCAGATCCTGCCACTCACCGACCAAAGGCAAGCTGGCGACGGCGCGCAACAGTGCGTCGAGACAGGACTCCGCCTCTTCCTTCTGCAGACCGGGCAGGAAAGCGGCAAAATCGGCCCCATGCCGTCGCGCCACCAGCGCCGCCGGATACTCCTGCGCCAGATGACTGAAACGACCGGCGATCTGCATGAGCAACTGATCGGCCAGGTCACTGCCGACACGCGCATTCAGCCGGGCGAACTCATCCACCTGCAAAATGATCATGGCGCCGACGCTGCGCGATTCGGAATCGGCCAGTCTCGCCGCCAAACCATTGTCGAAGGCGCGCTGATTGGCCAGTCCAGTCACCGTATCGACGTAGGCTTGTTGCCGCAGGGACTCGACCTGATGCAGGAGATCGTCGACGAGGGCGCTCACCTGCCGCGACATGCGATTCATCGCCTGCACCACCTGCCGCAGCTCTCGCGTGTGCGGCATGCGGTCGATCTCGACGAATTCACGCCGCATGATGGCCTGCGCCTGCATCTCGATGGCCTTGAGCGGATGCGTCATCCAGCGCAACGCGACGTAGGCCGCCAGGATCAGAATGAGCGTCACCAGGAGATCCATCTGCGCCTCCTGCACCGCCATCGCCCACATCTGACGATAGGCCTCACCGGCACTGCTCTCGACGATCAAACTACCTTGCTGCACCCAGCCGGCGTCGATCTGGGTAAGGGCGGATTGCGTCCGCAGCACCAGCAGATGGCGAAACCACGCGGGGACATCCTCGCCGTTCCAAGTGGATTCATAGCGACGCAGCACGTGTCCGGCCGGATCGAGCAGGACGATACGGCGGTAGTAGCCGCGATCGAAGATGGCTCGCATCATGGTCTCGGCGAGTACCTGATCATGGCGCCGCAGGGCCGGCACCAGCGACAGACCGAGCGAATGCGCCGTATCCGTCGCCGCTGCTGACAACTGCATCTGCAGGGATGAACGCGCTTGTAACAAAGAAACACTGAACCCTGTACCTGCCACCAGGATGCAGGTCGCCAATAGCACGAGCAACACTTGTCGAAACAGACTCATGAGACGCTTCCTCCTTGAATCTGGCTATCTTACTTCATCGTCGCGCTTTGCTGAGCCGCCATGCGTTGCAGAACGTCACGCCATTTGTTCAATTCACCAGCACGACCGATGCGCACGCCTCGCCCTTGCAGACGCGCCTGCCACAAACCCTCGGCATTGAAACTGTAAACGGGCATGAGATCGGGGCGCTGCGACGCCGGCAGAATGCGTTTCACCAGACTATCGAGAATCAGCGGCTCCTCGCCGGGGTGTGGATAGTAGGCGAGGATCATGTGCGATTGGTGCAGATCGGCCACTTCGACATAAGTGATACGCAACTGATCCGCCGCCACCCCGAGGGCGCGCAGAGTGAAGTATTTGGCAATGGCAAAATCTTCACAATCGCCGCCATGGGAAGCGATGAACTCCACCGGCGTCGCCCAATAGTCATCCACATGCCAATGCTGCAGATCGCTGATGTAAGGAACCGTCTCATCGATCCAGGTATTGACCGTCGCGATCTGCTGATCGACGGGAGCATGCTGGAGGCCGTCGCTCATCGCCTGCCAAGCATGCAAACGCTCTACCCCGGCGGCGCCCCAACGCTGCGCCACCATGGCAAAGACAGCTGGCGACAGCCCGAGGACGTCGGCGAGCACCGGGACGGCACACAAAAGCACGACGAACAAAAAAAGACGACTGCGCGTGCGCAGGAGGGCTCTTATCTTCATACCCACCAGCATAGACGGCCACAGCGATAACGTGGACATGCGCCGATAAAACAGGCATGATGAGCTGCGTGTCGACGGGCAGGAACGATGGCATCTGTCATCGAAATGCCTTGATCTGACGACATCATGTCCTTCACGGAGTTGCGGAAGCACGATTACTCATGGCTGAGTTCCTACTGATCAATGGCGTCAATCTCAATTTTCTCGGACGGCGCGAACCTGCTCTTTATGGATCCACCTCTCTGCCCGAAATCGAGCAGAAGTTGACGACGCAGGCCCATGCCATGGGGCATCGCTTGATCTGTTTTCAGAGCAACCACGAAGGTGCCCTGGTCGATCGCATCCAGCAGGCCCACGCCGAGCAGTGCGCCTGCATCATCCTCAACCCCGGCGCATACACCCACACCAGCATAGCCTTACGCGATGCCCTGCTCGCTACGGCTCTGCCTTTTTTTGAGGTTCACCTCTCCAACATTCACGCCCGCGAGACTTTCCGACACCATTCCTATCTCTCGGACATCGCGCGTGGCGTCATCGTCGGTCTCGGCCCCCTTGGCTACGAGTTGGCTCTGCAGGCTGCTGATCGTCTGATCGGCAGCGACTAAAAACTTTATCATCACCTCAGGAGTGACCCTGGCTCATGGATATACGCAAGGTCAAAAAACTGATCGAACTTCTGGAAGAATCCGGGATCGATGAAATCGAGATCAAGGAGGGCGAGGAGTCCGTGCGCATTTCGCGCCACCGTCCCCAGCCGACCCTCGCCAATGTCGTCGCCGCTCCCATCGCTCCGATGCCCAGCGCACAACCCGCCCCGCCACCGGCGAGCGTGGCGAGTGAGAGCAAGCCACAACCCGTCGAAAGTCATGGCTTCACGCAGCGCTCACCTATGGTCGGCACTTTTTACGCCGCTTCATCGCCGAATGCCGCCGCTTTTGCCAACGTCGGCCAAAGCGTCAAGACCGGCGATGTCCTGTGCATCATCGAAGCGATGAAGATGATGAATCAGATCACCGCCGAACGCGGTGGCGTCATCGAAAGCGTCCTGGTCGAGAATGGTCAGGCCGTCGAATTCGACCAACCCCTCTTCGTCATCGTCTGAGCCGCGGGGATACAACATGCTAGACAAGGTGGTCATCGCCAATCGAGGCGAAATCGCCCTGCGCATTCTGCGCGCCTGCAAGGAAATGGGAATCAAGACCGTCGCCGTCTACTCCAAGGCCGACAGCGACCTGATGCACGTGCGCCTGGCCGACGAATCCGTCTGCATCGGTCCGGCCGCCAGCAAGGACAGCTACCTCAATATTCCGGCCATCATTTCGGCCGCCGAGGTGACCGACGCCCAGGCCATCCATCCAGGCTACGGCTTTCTGGCTGAAAACGCCGATTTCGCCGAAGCCGTGGAAAAAT
This sequence comes from Pseudomonadota bacterium, assembly GCA_021851865.1. GTDB lineage: Bacteria > Pseudomonadota > Gammaproteobacteria > Pseudomonadales > Moraxellaceae > JAJZHK01. Next base: position 35,416 of record JAJZBU010000009.1, on the reverse strand, counting down.
CCGGCTTTATTTTCGTCGGCCCCCGCGCTGAAAGCATCCACTTGATGGGCAATAAAGTCTCCGCCATCGAAGCCATGAAGGCCGCTGGCGTGCCGACCGTGCCCGGCTCCGATGGTCCGGTGACGGAAGACAACGCTCTCGCTGTCGCCAAGCGCATCGGCTATCCGGTCATCATCAAGGCCGCCGCCGGCGGCGGTGGTCGCGGCATGCGCGTCGTGCATACCGAGTCGGCCCTGCTCAATTCCCTCTTCGTCACCCGTTCCGAGGCGAAAGCGGCCTTTGGCGACGACACCGTCTACATCGAGAAGTTCCTCCTGCATCCGCGCCACATCGAGATCCAGGTGGTCGGCGACGGTGAAGGCGCCGCCATCCACCTCGGTGATCGCGACTGTTCCTTGCAGCGCCGCCATCAAAAAGTCGTCGAAGAGGCGCCCGCGCCCGGCATCCCCGATGCCTTGCGCCAAGCCACGGCTGAGGCTTGCGTGCGCGCCTGTGAGCAGATGCGTTATCGTGGCGCCGGAACTTTTGAGTTTCTCTTCGAAAAAGGCCGCTTCTACTTTATCGAAATGAATACCCGCATCCAGGTCGAGCACCCGGTGACCGAGCTGGTGACCGGCGTCGACCTCATCAAAGAACAGTTGCGCATCGCTTCAGGCCTCGGGCTGTCGCGCCGGCAGGAAGATATCGTCGTGCGCGGCCACGCCATGGAATGCCGCATCAATGCCGAGGACCCGCGCACCTTCGTGCCCTCGCCCGGCCTGATCAAGCATTTCCATGCCCCAGGAGGCCCGGGCGTGCGCATGGACTCGCACGTCTACTCCGGTTATACCGTTCCGCCTTACTACGACTCGCTGCTCGGCAAGCTGATCACCTACGCCGATGATCGCGCCGCCTGCCTCAGCCGCATGCGCCGCGCCATGGATGAACTGCTCATCGAAGGCATACGCAGCAACATCGCGCTGCACCGTGAAATCATTCTGCGTGATGACGCCTTCGCTCAGGGCGGGGTCGACATTCATCACCTGGAAAGCAAACTCAAGCTCTGAGAACTCCATGCCCTGGCAACAGCTGAAAATACAGACCACTCCAGCCCAGCTCGACACGCTGCAGGATCTGCTCGAAAGCGCCGGCGCCGCCGCCGTCATGCTGCTCGACGCCGGCGACCAGCCCCTGCTCGAACCGCCTCCCGGCGCCACGCCGCTATGGGATCAAATCGAGCTCATCGGCATCTTTACCGCCGACTCGGACATGCCCGCCCTGATCGAGTTTCTCGAAAAGATGCTCGCTGCCCCGCTGCCGGCCTGGCGCTGTGAACTGCTCGAAGACAAGGACTGGGAACGCGCCTGGATGGATCACTACCACCCCATGCGCTTTGGTCAGCGCCTCTGGGTGGTGCCGAGCTGGACACCGCCGCCCGAAGCTGAGGCAGTGAATCTCCTGCTCGACCCCGGCCTAGCCTTCGGCACCGGCACGCATCCCACCACGGCGTTGTGCCTGGAGTGGCTGGACGGACTCGATCTGCGCGCCCGCTGTGTCGTCGACTATGGCTGCGGCTCCGGCATCCTGGCCATCGCCGCCCTCCTCCTCGGCGCCGCATCGGCCATCGCCATCGACAATGATCCGCAAGCCCTGACCGCCACCTTGGCCAATGCCGAGCGCAATGGCGTCAGCGATCGCCTGCGCGTACTGGCCGCCGACGATGCTGCCGATCTGCCCGCCGGCAGCGCCGACGTCGTCGTCGCCAACATTCTCGCCGGCCCCTTGATCGCTCTCGCCCCGCGTCTGCTCACCCTCCTGCGTCCCGGCGGCCAGATCGCTCTCTCCGGCTTGATCCGCAGCCAGCAGGACGACGTCGAGCAGGCCTATCGCGCAGCCTTGACCCTCGACCCCGTCGCGGTGCGCGAGGAAGACTGGTGCCGTGTCAGCGGTCAGAAAACGCGCGGTGATACCCAAAACGCCTGAGAACGGCTACAGTGTGACAGGATGTATTCACAGGGAGTAGGGCCCAGGCTATGCCAGATCAACGCCAGACCCGCTGCCCGCATTGCGGCAGTCTGTTCAGAGTCAGTCCGGCACAATTACAGGCCAAAAATGGCGTGGTTCGGTGCGGTTCCTGTCTGGAGATGTTTCGCGCCGACCTCAACATGGTCGGGGAGACCGCGACCGAGCGCACACCGCCACCGGCGGCAGCCGCCACGCCCGCCACACCACCAGCAAGTGGCGCCAGCAAACGCGCCAGCCGTGATGAATCTTGGGCCGAACAGTTGCTCCAGGACGATGAAGCGTCGATGCACGAGGCGACCACTTTACACATCGGTGCCAAAGTCAAACCCATCGACGACCACCAGACCTTCGGCGCCATGAAGGCGGAAGACTGGTCGCGCAGCCCCTCCAGCAACAACACCCGCATCAGTCTCGGCGCCAGCGAACTCAGCGATTTCATGCTGGAAAATACCTCGCTTGAGCACAACAACCCTTTCCATGATGCCAGCCAGCAACCGGTGGCCTCGACCAGTGACAACGCCGACGAGGCCTGGGCGCAGACCATGCTGCAGCAACTCGCCGATGCGGAAAAGAAAAAAGCACAACCGGAGCAGATGCAGGTCCTGAACGAGTCGCCCGCACGACGCGCCACTCCCCCGGCTGCGCCTGCCGCCGCTCCTACCCCGTCACCCCCTACCGCTGCTGCCGCGGCCGCTGCTGCCGCGACCAGCTTCACCTTCGGCGATGAGCAGGCTCTCGATTTCCTCAACGACGAGGATCTCAGTCTCGCCGAAGGCAAGGCGACGACAGCCGCCGGCGGTGTCGCTCAGGATGCCGCCTTGCCGCAATGGCACGATCCGGTCGCCATCCTCAGTCCGACGCATCACTGGCCCTGGGAACGCTACCTCCTCTGGGGCGGCCTGCAACTGCTCGCTCTCCTCGCCCTGTGTACCCAGTTCGCCTACTTTCATGAAGATGCTCTCGCCGACCAGCCCGCCTTGCAGGGGCCGCTGTCCGCGTTCTGTACGCGCTGGCACTGTCGGCACATCGCCGGTAATCTGCGTGGACTGCGCATCGACCATCTCGTGCTTCGCCCCGACCTCAGTCGCGGCATCCTGCTCATCGACACGCTGCTGCACAACGACCAAGACCAGGACCGACCCTATCCCACCTTGCGCCTGACCCTGCGTGACAGCGATGGCAACATCCTCGGCACGCGCAAGATCACCCCGTCGGACTATCTGCTCGCCAGCAACCTCGACACCACCTTGCACGCGCACACACCGGTGCACGTCTCGCTTGAGGTCGGCTTACCCGCCGACAAGATTCCCGCCGAGACCAGCCTCACCCTGCAGGCGGGCGACCAGGCAGCACAACCCTGAGCCCTCCCGCCGTCCGGCGGGAAGCTCACTGTCGATGGTTTTTTTCCGCGGCTAGGCTGTTAGCATAGCGTTTCGTTGTCACCGTCGAGAGTCGATACCGTGTCCCGCCTTCCTCTGCGGGCCCTGTCGCTGGGCCCACATCGTGTCGCCATGCCGGTGCTGTTGGCGCCTATGGCGGGTGTGAGCGATCTACCTTTTCGTGAACTCTGTCGCTCTTATGGCGCCGGCTACGCCGTCGGCGAGATGCTCAGCTGTCACCAGGAACTGTGGTCGACGCAGAAGTCCCGGCAACGCCATGTGCAGACGCAGGAACAGGGCTTGCGCATCGTGCAGATCGTCGGCCATGACCCCGACATGATGGCCGCGGCGGCGCAGGCACAAGCGGCGCAAGGCGCCGAGGTCATCGACATCAACATGGGCTGCCCGGCGAAAAAAGTCTGCAATCGCCTGGCTGGGTCGGCGCTGATGCAGGACCTGCCGCTAGCGCGCCGTATCCTGACGGCGGTGGTAGCCGCCGTCACCATTCCAGTGACGCTCAAGATGCGCACCGGCCCGACACCGGAACAGCGCAACGGCCCTGAACTCGCTCGCATCGCCGAGGACATCGGCATCGCCATGCTCTGCATCCACGGCCGCAGCCGCGCCGACCGTTTCCTCGGCGCGGCCGAATACGACACCATCGCCGCGATCAAACAGCAAAGCCGCATCCCGGTGATCGCCAACGGCGACATCGACAGCGTCGACAAAGCGCGGCGAGTGTTGGCCCATACTGGCGTCGATGGTATCATGCTCGGCAGGGCCGCCTTGGGTCGCCCCTGGATCTTTGCCGAGTTTACGGCAGCGATCAATGGCGGCGCTCCCGCGCAGATCGACAAGCATGAACGCATACGCTGCATGCTCCGTCATCTGCAGGCGATGCAGCGTTATTACGGCGAGGAGGCCGTGGTAAGGCTGGCGCGCAAGCACGTCACCTGGTACGCCAGAGATATGCGCAGCGGAGCCGAGTTTTGCAAGGGATTTCATGCACAAACACAGGCGGTCGAACAGGCCGCCTATCTGAGTAGTTTTTTTGCACGTGATCAGGACGTCTTCGCAACCGTCTGAGATTTCTATTTTCAAATATTGGCGACAAAGCATGGATACCGATACCGTCAAAACTGTCCTCACCAGCCAGGACAGTCGCGCCCAGACCCTGAGCGATCATGTTCAAGTGGCCTTGCGCAACTATTTCTCCAACCTCCATGGCGAGCGCGTCTGCGGTGTTTACGACATGGTGCTCTCCGAGGTCGAAGTGCCTCTGCTCGAGGTGGTGCTGGAATACGCCCGCGGCAATCAGACCCTGGCGGCAGAGATCCTCGGACTCAATCGCGGCACCTTGCGCAAGAAGCTGAAAACCTATCACATGATGTAAGTCCACCCGGCGCGCGTGCTGACGCGCACCATCTCTGGAGTCATCCCTCGATGAGCAAAATTTCTGTGCGACGCGCCCTGATCTCTGTCTCCGACAAGACCGGCATCGTCGATTTCGCCCGTGCCCTCGCCGCGCAAGGCGTCGATCTGCTGTCCACCGGCGGCACCTATCAGCTCCTGCACGCAGCCGGCCTGCCGGTGCGCGAAGTCGCGCAGCACACGGGCTTTCCAGAAATGATGGACGGTCGCGTCAAGACCCTGCACCCACGCATCCATGGCGGTATTCTCGGCCGCCGCGGTCAGGATGATGCGGTCATGGCGGAACACGACATCGCGCCCATCGATCTCGTCGTCGTCAACCTCTACCCCTTCGCCGCCACCGTCGCCCGCCCCGACTGCAGCCTCGCCGAGGCGATCGAAAACATCGACATCGGTGGACCGGCCATGGTGCGCTCGGCCGCCAAGAATCATGCCCACGTCGGCATCGTCGTGCGCAGCAGCGATTATGCCCGCATTCTTGCGGCCCTTGCGCAGGGGGGCCTCGACGCCGCCTTGCGCTTCGATCTCGCCTGCGCCGCCTTTGAGCACACCGCCGCTTACGATGGCATGATCGCCAACTACCTCGGTCAGCGCTGTGACGGTGAAGTGACGAAGTTCGGTCGTACCATGAACTTGCAACTGCAGCGGGCGCAGACCCTGCGCTACGGTGAGAATCCCCATCAAAGCGCCGCCTTCTATGTCGAAGACGGCTTCAGCGAAGCGGCCGTGGCGACGGCGCGGCAAGTGCAGGGCAAAGAGCTGTCCTACAACAACATCGCTGACACCGACGCCGCTCTTGAGTGCGTGAAGACCTTCGTCAAACCCGCGTGCGTCATCGTCAAACACGCCAACCCTTGCGGCGTCGCCGTCAGCCTCGAGGGCATCGCCCAGGCTTATGACTTGGCCTATGCCACCGACCCCGAGTCCGCCTTCGGCGGCATCATCGCCTTCAACCGCGAGCTCGATGCGGTGACGGCGCGCGCCATCATCGCGCGTCAGTTCGTCGAAGTGATCATCGCCCCGGGCGCCACGAGCGAGGCCCTCGCCGTCACCGCCGAGAAGAACAATGTCCGCGTCCTCCTCTGCCCGCCCCTGCCGGCGACGCGGCCGGCGCGTCTCGACTACAAGCGCGTCAATGGCGGTCTGTTGGTGCAGGAGATGGATCTGGCCATGATCGGCAGCGAAGATCTCAAAGTCGTCACCCGGCGGGCGCCGAGCGCGACGGAAATCGATGACCTCATCTTCGCCTGGAAAGTCGCCAAATACGTCAAGTCGAATGCCATCGTCTACGCCCAGGCACGGCGCACCCTCGGTATCGGCGCCGGCCAGATGAGCCGGGTCAACTCGGCGCGCATCGCCGCGATCAAGGCGGAACACGCCGGCCTGCCCTTGAGCGGAGCGGTCATGGCCTCTGACGCTTTCTTCCCCTTCCGTGACGGCATCGACAACGCCGCCAGCGTCGGCATCCGCGCCATCATTCAACCCGGTGGATCGATGCGCGACGCCGAAGTCATCGCCGCCGCCGACGCCGCCGATATCGCCATGGTCTTCACCGGCGTGCGCCACTTCCGTCATTGAGGAGTTCCTTATGCGCATTCTCATCCTCGGCAGCGGTGGACGTGAACACGCTCTCGCCTGGAAGTGTGCCCAGGACCGCCGCGTCACCGAGGTTCTGGTCGCCCCGGGCAATGCCGGTACGGCGCGTGAACCGCGTTGCCGCAACGTCGATCTCGACATCATGGACAATGCGGCGGTGGTCGCCTTCGCGCGCGCCCATGCCGACCTCACCTTGGTCGGACCGGAAGCGCCGCTGGTGCACGGGGTCATCGACGCCCTGCGCCAGGCCGGTCTTGCCGCCTTTGGTCCTAGCGCCGCCTGCGCGCGCCTGGAAGGATCGAAATCCTTCGCCAAGGCCTTCATGCAAGAACACGCCATTCCGACGGCCGCCTATGCCAGCTTCGATGATCTGACGGCGGCGCTCGCCTACCTCGACCAGCACCCGGCGCCCATCGTCATCAAGGCCGATGGCCTCGCCGCCGGCAAGGGCGTGGTCGTCGCCATGAGCGACGCCGAAGCGCGCGCCGCCGTGCGGGACATGCTCGGCGACCAGGTCTTCGGCAGCGCCGGAGCGCGGGTGGTGATCGAAGAGTTTCTGCAGGGCGAGGAAGCCAGCTTCATCTGCATGGTCGATGGCCAGCACATCCTCGCCATGGCCAGCAGCCAGGACCACAAGCGCGTCGGCGAAGGCGACAGCGGCCCCAACACCGGCGGCATGGGCGCCTATTCGCCGGCGCCGGTGGTGAACGCGGCGGTGCATGAACGCATCATGCAAAAAATCATCGCCCCGACCGTCGCCGGCATGGCTGCGGCGGGCACGCCTTACAGCGGTTTTCTCTATGCCGGCGTGATGATCGACGCGCAGGGCGAGCCTTATGTCATCGAATTCAACTGCCGTTTTGGCGACCCCGAGACGCAACCGGTGATGATGCGCCTGGAAAGCTCCCTGCCCGAGCTGCTCGAACTGGCCCTGGCCGGTCAACTCGATCGCGCCCAGGCACGCTGGTCTGAGCAGGCGGCGCTCGGTATCGTACTCGCCGCCCCCGGCTATCCCGGCAAACTGCATACCGGTGAACGCATCAGCGGCCTCGACGCCGATGAAGGGGCGCACGTGAAAACCTTTCTCGCCGGTGTGCGTGAGCAGGATGGTCAGCTCTACGTCCACGGCGGGCGCGTTCTCTGCGTCACCGCCCTCGCCCCCGATGTCGGCGCGGCACGCGTTCGGGCGCTGGCGCGCCTGGCCGAACTGCACTCTCCCGGCTGCCACTATCGTCGCGATATCGGCGCGCGCGCCATCGCACGTGAACAGACGGAATGAGGCGACGACACGGCTCAGCACGGGTAAAAATGGCATCACGACGCAAGACCGCGATGCTATAATCTCGCTTTGCTCAACACCACTTGCGCCCGGGGATGACTATGGACGATACGATACGTAAAGCCGCTCTCGACTATCACGAATTTCCAGTCCCCGGTAAGATCTCCGTCACTCCCAGCAAGCAGCTCAGCAATCAGCGCGACCTCGCCCTCGCCTACTCGCCTGGGGTCGCCGCGCCCTGCGAAGAGATCGAGCGCGACCCCTCCTGCGTCAGCCGCTATACCGCGCGTGGCAATCTCGTCGCCGTCATCAGCAACGGCACGGCCGTCCTCGGCCTCGGCGATATCGGCCCGCTGGCGGCGAAGCCAGTGATGGAAGGCAAAGGTGTGTTGTTCAAGAAATTCGCCGGCATCAACGTCTTCGATATCGAGATCGCCGAGAAGGATCCGGACAAGCTGGTCGACATCATCGCCTCGCTCGAACCGACTTTTGGCGGCATCAATCTCGAGGACATCAAGGCGCCTGAGTGCTTCTACATCGAGCGCAAATTGCGCGAAAGGATGAAGATCCCGGTCTTCCACGACGATCAGCACGGCACCTCGATCATCGTCGGCGCCGCCCTGCTCAACGGGCTGAAGCTGGTCGACAAGCGTATCGAGGATATCCGCGTCGTCTGCTCGGGAGCGGGAGCGGCAGCGCTCACCTGCCTCGACCTCATCTGTGCCCTCGGTGTGCGCGCCGAGAACGTCTTTGTCACCGACTCGCGCGGCGTCCTCCACCTCGGCCGCAAGGATCAGCTCGACGCCAGCAAATTGCGTTATGCCCGCGACACCGAAGCGCGCACACTCGATGACCTGATGCAAGACGCCGATGTGTTCCTCGGCCTGTCGACGGCCGGCGTGCTGCAACCGGAGATGGTGAAGAAGATGGCGCGTTCGCCGCTGATCTTCGCTCTCGCCAACCCCACCCCGGAGATCATGCCGGAACTGGCCAAGGCGGCACGCCCGGACGCGATCATCGCCACCGGCCGCTCCGACTATCCGAACCAGGTCAACAACGCCCTGTGCTTCCCCTATATGTTCCGTGGCGCTCTCGACGTCGGCGCCACCACCATCAATGAAGCGATGAAGATCGCGGCGGTGCGTGCCATCGCCCGCCTCGCCCACGCCGAACAGGCCGACGGCAATGGCCTGAACGACGAGCAACAGAGCTTCGGTCCGGAATACATGATCCCCGGCGCGCTCGACAGCCGCCTCATCATCGAGATCGCCCCTGCCGTCGCTCTGGCGGCGATGGAGTCGGGCGTAGCCACCCGCCCACTCGCTGACATCGCCGGCTATCGCCAGCATCTCAATGAGTTCGTCTACAACTCCGCTTTCATCATGCGCCCCCTCTTTCACAAGGCGAAGGCGGATCCCAAGCGCATCGTCTTTTGTGAAGGTGAAGACGCGCGCGTCCTGCGCGCCGTGCAGATCGTCATCGACGAAGGCCTCGCCCGTCCCATTCTCGTCGGTCGTCCCGCGGTCATCCAGGCGCGCATCGCCAAGTTGGGGCTGCGCTTGGTACCGGGAGAGAACGTCACCCTCATCGACCAGGACAGCGATCCGCGCTACAAGGAGTACTGGACGCACTACCATCGCCTGATGGAAAGACGCGGTACGCCGCCGGAACTGGCGAAGCGCGAAGTGCGTCGCCGCACCACCTTGATCGGCGCCCTGCTGGTGCACTTCGGCGACGCCGACGGCATGATCTGTGGCACCTTCGCCAACTACAATCTGCACTTGCGCTATGTCGACCGCGCCATCGGCTTGGCCGACGGCGTGCGCAAATACGCCGCCATGAACCTGATCATGCTGCCCGGGCGCACCTTGTTCATCTGTGACACTTACGTCAACCCCGACCCCAGTGCCGAACAGATCGCCGACATGACCCTGCTCGCCGTCGAGCAGGTGCGCGCCTTCGGCATCACCCCCAAGGTCGCCCTGCTGTCACACTCCAACTTCGGTTCGGAAGTGACCCCAAGTTCGGAGAAGATGCGTCAGGCCGTGCAGTTGCTCATCGAGCGCGCTCCTGACCTCGAAGTCGAAGGCGAGATGCATGGCGACGCCGCTCTCAAAGAAGACATCCGTCTCGAAGTCTTCCCCAACAGCCGTTTCCGCGGTGCCGCCAATCTGTTGATCATGCCCAATGTCGACGCCGCCAACATCGCCTTCAATCTGCTCAAAACGGCAGCGGGCGAAGGCGTCACTGTCGGCCCCATCCTGCTCGGAGCGGCGCGTCCGGTTCACATCCTGACGTCGTCAGCCACCGTGCGCCGCATCGTCAACATGACCGCGCTCACTGTGGCGCAGGCGCAGACTCCGTCGCAGCGCTGAACGAGGCGGCGAAGTCTGCCGCCCCGATCCAGCGGGCTCGCCCCGGCCCACCGATGAAACGACCCTCGACGAGGGTCATTTCAAAAAAGACGAAGCCGAGACGACGATGATAGTCCTGCAGACCGGGATGCCGGGTGTAGAAGCCCTGACAGACAGCCTCGGCTTCGGGCAGTTCGAGGCGCTGGGCGCGCGCAAACAGACTCAGGCGCACCACGCTCACCGGCATGCCCGCCGCCGCGGGGCTCGGCTCTGGCGTCTCGGCCAAGAGCAGGGACGTGTGCTCGTTGGTGAGCAGGTTGAGGGTGTGTTCGGCAATATCTGCGACCAGGATGATGACCGCCCCGGCCCGGTGCGCCTGGAAAGGAACCCAGGAGGTGTAGGGAAATCGTGGCTGCCGCCGCGACTGCGTCGCCAGAACCAGATGTGTCTGCTGGGTCAACAACTCCCACGCCTTGCGCTGATCGATCGACTTCACCACACTCATTCTCCTGAAAGGGCGCTGTTATGATAGCAACAAGCTCGACGATGCGTCAGTCTAGTGCCGCTCTCGCTTGGTTGCGTTTGGCGCTGCAACAGATTCCCGCCGGTGAAGTGGTGAGCTACGGCGAACTGGCGCGCCGCGCCGGCCTGCCTGGACGAGCGCGACAGGCCGCACGCCTGCTGGCACAGGGGGCGTTGAACGACCTGCCATGGTGGCGCGTGTTGCGCGCCGACGGACGGATCGCCTTGCCCGCCACCTCGTCGCTGGCCGAGGAACAAAAACGTCGCCTGCTCGCCGAGGGTTGGCGCGAACCGCAGAGACGACAGCGATGAAAAGGCAAGAGCTGTTCAATCGCCGTATGGCGGTGTGTCTGATCGGCGGTTTCAGCTCGGGGCTGCCGCTGTTCATGTTCATCTATCTCTTGCCCGCCTGGATGCAAAGCTATGCCCTCAGCTTGCACACCATCGCCGCCGCCAGCCTGTTCATGCTGCCTTACAGCCTGAAGTTCCTCTGGGCGCCACTCCTCGATCGTTACCGACTGACGCGACTGGGGCGCCGACGCAGCTGGATTTTGCTCTGTCTGCTGGCGCTTGGAATCGGCTTTGTAGCGCTCGGACAGCGTCCTGCCACGGACTCCCTCTGGGTGAGTTTCTGGGGGCTGTTCTGTGCCTTTTTCAGCGCCAGCATGGATACCGCCATCGATGCCCTGCGCCGTGAGATTCTCAGCGACGCCGAGCTCGGCCTCGGCAGCGCCCTGCACGTCAACGCTTATAAGATAGCGGGACTCGTCCCCGGCTCCTTGGCCCTCATCCTGTCCGATCATCTGCCCTGGTCCGCGGTTTTTATCGTCTGCAGCCTGTTCTTGCTGCCGGCGGCACTGCTGCTGCTGTGGATCGATGAGCCGCCGGCACGACACGGCCAGCCGCATAGCCTGAGGGAGGCGGTGCTGGCGCCCCTGTCTGAGTTCTTGACCCGCCATGGCAGCGTCCATGCACTGGCGATCCTGGCCTTCATCCTGCTCTATAAACTCGGTGATGGCATGGCGACGACTCTGGCGACCCCCTTCTATCTACAGATCGGCTATAGCCGCACGCTGATCGGTCTGGTCGCCAAGCAGGCGGGGCTGTTCGCCAGCGTCGCCGGCGGCCTTCTCGGCGGCCTGTGGATGCTGCGTCTCGGCATCGCACGCGCCTTGTACTGTTTCGGCGTCGCCCAGGCCGCCAGCATCCTCGGCTTCGTGCTGCTCAGCCTCCATCCTGGCGGCGTGTCGACTCTGGCCCTGGTGATCGCCGCCGAGGCTTTCGGTGTCGGTCTTGGCACCACCGCGCTCGTCGCCTATCTGGCGCAGCAGACCGATCCCCGCCACACCGCCACCCAGTTCGCCCTGCTCACCTCTCTCGCCGCCCTGCCGCGCTCCCTGTTCAATGCCGGCAGCGGCTGGTGTGTCGAACACTGGGGCTGGACCACTTATTTTATCTTTTGTCTGGGGCTGAGCCTGCCGGGATTTCTTTTGTTGCGGTACGTGGCTCCTTGGCCTAAAGTGGAAAGCTGAGGTGGCGCCCCGAGCAGCGCCCTGATAAAAATGACTTCGCAGCTCGTCCGACAGGAATCATCCATGGCCTATACCGACACCTCCATTCTCGTCGTCGACGACGCCCGCTTTTCCAGCGTCATGATCCATCGCGTCATCAAAAGTGCCGGCTACACCGATGTCCGTCAGGCCAGCTCGGCCAGCTCCGCCTTACAGCTCCTCGAAGAGAGGCCGGCGAGCATCGTCATCGCCGACTGGTTGATGCCCGAGATGGACGGTTTGGCGCTGACCCAGTCGGTGCGCCAGCTCGACGAAGCAAACAATCATTTCACCTACGTCCTTCTGCTGACCGCGCGCGAAGGCGGAGAAGCGTTACAGCACGCCTTTGAGCAAGGCGTCGATGATTTTCTCAACAAGTCTCTGATGAATGAACAGCTGTTGCCGCGACTGTGGGCGGCGGAGCGCCTCAGCGCCCTGCAGAACCGCCTGTTGCGCGAAAATCAGAGCCTGATCGAAGCCAACGCCAAACTCAAGAAACTGAGCTCGCTCGACGCGCTCACCGGCCTCGGCAATCGCTCCTACGCCCTCACACGCCTCGGCGACACCATCCGTCACTGCGCCTCACGCGGCGGCGCTTGCTGCTATCTGCTCATCACCATGACCCAACTCGAATCCCTGCGCAAGCAGCACAATGCCCAGGTCATCAGCCAGCTCATCGTCGCCTCGGCACGCCGCCTGCGACAGTTGGTGCGCCCGCTCGACATCGTCGCGCGCATCGCCCCGCACCAGTTCGCCGTGATCACGCACCAACCCAGCATCGACCACTGCAATGTGCAGAGCTACCGCCGTCTGCATGAAAGTCTCAACCTCAAGGCCTACAAGACCACGGGCGGCTTTTTGTCGCTGAAGACGACGCTCAACATCGTCGCCAGCGATGCGGCGCTGGAGCCGCCTTCACCGGAAGACCTGATGACCCTGGCGGAGTCGCGCCTGCAGGCGGCGCACACCACCGGCCTGATCACCTGCGATCACTGGCAGGCAGGCTAGCCGAGACCTCCATACAGACACCGTCATACATCTGTCATGGCGCAGGCGCAGCCTGTCGCCATGAGCCTTCTTCTTTTCGCCAGCACCAGACTCCGGCGTTCGACCGCACCGCCGGCACCCGGGCTCATCCTGCTGCTGAGCCTGCCCCTACCCTGGCTCCTCTGGCAGGGGCTGCGCCTGCCCATGCTGCTCTATCTTTTCGTTCTGCTGCTGGCGATCTGGCGCTATCGCGGGCGGGCATCTGCCTGGCTGCCGGCCAGCGACGTGCGCCAGGATCTCGCTCGCACGCCGGCGACCACGTACGACCCACGGCCACTGCTCGATCCACAGCGCGGTTGGATGCTCGGCCTCGACGCCGGCGAACCCTGCTATCTGAACGGGCCTCTCCCCCATCTTCAGGTCATCGGCGGCAGCGGCTGCGGCAAATCTGCGGCGCTCGGCGTCCTCGCGGCACAGGCCCTCGCCCAAGGTGAGAGCGTCATCTACTTCGACCCCAAGGAAGACCTCTGGGCCGCTTCCGCCCTCGCCGCCGCCGCCGCGCACTGCGGCCGCCGTTTTCATGTGCTCGATCTACGCCCCCAGGCTCCGGCCCAGTTCAATCTCATCGAAGGCTGTGACCCCCACCGCCTCTACGACCTTCTCCTGCACGGTCTCGATCTGCTCGAGAGCGGCAGTGACGCCGACTTCTACCGCCTCGCCGACCGCCAGGGTGCGCGTCTGCTCGCCGAAGCCTGGCGCCCCGGTGATACCCTGGCCTCGCTGACGGCACGCGCCATCGCCCCCCTGCGGCGCAAAGCGCCGGCCCTGTGTCTGCGCCTGGAGGAGATCGCCAGTATCGCCGCCGGCCAGGGGCTGGCCGGCCCCAGGATGAGCGACCTGCTCGCGCAAGGGGATGCCTGCTATATTCTCGGCTCCACCCGTCTCGATACCGTAAGGCGCCTGCAACGCATCGTCCTCTTGCGTCTGATCCAAAGCGCCGAAGCGCAGGCACGCCCGCCCGAACGGCCCTGCTGCGTCATCCTCGATGAGTTTCGTTATCACCTTTGTCGGGGCAGCCTCGACGCCCTGAGCACGATACGCGATCGCGGCGTCCATCTCATTTTGGCGCATCAGTCCCTCGGCGATCTCGCTGCCGGTCCCGGCGATCTCAACGCCACCGCCGTCGCCGCCGCCGTCAACGAAAACTGCGCCCTCAAACTGGTCTTTCGCTTGCAGGATCCGGACACCGCCGAGTGGCTGGCGCGCAAGAGCGGTCAGGTGCCACAGCGACGACAACACGCGCGTTACTGGCCAGGCTTGGCCGATCCGGTGATCGATGGTGAGCAGGAAGCATCCGGCCCGCTGATCAGCGCCACGACCCTGCTGCACTTGCCCGCACGGATGGCCGTCCTCTACGGTCATGGTCGCGCCCGCGAACTGACGCAAAGCGCTTGGCCGTGCGCACGCCGTGCATGGCAGCCGATCGCCACGCCCGACTCGCGCTGTCGCCCCGATCTGGCGCGTTTTGAGGAGGACGCATGAATCTGAATGACGCGCTGTTGCGCTATCTCGCCGACGAGGGGCCAAGCTCGACGTCCCTGCTCGCAGCCCATCTCACCTGCCCGCCCGAGGATCTGGCCGCAGGCCTGCAGGCGCTACAGCAACAGGGGCAGATTCGCGCCCAGCCGTATCGCTATCACCCCGAACCCTTGTCGTTATGGGACCTGAGCGCCGCCGCGGCCCGTCGCCTCGGCGCTGGCCGGCGACGGCGCTTATCGCCCCTGCGCCTCGATCATCATCTCGGGCTGCAGAATCTACGGCTGGCGGCGTCGCGGCACGGCTACCAGGACTGGCGCGGCGCACGCCACTGCCATGCACAAGGCCTGCTGCAGCCCGAGCTCTGGCAGAAGATCCCGGACGCCCTGCTCACCTGCCCGCGCGGCCGGCGCCTGGCGCTCGAACTGGAGCTGTTCATCAAAGCCAGCTGGCGCTATCAGCAGGCCTGTGACGCCTACGCCGAATTGCTCTACGCCAAGGTCATCGACGCCGTCGTCTATATCACGCCGATGATCCTGCAGAAGCGACTGCAAATGCGCCTGCACAACGTCGATGAGCTGCACCTGCAAGGCTACTCCATCCTCTTTCCAGAAACGCTGCGGCGACGCTTCGAAGTGCATGCGCTGGAGTCCTGGCCAGTTCACTCTTGACCACACCGGCGCGCATGTCGCAACATGCGCTTTCCAGCAGCACGGAGAGCACACGTGGACGCCCTGCAGAACCTACAGTCCATGGGACTCAGCCTACCTTCACCGGCGGCGTTATGGGCCAACCTGCTGTTCAGCATCATCGGCTTCGTCATCTGGCGCATGGTGCGGCGGCGTGGCCGTTCTGACCTCAGCGCCCTCGCCTGGGCGATCATGCTCTACCCCATGCTGGTCAGCGACACCCTCTGGCTCTATCTGATCGGCGGCGCACTGTGCGTGATCGTCTATCTGCGCTGGCGTGACTGAGCGCATGCCGCGAGAGCGCCCTTACAAGGCTCTGCTGCAACTGGCGGCGCCGCTCTATGTGGCGCAGATGGCGATGGTCGCGAGTGGCTTGATCGACACCCTCATGGCCGGCCATCTGTCGACGCTCGATCTGGCCGCCCTCGGCGTCGCCTCGTCGCTGCAGACCACCATCACCATGGTCGTCGCCAGCCTGCTCATGGCCCTGCCCGTGCTCATCGCACACCACGCTGGCGCCGGCGACATGCCGGGTATCGGGCGCGAGATCGCGCAGGGTCTGTCCTGGGTCGTCCTCTTGAGTCTGCTTGCCATCAGCCTGCTCTGGCATCCGGCGACGTGGGTCGGCCTCGCCCATCTGCCGGCGCGCCTGAACGGCAAGGTCATCTCTTATCTGCACGCCAGCGCCTGGGGGGTGCCGGCAACATTGCTGCTGCGCCTGTTCATGGGTCTGTTTTCCGGGCTGTCACGCCCACGCCCGGTGATGCTGGTCAATCTCATCTATCTCGCCCTGAAACCTGCGTTCAACCTCCTATGCATGCGCGGTCTTGGCCAGGGCGCTGCCGGCTGTGCCCTGGCCGCCGCCCTCGACGCCTGGCTGCTCTGCGCCGGCGCCTTGTTCTGGCTGCTACGCCAGAGCGACTTGGCGCCGTTATGGCGCAGTTGGCGCCCAGCCCTGCCCGATGCCGCCGGCATGAAGGACATCCTGCACATCGGCTTGCCCATCGCCCTCACCTTCATCGCCGATCTCACCGCTTTCACCCTCATGGCCCTGCTCATCGCCCGCCTCGGTCCGATCGCTGCGGCGGCGCATCAGATCGCCGCCAATCTCGTCGTCCTCGCCTACATGTGGCCGATGGCCGTCGGCACCGCCAGCACCCTGCTCATCGGCCAGGCTCTCGGCAGCGCCGATGCGCATGCGGCGCGACGCTACGCCCTGCAGGCGCTGCGCTTGGCCCTGTTCTGCGCCCTGCCGGTCAGCCTTGGCCTCGCGCTGCTAGCGACGCGGATCGCCGCTTTCTACTCACCAGACCCACAGGTGCAAGCGCTGGCCAGTCGCTTGATCATGGCCGTCGCCCTCTATCACCTCGCCGACGCCGTGCAGGTGGTCGCGGTCAGCGCCTTGCGCGGCTATCAGCACACCATCATCCCCATGCTCATCTACACCTTAGGCTTGTGGGGACTGGGCCTCGGTGGCGGCTATATGCTCGGCCTGAGCGATCGCCTCCTCCCCCATCTCGGCGCCATCGGCTTCTGGATCGCTGCCGTCTTCAGCCTCGGCAGCGTCGCCATCAGCATGCTCTACGAACTGCGCCGCATCAGTCGGCGTACGCAAGCGCGGTCTTCTGAACTATCATGAAGCGCGATGGAATTCTGCGAGTCCTCTCATGAGCACCCACGACCTCAAACAACTACAACACCACTTCGCCTTCGGCGCCAATTGGGCTGACTATGCCCAGCGTATCGATGCCCAACGCATCGAAGCGGCAGAAGAAGGTCTGCACAAGCTCGTCGCCAGCGCCGATTGGCAGGGTCGACGCGTGCTCGACATCGGCTGCGGATCAGGACTGCATGCCCTCGCGGCCCTGCGCTCGGGAGCCGCCTCGGTGCACGCCATCGACCTCGATCCTGACTCCGTGCAGACGGCCCATGCCCTGCTCACGCAGCATCAAGCAGAAGCTGAGTGGCAATGCGAAGTGCGCAGCGTCTTCGCCCTATCGGATCAACCCAGCTATGACATCGTCTATTCATGGGGCGTCCTGCATCACACCGGTGCCATGCATGAGGCCCTGCGGCGCGCAGCCAGCCAAGTTCTTCCCGGTGGACTCCTGGTCTTTGCGCTCTACCGCAAAACGCGCCTATGCTCTTTCTGGAAAATTGAGAAACGCTGGTATAGTCAGGCATCGGCACCAGCACAACGACGCGCACAAGGCCTCTATACCCTTCTGGTCAAGCTCGCTCTGTGGCTGCGAGGACGTTCTTTTGCCAACTTTCGACAAAGCTATCTGAGTAGTCGCGGCATGAACTTCGAGCATGACGTGCACGACTGGCTGGGCGGCTATCCTTATGAGTCGATCCATCCGCAGCAGGTTGCTGATTTCTTGCACAGCCTCGGTTTTCAGGAAGTGCGCAGCTTCACTCGCCCAGGTGGTTGGGGCTGGGGCGGCTCCGGCTGCGACGAGTACGTCTACCGGCGCCTGGCCTAACCTGCGCGCCAAAAGCTGGAGAGGTCCATGGTCGACGCCACCAACCCCAGCCTGCTGTCCTGGCTACACAAGGCGCGCCAAGCCGCAGCCTGTGGCGAGGATGAAGCGGCCAAGGCGTCTTACCTGGAAGCCTTACGTCATGACGCCGGCCATTTTGATGCGCTGCACGAACTGGCGACCCTGGCCTATGGCAGCGGCCACCGCTCTGCCGCCAAGACCGCTTGGCAACGGGCGAGCCACTTTCACCCCGACCGCCCAGAGTCCTTGGTGAGCCTGGCCAACCTCGCCGCAGAAGAGGAGTGCTGGCCGGAAGCACGTCGTCTCTATGAAGCGGCTTTGCGTCTGCAACCGGCCATGGCGCCGGCGCACCAGGGCTTGGCTCGGACGCTGGAAGCCCTGCATGAACCAGCGGAACGACACTGGCAACAGGGCTTCGTCGGCCACGCCGTCGTCGCCTTACCCTATCGCGGCCAGGGCCAGGGGCTGCCGCTCCTGCTGCTCGTCTGTGCGCGCCATGGCAATATTCCAACGCAACACTGGATCGACGACCGACATTTCGCCATCACCGCCATCTATACCGAGTTCTATGACGACACGCAGGAACTGCCGGAACATGCTCTCATCGTCAATCTGATCGGCGATGCCGACCTCAGTCCGCAGGCTCTGCGACGTGCGCGCGACATCGTGCGACGAAGTTCGGCACCGGTGATCAATCATCCCGATCAGGTCGAACTGACCGATCGCTGCAGCAATGCTCGTCATATGGCGGACATCCCGGGCTTGGTGACGGCGCGCGTCACCAAGATGACCCGCGCATCCTTGGCAACGACACCCTTGTCCTACCCCTTGTTGCTGCGCGCTCCTGGCTTTCATGCCGGACGCCACTTTGACAAGGTCGAGCGCCATGAAGCCCTGGCGGCGACCCTGGCGACGCTCCCTGGCGATGAGCTGCTGGCCATCGAGTTTATCGATGCCAGAGGGCGCGATGGCCTGGTGCGCAAATTCCGTGTCATGTTGATCGATGGCCGCATGTACCCCTTGCATCTGGCCATCGCGAGCGACTGGAAAGTCCATTATTTCTCGGCGGACATGGCGGAGCATCCGTCTTATCGCGCTGAAGAAGCGCGTTTTTTACAGGATATGCCGGCGACTTTGGGGGCCGGAGCGATGGCCGCCCTGCAGGAACTGCAGGCGCGTCTGGCCTTGGACTTTGCCGGTGTCGATTTCGCCCTGAGCGAAGACGGCCGTGTGCTGCTGTTCGAATGCAACGCGACCATGGCGATCTACCCGGCGGCAGAGGCTGTCCTTTGGGATTACCGTCGCCCCGCTGTGGCGGCAGCGCTCGCTGCGGCAAGACAGATGCTCGCTCGTGGCGCCGCCGATGGCGTCCGTCACGATACTGGGATTCGTCAAATGCCCAACAACAAAACCGCCGTTTGATGATTCTTCCGGCGTTTCCGTCACCATGTAAATCATCATTTCATCATGCATCTGTCATAGGAAAGCTTGAGTCTAGGAACCTTCGATACAGTGGAGGTTCCTATGATGAAAAACAGCATGGCACTGATACTTCTGCGTGTCTGCCAATCGAGTAAGACGGTGTACGCCGCCACCCCTCTCCTGCGCGAGTTCGTCGAAATGAGCAAAATCGGCCGTATCGATGACAAGGGTGTATCGCTCAGCCCTGAGGACAAACGAAATATCCTGTCACTCCTGATGCAGCACCAGCACTTATGCATCAACAACCATGATCTGCATATCGCTTGACACCATCTCCTTCGGTGCGCCAAGGAAGGCCATCCGCGACATTCTCAGCTTCGTTCCATCCCATAAAAATCCTCACCTCCCCAACCGGCAAACCCGGCCATCACCTGCCTCTGTAGCGGCCATTCTTCGCCGGTGATTTGCACCGCCATAGCGACAGACCAACTCTCACGATAGCCGCGCAGAAAAACAAAAAGCCATAAAAACCAAGATACTAGAGATCTATGGCGGACCTACGCGACAAGAGGTCTCGCCGCTTGTCGTGCCTGGCATGAAAATGGCTTGCTCATCGCTGAAATCATCCACCAGGATCGCCAGCATGAACGTCAACAACGCGTTACAGCAGAGCTTGTTCAACCCCTATCAACAGACGACCAACGCACTGGGCTTGAATGGCCTTGTTCCGACGCAGGCGACGAACGCCGTCTCGGGCGCACAAAACCAGGGAACGACAACCAGTGTCAGCGGCAACACCGTCTTGCGTCATCACGGACACGGTCGCGCCATGCTGAATAGCATCCTCGGCGCCTTGAGCATGAGTGGGCTGAACACGTCCGCGCTCAGCGCCAGCAACAGCGCCAGCAACAGCAGCACGGGTAGCAGCACTGCCGATGGCGACGGCGATGGCAGTGCCGGGACGAATGGGGTGAGCGCGAGCAATGCATCGAGCAGCGCCGTGCAGGCGCAGCAGGCCCTGGCCACCTTCATGCAGAGTCTGTTCAGCTCCCTGCAGAGCATGTCGCAATCCGCGGCGAACGGCGCCAATGTCTACAGCAGCTTTCAGAACCAACTGAACAATCTGTCTTCTCAGGTCGCCGGCAGCACATCGACGATCAATGGCAGTTCGGCCCTGTCACCGCTTGAGAGCAGCTTTCAATCGCTGAGCTCGGCCCTCGGCAACGCTGCCTCCTCCAGCACGACGGCGGGCAGTGCTTCTCTGAGCAGTTTCCTGCAGAACCTGCAGCAGGAGATGGCCCAACAAGGCACCATGCCGACGCCGCAGGGACTACTCATCCAGCAGATGGCCTAAAAAAATTCTACGCCGGGCGGGTCACTGCGCCGATGTTTTCGCCTGCGTATCTTCGATCGCCTCCTCCGTGCTCAGAGGGGGGATCTCGTAGGGAAGCTCGTCGATCCGATCGACGCCCATCGGCAGTGTCTCCAGCCAGGAGAGGAACTGCTCGACCATCGTCGGCCCGACGAAACTCGGGCCGTGCTGCGGCGCGATGATCTGCACGTCCAGTTGCCGGATCATGGCGATCCAGCGGCGGGCGACACTGTTCGAGCTCATATAGCGCTGGTGAAAAGCGCGCAGGGCCGGTTCATGCGCCTGAAAATCTTCGACGACATCATGCAGATCCCTGACATTCGTAGCAGAGCCGATATCGCCACTGAACAGGACTCGCGCATGCGTGTCGTAATAGCTGAAATTGCCCGGTGAATGCAGAAAATGCGCCGGCAAGACGAGGATCTGTGCGCCAGCGAGATGGATCCGTCCACCGGCATCGGGCAGAGCAACGAGTCTTTCCGCGAGGTGCACTTTGAGATGATCGCTGATCATGTCCGAGACCAGGTGCGGCAGGAAACGCTCCCAGAGCGCAGGAATCACGACCTGAGCACTGCTGTGCAAAAGCCAGCGCGGCAGGGAGGCGATGACATCGGGGTCCTGGTGAGAGGCGAGGATGTAGTCCAGCTTGGACATGTCGATGTGCTCACCGAGGGCCTGCAACAGTCCCTTGAAACTGAGGTCGCCGCCCGGATCAAGAATGGCGGCATGCTCCGCATGCACGATGACATACTGGTTGCTCTCGACGCTGGTCTGATCTGACTCGCGAAAGCATAGGCAGACATGACCTGCATCACGGAACAGCACCGACGGCCGCAAGGTTTGGTCCAACATGGGTTCCTCTCACGACGCCTGCAAGACGTCTGAATGGTCGAATGTTTTAACAAATCCCTTTGATATTGAAAAACGAGAAAGAGGACAGATCTTCCGGTCGCGCGGTCTGCGCCAGCGATGCGAGGTCCAATTCAGCCATCTACCACACCGCCATGGTGATCCATCGCCATATCAGCTCGATACCCACCGACACGACTACGGCATAGCGCGAACTAGACGCACCGGTGACGAAAGCGGAAACCTGCGGGTGGCCATCCTAACCCAAATATGACCGAAATTCAAGACGCTTAGGCGACGCTCACGCAACAGGAGGCCTCACATGGCTCCGCCAGGGCTCGATCACGCGGCGAACTCAGCCGCTTCACATTTCCACAAAGCGCGCCTGATGCAAAGAATAGACGCCGGCGCGCACAAGTCCCGGCGCCAGCGACTGAATCGCCGTGCGGTAGCGCTGTAGCTGCTCGCTATGCGCGCGCACCAGGGACTCATCATCAAAATGGCCATAATCGGACTTCCAGTCGACGATCCAGTGCACTCCATCTCCGTCCCGGAACAGCAAATCGAGACGACGCCGGCGGAGCACACCCTCGTCCGGCATCAGGACCTCGAACTCAGGCCACAGCACATGCGCCGGATCAAAAATCCAGCGAAATCGGTTTTCACCCAAGCAGGCGGCGAGCAAGTCGATGAGTTCCTCGACGGCGGCCTCGCGATCACCGACCAGCCCATGCCGCGTCAGCAGATGGACCAGTTGTGCTCGCTGTGCTCGCAAACGGTCCCCGGACCAAGCCGCCAAGCCCTGACGCGCAAACTCCTCGAGCAGACGATGCGCGACGATGCCCAGGACGCGATGATGATCGCTGGTCGTGATCGGTGATGGGACAGCGCTGATACGGGCAAGGGGCGGCGCTGCCGGCAGGGCGGGCAAGACGGCGAACGTCGACAGCGGCAGGCGGCGTAGCGGCGGCACCGGCAGATCCGCCCATGCCAAAGTGCGTTCGCATTCGCGCTCTTCGGTCTCCTCCGCGGGAGCGGTCGTGAAGTGCGCTGCCAGGGCCGGCCATAACAGCGCCAGACCCGATCCCTGGGTGGGACTGACTTCACCGTCAGCTCTCAGGTTGGCGCGCGCCAGCAGGTGCAGCCGGCGCTTCGCCCGCGTCGCCGCGACGTATAGCAAGCGTACGGCTTCATGCTGCGCCTTCACCTGCTTGAGCACGGCGATGTATTC
Source organism: Pseudomonadota bacterium (assembly GCA_021851865.1). GTDB lineage: Bacteria > Pseudomonadota > Gammaproteobacteria > Pseudomonadales > Moraxellaceae > JAJZHK01. The sequence continues at coordinate 12,711 of JAJZBU010000009.1, read as the reverse complement.
ATAGATCGGACTGTCGGCGGTCGCCGCATGCCGGATCGGGGCCAGGAGCAGGCCGGCATCGGCGCGCTCCGCCTGTGCCAGTTCTTCCCACAACAGCAGAGCTGGGTCCTCGGCGCGTGGCCGACGACCGAGCCCAGGCAGAATGACGGTGTCGAACTCCAGTCCTTTCGATTTGTGGATGGTCAGAATTTCGACGATGTCTGGCGCCGCTTCCGGCGTCGCGAAAAGACGGTCTACCTCGTCATCGAAACTCGCCTCATCGAGACCGCCCCGCGTCTCCAAGGCGGAGAGGAGGGCAAAGAAGGTCATGGCGTCCTGCATCTCCGCCGCGCTTTGCAACAGCCGATCGCCACCCAGCTGCCACCAGGCTTTCTCGACCTGCTGACGCAAGGAGAGGCGACCGCTCTCCGCCAACAAGCCAGCCACGACCGCGCGCACGCGCGCCAGACGCTGTTGCCCGTCAGCGCTCAAGGTGGCGATGACCTCGGCGCGGTTCATCTGCTCCCAGACCGTTCGTTTGACGGCGTCCTGCGCGCCGACCAGGGCGAACAGATCGACCAGAGTCAGACCGCACCAGGGGGCGCGCAAAATGGCCAACCAATGGATGCGATCGGCCAGAGTCAGCAGAGCCCGGGTCAGCGCCATCATGTCCTGGATGGATTGACGTCCGCTCAAGCGTTCGATTTCGACGGCGCGGTAGGGCACGCCGTGCTGGCGCAATTCGTGCGCGATGTCGACCACGTCATTACGGGTGCGCACCAAAATAGCGACGCTCTCCCCCGCTGTTCGCTGCGCGTCGCGCAGGATACCGAGAATGTCGGCAGCTTCGCTCTCGCCCGGCAGACCATAATAAGGCCAGACGGTGACCGGGGCCGCTGTATCCGCCGGCTTGACGCCATCCGAGCGGGAATAGCTGACCGCGCCAGTGGCGATGTCGCTGGTGGCGGGAAAGACCCGTGCGAACGTGGCGTTGTTCCAGTCGACGATGCCGGCCGTCGAACGAAAATTGGCGCGCAACACCAGGGACTCGAGCGGCAGATGCCCGATGCCGCTCTGCTGCGCCTTGAGAAACAGACCGACGTCCGCTTCGCGGAAGCGATAGATACTCTGCATGGGATCGCCGACCACGGTGATGGTGTGTCCGTCTCCCGGCACCCAGGCAGCGGTCAACCTCTCCAGCAAATGAAACTGGGCATGCGAGGTGTCTTGAAATTCATCGACCAGGAGGTGGCGCAGCTGGTAATCCAGGCTCAGGGCCAGATCGCTGGGATCGCAGTCGTCACCGAGCGCCAGCAGGGCGCGCCCTTGAATCTCGGCAAAGTCCACCGCACCGGCCGACGCAAACACCAGCATCAGTTCCAGCGCCGCCTGCTTCAAGACCACCAGCAGCGCGCCGATGGCGGCGAGATCATGCTCCGGATAGGCCGGATCCGGCAGAGCCGCGTTCGCCCGCAGCGCCTCGACCACCGTCGCCGGCAGGGCGGCGAGGAGAGCGAGACAGTTTTCTTTCACCGCCGGTGTACCGCCGTCTTTCGCCGCGGGGAACCCCTCCGCCTGGGTGAGCCTCTTGCGCACCGCACCATCTTGGGTGAGCAGCCACTGACGCAGCGCACGCCAGATGGCCAGATCAGCGATGCCGCCGCTGAAATATCCGTCCCAGGCGGCAAGAACAGTCAGCGCCGCATGCTCTGCGCGATGACCGGCGGCGTATTGAATGAAAGGCCGTAGCGGCTGCAGATGGCTAGCGAGTTTCGCTGCTGTCGCCAGATTCCCCAGCACCATCGCCGCCAGACTCCCTTGCAAGAATTCGCGCAAAGGGTCACTCAATGGCGCATCACCGCGGACATCCTGCCATAGCGGCGCCAACAGGCGTATCCACTGATCACGCTTGGCCAACAAGCCGACCAGGAGCGCCTCCAGTTTCTCGACATTGAAAGCGAGGTGGGCGAGCAGAGTCTGTACCGCCGCGGCGACATCATCCCCGGCCTCGATCTGCGCCAGGGTGTTGCGCGCGGCTTGCAGGTAGAGGACCTCGGGCCGCTCGGCCGGCTCCAAAGTCGAGCCCATCTGCGACAACAGCGGCATCTGTCGCACCAGGGACGCACAGAAGGCGTCGATGGTCTGCACCCGCAGCATGGCTGGATTCTCCAGCAGCCCCCAGCGCCTCGCCTGGGCGTGACGGAGGGCTGCCGTCGCCAGCGCATGCGCACGCTGCTCGTGCTCGTTCGTCGGCTCGGGGCGATCTTCGGCGAGTACGGCGGCGGCGTCTTCCAGCATCGCCATGATGCGATGCTGCATCTCACCGGCGGCCTTGCGGGTGAAGGTGATGGCCAGAATCTGCTCGGGGCGATCGACGCTGACCAGCAGACCGAGAAAGCGTTGCGTCAGCAAACTGGTCTTGCCCGACCCCGCAGGCGCCTGAATGATGAACGACTGTTCGACGGCGAGGGCGCGTTCACGCTCAGCGGCATCACGAATCGCCGTCATGGCAGGCTCCCTTCATTCAAATCGGAGAGAAAGCGCTCCAGCTCTGGTAGCCGCAGCACCGGCTTGACCGGACAATGGGCGAGATCCGCCAGGCGGCGCACGCGCAGACTGGCCTCGCCTTCCGCAACCTCACGCGCCAGAGCGACGAGTGCTTCATTCCAAAACGCCAACAAAGTCTTCCAGTTCGGGTGGAGCTGGGCGTCGAAGACCGAGAATCGCGCGGCGAGATTCGTAGCCAAGGAAAACACATCGGGCAAGACTCCGTCGTTCTCGGTCACGCCCTGAAAACCATCGAGCTTGCCCTTGTCCCAGCGCAGTCCCGCCAGGGCGGCGCCGGTCACCTGTTCACCGCTGGCGATGAGGTCGACGCAGTAGAGCGGCACCTGCGGTTCGCTGATCCGCTTCTCGCGCCAGCTCTTCCAGCGATCGCTGGAGCCGGTCTTGTAGTCGATAACGACGAGACCGTCTTTCGGCAGGATCTGATCGATGCGGTCGGCCCGGGTCTTGATGCGTATGCCCGCGAGCTCGATCTCGCGTCGCTGCTCTACCTCCTTCACCTCGAAAGGCTGACGCGGCACCTCACAGCTCTGCAGCCAAGCCAAAAGATCAGCGCTGAGCTTTCCCTGCAGGCAGGCTTGCAGCACGCTCCCCAGGGGTATCGGCCGACGCAGGCTGGCCTGCTCAAAAGCCTCATGCACCGCCGTCGCCACCTCTGACTCCAGCGCACCCTCGCCCATCAGCTTGAGCAGCTGCTGATGTGTGGCCGTCTTCGTCCAGAATTGCGCCAAGGCCAAGTGGTAGATATTGCCGAGATCGTTGGCGGCGAGCTGGTCGACCGGTTGCCCCAGGGGAGCGGCGCCAAGACGATAACGGACGAAGCTCCAGAGCGGACAAATAGCCTGGCTCTTGAGCAGCTCGGTGCCTCCCGACAGAGGCTCATGCGCCGGCACCGCCGGACCGCGGACGTCGTGCAGGGATTCCAGCGGCACATTCGTCACCGCAAAATAGGGCGACTCCTCTTTCTCCTGTCGCTCCGGATAGCCGACGATCAGTGGGCAAGGTCGCAGGGCTTTGTCGCCATCACGCAGCGGGTAGCTGAAAATCAAGGTCGGAGCACAGCGCTGTAGATGATCCAGCAGCTGTCGGGAGAACTGCAGCTCGCGCTCCGCCGAAGCGTGGGGAATGCCTGCTGCACGTTGTATCGCTGCCGGCAACAAAGGATGCGGCCGTGCCGGTGCAGGCAGGGAGGCATCATCCATGCCGCTGACCCAGATGGCCTCACTGCCGATACCGATGGCCTCAAGCAAACCCAGGACTTGCAGGCGTGGCGCGCCCTCCGTCTGTGGCTGAAATAGTTGGTGCTCGGCGGCAAGCGTGAGTTCGCTCAGGGCGGCGGCGATGTCGAGGGTCGCGCCCAGCGGCTCGATGGCAGGAAACTCGTGCGCCAAGAGCGCGACCAGGGCTTCCTGAGCCTGGTGCTCGACCGAGCTGAGCGTGCGCTGGCCTGGCCACCCGCTTTCCTGCAAGGTGGCGAGGAACAGCTCGGCCCACACCGAGGGCGGCTGCTGCCCCAGCTGCTGGTAGGCCTCGACGCGATGGCGGATCATCGTCGACAGGTGTGCGTGCAACTGCGGCAGATCGCGATGGTGATCTGCACGCCCCTTGAGATGCACCAAAAACACCGAACGCGGCAACCACTCGCGCACATCTGCTTCCAACCGCGCCCGCCCGGCCGACTCGTCGAACGCCGCCGACCAGTAAGGTGAACGCAGCAACGACCAGAACAACGGCTGCTCGAAGGTCGCTGGACTGTAGGTGACTTTGAGCAGGGCCAGCGCCGTCGCGATGATCGGCTGACTGGCGAGCGGCAACCCCAGGGACAGATTGTAGTCGCGGCCACCCGATGTGGCGGTATAACGCGCCTCTGGATGCAACACGGCGTCGAAGATCTCCTCCACCAGCGGGCGCAAGGCGGCCAACTGCGGCACCACGACGGTGATGCGGGTCTTGCCGGCAGCCATCTCGGCTTTGGCCCAGCGCGCCGCAGCATAGAGCTCGCTGCGCGTATCGGCATAGCCCACCCGACTGACACGCGCCGCCGGCGGCGCCTCTGGATGCAATTCCTCGACATCGACGCCGATCTCGCGCCAAGCCGCGATGAGCGCGTTTTGCTGCGGCGTCAGTTCCTCAAAACCGAAAAGCGCCAGCCGCTGCGGCCAAGTCGCGCGCGTCGCCGGCACCGCCGCCGTGATCGCCGACATCAGCTCGCCCGGAGACAACCATTGAACACCCGGGGTGACGCTTTCAGAAAGCTCGTGAAACTTCGCCGCCCAGCGCTTGAAGGCGCGATACTCCCGCGTCTCCGCAGCGGCGGGCACCTGCAATTGCCAGGCGCTGACCCACTCTGCTGCCGTCTGCGCCTGAGCGACCAGCCCGTCGCGATAGAGCAGCCGATCCTTGATCTCCACCTCCGCTATCGCGCGTTGCCAGAGCCACTCCTGCTGCCGCGGCGACAAGACCAAAGCCCTCTGCAAAACCGCCGGCAGCTCACCACTGAACAGTTGCCGATCCAGCCAGGACTGCAAAAACTCATCGAGGGTAGCGACCTCTGGCGAGCGCAGCGCCAGAGCTCCGGCCTGCACGGCCGCGCCGGTCAACTGCTCGATCAGGGTTCGCCTCTGGCGCTGGCTGGCGGTCAGGATCAATCGCCCGGCGGGCATGACGAAGGGGGAAGTGGTTTGCGGCATGAGCGGATTCCTGGCTATATCGTCGCGCTTGATCGGCTCTCGCGATCCCTGGAACCGCCACGACAACGAGGCCTACCTTACCATAGGCCAACACGCGCTTGGCAGCAGCCCAAGATCTACGCGCGACATGGCAGCGGCAACACGTCATCACTGCTCGCCACACCCGCGCGGCTGGACAGGCGATCAGGTGACCGGTAGATTAACCTTCCTCGCCAGAGAGCCGATCATGTCCACCGCCAGCACCACCAGTACCACCAGTACCACCAGTACCACCAGTACCACCAGTACCACCAGTACCGCCAGTGCCGACCGCACCGTCTTTCCTGTTCTCGGCGCCATCAGTTTTTCGCACTTTCTCAACGACACCATGCAGTCGCTGATGATCGCCAGCTACCCTCTGTTCAAGAGCGGCTTCCACCTGAACTTCGCCCAGATCGGCCTCATCACGCTCGCCTTCCAGTTCACCGCCTCGCTGCTGCAGCCCCTGGTCGGCGCCTACACCGATCGCCACCCGCAGCCCTTCTCACTCGCCATCGGCATGGGCTTCACCCTGAGCGGCCTGCTGCTGTTGTCGATGGCGAGCAGCTTTCCGCTTCTGCTGCTGGCCGCCGCCTTGGTCGGCAGCGGATCTTCCATCTTTCATCCCGAAGCTTCCCGCGTGGCACGCATGGCCTCAGGCGGACAGCATGGCCTGGCGCAATCCATCTTTCAGGTCGGCGGCAATGCCGGCGCCGCTTTCGGGCCCTTGCTCGCCGCCTGGATCGTCCTGCCGCAAGGTCAAAAGAGCCTGGCCCTGTTTTCCCTCATCGCCCTGCTCGGCATGATCGTTCTCACCGGCGTCGGCGTCTGGTACCGCCACCAGCACCGTCAACCCAAGGCACAGACCCATACCCCCACCAGCACTCTGCCACGACCGCTACTCATCCGCACCCTGGCGGTACTGCTGGCGCTGATGTTTTCGAAGTTCTTCTATATGGCCAGCATCACCAGCTACCTGATCTTCTATCTCATGCACCGCTACGGCATCGATACGCGCACAGCGCAGTATCACCTGTTCTTTTTCCTGTTCGCGGTGGCAGCAGGCACCCTGCTCGGTGGCCCGATCGGTGACCGTATCGGCCGCAAGCAAGTGATCTGGGTCTCGATCCTCGGCATCGCCCCCTTCACCCTCGCCTTACCTTATGTCGGCCTCAATACCTCGGTGCTGCTGACCCTCCTGATTGGCTTTCTCCTCGCCTCCGCCTTCCCAGCCATCGTCGTCTATGCCCAGGAACTGATGCCGGGCCGCACCGGCACGGTCGCCGGCATGTTCTTCGGACTCGCCTTCGGCCTCGCTGGCATCGGCGCCGCCGTGCTCGGCGGTCTGGCCGACCACCTCGGCATCATCACCGTCTACAAGATCTGCGCCTATCTACCGCTGATCGGCCTGCTCGCCGTCGCCCTGCCGGGACAACCCACAACCACCCAAAAAACTACGACATAAAACCGTCCCCATGGTCGCAGCAGGCATAAGCGGGGTACCCGCCTGCCTGATTCGCAGGTGGTACATCGCTGCGCCAAGCCATACGCTGTGACCTAGCCATCGTCAATTTCTGACAGGAGGCCGACTATGGACAAGGTGAAGATTTACCGCTACGGCAAATACGATGTGATGACTGCCCACATGGAGTGGTCTAACGGCAAGGAAACCATGGCGTTTACCCGGTGCGCGACAAGACCCGCCGTTCAGGGCGGGGAAGTGATGGGCTAGACAAAGGAATCCGCCGCGATCCGGCCTCCGCTATTTCGGCGCTTTGCCGTTCTTGCCGTTAATAAATAGGTAAACAATCCAGACCAGATCGCCCACCCCGAGAACACCCGAAAGAATCGCATGGTCCGTGTAGATGGCATATCCGGCCAGAAACGCAATAACGATGACAACAAAAAGACTCATCCACTGCCCGCGCCGAACCTCACGCGCAGCAAGCTGATTGGCGTTAACTTGCGCGCTCAGCCTGCACTGCTCCATCGAGTGACGATGCTTTTGCTCTTGCTCCGCCATGGAGATGATTCTATCGGCTGCACCCGAAAGGATGGATTCATACTTTTCCATCTCAAAAGCATGCGGAATTGGCCATCTTTACTCTGCATAATTCACAGATACTTCATTCTTATTTCCCTGAAGATGACTCTCTTTTTGAAGAGCGTTGCCTCCCTTTTGGCTAGTGCGGGTGCTTTGCCCACGAGGCTTACTAGCCATTCATGGCCTTGCGAATTCTACCCGAATTGATCTCGGGCTCAGCCTTGTTCATGGAAACCTTGATGTCATTGCCAACGCGATGCCAATCACCGACAAGAGCCTCCAAGTCACTGTCTGTTTGCCTATCGTCTATCGTGTACGATGGGCGATGAACGATGGTGAACGTGGCGACACCTCTCGCCATACTCCTAATCCATTTGCTCATCTTCCTCACCTCAGCAATGGCGACGCTCAGTCATCACCCAGCCACCGTACCGCACGGTGCTCGGTAGCGCTCCATGAAAACCGTTATATGAATCATAGTGGTCGTGCACGAGGTCAGCAACACTGGTGTATGTGCATAGAGATGTCCGTCACCATCACCCTGTCTAGGGAAATTTGCAACTACCTGTTTTTAACCTTTAAATTCCAAAAATATAAATTTTCCAAACTTGCCACTCGTCGAATAAGCGAGCCAGAAGTTTTTGAAAGATCTGGCGCACGCACTCACCTGTAGGGTGACACCCGTCGAGGGAGCCCTGGCGCAGCACCGGACGCTGAGACTTCACCTGATCCTGAATGCCGGCGGCGGGCCATTGAAGAAGGATACCCTGGACACCGCCATGCAGCGCGTGAAGGCGCGGATGGATGATTCCGGCCTGGCGTCGACCTGGTGGACGCTGCACGACCTGAAACGAAAGGGGCTGACTGAAGCGTCAGACAAGACCATCGCCGGCCATCGCACCGAGGCCATGCGGCAGCGGTACAACGTGGGGCTTGACCGCATTGAGCCGCCGGCATGATTCGGTCCGCACTGTGCGCGACCGCCGGTTTTTGTGCTGAAACACACTGGATTCTGTGCTGAAAGCGATACTGTACGGACGATCAGATTAGGCTTGAAATGCAGGTTTGACGCGGGGCTTTGACTGGTGCCGCAAAGAGGAATCGAACCTCCGACCTACTGATTACGAATCAGTTGCTCTACCGACTGAGCTATTGCGGCGCGACGCGAAGCGAGGCGGGATGCGCATTCTAGCCCAGCTCATCGATGAGAACAACCTCGAAATCAGCGCCTGAAATCAGCGCAGCTAGCCAGCATCGTCAAAGCCTTCTATGATGCAGCAGCGATGCCCGCCGCGTGCGTCGACTTCATACATGGCTGCGTTTCAAGGATGCTCTCGTGCTCTTCAATTCACTGACTTTTCTTGTTTTTTTTGCCCTCGTCCTGCCCATCTACCTGCTCATGCATGACTGGACCTGGCGCAAGCGCTGGTTGCTGCTGAGCAGCTATGCCTTCTATGCTGCCTGGTACGCCCCCTATACCCTGATCCTCCTGGCCTCGACCAGCGTCGATTGGTGGCTGGCCCGCCGCATCGATCGCGCCACCTCCGCTCCCTGGCGCAAGACCTTGCTGATCGCGAGCCTGAGCGCCAACCTCGGCTTGCTCGGGGCTTTCAAATACACCGATTTTTTTCTCGCCAACCTGCGCTGGCTGCTGCCCCCAGTCTGGCAGGCGCATCTACCCGCGGATGTCGGCTGGGTGCTGCCGGTCGGCATCTCTTTCTACACCTTCGCCTCTCTGTCCTACACCATCGACGTCTACCGGCGTGAGATCCACGCCCGCGCATCTTGGGCCGACTACGCCCTCTTCGTCAGTTTCTTTCCCCACCTCGTCGCCGGCCCCATCCTGCGCGCCAAGGTCCTGCTCGCCCAGATCGAAGAGCCGCGCCAGCCGACCCAGCAGCAGATCGTCTGGGGCCTCATCCTGCTCATCTTCGGACTGTTCTGCAAATCGGTGCTCGCCGACACCGCCTTCGCCCCCGTCACCAACCAGGTCTACGCCAACCTGCAGCAGTTTGGCAGCCTCGACACCTGGCTGGCCTGCACCTCCTTCGCTGGGCAGATCTACTTCGACTTCGCCGGCTATTCGTTGTGCGCCATCGGCATCGCCCTCTGCTTCGGCTTCGCCTTCCCCGACAACTTTCACTTTCCCTACGCTGCCAGCGGCTTCATGGACTTCTGGCGGCGCTGGCACATCTCCTTGTCGACCTGGCTGCGCGACTACCTCTACATCCCCTTGGGTGGCAATCGCCTGACGCCGCTCAAGACTTACCGCAATCTCTTCCTCACCATGCTCATCGGCGGCCTCTGGCACGGCGCCTCCTGGATGTTCGTCGCCTGGGGAGCACTGCACGGTCTCTGTCTTGCCGCCGAACGCCGTCTCTTCGGCCGTCAGGGTGCTCCGGCACGGCTACCGGCCATCCTGCTCACCACGTTCATCGTCACCCTGCTCTGGATTCCTTTCCGGGCGAAGAGCACGACGCAGATGTTCGACATCCTGCACCATCTCTTCGCTAACGTGCCGGCGTCCGCCCACCTGGATACACTGACCCGCCTCTTCATTCCCCTGCTCCTGCTCGGTATTTTCACCTTTCAATACCTGGCGCGACAGAGCCACCTCGAGGAGATCTTTCAGCGCTGTCCATCCTGGCTGCAAAGCGGCCTGATCGCCGGCGCCCTGATCTCACTCTATCTGTTCTCCGGAGGGGACGAGCATGCCTTCATCTACTTTCAGTTCTGACCGACTGCCCTCGACACCCCTGCTCGCCACCCTGCAGAGCGCCTTTCTGCTCTTTCTGCTCACCGTGCTGGCACTCGAGCTCGGCCTCGCCGCGCGCGGCATACGCCCCAACCAGGAAGACAGCGAGAGCCTCTGGCTGCACGAGCGCGCCCGCGCCGATGCCTTGGGCTCACGCGCCCTGGTCATGATCGGCGCTTCGCGTATCCTCCTCGACACCGACCTGAGTGAAATGGAACGCCAGATGCCCGAGCTCGAACCGGTGCAGCTGGCCATCGACGGCGTTTCCTTCCTGCCCATCCTGCGCGGCTTGGCTCAGGACCGCGACTTTCACGGCAAGCTCATCATCGACTTCAACGACGATCTCATCGACGGCTCTCGCCACCATACCACCGACAGCATCGCCGCCGCCTGGGAGCACGACTTCGAGGAGGATCGCGCCCACCCCTGGCCGCGCTTTACGCGCATGGAAGACCGCCTGCAGGACCTCGTGCGCTCGCACCTGCGCGCCTACGCCGACGGTTCGAGGCCGTGGTCAGCCCTCACCCATCGCATTCTCGCCCGCCATCCGGTGGTGCAGTATCTGCTGGTGCAACACAATCGCTCGGTCGACGCCGACTACCAACGCCTGCCGGAACCGCAATTCTATCTGTACCGCATGGGCTCCACCTTGGGCGTTGAAATCGACTATGACCCGCGCATCCCCTGGCCCCTCGTCAAGCACACTCTCGCCGAGTATATCGCCCACCTGCCGGCACATAGCAACGCCGCTTATCTGCACAACATCGCGCGATTGAACGATGAGATCCATGCCATCCAGCAACGCGGCGGCTGGGTCGCCCTCATCGTCTCACCGACGAGCGGCCTGGTGCGCGACTACATCGAGGAGCAGAATCCGCGCCCCTCTTTCTGGAACCTGCTGGTCAGTCGCGTGCAGGCACCGGCCCTGCGCATCGACGACCTCGCTCTACAGGAAGGTTTTCTCTGCCCCGACGACTCCCACCTCGACCGCCACGATAAGAGCGCTTACACCGACCTGCTCATGCAGCAGCTGCGCGCCGCCGGCCTCGAGGCACCAACGCCACGACACTGATCTTGCATGATAATGGCATCTTAATTGCTAGGAGACTCTCGGCATCCCCCTCAGAGGATGCCGAGACCACCAGCACAGAGGTGTCCCATGTCGACCCATCATCGCGGCTTCACCCTGATCGAACTGATGATCGTCGTCGCCATCATCGGCATCCTCGCCGCCATCGCCATCCCCGCCTATCAGGACTACACCATACGCGCTAAGGTCGCCGAAGGGATAGGCCTGGCCGATGCCGCCAAGACCGCCGTCTCCGAGGCGCACATCGCCAATGGCAAGTTCTATGTGCAGGGTACCAATGCCAGCTATGGCCTGCCGCCCGGCGCCAGCATCAAGGGCAACAATGTGCTGTCGGTCAGCGTCGCCAACGCCAGTGCCAAGGGTGACCCCAGCCCGGGCGGCATCACCATCGCCTTTCGTTCTGCCGACCCCAACCTCAAGAGCATGATCATGCTCCTCGATCCGACCACGGCGAACTCAGGCACCATGGGCTCGGTGATCTGGAGCTGCACCATTCCCTTGAGCACGGCCAATGTCCTGCCCGATAAGTGGCGGCCAGCCAACTGCCGTGTTTAGGCGGGGATGTGACCTTCAGCGGCCGAGACTGACAAAATTTGTCAATCCCAACCACCACCCACGAAAGCATATGCCGGCAGACTGGCGTCAAATATAGGCAGCAGAGCACCTTGGCATTTGGCACAAAAACTGCTTAGATTAAAGTGTGCTGGTCCATGCCGGCCTATCCATCGGAGGATTTCATGAAAATGCAAAAGGGTTTTACCCTGATTGAACTGATGATCGTCGTCGCGATCATCGGCATCCTGGCGGCCGTCGCCATCCCCGCCTACCAGGACTACACCATCCGCGCCAAGGTCTCGGAAGGTATGGGCCTCGCTGACGCCGCCAAGACCGCTGTCTCGGAAGCACACAGCACCAATGGTCAGTTCTTCCAGGCCGGCACTAATGCCAGCTACGGCCTGCCGCCCAGCGTCAGTATCAGGGGCAACAATGTGCTGTCGGTGGTGACTGCACCTATCACTGGCGCCATCACCATTGCCTTCCGTTCCGCTGATCCCAACCTCGCGCAAATGACCATGACCCTCGACCCGACCAGCGGTAACAAGGCAGGTGCCACCGGTGGCGGCTCGGTGATCTGGACCTGCACCGTGCCCATAGCGAAAGGCGTGCTGCCGGACAAGTGGCGTCCTGCCAACTGCCGTGTCTAATCAGGCAGTGTGACGAAAAGCCCCGGACTCCGGGGCTTTTTTATGGCGAAGACTCGCGATGACTTGGAAGTCATCGTGCGGATATGTCAGTCTAGCGACCTTCAGGTTTAAGGAAACATCGAAGCCCATGAGCCGCCTGCACGGACGATCGCTGTTGCTGAGCTTGGGACTCCTGCTGGTGTTGGTGAGTCTCTACGTCGGCTTGCTGCCCGTGCTCGGCGCCGGCTTTGTCTTCGATGACCTGCCCAATCTCAGTCCCTGGGCGCTGGCGCCGCATATGCATCGCGCCATCGACGTGTGGAATTTCATCAATTCCAGCCTCTATCTGCCCGGACGACCGCTGGCCCTGCTCAGCTTTCTCGTCG
>JAJZBU010000008.1 GCA_021851865.1 Pseudomonadota bacterium | reverse complement strand
TGTGCCTCGGTGCGATGAATTTTGTGCGCGTGCATAGGGCTAATCTGCGCAAAAAGCATCCTGGATCCCAAGTCTAAGACGGTGATTTAAGCTGTCGCCCATGAGCGAAGGTAAGAAACGCAGGGTGTATACGGCTGAATTCAAAGCCAAGGTCGGCCTGGAAGCGATACGAGGGGTGAAGACGATGACCGAGATCGCGCAGGAATACAGCGTGCATCCGGTGCTGGCGGGCCAATGGAAGAAAGAGATTCTGGAGCATGCCGGAACGCTGTTCGGCACCCAACGCGGCCCCAAGCCGGTCGATGCAAGCTGCCCAGAGAACAAGCTGTATGGCACGATTGGTCGGCTGAAGATGGAAGTGGACTGGCTTAAAAAAGTTGGGGGAATGAGCCAGGAGGCGCGCCAAGTTGCCGCTGTCGCGGCAATGCGATCTGGCGGGCTGCCGCGCCTACTATTATCTTTTGCGCGATCTCGCTTTCGTACGCAATCTGTGTCGTGAGGCCGATTCGGAGCACTGGCCGGGGCTAGTCAGCGGCATGGACAGCGCCCTCATCTGCGACTTCTTTCGTTGGCCGCTGCGCTTGGCCGATGCCATGACCTTGGAGGTGATGCAGGCAGTGCCGCGAGCTACAGCGAGACGGCCGCCTTCGCGCACGCCTTCAAGCGCTGGATGGGGTTGACGCAGTTTCGCCGTCAGGACTGAAGGGGCCGGGCACCGCGTATGAAAGCGTCGAACAGGAACAGAATCTCGTCACCGAGTCGTTCGATCGGCATTGCCGTGGCGCGCACCAGGCTCTCGGTGAGCAGCTCCTGGATGCCGCCGACGAGGGCGATGCTGGTCAGGGCGTAGTCGCGCTGCGGCAGCGCACCGCGTGCCGCCGTGTCGAGCAGCCAGCGCTCGATGAGTTCGGCCATGCCGTGCACGACGGCGCGGCGGCGCTGCTCCATGGCGGCGCTGACGCCGACCACTTCGAGCAAGCTGACGCGGGCGCGGCGGGTGTCGCTGCCATAGTGCGTGAGCAGGGCGGCGACCGCCTGGCGTATCTGCCCGTCACGATCGAGGCCGGGCGCACTCATGGCCAGGAGCACGGCCTCGCGCAGCTGCGCGCTGAGTTCGTCGAAGAGATCGCGCAGCAGCGCCTCGCGACTGGCGAAGAGCTGATAAAAATGGCGCGTCGTCACCCGGGCCTGGGTGCAGAGCGTCTCGATCGGTGTGTGCGCGTAGCCCTGGTGGGCAAAGAGTTCGAGCGCGGTGGCGAGCAGGCGCTGGTATCTTTCCTGGCGGCGTTCATCGGCACTGGCGCCGCGATAGGCGCGATGGGGGGGGCGGTTCATAGGGATCTGCAAATTTGACAAGAAGTCTTGTCGAAATTATCGTACAAGGACAGTCGGGAGGCAAGTCGCCGCCGTCGACAGCTCGGATCGTCAGGAGACAAGCATGCGTTATCAAGAAAAAAAAACTGTATGAACAGCCAGGGCGGGTGATCATCAAGACCTTGACCCGCATCGATTATCATCTCGACAAATACCGGCGTCTGGCCGGCGCGGTGGAGGTGCTCGAGCAGAGCGACGCCGAGGACGTCTTTTTCATCAAAACGCGTCGCCAGAGCCACATCGATGTGCCGCTGCCGGATTTCGCCCGCAAGCTGGTGCCGACGCATCTGCACATCGTGCAGAGCGAACGTTGGGATCGTCGGAGTCTGAGCGGCGAGCTGCGCATCGAACTGCCGGGTCTGCCGGTGCAGATCAGCGCGCAGATGTCTTTGCACGACACCGCGACGGGTTGTGAGCAGATCCTCGACTTCAACCTCGTCGTCGCCGTGCCCCTGTTCGCCAGCAAGCTCGAGAGCTTGCTGGCCGAGGACTTTCGCAAGAAATTCGCCGCTGACGCCGAGGCCAGTCACTCCGCCTTCGTCGCTTACGTCGACTGAGGCGGCCGGCGCGGTTCAGTCGTAGGCGATCGGCTGGTGCGGCTCGTCCCCCGTACGGCGCTGCGAGACGCTGCCGGTCTGACGCAGCAGGTCATACATGGCGCGTACCTGCTCCGGCCCGAAGAATTTGCGATGGTGCTCAGGATAGATGATGCCCTGACGCCGTTCGAAGTGGCGTAGCGGACACCAGGAACTCTCGATCTGCTCAAGCGCCATGGCGAAACGCAGGGTGTGGTTTTTGGCGATGAACAAAGGTACACGCAGCAGGACGGGCAGGTCGCGGCCATAGGCGTGGCGGCGCAGGGTGTGATGCGCGGCAGGGATGCTGTAGCGCTGCATGCCGAGGGGACGCGAGATGAGCACATTGAAGATGAGCTGGATGGGGATCTCGCCGATGAGCTCGAGCAGAGCGAAGGCGAGCAGGGCCGGCAGCAGCAGCGGCCACTTCCACCACGCCGGTGCCGCCGCCCGGCTGACCAGGTCGAGCTCGCGGTTCATCATCGTGCACACGCCGTTGGCGTAGCCGCAGAACATGCAGTTGAACTTGTCGAACCAGGTCAGACCATCGATGCGCTGGCGATCGATGATCACATGGTCGCGCCAGCGCACGCGTGGCGTGCCGAGTAAAGGGCGCAGCAGACCCTGGTAGACGAGCAGGGCGAAGGTGGTGTGCACGAAGATCATGAAGGGGATGTAGAGATACATGGAGCCGCCGCCGACGACGACGCGCAGAAGGCCGAGGCGCTCGATGTGGGCGCCGAAAATGGGACCGAGGAAGGAGATCGGCTCTTCGCTGCGCGTGACGGGACTGGGTTGAATGGAATGCGTCATCTGACTTCTCCTAATAACTGTGACAGTAAGCAATGTAATAATAAGAGCAAGACGCATCGATCGCCTTTTGATCTGGATCAAAAAACATGGATTTTCTTCAGTTTTCGCCGCTGCCCGCGCGGAGCCGCGTAATCACCTGTTTTTTCTAAACAAAACAATCAATTGATGATTTTTCCTCGGGCAAGACCGGGGCCTTGGCGACGCCGGTGACGGTGCGATCAGCGTCTTGTCGCGAGCGCCATTCTGTTGACATCACATATTGCTACATTGTTTGATGTATATGTCTCGTGTCCTTTCGAGACAGGTGCTGCGCCGAGGCATCAGCCTTCGCTGCGCCACCGTGACCGTCGATGAAGGAGCTTGTGATGAGTGAAGATGCGGAGAAATTCTCGCGCCGCCGTTTTTTCGGCACCATCGGGGTGGCCGCCGCCGGTGTCGCCGCCGTCGGTGCGCTCGCCGTTCCTCTGGCTGAGCGCCGTGGCGAACTGAAGCGGCCTTATCCGGAAGTGCACGGCAATCAGGTCATCCTGCCGGCCAACGGTCAAAGCGTGCTGATCATCGGTGGCGGTCTGTCCGGCTTGCAGACTGGCGTCGAGTTGGCGGCGCGCGGTTTCAAGGTCACCATCCTGGAGAAATCGGGGTCGCCGGGGGGCAAGCTCAAGTCCTGGCGCGACCGGCATTTTGGTCCGACGGACGATCCCTACAAGAACAACCCGGCTTTTCCAGGCTATGTGCGCGAACATGGGGTGCACGCCGTGTGGGGCTTTTACAACAATCTGCGTGAGTTCTTCGGGCGCTATCACTGGCCGCTCATGGACATGCCCAAGGACCTCTCCATCTATCACTTCCGCGACCGCGACGGCACCGTCAGCCATCTGCCGAACACCACCTGGGTGCCGCCCTATGGAACGCTGCAACTGGTCGAGGAATTGTCCCGGCTCAAGCATCTGGCACCGGCCGACCATCTGCAGGCGGTGGATCTGTTCAGCCGCCTGGCGACTTTCGACTACGCCGACGCGCGGCAACGGCAGTATATGGACAGCATGACCTTCGAGGAGTACGCGCGCCGTCTCGGCCTGTCGTCTTCGCTGGTGCACAAGATCTGCGACAGCCTGCTCGAGATGGCTTATTTCGATAATGTCGACAAGGCCTCGGCGCTCACCTTGGCCAATCTGATTCAGCTGGTCGCCGGTTCCAGCCGTGATCTGCGCATCAATCTCTACCATACGCCGGTGGCGGAGAGCTTCATCCAGCCCATGGTCAATTTCATTCAGGCGCACGGCGGCGAGGTGCATTTCAACACCGAGGTGACCGGCCTGCTCATGCAGCAGGGCAAGATGCTCGGGGCGAAGGCGGCGGCGCTGCCGCGCCAGGCGATCCAGCGCTGCTCGATCTGCGGCGGCTTGATCTTCGCGGGCATGGAGGTGGGCGGCGAGTGTCCCTACTGCGGCGCCAACGCCGACGTGCTGCGCGACATTCAGGCGCAGGAGCGGCAGGAGCGCCGCTTCGAGGCCGACTATGTCGTCTGTGCCCTCGATGGACCGGGTTTAAAAAATTTGGTGGCGGCCAACCGCGAGGTCCTCGGCGACGCCGAATACTTCCGCCAGATCGAGCGCATCGAGGCGAAAGCCGTCTTTGTCTGCAATCTTTGGTTCGAAGGTCGCGGTCCCTGGGAGAAGACGGTGCAGGACGAAGTCGGGCGTCCAGCCATCTGCTTTTTCGCCACCGGCTTCAAGCACCTCGGCATCACCATCAATCGCGCCGTCGAGGTCATCGCTGCCGACGAGCAGCGTCTGGTCTGGTCGAACGAGTTTGTCAATCGCGATGTGACGGTGATCGAAACGCAGATCGCCAAGACCGATCTCGTCGAGGGTCTGAGCAGCGCCGCGATCGCCGATCTTTGCTATGGCGAGCTGAAGACGGTGATGCCGCAATTGCCGCCGCCGGTGAGCAGCTACGTCAATCGCTGGTACAACTACAACGCCTACCACGTCGGCAGCGAAAGCCATCGTCCGGCGGTGCAGTCGCCGATCGACAATCTGCTCATCGTCGGCGACAACGCCTTCGTGCCGCATCCGGCGGTGTTCATGGAGAAGACCAATGTGACGGCGAAGTGGGCCACCAACCTGATTCTCGACAAGGCCGGGATGTCGCAGTATCGCATCGAGATCCTGCCATCGGGAACCCCGAGCACTTTGATCCGGGGCTTGTCCGAGGTGCGCTCGGTCTATCTCTGAGCCACCGGTGTCGGCGCCCTGCCTGGCGCCTGTTACGGCGATGCGCCGCGCGCATCATTGATCGTCATCGATCGTCATTCATCAGCAGCCATTATCATTTTTTGCGAGGAAACCATGAAAGCAAAATCAGCCCCCGCCGCCGTCCTGGCGGCTGCGCCGGAGCGCATCCTGTCCCCCTTTTTCCGGCGCTTGGTGCAGACCGATTTTCCCATGTCGCGCTTCGATCGTATGGGCAAACTGCCGGTGTTCTATTACGACAACACCGCGCTCTCTTTGATCATGACCGGCGCCACCCGCGCCATCAAAGCGCTGCTGCCGCATCCGGACATGCATCCGCTCGAGCTCTACCCTGGGCGTGCCCTGATCGCCTTCAATGCTTTCGAGTATCGCGACAGCGACATCGACCCTTACGGCGAGTTCAGCATTTCTTTCCCCATCTCCTTCGCACGGCGCAGTTGGCCGGGTCTCGGCGTTCTGCGGCGCTGGCGCCAGGACTGTTTTGAAAGCTACGTCTGGCAGCTGCCGGTGACGACGGAGATCGCGCGTTGGGGCGGCGTCGAACTCTACGGCTATCCGAAATTCGTCGCCGACATCGAGTTTACCCGTACGCCGCAGAAGATCCTCTGCGAGCTCGGTGTCGACGGTACACGCATCCTGTCACTGGAGGGCGATTGTCTGCAGGGCCTGAAGGCGGCGGCGCCGCTGCGCTACAAGACGTATTCGATGAAAAACGGTTTGCCGCTGTGCGCCAACATCGACCTCAATCCCCTGCAGTTCGCGCAGACGACGCGGCGCAATGCCGCGCGCTTGCAACTGCATCCCGGACACGCCATCGCCGATACCCTGCTCGCCTTGGACTTGAGCAGCCATCCATTGATCTACCAGTACTGCCCGCACAGCGAACTCGTTCTTTTCGCGCCGCGCAATCTCAACGACGATTGAAATGCGGCAGTTGAGCTCCATCGGCGCCAGCGACAGCGGCGTCGATGCGGAGCTTTTTTTCAGCGCGATGGCGGTGCTATCATCAGACTGTCATGATGCGTGAGGGATGATATCCGTGGACAGTGACTTGAGTCGAGCGTGCCGCTTGCTTTGAGGGTCGGGTTGTCCTGCGCGCTACGTCCGCTGCCGCCCGATCCAGGTTGTGGAGAGGGGTTGCAGAAGATCTTGTGAGGCCTACCGTGTCGCGATGACGCGGCACCGAGTCTGGCTGCAGCCTGGAAGTGACCACCGCTGTGGGGGGCGTCCCCCGTGGGAGTACAGGTATGCAGTTGTCGGAACTTTTCAGCTATCGGCTGTTGCGCTGGCTGGGGCGGGGTACGCCCGAGAGCCTGTTTCAACGTTCCCCCATTCTCGATACCGTCGCCGAACAGAGCCAGCAGTCGCAAGTGCCGCAGGACATGGCGGCGCGTTTGCGGCAGGCGGCCTTCGCTGAAGCAGAGACCCTGTACAAGCTCTACAAGACGTCCTCGGAGGGACTGAGCGACGGTCAGGCGGCTTGGGTGCGTGAGCACGACGGCAGCAACGAGGTGCAGCACGAGAAGCCGATGCCGTGGTGGGTGCATCTTTGGATCTGCTACCGCAATCCCTTCAGTTTGCTGCTCTCCCTGCTCGCCCTGGTATCCTGGTATACCGGCGATCTGACCGGCACCATCGTCATCTCGAGTATGGTGGTGCTCGCCACTTTCATGCGTTTCTTTCAGGAGGGGCGTTCCAACCGCGCTGCCGGCGCGCTCAAGGCCATGGTCTCCAACACCGCCACCGTGCTGCGCCGCGACCCGGCGCGCGAGGTCGAGGACACGGCGCGCAAGTACTTCGGCGTCACCTTGCATCCGCGCGAGCCGAGCTGGGAGGAGAGGCCGATGCGCGATCTCGTTGCCGGCGACCTCATCCGCCTGTCGGCCGGTGACATGGTGCCGGCCGACGTGCGTGTGCTCGCCGCCAAGGATCTGTTCGTCAGCCAGGCGGCCCTGACCGGTGAGTCGGTGCCGGTGGAGAAGCACGCGCGCTCGCACCATCCTGAGGAGGGTAATCCGCTCGAGATCGATACCTTGTGCTTCATGGGCACCAACATCGTCTCCGGCACCGCCACCGCCCTCGTCGTCGGTACCGGCGGCCGCACCTATTTTGGTTCCCTGGCCGCGCATGTGATGACGCAGGAGCGCGCCCTCACCGCCTTCCAGAAAGGGGTGAACCGGGTCAGTTGGCTGCTCATCCGTTTTATGGCGGTGATGACGCCGATCGTGTTGGTGATCAATGGTCTGACCAAGCACGACTGGCTCGAGGCGGCCCTGTTTGCCCTCTCCATCGCCGTCGGCCTGACGCCGGAGATGCTACCGATGATCGTCACCTCGACCCTGGCCAAGGGGGCGGTCTTTTTGTCACGCAAGAAGGTGATCGTCAAGCGTCTCGACGCCATCCAGAATTTTGGCGCGATGAACATCCTCTGTACCGACAAAACCGGCACCTTGACCCAGGACAGAATCTTTCTCGAGCGACACGGCAATGTCGCCGGCGAGAAGTCGCAGCGGGTGCTCGAGCTGGCCTATCTCAACAGTTATTACCAGACCGGTCTGAAGAACCTGCTCGATGTCGCCGTGCTCGAGCACGCCGATCTCAGCCGCGACAGCGCCTTGACCCAGACCTACCACAAGGTCGACGAGATCCCCTTCGACTTCAATCGTCGCCGCATGTCGGTGGTGGTGGCGAGCGAGGAGGGGCCGCTGCTCATCTGCAAAGGCGCGGTTGAGGAGATGATCTCGGTGTCGCGCTATCTGCGCGACGGTGGTGAGGTGGTGGCGCTCGCCGGCGAGGCGCTGAGGCGCATCCGGCTGGCGACCGAGAATCTCAACCGCGAGGGCCTGCGTGTCGTCGCCGTCGCCACCCGCGCCTTCAACGAGGCGCGCACCAGCTTCAGCGTCAGCGACGAATCCGAACTCGTCCTCGAAGGCTATATCGCCTTCCTCGATCCACCGAAGGAGACGACGGCGCCGGCCCTGGCGGCCCTGGCCGAGCACGGCATCCAGGTGAAGATCCTGACCGGTGACAACGATCTGGTCACCGCCAAGATCTGCCGCGAGGTCGGTCTCGACGTCACCGGCATGCTGCTCGGCCATCAGGTCGAAGCGATGAGCGACAGCGAGCTCAAGCGCGCCGCCATGCACACCACCGTCTTCGCCAAGCTGTCTCCGGATCAGAAGGAACGCATCGTCAGCGTTCTGCGCGATGAGGGCCACGTCGTCGGCTTCATGGGTGACGGTATCAACGACGCGCCGGCACTGCGCGCCGCTGACATTGGCATTTCGGTGGATACCGCCGTCGACATCGCCAAGGAGGCGGCCGACATCATCCTGCTCGAGAAGAGCCTGATGATCCTCGAGGAGGGGGTGATCGAAGGCCGCAAGACCTTTGCCAACATGCTCAAGTACATCAAGATGACGGCGAGCTCGAATTTCGGCAACGTCTTCAGTGTGCTGGTGGCGAGCGCCTTCCTGCCCTTTCTGCCGATGCTGCCGCTGCAGCTTCTGGTGCTCAATCTGATGTACGACATCTCGCAGATCGCCATTCCCTTCGACAACGTCGACAGCGATCTGCTGAAGTCGCCGATGCGCTGGAATCCGGCCGACATCGGTCGTTTCATGATCTGCTTCGGTCCGACCAGCTCGGTCTTCGACATCGTCACTTATGCCGTCATGTGGTTCGCCTTCGGCGCTAATGCGCCGGCGCATCAGGCCCTCTTCCAGTCGGCCTGGTTCATCGAGAGCCTGATGACCCAGACTCTGGTCGTGCACATGATCCGCACCCAGAAGATTCCCTTCCTGCAAAGCCGTGCGGCGCCATCGCTGCTGATCATGACCTTTCTGATCATGGCCCTCGGGGTGGCGATCCCGTTGTCGCCGCTGGCGCACTGGTTCGAGATGCAGCGGGTCCCCGGTCTGTTCTTTGTCTGGTTGGCCGGCATCCTCATCGCCTACATCATGCTGACGCAGGCGATGAAGGTGTTCTACAGTCGTCGCTGGGGTTGGCAGTGAGCGCCGTCAGGCGCTGACGACGGCGGTAGAGAGTGCGTTCGCTGATGCCGAGGCGGGCGGCTTCTTCCTTGCGCGACAGCGCTGTCGCCGGCACGCTCGGGGGGGAGAGTTCGTCGAGCTCGATGTGCCAGGGTTCGAGGACGTCGCCGGCGGCGAGCAGGCAGGCGCGCTCGAGCAGATGCCGCAGTTCACGCACATTGCCCGGAAAAGACAGGTCGGCGAGGCGGGCGAGAAAGGCGGCGCTTGGTCGTGGCGCCGGCTGCTCTGGACGCTGTGCCAGCAGGTGTTGCACGAGCAGCGGTAGATCCTCGCGGCGTTCGCGCAAGGGTGGCAGGAGCAGAGGAAAGACGTTGAGGCGATGGTAGAGGTCGGCGCGGAAGCGGCCGTTTGCTACCCACTCGGCGAGCGGTCTGTGGGTGGCGGCGATGATGCGCACCTGCGCCTGGCGCTGCACCGACGAGCCGACCCGGCGATAGCTGCCAGTCTCGAGCAGGCGCAGCAGCTTGGCCTGCTGTGACATCGGCATGTCACCGATCTCATCGAGAAACAAGGTGCCGCCGCGCGCACTCGCGACGAGGCCGATGCGGCTGTCGTTGGCACCGGTGAAGGCGCCTTTCTCATGCCCGAAGAATTCGCTTTCAAAGAGGCTATCGGTGATGCTGGCGCAATCGACGGCGACGAAAGGCGCGCCGTGCCGCGCCGAGTGCTGGTGCAGGGCCTGCGCCGCGACTTCCTTGCCACTGCCGGTTTCACCGAGGAGGAGCACCGGCATGTCGGTGGCGGCGACCTTGAGCAGGCGTTCGAGCAGGCGCAGGAAGACCGGTGTGGCGCCGATCAGGGGCGCGCCGCCGCTGTGCTGCGCTCCGGGCAGATCGCGCAGACGCTCGATGACGTAACGATGTGCGCCGCGCGCCAGAGGATGGAGAGAGATCTCCACTGTCGCGCTACTGTCGCCGTGACGATGGCGGTGGATGGCGCGCTGGGCGCAGCCTTGATGCAGGGCCTGCTGCAAGGGACAGCTCTCGCCGAGCTGGTCGCAGGGGCGGTCGTGGCCGTGCGCGACCTGATAGCAGGTGCGTCCCGGCGCCGGGCGACCGAAGCGGCGCACATAGGCCGGGTTGACATGCAGGATGCGATGGTCTTCGCTGAGGAGGGCGTGCGGATGTTCGAGAGCGTCGAGATAGTCGGTCAGGCTGGGCAGGGGTGAAGACGGCATGCTGTCAGGGATCTGTCGGGGGTTGTCATGACATCTTAGGCGAAATTATGCCAGAAGGACAAGGTGACGGGCAGGGCGACTGCGGTAGAGCGCCATTCGCGTGTTGGCATGGATCTTGTACAACATGAACCTTGGGCAAGATGGATCGATGGCAACGAAAGGAACGAAATAAAGAGGAGGGGACCATGTCCGAGGCCGACCTTCAGCGCGACGGCTTGCGTCGTCACATCGTGCTCATTCTGCTGCTCAAGGTGTTCGCCCTCGCTTTGTTGTGGGCGCTGTTTTTTCGCCACGGCGACGCGCCGATGAGCCCACTGAAACTGCAGCAACACCTGTTTTCCACCGCCAGCGGAGTGCGCGCATGATTTCCGAACATCTCGTCAACCTGTCGCGACTGCAGTTCGCGGTGACGGCCATGTATCACTTCCTCTTCGTGCCCCTGACCTTGGGGATGACTTTCCTGCTGGTGATCATGGAGAGTCTCTACGTGCTCACCGGTCGCCAGGTCTATCAGGATATGACGCGCTTCTGGGGCAAGCTCTTCGGTATCAACTTTGCCCTCGGGGTGACCACGGGCATCACCATGGAGTTTCAGTTCGGCACCAACTGGGCCTACTACTCGCACTACGTCGGTGACGTCTTTGGCGCGCCCCTGGCGATCGAGGGCCTGATGGCCTTCTTTCTCGAGTCGACCTTCGTCGGCCTGTTCTTCTTCGGCTGGGAGCGACTGAGCAAGGGGCAGCATCTCATGGTCACCACCTTGATGGCGATCGGCACCAATCTGTCGGCTTTGTGGATCCTCATCGCCAATGGTTGGATGCAAGATCCGGTCGGCGCCGTCTTCGATCCGACGACCATGCGCATGGAGTTGAGCAGTATGGCGACGGTGATCTTCAATCCGACCGCCCAGGCCAAGTTCGTGCATACGGTCGCCGCCGGCTATGTCACCGGTTCCGTCTTCGTGCTCGCGATCAGCGCCTACTATCTGTTGCAGCGACGCTACGTCGACTTTGCCGAGCGCTCCTTCCGCATCGCCGCCGCCTTCGGCTTCGCCGCCGTCTGCTCGGTCATCGTCCTCGGTGATGAGTCGGGCTACACCTTGTCGGAGTCGCAACAGACGAAGCTGGCGGCGATCGAGGCGATGTGGCAGACGGAAGCGGCGCCGGCGTCCTTCGTCGTTTTCGCTCTGCCTGATCAACAGACCCACACGAATCGCTGGGAGATCCGCATCCCCTGGCTGCTCGGTCTGATCGGCACGCGCTCCGTCGACCGTGTGCTGCCCGGCATCGATGACATCGAGGCGCACAACCTCGTGCGCATCCGCAGCGGCGTGCAGGCGGTGGCCGCCCTGACACGCCTGCGTGAGCACGATCACAGCGCCGCGACGCAGGCGCAGTTCCAGGCGCACCAGCAGGATCTCGGCTTTGGTCTGCTGGTGAAAAAGTATCGCAGCGACGTCGAGCATGCCAGCGAAGCACAGCTGCGCGCCGCTGCTGCCGACACCATCCCGCAGGTGGCGCCGCTGTTTTTTGCCTTTCGTCTGATGGTGCTCTTTGGCTTCGCCTTGCTCGCCCTGTTCGCCGCAGCCCTCTACCACAGCCTGCGCCAGCGTCACTATGGCGGTCAGCGCTGGCGCTGGCTGCTCTGGGCGGCGCTGCTGGCTTTGCCTCTGCCCTATCTGAGCGTCGAGCTCGGCTGGTTCGTCGCCGAGTTCGGGCGCCAGCCGTGGACCATCTACGGCATCCTGCCGACGCATCTGTCGGTGTCGAGCCTGACCGCCACTTCGGTGCTGGGTTCGCTCGCCGGCTTCGTCATCTTCTACAGTCTGCTGTTGGTGGCCGAGATGTACCTGATGATCAAGTTCACCCGCCTCGGACCGGCTTCACTCGGTCTGGCGCGCTATGCCGAGGAGAAGCAGCGTGCTTGAATATGGTCTACTCAAACTGATCTGGTGGGGCTTGATCGGCCTCCTGCTCATCGGCTTCGCCATCATGGATGGTCATGACATGGGCGTCGGCGCCCTGCTGCCCTGGCTGGGTCGGGACGATGACGAGCGCCGCATCATCATCAATACCGTCGGCCCGCACTGGGACGGTAATCAAGTCTGGTTCATCACCGCCGGTGGCGCCCTGTTCGCCGCCTGGCCACTGGTCTATGCCACCGCTTTCTCGGGCATGTACTGGGCCCTGCTGGCGGTGCTCTGGGCCCTGTTCTTTCGTCCCGTCGGCTTTGACTACCGCAGCAAGATTCAGGACAGGCGCTGGCGTAGCACCTGGGATTGGGGGCTGTTCATCGGTGGAGCGGTGCCGCCGATCATCTTCGGGGTCGCTTTCGGCAATCTCTTCCTCGGTCTGCCCTTTCATTTTGACCACGATCTGCGCAGCTATGACAGCGGCAGCCTCTGGGACCTGCTCACCCCCTTTGCCCTGCTCTGCGGCGGCGTCAGCCTGAGCATGCTGGTCATGCACGGCGGCACCTATCTCGCCTTGCGCACCGGTGATCCCATCGCCGCGCGCGCCCGTCGTGCCGCCCAGGTCGCCGCTGTGCTGACCCTGCTGCTGTTCATCGTCGGCGGCTTCTGGCTGCAGCATGTGCCGGGCATGCGCCTGATCTCGCCGGTGCAACCGGACGCCCTGCCGGATCCGTTGGCGAAGAGCGTTCAGGTGGTCACCGGCGCTTGGCTCGACGTCTATCAGCGATGGCCCTGGGCGCGCGCTCTGCCGCTGTTGTCCCTCGCCGCCATGCTGGCCGACATCGCTCTGCTCGCCTGGCGGCGTGAGGGCTGGGCTTTCATCGCTTCGGCGCTGGCCATCGTCGGCATCATCGTCACCGCCGGTCTGTCCTTGTTTCCCTTCGTCATGCCTTCGAGCATTGATGCCAACGCCAGCCTCACCGTCTGGGACGCGGTGTCCTCGCGCTGGACCTTGCAGATCATGCTCATCGCCACCGTGATCTTTGTGCCGTTGATCATCGTCTACACCAGCTGGTGTTATCGCATGATGTCGGGGCGCGTCACCCTGGATTTCATCCGCCGTCATGACAAGAGCGCTTATTGAGGCGTGAGGAGAGGTCTATGTGGTATTTTGCCTGGATGTTGGGTCTGCCCCTGGCCGTGTTGCTGGCCATCGTCAACGCCCTGGTCGTCGATGCGCGCGCCGATGCCGAGGGTGATGGCGACGCCGGGACGGGCGAGGACTGACCAAGCCTCAGGGCTTGCATGCAGGCACGTGCCGTGCCGAAACATTTTCGCTTTGCCGAAGTTGACCCTACCCCTGTCGGCAGGGGCTCGTGGTGGTGCGCGCCTAGCCAGACGTCGAACTGCTCGCGCGCGTCAGGGGCGGATGTCACCTTGCGATGCATGGCATCTTGATCAGTCGCAATAGGCGGCCATCATGGCTGCTACCACCACCCGCTTTTGCGCGAGGGGCTCCACCCAATTTTATGATGGGGTGGATTGCTTTCTGCACCACGTCGTTGCCGCTCTTGTCCTTCGCCCGGTCATCTGCTGACGTAATGCGTATTTTCTCGACCTGGTAGGACGCGAAGTCGTCGAGATCGCCGTTCGCCTTGGCCTCTTCGATCACCGCATAGGTTCTCAGTCTCCTCAGGCTCTTGCTGGGAGAAGCCCCTCGCATCGGCCAGTCTTCATGGTGCTTGGTCAGGGTGATGGTGCGCTGTTGCCGGAACACTTCGCAGGACGGTGGCCGCTGCCGACGGTGCATCAGGAGAGGCGAGCAGATAGCGCTGTAACAGATGCACGATTTCCTGCTGCATCGTCTGGCGCTCGGCGACGCCGAGCGTCAAGGCTTTGTGGATGAGGGTGTCGACCGCCGGCAGCAACATGCGACAGGCGAGGTCCAGGTTGCTAGGCAGCAGTTCGTTGCGGTGCGCGGCGAGCATGCTGGTGAACAGCGCCTGCAAGGCGACGTTGTCGTCCTCTTCGCCGACGAGGAGGTGCTCCGGTACTTCCCGCTCCAGCGCCCGGTGCAGGGCATAATCCTCTTCATGCGCGCGCATCAAGGTGGCGACGAGTTCTTCGATCTGTGCCCGTAGGTCGCCGGCGGTCGGCTTCTGCGTCAGCAAGATGGCGCGCATGGCGTCGGCGTGACGGCGGCGCAGAGCCACGAACAGCGCCTTTTTGTTGGGGAAATACTAATACAGTGAACCTATGCTGACCCCGGCCATGTCGGCGACGCGGTTGGTGGTGACGCAGCTATAGCCCTGATGCATCAAAAGCTGAGCCGTGGCGTCGAGGATGGCGGTCACCGTCGCTTGCGCTCGCCGTTGACGCGGCATTTTTCGTGGCAGAGCCTGCATGGCCTGGGTCTTCCTGCAATGCGAGTAGGCGTGATGTGAGCAATTGCTCATAATGTAGCGTATTCCTTACGCTGGAGTCGACGTATGACAACGACCGCTGTTTACGCCCTCGGCCTGACCTATGCTGAGCACGCCAGCGAGACCGGGCTGGCGCGGCACGCCGCCGTGGTGTTTCGCAAGCACTGCCAGGCGCTGCGCGACCCGGGTGAGTTCGTCCTGCCGACCTCGGCCGAGGTGTCGGCGCGCCTGCGCCAGCTCGATCCGGCCTTGGCGGCGTGGCTCGATGCGCGCGCTTGCACTCTGCCGGTCTTGCTCGATTACGAGGTGGAGCTGGGCATGCGTTTGCTGGCTGACTGCCGTCTCGAGGACCTCGCCGACCCCGAACACGCCTTGCCGCTGGCTTACTTCGTCGCCAACGATCTGACGGCGCGCGGTCTGCAGATGTGTGGCCACAAGGCGCAAGATCCTTTGCCCTACTGGTCCGCCGCGAAAAGCATGCCGGGCATGTTGCCCATCGGCGCCGATGAGTGTCTGGGAACGTCACGGGCGTGGCCGGAGGTCGAGCTCGTCACCCGCGTCAACGGCGAAGTGCGCCAGCGCGCCAGCACCGTGCACCTGCTCTATAGCCCGGGGGAGATTCTCGAGCGGGTGCTGCGTCAGGCACCCGAACAGCATCTGTACCGCGATGACCTCATCCTCACCGGTACACCGGCCGGGGTGGCGTGGACGACCTCGCCCTGGCAGCAGCGTCTGGCGCGCTTGCTGCCGCGCCGACCGGGCATCGCCCTGGCGCTGCGTCGTGCCGTACATAACCGGCGCTTCCTGCAGGCGGGGGATGTGCTGGAGTTTTCCGGAGGTGAACTCGGGCAGGTCACCCTGCGCATCACCGCCGCCACGCAGGAGACGGCTCATGACTGAAACCATGACCGTATTGATGCCCTTGCCCAGCGCTGATTTCGATCCGACCGAAGTCGCCATCAGCTGGCAGGTGTTGACGACGCAAGGGATCCAGGTGGTGTTCGCCACCGCCGATGGCCAACGCGCGCACGCCGATGCCATGATGCTGAGTGGGCAGGGGCTGGATCCCTGGGCGGGTGTTCCCGGACTCAAGGCCTGGCCTCTGCTCGGACGCCTGCTACGGGCGCGCGCCGACGCCGTCGCCGCCTATCGCCGCCTGGAAGAAGAGCCATCTTTCACCCATCCGCGCACCTGGGCGGAGCTACGGCATCAGGACTATCAGGGGCTGTTGTTGCCGGGTGGGCATGCGCCGGGTATGCGCACCTATCTGGAAAGCGCCTTGCTGCAGGGGCTGGTCGCCGACTTCTTCGACCAGCGCGATGCGCGTGGACGGCACCGGCCGGTGGCCGCCATCTGCCATGGCGTCGTGCTGGCGGCACGCGCGCGCTCAAAAGTTCATGGCGTGTCGGTGCTGCACGGTCGGCGCACGACGGCCCTGCCGTGGGCCATGGAACGGTCAGCGTGGTATCTTACGCGCTACTGGGGAAGGCGTGGCGATCCCGACTATTACCGGACCTATCGCGAGCAGCCGGGTGAGCCGAGCGGCTATCGCAGCGTCGAAGCCGAAGTGCGGCGAGCCTTGGCGCGCAGCGAGGATTTCGTCACGGTCCCGCGCCAGACCCAGGGGTTCTGGGTCAAGACCTCGGGCCTGTGGCGCGACCGCCCTGATAAAGCTGCGCCGGCCTGGGTGGTGCGTGACGGCGACTATGTCTCAGCGCGTTGGCCGGGTGATGCCTACACCTTTGCGCGTACTTACGCCGAGATGCTGACGACTTGGAGAGGTGACTGAACATCATGCCGCTGCGCCGTATGCACAACATCGAGGATCTACGCCGCGCCGCACGCGCCTACCTACCGCGACTGGTATGGGATTATTTTGAAGGCGGCGCCGAGGATGAGCAGTGCCTGCAGCGCAACCGTGCCGCCTATGCGGCGGTCGAGCTGCTGCCTAACTACCTGGTCGACGTCAGTGCCCCGGACACGCGCACGACCCTGTTCGGTCATAGCTGGCGCAGCTGCTTTGGCATCGCACCGATGGGACTGCAGGGCTTCGCCCGTGCCGGTGCCGACGCCATGCTGGCGCGGGCGGCGGCGGCCAACGGTCTTCCTTTTGTGTTGTCCGGTGCCGGCACGGCGAGTGTCGAGTCGATCCGCGCCGTGGCGGGGGAGCATGCCTGGTTTCAGCTGTATGTGGCCAAAGACAAGGCGGTGACGCGCGATCTCCTGCGGCGCGCATGCGACAGTGGCATCGAGGTGCTGGTGCTGACGGTGGATGCGCCGGTGCATTCAAAACGCGAGCGCGATTTGCGTAATGGCTTTGTTCCGCCGCCGCATATTCGCTGGCCGTTGCTGCTCGAAATGCTCCGACATCCGAGCTGGTGCCTGGATATGCTGCGCCACGGCATGCCGCGCTTTGAGAACTGGGCCCCCTACGCCGGCGCCGAGGCCGGCGCCCAGGCGATCGCCGACTATTTCTCGCAGCAGATTCCCTTCACCCAGACCTGGCAGGATCTCGCCGAGCTGCGCCAGGAGTGGCCGGGTCAACTGGTGTTGAAGGGCCTGCTGGCGCCTGCGGATGCGGTACGCGCCGCCGCTGTCGGCGTCGACGCGCTGATCCTCTCCAATCATGGCGGTCGCGTCCTCGACAGCGCCCCCAGCCCCTTGACGCAACTGCCGCTCGTGCGCGCCGCTGTCGGTGTCGAGATGCCGCTGATGATCGACAGCGGGATACGGCGTGGCAGTGACATCGTCAAGGCGCTGCTGCAGGGGGCTGATTTTGTCTGGATCGGTCGCCCCGCCCTGTATGGCGTCGCTGCCTATGGCCAAGCCGGCGCCGAGCACGCCATCGCCATTCTCCAGAAAGAACTGGAGCTGACTCTGGCGCAGATCGGGTGCATGCGGGTGAGCGCGCTGGCGACGAACAACGTGCTCACGCTCATGTAGTCGTCGCGCTCCGGCGCGGCGCTAGAGTTGCAGGCGCAGATGCTGCTCGACCAGATCGATGAGCGGCAGGGGTACTTCCTCGCTGCGCGCCAGCGTGCGCCAGTTCGCCATCACCGCCTGTGTACGGTCGATCACCGCGTCGACCTTGCTGCGACTGAACAGGCGACTGACCTGGTGAAAGGCATGAAAATCGGCGCGCTGAAAGTCATCGCGCTTGCCGTTCAGGCTCATGGCGTGCAGCCCGACCCAGCGGCTGCCCGGCTTGTAGCTGTAGGCGAGGTCATAGGCCGGCGCCAGGCGCCAGCCGTGCTCAGCGTCGAACAGGAAGGCGAAGTTCTTGGCGTGGTCGTCCTGGTTGCGGGCGATGACGTTGAATACCATGCGGCGGAACAGCTCCTCGGCATCCTCAGGCGGTGCGCGCAGCTGGCGCAGGACGTTGAAGATCTCTTCGTAAGAATAGAGCCCCGGTTGCCGGTAACTGACGTGGGCGAGACCGGTCAGCGTCTGCACGTGCACCTTGGTGTTGCCGAGGCGATCGAAGCGTTGGGTGAGGAAGTGTCGCCGAGACCCCTCGTCGAGCAGACGGCAGGGCATCATGCCGATGCCGCAGGCGCTGGCGAGGCGGTGGTAGACGTACTCCATGCTGCCAAAGCCCTGCGGGTCGCCGAAGGTCTGTCGGCCGCGCTCGACATCGACGACGCCATCGAATTTGAGCAGGTAATGGGTGTAGCCGGCGGGCGCATCGGTCTGTCCGGAGCGCACGATGCTGAAGTCGGCGTTGCAGGCCAGCACCGCCTTCGGACGGGCGCCACCGGCGCTGGTGCCAACAGCGAGCAGGGCGAGCATGGCGTCGTGGTCGCTCTGGCCGGTGCGCGGCAGCGGTACGGTGAAGCGTTGGCGCTGATCGAGGATGTCCTGGGCGATGGCCACCAGCTCGTGCAAGGCCAGCTCCTGGGTGGCGTTGAGGCTCCTGAGGCGGGTAGCCGGAGCGAACTCGAGGGCGCCCATGCCGCGCCGACCGATGTACTGTAGGCGCTGCAGCGGCGTGATGCTGTCCGGAGAGCGCCCCTGGCGCGCCACCCAGGCATTGAGGACGGCGTGACCGAAATCATCCGGCAGAGCATCGGCGAGCAGGCCGGGCAGGCCGTGAAATACGGTCGCATCCAGCTGCGGAAAACGATAGAGGCGGCGTTGCAACGGCATGGTCAGCGGCGACAGCTCAAGGCCGCTGCGCAAAAAGGAAGGGCTGTACTCGAAGGTCGACAGACCGCTGTCGCTGTCGAAGCTGACCGCGCCTACGTCCTGGTCATGGTAGCGGA
The DNA here is from genome assembly GCA_021851865.1 of Pseudomonadota bacterium. Taxonomy (GTDB): domain Bacteria; phylum Pseudomonadota; class Gammaproteobacteria; order Pseudomonadales; family Moraxellaceae; genus JAJZHK01. The sequence goes on along the minus strand of JAJZBU010000008.1, from coordinate 55,217 downwards.
CGCGCATCGCCTCCCTCACCATGGACTGTCGCCTCCATCGGGCGCGCTCGTCACCGAGGATCGCCGTGTCGCACCGGAAGCCCGCCGTCGCGCCTTGCCCTGCAGGCGCACGAGCGCCAGCGGTGACAGCTCCGGTGGCGCGAGAAAGGCATCCAGCTGCGCGGTCAGTTGCAGCGCCGCCATGAGGGCGAGCAGGGTCTCCAGGTGCACTTTGCCAGACTCGGCGCCGACCACGGCGTTGCGCGAGACACCGGCCTGCTGGGCGAGCTCCTGCTGGGTGAGATTGGCGTTCAGGCGCACCTGGCGCAGGCGTCGGCCGATCTCAGCGGCGAGGGTGCGCGGCGATTGCACGGTAGACTTCATGGAAGAGCCTCTATTTGAGACATAAAGTGATTATATGCCAAGATCTGCATCAAATATAGGTGATAAATAGGCTGATAGTGTGGTTGGGGGGCAGGGGCTCGGTCATGCCTGCCTTGCGCGATCGGTAGAGCCGGCGGCGTGCTCAAATGCTGCTGACGGCGGAGGATCTGCAAAACCAAGAGATGGCGGATCGCTTAGAAGTAGGCCGCATGCAAGTCGGCTCAGGATTCGGTGCAAATCGACAAGGCGACTTTCAATCGCGGCCCATGAGGATGCTTTGTATCGGCGCTAACAGCTATGCATCAATTGAAGGTCAATAATACAGAATATGCTCAGAATGACCCACAAAAGGGTCACTCTGTGATGTTCTATCTCCGTTCAGGCGTCAGCTTTCACCAGCGCGGCGACGTAGAAGCCATCGTGCTCATCAGGTAGCCAGGCCTGTTCAAGACAGCAGCGGGCGTCGCTGTGCTGCGCCACAAAGGCGGCGATCTGCTCTTGGTTTTCAGCGTGCAGCACCGAGCAGGTGACGTAGGTCAGGCGTCCGCCCGGTGCCAGCAGAGGCCAGAGGGCATTGAGCAGCTCGCGTTGCACTTGCACGATCTTGTCGATGTCATCGGCGCGGCGCAGGAACTTGATGTCGGGATGCCGCCGCAGTACACCGGTGCCGCTGCAGGGGGCGTCGAGCAGGATGCGCGCGAAGGGTTGGCCATCCCACCAGCTCGCCGGCTGCCGGGCGTCGGCCTGCTGCAGTTTGGCATGGAGGCCGAGGCGACCGAGATTGTCGGCGACGCGCTGCAGGCGCTGTGCGTCCTGATCGAGGGCGAGCAGGTCGAGATCGAAGTGTTCGAGCATGTGCGCCGTCTTACCGCCAGGAGCGGCGCAGGCGTCGAGGACGCGTTGTCCGGGCTGCAGGTCGAGGCAGGCGAGGATGCCTTGGGCATGCGCATCCTGGACGCTGACCCAGCCTTCCTGCCAGAAAGGCAGGCTGCTGACGTCATGCGCCTGTTCCAGAAGGATGGCATCGTCAGCGTCAGCGACGGTGCTGGCGGCGATGCCGGCGGCGTGCAGATGGGTGAGATAGTCATCGCGCCGGCAACGGCGGGCGTTGACGCGCAGGCATAGGCGCGGCGTGTCATTCGCTGCAGCCATGATGGCCTCGGCCTGTTCCGGCCAGTCTTGCCGCAGGCGCTCGGCCAGCCAGACCGGGTGAGAGTGCCGCCAGGGGGCGGCGCGGAGGTGCAGGGCGTCGCTCTCGCGCTGGTAGCGGCGCAGCAGGGCGTTGATCAAGCCGGTGCTGCGTTCCAGGCCAAGACTGCGCGCCGCCTCGACCGTCTCCTGCAGGGCGGCGTGTGCTGGCACGCGCATGAAGGCGAGCTGATAGAGGCCGAGCAGAAGCAGGGCGGTGACGCGCGCATCGGCGGGAGAATGACGCAGCAGGGGCGCGATCAGCGCCTGCAAATAGATGCCCTGGCGCGCCGTACCCTGCACCATCTCGGTGAGCAGGGCGCGATCGCGTGGCGCACAGCGCGCCTGCAGTTCGGGCAGGGTGGCGGCGAGAGAGCGCGCCTGGCGCTGATCGAGCAAGGGGGCGAGGGCGAGAGCGGCGAGGGCGCGGGCGGATAGACTCATTTCAGGCTCCTAGGCGCAGACCGACGCCGATATCGGGACGGGCGCGCGCCAGTTCGGCGGCGCTGACGACGCGGCCACCGGCGCGCTGTACGTTCTGCAGGCAGAGTCGACCCTCACCGCAGGCGATCGTCCAGCCAACGGCGTTGAGGGCGAGCAAGGTGCCGGGTGCGGCGCCAGCCTCTCCCGGCAGCAGATGGGCGGCGTGGATCTTGAGGACGTCCGTCCCGACATGGGTGCTCGCCACCGGCCAGGGTTGCAGGGCGCGGATGCGACGCTCGATGGCGGCAGCGGACTGCGACCAGTCGATGACGGCCTCTTCCTTGCTGATCTTGTGGGCGTAGACGACGCCGCTATCCGGTTGCGCCTGTGCCGGCCCGCCTTCACCGTGCAGGACGGCGAGCAGGGCGGCGGCGCCGAGGTCGGCGAGCTTGTCGTGCAGGCTGACGCTGGTGTCGTCGGCGGTGATCGGCAAGGTGCGGGTGAGCCAGACGGCGCCGGTGTCGAGGCCCGCATCCATCTGCATGATGCTGATGCCGGTCATGGCGTCGCCGGCGAGCAGGGCGCGCTGGATGGGCGCGGCGCCACGCCAGCGCGGCAGCAAGGAGGCGTGGATGTTGAGGCAGCCGGCGCGCGGCAGGGCGAGAACGGCGGCCGGCAGGATGAGGCCATAGGCGGCGACGACCATAAGATCGGGTCGCCAGGCGGCGAGCTCGGCCTGTGCCTCGGCGTTACGCAGACTGAGCGGCTGGCACACCGGCAGGCCGTGGGTCAGGGCGAGCTGTTTGACGGCGCTGGCCTGCAGCTGGCGGCCGCGGCCTGCGGGTCGATCAGGCTGGGTGTAAACAGCGACGACCTCCTGGCCATCGGCGAGCAGGGCTTGCAGGGCGGTGGCGGCGAAGACCGGGGTGCCGGCGAAGACGATGCGCTGTCGACTCACGCGCTGTCCTTGACGCGATGCTGCTTTTCCAGGCGTTTGCGGATGCGCTCACGTTTGAGCGAGGAGATATAGTCGACGAAGAGTTTACCTTCGAGATGATCGACCTCGTGCTGGACGCAGGTGGCGAGCAGACCGTCGGCTTCCAGGCGCAAGGGCTGGCCGTCGAGGTCTTGCGCTTCGATGAGCACGCGCGCCGGGCGCTCCACCGTCTCGTAGAAGCCGGGCACCGACAGACAGCCTTCGTCGTAGCAACTGCGCTCACCCGGCAGAGCGGTGAGGCGTGGGTTGACCAGGACCAGGGGTTGGTTTTTTTCCTCCGACACGTCGAGGACGACCATGCGCACCAAGTTGTCGACCTGAACGGCGGCGAGGCCGATGCCGGGCGCTGCGTACATGGTCTCCAGCATGTCGGCGGCGAGACGGCGCAAGGTGGCGTCAAAGCGCGTCACCGGCTGCGCCTTGCGGCGCAGGCGTGGGTCAGGGTATTCGAGGATGGGGAGTTGGGCCATGGATCGTCTTCTGCACAGAGGAAAACATGCTCTATAGTATAGAGAAGTTCATGTTCTGCGGCCATATTTGCCGGGTGGGTTCGGCTTTGTCCGTAGGTGCGTAAACCACGGTCGATTCCATAGACCCGTGCTTTTCCGGGGTTGGGCAGGGATGTCGGCATGCCCTTAACTGCCATGAAGGCAGGCCGACGTCCCTGAGCATGAAAAACGCAACATCGACACGAGATTGTTCGTATTTTCATGCCAATTACGAGGCGTACATATATTATTGTTCCGACTTTTCGTGATTTTCACGGTAACTTGGGTGGATCGGGCGCTATCCCCCTCCATCCAATCATAAAATTGGATGGAGCCCCTCGCGCAAAAACGGGTGGGTCGAAGGCTGTAAGACGACCGTATCAAGAAGACCGTGGCCGTCACCAACATCCCCGCAGGCCTTGAAAAGAGTGGGAGCTATGGATTGGACATGAGCGTCTGGTAGCAGGAATCCCCGGCCTGATCAAGGCGGAGCGAAGGTCAGGCGCAGAATGTCTTGCTAAGACAATGAGTTTGCTGTAAAAGTCTAAAAAATTACCGCTCCCGTGCGCAAGCGCTAAGGATGGGCTTTGATGAAAAAGAAGATCGCGCTGGCCGCTCTGTTGGCCGCTGTTCTGGCTCCCGCCGCCTTGGCCGATGAGATACGCGCCGACGCGCCACAGCACTACACCGTGGTCAAAGGCGACACCCTGTGGGGTATCGCGGCGCGTTTTCTGCGTGACCCCTGGGCTTGGCCGGCGGTGTGGCAGGCCAATCCCGCCATTCACAATCCGCATCTGATCTATCCGGGCAACGTCATCCTTCTGTGCAGCATCGACACCGGCAAAGTGCTGGCGGTGGACGCTGGCGATGGCTGTGCTGGTGTCCTGCATCGCCTACAGGCGACACCGGCGAACTTGGCGCAGGATGCAGGGACGATACGCCTTGAGCCACAGATTCAGGATCTCGACAACAGCACCGTCATTCCGACCATCCCGTTGCGCGCTATCCTGCCCTACCTCAATGAAGGTCGGGTGGTCAGCAGCGAGGACTTGCGCGACGCTCCCTACGTCCTCGCCGGCGCCGATCAGCGACTGCTGTCGGGGACCGGTGACGAGGTCTTTCTGCGTGGTCAGGCATCGGCCAGTGAGACCGGCTACGCCCTTTACCATCCGGGCGGCGTCTTCGTCGATCCCGACACCGGCGAGCGCCTCGGTGTGCAGGCCGACTTCGTCGGCCGCGTCGAGCTCGGTGCCAAGGAGAAGGACGTCACCCGCGCCAAGATCCTCAGCATGAAAGAGGTCGTGCGCGATGACGACCGCCTGCTCGCCTTGCCGCAGCAGGTGGTCACGGCGGTGTTCTCGCCGGCCAGCTCGCAAGGGGTCAAGCCCGGGCGCGTCCTGCGCATCCTCGGCGGCGTCGATCACGGCGGCAAGTACAGCGTCATCGTCATCAACCGCGGTGAGCGTGACGGAGTGCGTCAAGGACACGTCTTCTCGCTCTACCGCCATGGATCGATCGTCGAGGACACGCACAGCAGCCAGTTGCTGCGTCTGCCGCGCGAGTATGAGGGGCTGGCCATGGCCTTTCGCACCTTTCCGACGGTCAGCTATCTGCTCATCCTGAAGGCGCATCGGCCGATCATCGTCGGTGACGATACCGAAGTACCGCAATCGGGCGATGACTGAGCGTCATCTGCCCGCTTGGCGCTTACGCCATGCCTGTGCCTGTCTGCGTCGTGGTGACATCATCGCCTACCCAACCGAGGGCGTCTGGGGGCTCGGCTGCGATCCACGCAATGAAGACGCCGTGCGCCGTCTGCTCGCGATCAAGGAGCGTAGCTGGCGCAAGGGCCTGATCTTGATCGGCGGCAGCCTCGATCAGGTTCTCGCCTGGGCGGCGCCGCTCGGCATCAGCGAGCAGCAGCAGCTGCAGCAGACTTGGCCGGGGCCGGTGACCTTCATTCTGCCGGTACCGAAACAGCACCCACGCTGGTTGAGCGGCCAGCACGCGCAGCAGGCCTTCCGTGTCAGCGCCCATCCCCTGGTGCGCGAGCTGAGTCTGGCTTTCGGCGATCTCATCGTCTCCACCAGCGCCAACCTGTCCGGACGCCCGGCGGCGCGTACTGCCTTGCAGGTGCGGCGACAGTTGCGGCGACGCGTCGATCTGCTCCTGCCGGGAGCGCTCGGCGGCTTGCGCGGCGCGACGCCGATCCGTGTCCTCGCCAGCGGTGCCGTCGTGCGCTAGTCCGGCGCCTGTGCTAGAGTCGCCAGCCTCATCCCGGGAGATCGCATGGACTCGCAAGAATTCGACGTCGCGGCGGTGCGCGACTATCTGCTCGCCCTGCAGGATCGTCTTTGTCAGGCCCTGTCCACCTGCGATGGCGGCAGCTTTCGTGAAGACTTCTGGCGTCGCCCGGAAGGCGGTGGTGGTCGTACGCGCGTGCTCGAGGACGGCGCCGTGATCGAAAAGGGCGGGGTCAACTTTTCTGAGGTGGCGGGCGCCGCCCTGCCGCCAGCGGCGAGTGCGCATCGTCCGGAGTTGGCCGGCCGTCGCTGGCGCGCTCTCGGCGTCTCTTTGGTCATGCATCCGCGCAATCCGCATGCGCCGACCTCGCACATGAATGTGCGCTTCTTTGTCGCCGAGCAGGACGGCGCCGCGCCGGTGTGGTGGTTCGGCGGCGGCTTCGATCTTACGCCCTACTACGGCTACGAGGAAGATTGTCGTCACTGGCATCGTGTCGCCCACGACGCTCTGGCGCCTTTCGGCGAGGATCTCTATCCGGCGTGGAAGCAAGCCTGCGATCGTTATTTCTATCTGCCGCATCGGCAGGAGACGCGCGGTATCGGTGGTATTTTCTTCGATGACTTCAATGCCTTCGGGTTCGCCCGTTGTTTCGCTCTTCTGCAGGCCGTCGGCGACGCCTATCGGCACGCCTATCTGCCTCTGCTCGAGCGTCGCCACACGCAGCCCTATAGCGCCGAGCAACGCGCTTTTCAGTTGTACCGGCGCGGTCGCTACGTCGAGTTCAATCTGGTCTACGACCGCGGCACCCTCTTCGGCCTGCAGTCGGGCGGGCGCACCGAGGCTATCCTCATGTCTTTGCCCAATGAAGTGCATTGGCGCTATGACTGGCAGCCGGTGGCGGGCAGCGCTGAGGCGCGCCTCAGCCAGGACTTCCTGCGCCCGCGCGACTGGCTGGCGGAGGTGTCGGTATGAACCGTCAGTTTGCCGTCTTCGGTCATCCCATCGCGCACAGCCTCTCGCCGCACATTCATGATCTGTTCGCGGCGCAGTTCGGCGATGCGCTCGACTATCGGCGCCAGGACGTCGTCGCCGCCGATTTCGTCGGTGCGGTGCAGGCCTTTTTTGCGGCAGCGGGCAGTGGCCTCAACATCACCGTGCCGCACAAGGAAGCCGCCTATCGCCTAGCGACGCAGCGCAGTGCCCGCGCCGAGTGCGCAGGCTCGGTGAATACCCTGTGGCAGGACGCGCAGGGACGTCTGCACGGCGATACCACTGACGGCGCCGGTCTGTGCGCCGATCTGCAACGCCAGGGTTTTCTGCCGCCGGCGGCGCGCGTTCTCCTCGTCGGTGCCGGTGGCGCTGCCCGCGCCGTCGTGCAGCCGCTGCTGGCGGCGGGTGTCGCCAGCCTCGACATCTGCAACCGCAGCGCGCAGCGCGCTGTCGACCTCGTTCACGACATGCACCACCTCGGCCCCCTGCGGGCGCTGGCGTTGAGCGAAATCGACACTGCCTACGATCTCGTCATCAATGCCACGGCGGCGAGTCTGCACGGTGAAGTGGCAGCGCTGCCGGCCGCCGCTCTGGCGCCGACGACGGCCTGCTACGACATGGTCTATGGCGCAGCCGCCACGCCCTTTCTCGCCTGGTGCCAGGCGCAAGGAGCGCAGCGTTGCAGCGACGGCCTCGGCATGCTGGTGGAGCAGGCGGCGGAAGCCTACGCCCTGTGGTGGGGGCGGCGTCCGCAGACGCAGCCGGTGCTCACCGCCCTGCGTGGCCATCTGTCGGCATCTGTCTGAGGTGGGGGTGTCGTTGGCGGTAGTGCTGGCGAGATGGTGTATACTCAAATCGTTCTCTGGGATGCGCGCCAATCGGTCACGTCCCCTGAGCCGATGTTTGTTGTCCTAGGGATGCCTACGTTGCACCCGTGAGCATGTCCGCTGGTCGGAAAGCCTGACGGTGCTCGGCGCATCCCACCTTGAACCTGTGGGTTCAAGGGTCACGACCGATAGCGGCATCCCGGAGAACTCGATGTCCACCGAGGCTGAGGCCAAAAGACTCTTGCGTCGTCGCTTGCGTGCTTGGCGGCGGCGGTTGACGCGCCAGCAGCAGGTGGCGGCGGCGCGTCGTCTGGCGCGCCATCGTCAGGTGCTGAAGCGCCTGCGCCATGTCGCAGCCTATCTGCCGAGCGACGGAGAGATCGATCCACAGCCTCTCCTGCGCGCTCTGCCGGCGCGTCTTTATCTACCTTGTCTGACACCTACCGGCCTGCTCTTTCGGCGGCATGGCCGGCGCCTGATCCGGCATCACCTCGGCCTTTGGCAGCCGCCGCGCGGTCTGCCGCGCCGACTGTGGACCCTCGACGCCATCTGTCTGCCGCTGGTCGCTTTTGATCATCATGGACGCCGCCTCGGTCGTGGTGGTGGCCACTATGATCGCGCTCTCGCTGATCTCGCCCGCCGCCCGCGCCGCCCCCTCCTGATCGGTCTGGCCCACGCCGGCCAATATGTCGACGCCCTGCCACAGGAGCCTTGGGACCAGGGTCTCGATCATCTCTTCAGTGACCTGCAGCGCTGGTCCTTCCGGCGTCATGAGGGGTGGCGGTGCTGACCGATAAAAGCTGACAGAGGGGCTTTTCAGGGCTAGACTTGCCCTCCCTATAAGACCCCCCAATCAGGATCCTTCGCCATGATCGACAGGACATATGGAGCATGGTCGCTCGCCCTTTTCTACGCTTGTCTGCCCAGCCTCGGTTTTGCCTCGGGCTACAACTTCGGTACACAGAGCGCCTCCGCCGAGAGTGTCGCCAACGCCAGCGGTGCCGAGGCCAGCGACGCCAGTACCATCTATTTCAATCCAGCCGGCATGAGCCTGTTGCACGGCAACCATTTCACCCAGGTCCTCGACGTCATTCTGCCCAGTGTCTCTTTTCATCCGCAGGGCCAGGCCACGGCCAATGTCGGTGGCCAGTTCGTGCCCATCCAGGGTGACAGTGGCGGTACGCCGATTTCGACCACGGTGGTGCCGCATGCCTATTTGACGCACGAGATCAACGATCGCTACAGCGTCGGTCTTGGTATCTTCGTGCCCTTCGCCGCCAAGCTCGCCTATGACAGCAACTTTGTCGGCCGCTTCTATGGCACCGAGACGAGCCTCGAGACCACGACCATCAATCCGTCGTTGTCGATACGCCTGAATGACCAAAACAGCGTCGGTATCGGCCTCGACGCGCAATACATGTTCGGGGCGCTGACGCGCAGCATCTATGGACCGTCCTACGCCTATGGCCTGTCACCCAGTCTCGCTCCTGCGGTCAGCGCCGCTGACGCCCAGGGGGCCATGGATCCCTACGCCAACATCCACGGCAGCAACTGGGGCTATGGCTACAACCTCGGGTTTTTGCACAGCTTCAACGACGACACCCGCGTCGGTCTCGCCTATCGTTCCGCCGTCCGTGAAAACCTGCATGCGCGGGAGACTTTGGGGAATACCACCGGGCTGCAGTCGAATCTGATCATGCAGGGGCTGCCCGCCGCTCTCGTGCATGCGGCGCCGACCTCGGCGCCGGCGCAGGTCAATGTCGTCACGCCGGAGTCGGTCTCACTCAATGGTTGGCATCGGTTGAACGAACGCTGGGCGGTGATGGCCGACACCACCTGGACGCGTCATGACCGCTTGCAGGATCTCAATATCCTCGCCTTGCCGATCGCCAACACCTCGATCAGTCTGCCCTGGAAGAACACCTGGAAGGCCTCCGTCGGTCTTAGCTATCAGCTCAGTACGGCATGGCAGCTGCGCACCGGCTATATGTTTGATCAGTCGCCCACCGGCGCCAATCCGGGTGTTTTTCCGACCATGCCGGACAACAATCGGCAGTGGTTTTCCTTTGGCGCCACCTATGCCATCAATGCCAGCAACAGCATCGATCTGGCGGTCAGCTACTGGAAAATCGACAGCCGCTCGCTCTACCGCACCTATGACAATGCGACGCAGCCCGACATTCCCGGCAACCCCTCGGCGCTCAGCGGCACCGGCAGTTCGCAAGGTCAGCTCGGCGGTCGTGTCGACAGCAGCGCTTTGGCCTTAGGCCTGCAGTGGAACGCGACGTTCTGAGGCGCGCCGGCGCAGATCAGGCCGGCGGTGTCTGGATGGCGGCGAGGGCCTGGTCCATGCGTGCGATCAGGCGCTCGAGGCCGTCCTCGGGCAGGGTGGGGCGCTGCGTCGCCTGCAGGGCGAGGAGTTCGCGGCTGAGATTGAGGGCGACGATGACGGCGATGCGCTCGAGGCCGAGAATGCGCCCCTGACCGCGCACTTCGCGCATCTTCTTGTCGACGTAGCTGGCCGAGACGCGCAGGACTTCCTGTTCGCCCGGGGGGCAACTGATGCGGTAGGGCTTGTCGAGCAGTTGCACTTCGATCGTGCTGTGGTCACTCATGCAGGTCTTCCTGATTCTCGAGCGCGCGCAAGCGCAGGATGATCGCTTCGACCTTGGCTTTGGCGAGTTCGTTCTTGCGCTTGAGCTCGCGTATCTCCTCGTTCTGGTCGCGCTCCTGCTGGCGCAGGCGGCGATTTTCGGCATCGAGCTGGATGAGCGCCTGCAGCAGGCGGTCGATGCGTTGTTCAAAAGAACTGAGATCCGTGGTCATCGGGGGAGGGGTCGCGCAGGCCTACGATAAGGGGTATATTAAGATCGCCCTCATCGTCTGGTCAAATAGCAGGCCTTCATGCACCACGCCCCCGCCCATCTTCCCGATTACGATGAGCTCGCGCACGCCCTGCAGCAGGCGCGCAGTCTCTGTACGCCGAGTGAATTGCAGGGTTTGCTTTGTGGCCTGCTGGCAGGTGGCGCGCGTCTGACGCGTCCGACCCTGAGCAAGATTCTCGAAGCGCATCTCGAGTTCAGCGAGCCCCTCGATGAAGACTGGGCCGGCAGCCTGTGGAGCTATAACGCGGCCTTGCGTCTCAGTCTCGCCGATGACGATTACACCTTCACCCTCTGCCTGCCTGATGACGACGCGCCCATGCGCGCCCGCGTTGAGGGGCTGGGGGCGTGGTGCAACGGATTTCTTTTTGGCTTCGGTACCGCTTTGCGCAAGATCGACGAGAGTCGCATCGGTGAAGACGTCCACCAGGCTCTGGCGGACATCGCCGAGATCGCGCGTGTCGACACCGCCGAATTGAGCGAGCAGGACGAAGTCGACCTCATGCACTTGGTCGAGTATCTGCGTCTGGCGGCGATCATGATCTTCACCACGTTTCTGCCCGATCAGGAACGGACGCCAACGGACGCGGTGGAGGATGACGCATGTTGAGCGCCCTGCCGCCGGAGGAGTTCGCCCGTCATCGTCGCGCTCTGATGAACATGATGGGGGAGGGCAGCATCGCCGTGCTGCCTGCCGCCGAGCAGGCTCTGCGCAATCGCGACAGCGAGTTCCGCTATCGCCAGGACAGTGATTTTCACTATCTCAGCGGCTTTACCGAGCCGGAAGCGGTGATCTGTCTGATCCCGGGGCGACCGCAGGGTGAGTTCGTCATGTTCTGCCGACCGCGCGACAAGACCCTGGAGATCTGGAACGGACGGCGCAGCGGGCCGCAGGGGGTGATGGCGGAGTACGCGGTCGACGAGGCCTTTCTCATCGATGAACTCGATCAGCGTCTGCCGCAGCTACTGCAAGGCTGTGCCAAGGTCTACTGCAATATGGGGGCGCGGCCGGGTTTCGATCGCCGCCTCCTCGACGCAGTGCAGGATCTGCGCGCGCGCGCGCGCGCCGGGGTGCACGCGCCGGGTGAGTTTCTCATGCTCGACCATCTGCTGCATGATCTGCGCCTGTTCAAGTCGAACGAAGAGCTCAAGCTCATGCGCAAGGCCGCCGCCATCTCGGCGCAGGCGCACCGACGCGCCATGCGCGCCTGCCGTCCCGGTCGCTTCGAGTATGAGCTCGAGGCCGAGATCATGCACGAGTTTCTCAGCCAGGGCTGCGCCGCTGCCGCCTACAACAGCATCGTCGGCGGTGGCGCCAACGCCTGCATCCTGCACTACGTCGACAACCGCGAGCGTCTGCAGGAGGGGGATCTGGTGCTCATCGACGCCGGTGCCGAATACGATCACTACGCCGCCGACATCACCCGCACTTTTCCGGTCAATGGCCGCTTCAGTCCGGCGCAACGCGCCCTCTACGACCTCGTCCTGGCGGCGCAGCAGGCGGCCATCGCGGTGATCCGTCCCGGCGCCCATTGGAATGATCCGCACGACGCGGCGGTGCGCTGTCTCACCACCGGCCTGCGTGATCTCGGTCTCCTGCAAGGCGAGGTCGACGAACTCATCGCCAGCGAGGCCTATCGCCCTTATTACATGCATCGCACCGGCCACTGGCTGGGTATGGACGTGCACGACGTCGGCGACTACAAGGTCGCCGAACAGTGGCGCGAGCTTGAGCCGGGCATGGTGCTCACCGTCGAGCCCGGCCTCTATATCGCCACCGATGCCACGGTCGATGCGCGCTGGCGCGGCATCGGCATCCGCATCGAGGATGACGTCCTGGTGACGCGACAGGGACACGAGGTGCTGACGGCGGCGGCGCCGAAGCAGGCGCAGGAGATCGAAGCCTGGATGCGAGGTGAGGCATGAGGATGACCGAGTATGACGTCGTCATCGTCGGCGGCGGCATGGTGGGTGCCACCCTCGCCCTGATGCTGGCGCAGCGCCCCGGTCTGCGCATCGCTATCGTCGAAGCCGCCGCCGCGCCGCGCGCCGACGGGGGGTTTCAGCCCAGTTTCGATGGTCGCTCGACCGCCCTGTCGCGCAGCACGGCGCAAGCCTTCGTGCAGCTCGGTCTGTGGTCGGAGATCCGCCGCTACAGCAATCCCATCGGCCATATCGAAGTGTCGGAGCAGGGGCGTTGGGGGCGGGTACGTCTCGATGCCGCGGAAGAGGGCGTCGAGGCGCTCGGTTTCGTCATGGAAAATGCTTGGCTTGGGCGCCTGCTCTACGGCGCTTGCGCGGCTGACGCCGCCATCGACTGGCTGAGTGAATGCCGGGTGCAGTCGATCGACACGGCCGCCGGGATGCAACGCGTGCAGGCGCAAGATGCACAAGGTGAGTTGCTGCTGCAGGCGCGTCTGCTCGTCGCCGCCGATGGCGCCCATTCTAGTCTGCGCGCCGCCATGCAGGTCGCGAGCGACACCTTTGACTACACGCAGTGCGCCGTCGTCTGCAACGTCGAGAGCAGCGAAGCGCACGCCGATCGTGCCTACGAGCGTTTTTGTCACGGCGAGGTGCTCGCCTTGCTGCCGCGCGTCGACGCTTCACGGGCCTTGATCTGGACGGCGTCGCCGGCGCGTGCGCGCGAGCTCGAGCGCGCCCAGGAAGGCGAGTTTCTGCGCCAGCTCGGTCAGCGCTTAGGACCGGCCTGGGGGCGTTGGCGGGCGCGCACCGCGCCTGTCGTCTATCCCTTGCAGCGCATCATCGCCCGCCAGCAGGTGCAGGCGGGGCGTGTCCTGCTCGGCAATGCCGCGCATTTTTTGCATCCGGTCGCCGGGCAGGGTTTCAATCTCTGCGTCCGTGACGCCGCCGCCTTGGCGCGCACGGTGCATGCTCAGCTCGAGCGTGGCGCCGATCCTGGTGAGGTGGCGAGTCTGCGCCTCTACGAGCAGGGGCGGCAGCGCGACCAGGCCATGATCACCACTTTTTCCGATCGCCTGGTGCGCCTGTTTGGCGTCGATCATGTGCTCCTCAGTCATCTGCGCAGCCTCGGCATGAGTTTGTTCGACCTGACCCCGGGCAGCAAGACCCTGCTGGCGCGTCTGAGCATGGGGGCCTTGTGAATTCTTTTGCGGTCATCGTCGTCGGCGCCGGTCCAGTCGGCCTCGCCCTATCGGCCTTGTTGCATCAGGCCGGCATCGCCGTCGCCCTCGTTGAGCCGCAGCCCTTGCGGCGTCTGCCGGATGTGCACGATCTGCGCACGGTGGCGCTGACGAAGGCTTCGCTCGCTGTGCTCGCTGAACTGCCGCTCGACTGGTCGCTGTGGCGGCACGTCGACTATCGCCAGGTGCGTGTCGAGGACGCCGACGCCAGCAGTCCGTTGCTCTTCGACGCCGAACAGATGGGGGTGGCCAGCCTCGGACGACTGGTCGAGAACGCCGTTCTGCAGTGTGCGCTGCAGAACTGTGTCGATGCTTTGGCGCTGCCGCAGTACGAGCAGCGACTGAGCGCCAGCGGCATCGCCGCCGGCCAGCGCTGGCTCGATCTTAGCGACGGAACGCGCCTGCAGGCGGATCTCGTCGTCGCTTGCGACGGCGCACACTCCCCCCTGCGCCAGCAACTCGGCATCGAGCTGTGGCAGCACGACTATGCCCAGTCCGCCCTCGTCGCCTGCGTCCAGCACAGTGGCGATGCGCGGGTGCAGGCGTGGCAGCGCTTCGAGCGCGGCTATCCGCTTGCCTTGCTGCCGTTGTCGCCGCTGACCGGCGGGCCGAGCAGCAATCTGGTCTGGTCGTTGCCGCGACCGCGGGCCGAGGCGCTCCTGGCGCTGTCGGAGGCGGCCTTCATCGATCATTTGGCGCCGCAGCTGCCCGCCGTCTACGGCCGCTTGCTGTCGGTCAGCGCCCGTGCTCTTTATCCCCTGCAGGCGCGGCACGCCCGCACCTACTGCGCTGAGCGTGCCGTCCTCGTCGGCGACGCGGCGCACGTCATCCATCCCCTCGCCGGTCAAGGACTCAACCTCGGCTTCGCCGACGTCCGTGTCCTGGTGCAGGAGCTCTTGCGTCTGCGCGACCGCGGCCTGTCCCTGGCCGATCCCCTCGGTCTGCGCCGTTACGAACGGCGGCGGCGACCGGAGAATCAGCGCATGCAGCAGGCGATGCCGTGGATACAGGGTCTGTTCGCGCCGGAAGGGCCGACCGGGGCGCTGCTCAAGGGCGCGGGACTGGCTTGGTTGAGCCGTCACGCCGGCTTGCGCCACTGGCTCGGTCGTCAGGCGCTGGGAACGTGAAGCCGGCGTGACCGCGGTGCCGTCAAATTTGTTATACTGGGCTTCTTTCCTTTTGGGTTGTTCGTCGTCATGAATCAACGCACGCCGCTCTATGAAGTCCATCTGCAGCTGGGTGCGCGTATGGTTCCCTTCGCCGGTTGGGAGATGCCGGTGCAGTACAGCTCGGTGCTCGACGAGCATCATGCCGTGCGCCGTCATGCCGGCGTCTTCGACGTGTCGCACATGACCCGGCTCGAGATCGACGATGCCACGGCGCGGCCCCTGCTGCGTCGCCTGTTCGCCAATGACCTCGAACGGCTGGCGCCGGGTCAGGCCATGTACACGGCCATGCTCGACGAGCAGGGCGGCATCCTCGATGACGTCATTGTCTATGCGCCGCTGGCGACGGCGCCGCATCTGTGGCGCATCGTCGTCAACAGCGCCACCCATGACAAGGACATCGCCTGGCTGCAGCAGCATCTGCCCACCCTGAGCGTGCGCGAGCGTCGCGATCTCGCCATGCTGGCGATCCAGGGGCCGGCGGCGCGCGCCATTCTCGCCGATCTTCTGCCGGCGGCGGCGCCGGTGCTGCGCGACCTCGCGCCTTTCCATGGCGACGTCGTCGCCGACGCCGACGCCTTCATCGCCCGCACCGGTTATACCGGTGAGGACGGCATCGAGATCATGTTGCCGGCGGCGCAGGCGGTGGGTCTGCTGCCGCGCCTCGTCGCAGCCGGCGTGCAGGCCTGTGGTCTGGCGGCGCGCGATACCCTGCGTCTCGAAGCGGGGATGAATCTCTACGGCAGCGACATGGGCGAGCAGGACACGCCGCTGACCTCGAACATGGCCTGGACGGTGCGCTTCGAGCATGACTTCATCGGTCGCGC
Source organism: Pseudomonadota bacterium (assembly GCA_021851865.1). Lineage (GTDB taxonomy): Bacteria > Pseudomonadota > Gammaproteobacteria > Pseudomonadales > Moraxellaceae > JAJZHK01. The sequence continues at coordinate 39,661 of JAJZBU010000008.1, read as the reverse complement.
GGCGCTGCTGGCGCAACAGCAGGCCGGCCTCGGCGAGGCCCTGACTGGGCTGTTGCTCGAGGAGCGTGGCGTGCTGCGCGCGCACATGCCGGTGCACTTGCCCGACGGTCGCCGCGGCGAGACGACCAGCGGCAGTTTTTCACCGACCTTGGAGCGTTCCATCGCTCTTGCCCGTCTGCCCTTGCCCCTACCGGAGACGGTCGAGGTGGAGGTGCGCGGCCGCCGCTTGCGCGCGCGCGTCGTGCCGCCGCCTTTCGTGCGCCAGGGCCAGGCACGGTACTGAATTTTCATCGAGCAGTGAGAGACGTCATGAGCCATACCCCCAATGAGCTGTACTATGCCGCCACCCACGAGTGGGTGCGCCTCGAAGGCGATGAGGCCATCATCGGCATCACCGATCACGCCCAGGCCGCCCTCGGCGATCTCGTTTTTGTCGAGCTGCCGGAAGTCGGCGACGTCTTGCACGCCGGCGATGAGGCCGGTGTCGTCGAGTCGGTCAAGGCCGCTTCCGACATTTATACGCCGGTCAGCGGTGAAGTCATCGCCATCAACGAAGACCTGAATGAAAGCCCCGAGCTGATCAATGGCCATCCCTACCACGACGGCTGGATGTTCCGCATCCGCCTGAGCGACAAGGCCGAGCTGCGCGAGCTTTTGCAGGCGTCCGAGTACCTTGAACAGTGCGCCGCCGACGAACATTGAGACGAGACTGACACGCCCCATGCCCTTCATACCCCACACCCCGGACGATGAGCGCCGCATGCTCGAGACCTTGGATCTCGCCGATCGCAGCGCTCTCTTCGACGAGATCCCGGCCACCCTGCTCGCCCGCCCGCTGCAGTTAGCACACGGCGAGAGCGAGATGCAGGTGCGTCGCCACATGGCCGACTGTGCCCGCCAGGACGAGGTGGCGCTGAGCTTCATCGGCGCTGGCGCTTATGATCACCACATTCCAGCGGCGGTGTGGGAGCTGGCGGGGCGGGGTGAGTTCATGACCGCCTACACCCCCTATCAGGCGGAAGCCTCGCAGGGGACCTTGCAGGTCATCTATGAGTTTCAGTCGATGCTGGCGCAGCTGGTCGGTCTCGACGTCTGCAACGCCTCCGTTTATGACGCCGGCTCCGGTCTCGCCGAGGCGGTGCTCATGGCCATCCGCGTGCAGCGCCGCGGTGGGACGCGCCAGGTCCTGATGCCGCGCAATGTTCATCCCCTCTATCGCGAGGCGGTGGCGGCCATCGTCGGTGTGCAGGGCATCACCCTCGTCGACATCGCCGTCGACGCCGACGGTCGTGTCGACATGGCCGATCTCGAGCGTCACCGCGATCTGCCGGCAGCCGCCCTGGTCATTGCGCAGCCCAACTACTTCGGCGTCATCGATGAAGTCGATCGCCTCACCGATTGGGCGCACGCCGCCGGCATGCGGGTCATCGCCCAGGTCAATCCGCTCGCCCTCAGCCTGCTCAGCCCTCCGGGTGACTGGGGTGAGCGCGGCGCCGACATTTGTGTCGGCGATGCCCAGGTCTTTGGCATCCCCCTGTCCAGCGGTGGGCCCTATTGCGGCTTCATCTGCTGTCGCATGGATCTGGTCCGGCAGTTGCCGGGGCGCCTCATCGGTCGCACCGTCGATCTCGATGGCAAACCCGGTTTCGCCCTGACCTTGCAGGCGCGCGAGCAACACATCCGGCGCGCCAAGGCGACCTCCAACATCTGCACCAACCAGGGTCTGGCGATGACCGCGGCGACGATCCACCTCAGTCTCCTCGGTTTTGAGGGCTTGCGCCGCGTTGCCGCGCATTGCCACGCCAGTCTCAACGCTTTGCTGACGCAGTTGCAGCCTTGGGCGGTGACGCCGCTGCACGCGGCGCCGCATTTTCATGAAGTAGTCCTGCGCCTGCCGACAGCGGCGGCGCCGGTGCTCGCCGCCATGGCGGCGCGTGGAGTGCTCGGCGGTGTCGATCTGGCCGAAGACTATCCCGAACTGGGCCACGCCATGCTCGTCTGCACGACCGAGCAGCATACGCCGGAAGATCTGGCCACCTATGTCACCTGCCTGGCGGCAGCGCTCGAGGAGTGTCGTCGATGACCCTGATCTTTGAACGTTCGGCCCCCGGCCGGCGCGCTTTCGCGCAAGCACCGCAGGACCTGCCTGACATCGCCGACATTCCTCTGCATCTGCGGCGTAAGCATCCGGCGCTTTTGCCCGAGGTCTCGGAGCTGCAGGTCGTCAGACACTATACCCAACTGTCGCGGCAGAACTTCTCCATCGATACGCACATGTATCCGCTCGGCTCCTGCACCATGAAGTACAACCCGCGTGGGGCGCACACCGCCGCCATGCTGCCGGGATTTCTGGCGCGTCATCCCCTGGCCCCGGCCAGCCATTCGCAGGGCGTCCTCAGCTGTTTTTACGAGCTGCAGGAGATCCTCAAGGAGGTGACCGGCATGCAGGGTGTGTGCCTGACACCGGCGGCCGGAGCGCAGGGTGAGTTCGCCGGTGTGGCGATGATCCGCGCCTACCACACCAGTCGCGGCGATCATCAGCGTCAGGAGATGCTGGTGCCGGCGGCGGCGCATGGCACCAATCCGGCGACGGCGGTCATGTGTGGCTATCGCGTGCGTGAGATCGCCGTCCTCGCCAATGGCGACGTCGATCTGCAGGATCTCGCCGCCGCCCTCGGGCCGCAGACGGCCGGGCTGATGATGACCAACCCGTCCACCGTCGGCGTCTTCGAGCGCCAGATCGCTGAGATCGCTGAGATCGTGCACGCTGCTGGCGGGCTGCTCTACTATGACGGCGCCAATCTCAACGCCATTCTCGGCAAGGTGCGTCCGGGCGACATGGGCTTCGACGTCCTGCACATGAATCTGCACAAGACCTTCGCCACGCCACACGGCGGCGGCGGCCCTGGCGCCGGTCCCGTCGGTGTCGGCAGCAAGCTGCTGCCCTTTTTGCCCATTCCCCTCGTCGATCGCGATACGGCGGGCGGCTACCGTTGGCTCGGACGCCGCGATCGGCCGCAGAGCATCGGTCGCCTGTCGGCCTTCATGGGCAATGCAGGTGTTCTCCTGCGCGCTTATTTCTACGCACGCGCTCTCGGTTGCGAGGGCATGCATCGCGTCGGTGAGTATTCGACCCTCAATGCCAACTACCTGATGCAGCGTCTGCAGGCGGCCGGCTTCGAACTCGCCTACCCGCAGCGTCGCGCTTCGCATGAGTTCATCATCACCCTGGCGCGCGAAGCCAAGGCCTGGGGGGTGAGCGCCATGGACGTGGCCAAGCGTCTGCTCGACTACGGTTTTCATGCGCCGACCACCTATTTTCCGCTGCTCGTGCCGGAGTGTCTGCTGGTCGAGCCGACGGAGACGGAGACGCTGGCCGATCTCGACGCCTTCGTCGAAGCCATGGTGCGCATCCGCGAAGAAGCACAGCGCGATCCCGAACTGCTACGCACGGCACCGCACACCATGCCGGTGCGCCGTCTCGATGATGTGCGTGCAGCGCGGGAACCGGATCTGCGCTATGGTATGCGTCAGCCGCTCAGTTGACCGGCGTCGATGAGGTCGTCGCGTAGGTTCTCGAGCTGGTCCTGGCTCAGTCCCATATAACTGAGGAGTGGGAGCTCGATGCGCTCCCACTCGTAGTCCTGCTCCTGCTGACCGAGCAAACGGTGGTTGCCGCAGAAGTGCTCGGCGATCTTGAGGACGGCGAGCAGACGTTTCTTGTCATGCGCGTAAGGTTCGTCGGCGATGAAGATGGATTCGACGTTATGGTGCTCGGCGATGATTTCCCCGAGATGGGTGGGCAGGTGCCAGGAGCGTGCGACATAGTAGCCGACGACGGCGTGGTTGGTGTTGAACGCGTGGTTCTCGATGTCGATGATGCGGTGTTCGTGCGCCTCATAGGACGTCTCGACGACCTCGAGATAGTTGGTGAAGCGGCGCATGAGCAGAGGGATGCCGCAGTTGTGAAAAAGACCGAGGGCGTAGCCTTCGTCGGGATTGCGCAGGCCGAGCTGGCTGGCGAGGCAGGCGCAGACGCGGGCGATGTCGATGGCGGTGTCCCAGAAGCGACCGAGCTGTACGATGGTGTCATCGCTCATCTCGCTTTTGATGCTGATGCCGTTGAGAACGTTGATCAGCGTCGACAGGCCGAGCAGTTGCACCGCTTGCGGAATCGAGCTGATGTGATTTCTCAGACCGAAGGCCGAGGAGTTGACGATCTTGAGGACACTGCCGGCCAGCCCCGGGTCCTGACTGATCAGCTGGCTGATGCGGCGCAGGTCCGGGTTGGGCATGATCTGCTCCATCTGCAGATCGACGAGGATCTGCGGCTGTGGCGGAATGCTGATGCCGTGCAGCACCTTGCGCACATCTTCCAGGCTGAGCGTGTGATCCATGTGGGTGTCCTCTGATGCCAAATATTGTAGACCGAAAAATGGCCCGAGGAGGCCCAATGACGATGACCCCGACCAGCTTGTTCCCGCGCCTGCGCCTGCGCGCCCAGGAAGACCGACGCCTGACGCAGGGGCATTTGTGGATCTACAGCAATGAGGTGGACGTCGCGCAGACGCCGCTGCAGGGCTTGCGCGCCGGCGATCAGGTGTTGGTCGAGAGCCACGGTGGCAAGGCGCTCGGCGTCGCCTTCGTGCAGCCGAACAGCCTCATCTGTGGCCGCCTGTTCAGTCGTCAAGCCGATCAGGGGATGGACGCCGCCCTGCTACGCACGCGCCTGCGCCGCGCCCTTGAGTTGCGCAGCCGGCACTTTAGTGCCCCCTGGTATCGCTGGGTCTATGGTGACAGCGACCTCTTGCCGGGTCTGGTCGTCGATCGCTACGGTGATATCGTCGTGCTGCAGATCAATCTGGCGGGCATGGAGAATCTGCGCCAGGAGATCGTCGCCGCCATCGTCGATCTGATCCAGCCGCGCGGCGTTTTGTACAAGAACGATACCTCCAGTCGTGTCGCCGAGGGGCTGCCGGCCTATGTCGAGCTCGCCTGGGGCGAAGTGCCGGAGTTCATCACGGTGCAGGAGAACGGCTGCGAGTTTCTCATCGACCCGCGCCGTGGTCAGAAAACCGGCTGGTTCTATGATCACCGCCCGACACGGCAGTGGCTGATGCCGCGCATCGCTGGCGCGCGCGTACTCGACGTCTTCTCCTACGTCGGCGCCTGGAGCTTGGCGGCGGCACGGCACGGGGCGCGCGAAGTGCTCGCCATCGATGCCTCGCAACCGGCCCTCGACCTGCTGCAGATGCAGGCGCAGCAGCTCGGTGTCGGAGAGAAGGTGACGACCCTATGCGCCGACGCCTTCGCCGCGCTCACCGATCTGCGTCAGCGCGGCGAGGTCTTCGACGTCGTCATCATCGATCCACCGGCCTTCATCAAGCGGCGCAAGGACCACAAGAATGGCCTGGCCGCCTACCGGCGGCTGAACGAGCTGGCCATGCGCCTGCTCGGCCGCGATGGCCTGCTCATCTCCTGCTCCTGCTCCATGCATCTCGAGCGCAGCGAGCTGGTCGACATTCTGCGCGCCGCATCGCGCCACATCGACCGCCATCTGCAGATTCTGCACCATGGCCATCAGGGGGAGGATCATCCCATCCATCCGGCTATCGCCGAAACCGAGTATCTGAAGGCGATCGCGGCGCGCGTGCTGCTCGCCGACTGAGCTTCAGCGCAGGCTGATCTGGCGCCAGCCGCGTTGCTGCGCCTGCGCCGCTAAGCGTGCGTCCGGGTCGACGGCGATGGCCTCGTCGACCCACTCGAGCAGGGGCAGGTCGTTGTGCGAGTCGGAATAAAAGCAGCTCGGATGACCGCTGTGCCCCTGTTCACTCAGCCATTGCTGCAAACGCAGCACCTTGCCTTCGCGATAACAGGGTATACCCTTGATACGGCCGCTATAGGCGCCGTCGATGATTTCGCCCTCGGTGGCGAGGAGATGATCGACGCGCATGCGGCGGGCGATGGGGGCGGTGATGAAGCTGTTAGTGGCGGTGATGATGACCAGGGTGTCGCCGCGTTGCCGGTGCTGCTCGAGCAGCTCCTCGCCGGCGCTCAGGATCATCGGTTCGATGACTTCCTGCAGGTAGCGGGTTTGCAGCGCCGCCAGCTCGTCGCGACTGCGCCCGACCAGGGTACTGAGGACGAACTCGCTGTAGGCGCGGATGTCCAGCTCGCCGCGCTGATAGTCGGCGTAGAAGGCGTCGTTGCGTAAGCGGTGGGCGTGCGCGTCGACTTCGCCGTGCGCGGCTAGGTAGTCGCCGAAGGCGTGATCGGAGTCGCCACGCAGGAGGGTGTTGTCGAGATCGAACAGGGCTAGCATGCAGTCTCCTCGGAGAGTTGTGGGAAAGCATCACACTTAGATAAATATTATCGCAGCAATGGCGGCGAATGACTTGCCCGAAGTTCAGGCATAGCGTATTTATGAAACAATGGTTTGGAAATTTGGAAGAGGGTGGAAGCGTTGTGATCGATGCAGATGGATACAGGCCCAATGTCGGGATCATCGTCGCCAATGCCCAGGGAGAAGTGCTCTGGGCGCGGCGGTCGGGCCATGAGGCGTGGCAGTTCCCGCAGGGCGGTATCGCCGAGGCAGAGACCCCTGAGCAGGCGATGTTTCGTGAGCTTGAGGAAGAGGTCGGTCTGCGCTCGCCGCAGGTCAAGGTGCTGGCGCAGACGCGTGGCTGGTTGCGTTATCGCCTGCCGCAGCGTTATGTGCGCCAGGATCGTCAGCCGCGCTGCATCGGCCAGAAGCAGAAGTGGTTTCTTCTGCAGTTGCTCGGGTACGAGGAGGACATCCGTCTCGATCGCATGCAACCGGCTGAGTTCGATCAATGGCGCTGGGTCAGTTACTGGTATCCTTTGATGCAGGTGGTGAGTTTTAAACGCGAGGTCTATCGCAAGGCGCTCAAGGAACTGGTCATGCGCCTGCCGGTCGCCGTAGGGAGCTGAGGCATGCTCGATGTTTTGCGACGCATCGTACAGGATGTCAATTCGGCGCCGAATTTGCAGTCAGCGCTCGACATTCTCGTCTCCAGCGTGCGTAGCAGCATGGGTACCGAGGTCTGCTCCATCTATCTGCTCGATGAAACGAGCAATCGCTATGTGCTGATGGCGACGGAGGGTCTCAACACCGAGGCCATCGGCCATGTCAGCCTCGGACTGACGGAAGGGCTGGTCGGGCAGGTCGGTCTACGCGAAGAACCGCTCAATCTCGACGACGCCGCCTCGCATCCGAAATTTCGTTACCTGCCGGAGACGGGCGAAGAGCGCTACAACTCCTTTCTCGGCGTGCCGATCATGCATCGGCGCAAGATCCTCGGTGTGCTCGTCGTGCAGCAGCAGGACAAGCGCCGTTTCGACGCCGCCGAGGAGGCTTTTCTGGTCACTGTCTCGGCGCAGTTGTCCGGCGTCGTCGCGCACGCCAAAGTCGTCGGCGGCCTCGACACCCTGCGCGGCAACAAGGCCAGCGCCGTTTCCGTTTTCAAGGGCGTGCCGGGGGCTCCCGGTGTGGCCCTCGGTCGCGTTTTGATCATCTATCCGCCGGCCGATCTCGACTCGATCCCGGATCGCCTGTGCGAGGACATCGGGCAGGAGGTCGAGCGTTTTCAGACGGCGCTGGCGGCGGTGCGCGTCTCGATTCAGGAGCTCGATCGCAAGATGGCGTCGAGCCTGATGGCCGAGGAGAGGGCGCTGTTCGAGGTCTATCTGCGCATGCTCGACGATCAGGGTCTGATCGGCGAGATCATCGCTCGCATCCGTGCCGGCAACTGGGCGCAGGGGGCGCTGCGCGAGGTCATCAAGGAGCACGTGCAGGCTTTCAAGACCATGGATGATCCCTATCTGCGCGAGCGCATGGCCGACATCAAGGATCTCGGTCTGCGCATCCTGGCGCAGCTGCAAAAACAGCATAACGTGCGCGAACTGGCCGTCCAGGACAACACCATCCTGGTCGGCGAGGAGATTCCGACCTCGGTGCTGGTCGAACAGCCGCTCGAGAAGATCGCCGGCATCTGCACGGTGCAGGGGTCGAGCAATGCCCATATGGCCATCGTCGCCCGCGCCCTCGGCATCCCGACGGTGGTCGGGGTGAGCGAGCTGCCGGTGACCTCGCTCGACGACACCGAGGTGGTGGTCGACGGTTACCAGGGGCGTCTCTACATCAACCCCAACAAGCAGCTGCGCAAGCGCTATAAGGACATCATCCGCGACGAAAAGCAGTACTCCGCCGGTCTCGAGGCTTATTGCGATCTGCCGGCGCAGACGCCGGATGGACATCGCCTGAACATCTACGTCAACACCGGCCTCATGGTCGATGTCGCGCGCTCCAAGGATCGCGGCGCCGAGGGCGTCGGCCTGTATCGTTCCGAGATCCCCTTCATGATGCGCGAGCGCTTTCCCTCGGAAGAGGAGCAGTGCGCCATCTATCGCTATCAGCTCGAATCCTTCGCGCCGCGTCCGGTGATCATGCGCACCCTCGACATCGGTGGTGACAAGGATTTACCGTATTTTCCCATCGAGGAGGACAACCCCGCTCTCGGCTGGCGCGGCATCCGCGTCACACTCGATCATCCCGAGCTGTTCATGGTGCAGGTGCGCGCCATGCTCAAGGCCTCCCTGGGCCTCAACAATCTGCAGATCATGTTACCCATGGTGTCGTCGGTGTTCGAGATCGAGGAGGCGCAACATCTCATCCACCGCGCCCTGCTCGAGGTCGAGGAGGAGTTGAAGGAGTCCTTGCCGTATCCGCGCATTGGCATCATGGTCGAGGTGCCGGCGGCGATGTTGCAGATCATCGACATGGCGCAGCTGGTCGATTTTGTCTCGGTTGGGTCGAACGACCTGACGCAGTATCTGCTCGCCGTCGATCGCAACAATCCGCGCGTCGCCGACATCTACAATCCCTATCATCCAGCCATCTTGCGCAGCCTCAAGCTCCTCGTCGATCAGGTGCACGCCGTCGGCAAGCCGGTCGGTATCTGCGGCGAGATGGCCGGCGATCCGTGTACGGCGACCCTGCTGTTGGCCATGGGCTTCGACTCGCTGTCGATGAGTTCGAGCAATCTCCTGCGTATCAAAAAGCTGATCTGCGAGATGCCGCTGGCGCGTGCTCGCGCTCTTCTCGAGCGCGTGCTCAGCGTCGACAGCGGTGCCGTCATCCGCTCTCTGGTCGAGTATGAGCTCGAGGAGATGGGGCTCGGTGACCTCATTCGCCGCCCCGGCCGTGGTCCGGCTTCACACTGACGTTCAGCGCGCGGTGCGCTCTTCGATCTGACGCAGACTCGCTTCGGCGCTCTTCAGGCGTCCTTCCAGTTCGGCAACCCGTCTTTTCAGGGTCTCGGCGAGGCCGCTGGCGGCGTTGAAGTCATCGCGGGTGACCATGTCGAGGCCGCCGAGAGCCTCCTGCAGAGTGGCTTTGAGCAGGACTTCGATGTCGCTGCGCAGATTGCGCATGCCGGGTGGCAAGAGAAAGTCGAGTTGCTCGGAAAAACGCGACAGCACCGATTCCATCATCATGGCCAGCTCCCAGGGCGAGGCCGCTAGTGTAACAAGACCCGCCCTTCCTGTCCTGTGCGCGGTCAGCGCTCTTCTCATCCGCGTCTTGCCGCGACGCCTGCCTCGACTAGGCTGGTGGCGTACGCTTGTTCCGACCGTACGTGGCGACCCCATTTCACAAGAGGGGGTATTGAATGAATCTCGACGCGGCGATTGCCAAGCATGGCAAGGGAAAGTCGCTGCATGGTGCCAAGCCGGGGTTCAGACCTCATCGCCAAGTACAAGGAACTTCATGCTGAGGCGGGCAAAGTCGCGCAGCTGATCAATGCGCGCCAGTATGCCGAGGCGGAAAAAGCACTCAACTTCGGTACGCCGTACAACACCGCCTCCAAGGCTGTCGGTGCCGCCATTCTCAAACTCAAGAAGATGGTGTGATCGCCGCGCAGCAACTGACCGGCTGGGCCAAGCAGGCTGCGCTGGTTGCTGACGTTCACGGTCAATGGTCAGGGCATGATCGTGAGACAAAAGTGGTGGCGTGGTCCTGCTACAGCAGTACGAAATCCACGGGCAGCAAAGATGGCGGCAGATCCTGCTCTCCCAGCGCGCTCAACAGATCGATCTCGATCAGGCGCACCATGGCCGACAGCGGCAGGTCATTGGCAGCGAGGCCGAAGGGCTCTTCCAGTTCGTCACCCAATTCGTCCAGGCCGAAGAAGGTGTAGGCGATGATGCTGACGACGACGGGTGTCATCAGTCCCAGCGAACTCACCAGGCCGAACGGCAAGAGCAGGCAGAACAGCCAGGCGGTGCGGTGCAATAGCAGGGAGTAGGCAAAGGGCAGCGGGGTGTTGCGGATGCGCTCGCAGGCGGCCTGTACGGCGGTCAGTGCGTGCAGGTGCAGCATGAGGCCCTGATAGATGACGTCACCGATGACACCCTGGTGTCGGCTTTCGGCGATGTTCTGGTTGATCGCATGCAAGATGGCGTCGGGAAGATTGTCGCGCCTTGCCAGCTCGACCGGCTCCAGCCAGACTACCGCCGCGTCGCAGTCCTGCTGGCCGCGCAGGCGGGCAGCCAGCGCATGGGCATACCCGATGGTGGCGCGCACGTTCGTGGCAGCGGTGTCGGCGGGCAGTACAGCCAGGCACTCACGCGCGAAAGCACGACTCTGCAGAATCAGTTCCCCCCATTGCTTGCGTCCCTCCCACCAGCGCTCGTAGCAGGCGTTGTTGCGAAAACCCAGGAAGACCGAAAGAGCCATGGCGAGAATAGAAAAGGGCGCCGTGCCGGTATGGATGCCTGAGACTAGGCCGGCGTGGTGGAACACGACGACCAGACAGGACAGCGTGGTGATGGCGAGTACCCGGGGTGCGATCTTGGGGATGATGCTGCCGCGCACGATGGTCAGCAGTTGCCACGGCTGGGGGCGGGGTCGGACGATCATGGCGGACTCGGCTGGCGGGGACGCTACAGGATAGCAAATGCAGCGCTATCGGGAATCATCGCCCGCTGCCGGGTTTTGGTGCAGATGGGCAAGGCTGACTGCACTGAAAAAGTGCATATGATCATCCGGCATGCGATGGGATGGTGCAAAAAACACTGTGGTATGTCATGCAAGCCCCGGCATTTGCTCGCATCTAATTGATTTTAAATATTTAATTTAATGTGGCACGATGCGTGCTTTAAGACACGATGTAACCAGGCAGTAATTTTTCTTAACCCAAGGGAAGTGAAAAAGATGATGAAGAAGCTCGCAGTGACCCTCCGTATCGGGATGAGTGTTCTGGCAGCAGGCTCGGCTTACGCCGATACGGCGGCACCGACCGGTCCCACGCTCGATCAGCTGCTCAGTGCTTCGGGTATCACCGAACAGGGCTATATCGAGGCCGCCTACACCCACTATGATTTGTCGAACCCTTCGACCCTCAACTACTTCGACAACAATCCCAATACCTTCTCGCTCAAGCAGGCAGCTTTGCAGCTGTCGAAGTTGCCGGCGGAAGGGGTGGGTGGACTGGTCAACATCACCACCGGCAGTGATGCCGATTACATCAAGTCCTATCCCTATGCCACCGGCAGCGCCAGCAATTCCTTCGATCTGACGCAGGGCTTTTTGCAGTACGCGCACGGCATCTACAGCGTCATGGCGGGTAAGTTCGTCACCCTGGCGGGAGCTGAGACGATCAACTCGACCACCAACTACAACGTGTCGCACTCGATAGCCTTCCTCAATGCCATCCCCTTCACGCACACCGGCGTGCGTATGACGGTGGCGCCGAGCTCGACCTTCTCGGTCATCCTCGGCGAGGACAATGGCTGGGATCAGCAGCAGGCCAAGGTCAAAGCCAAGACCACGGAGCTCGGTTTTGCCTTCAATCCGACGACCCTGGTGAGCTGGACGGGAGCCAGCTATTGGGGACAGAACCTGCCGACGGCGCCCCTGGGGACGGTCATGCCGAGCAAGGCGATCAATGCCGGCCCCGGCTTGCTCGACTTGGTCGATAGCGTCATCACGGTAAAACCGACGACCGCCTTGAGCCTCGTCCTGAACGCCGACGATGCGACCCAGAAGCATGCCTTCGCCGATGGCAGTGACGCCAGCTGGTCGGCGATCGACTTCTACGCCAACTACGTCTTTACGCCGATCTGGCAGGGCACCGTGCGCCTCGAATCCTTTGACGACAAGAACGGCTACAAGCTGGGCTACGGCGTCGGTAACACGCGATCGGCGACGCTCACGGTCGGCTACAGCGTCACTCCGGCCCTGTTGGTGCGCGCCGAAGCGCGCGAGGACAAGGCGCCGATGGCGGCATTCAACAAGGGTAGCAGTCTGACCGACACCGAGCAGTATTACGCGCTCGACGCTCTGTACAAGTTCTGAGGTCTCTCGGCGGCCTGACGGCCGCCCCAGTCAAGGAGTCGTGCTATGAAAATGGTCACCGCAATCGTCAAGCCATTCAAACTCGATGATGTTCGTGAAGCCTTGTCGGACATCGGCGTGCAGGGCATCACCGTCACCGAGGTCAAGGGTTTTGGCCGACAGAAGGGGCATACCGAGCTCTATCGTGGCGCCGAATACGTCGTCGATTTCTTACCCAAGATGAAGATCGAGGCCGTCATCGTCGACGACATGCTCGATCGCGTCATTGAGGCCATCGCCAAGGCGGCCAATACCGGCAAGATCGGCGACGGCAAGATCTTCGTCACCAGCCTCGAGCAGGCAGTGCGCATCCGTACCGGTGAAACCGGCAACGATGCCGTTTGACGTGCATTTTTTCGCTAAAAACTGGAGGTCAACGTGAAAAATCTGCTTATGGCTCTGAGTCTGGGGGGGGCGCTGCTGGCGTCGACTCCCGCCTGGTCGGACAACGCTCCGGCCGCTACGGCGGCGCCTGCCGCTACGGCTGTCGCGGCGCCGGCGCCGAGCGCTGCTGCTCCCGCTCCCGCAGCTCCGGCTGCGGCCAGTGCGGCGGGTACGGCGGGTACGGCGGGTACGGCGGCCAGCTCCGCCGCTACGGCACCGACGGACAAAGTCGATACCGGTGATGATGCCTACATGATCATCAGCTCGGCTTTCGTCATCCTCATGTCCATTCCGGGACTGGCCCTGTTCTACGGTGGTCTGGTGCGTAAGAAGAACATGCTCTCGGTTTTGATGCAGGTCTTCTTCATCTTCTCCCTGATCAGCGTGCTGTGGGTCGTCTACGGCTATAGCATCGCCTTTACCGCAGGACATAATGCGACCTTGAGTCCCTATTTTGGGAGTCTCGACAATGTCTTTATGAGAGGCATTACCCCGGACACCATCGCTGCGACTTTCAGCAAGGGGGTGGGGATTCATGAGCTCATCTATGTCGTTTTCCAGGGGGCCTTCGCCGCGATCACCTGCTGCCTCATCGTCGGGGCGCTGGCTGAGCGCGTCAAATTCGCCGGTCTGCTCGTCTTTGTCGTGATCTGGTTCACCTTCGCCTATCTGCCGATCGCGCACATGGTCTGGTTCTGGCAGGGGCCCGACGCTTACACGGACGCCAAGGCAGCCGATGCCGCGAATGCGACGGCGGGCTTCCTCTTCCAGAAAGGGGCTCTCGATTTCGCTGGCGGTACGGTGGTCCACATCAATTCGGCCATCGCCGGTCTGGTGGGCGCCTTCGTGATCGGCAAGCGTGTCGGTCTCGGTCGGGAGTCGATGGCTCCGCACAGCACCACCATGACCATGATCGGCGCTTCGCTGTTGTGGTTCGGCTGGTTCGGCTTCAATGCCGGCTCGGCTCTGCAGGCGAGCACTTCGGCGCTGCCCTTCATCAACACCTGGTTGGCGACGGCGGCAGCGGCCCTGTCGTGGACGGCGGCCGAGTGGCTGTTCAAGGGCAAGCCCTCGATGCTCGGCGCCGCCTCAGGAGCGGTCGCCGGTCTGGTGGCGATCACCCCCGCCTGCGGCTACGTCGGCGTCATGGGTGCTCTCGTCCTCGGTCTGCTCGCTGGCCTCGTCTGCCTCTGGGGCGTGCATGGCCTGAAGAAGTTGCTCGGCGCCGATGACAGCCTCGACGTTTTCGGTGTGCATGGCGTCGGCGGTATGCTCGGTGCTGTGCTGACCGGCGTCTTCTGTGCGCCGACGCTCGGTGGTGTCGGCATCTATGACTATGTCGCCAACGGCGTGTCGCCGGGCTATGACATGCTGGCGCAGGTCAAGGCGCAGCTGTGGGCCATCGGTACGACCCTGGTGTGGTCGGGCGTGGTGTCGCTGATCGCCTACAAGATCGCCGATGTCCTGGTCGGTCTGCGTGTCAGCGAAGAAGAAGAGCGCATCGGTCTCGACGTCAGCTCGCATGGTGAGCAGGCTTACAACGACTGAGGTGTGTGGTGGACAAAAGGCGCCTAGCGGCGCCTTTTGTCTTTGCGGGTGCGTCAATAGTTGACGCAATGTCGCCGAAAATGCTCAAATACTTGCCCTACGGCAAGCAGAATCGGCCGTATTCCGCCGAATGCAGGTGCAAAGCGGTCCAATCAGCGGTGACATCATGCCCCTCGATGCCGATACAGCTACAGCCAGGCCCGCCATGGCCGCGGCATTTCGTCTCTTCAGCGATCGCGAATTTCTCACGCTGTCGGTGCCGGAGCAGATCGCCTTGCAGTTGGCCGATCGCATCCTGGCCGAGCAACTGGCGCCGGGTGAGCACATCGTCGAACAGGAGTTGGCCGAGAGCTTTAAGGTCAGTCGTGGTCCGATTCGTGAGGCGATCCGCATTCTCGAACGCGAGAGCCTGGTCACCGTGCAACCGCGTCGTGGTGCCCTGGTACGGCAGCTGTCACCGCAGGATCTGCAGGATCTGAGTGAACTCCAGGAGGGGTTGCTGGAGATCGCCTTGTGCCGCCTGCGTCGTTCCGCGCCGGCCTTGCTGGCGGCGGAGTTACGGCAGGCCCTGCCGGAGCTCGTTGTCGCCCACGAAGGCGACGATGTCGGTGCTTTTTTGCGGATCAGCTATGGCCTGATCGAGCGTATCAGCCGCCAGGCTGGCAATCGTCGCCTCTATCACATGCTCTACAGCGTCGCCTTGCAGACCTTATGCTATCGTCGCCAGATGTTCGGCGTCGCCGCCGAGCGCCGACGCTGTCTGCAGCACTGGTCGCAGGAACTGGCCACGCTCTGAGGTGTGACCTTCGCTGTCGCTCTGTCGTAGCGCTGAATCCGGTCACGGACAGGCGTTCTCATCCTTTCAGATGATGGCAAAAAAAACCATATCCAAGCTGCATGGCATAAAAAACAACTTCATATAAGCGATATCTCGATCGCCTTCTAGGTTCGTCCCGTCATCCCAAGAGATGAGTTTTTAAAATTAAAAACAGATCATTCAGGCGATGGGCGGCTTTTGTGATGCGCATCACAATAGCGACAGAAAGGTGATGACGGAACTCAAGGCCATGCAAGCCCGAAGAGTCTTACCACTGGCGATGCTGGTGGTTGTACGAGTGGCGACGGCGATCGATCTGGCTCCCAATGATGAACTGGTGCGTGGTCAAACGGCGGTCATCGTGCAGAACGGTGAGCAGCAGAGCATGAACATCGATCAGCGCGGTCATGCCAATAAGGCGCAGGCAGGGCAGAACGGTCAAGAACAAAGCGGCGATCTGCGACAGACAGGTCGGGGTAATGTCGCGACGTTGCAACAGGCGGGTATCGACAACAACGCGCAACTGGATCAGGCGGGTATCGGCAACCGGATGCACGTATCGCAGACGGGTGGAGGTGACCAGGCTTTGGTGACCCAGTCCGGGCGCGACAACCGTGCCGATATCACGCAGACGGGATCGGGGCTGAATGTCTCGGTGGTACAGAGGGGCAATGGCAATCGGGCCTTGGTGAACCAAGGCGGACGTTGATAACGACATCATGATAAGTCGTGCCTGCGGGCACATTCAATGAGGAAGAGATCTATGAAGACCACAGCGATTTATGCAGCGATTCTGCTCGCCCTGGGCGGCAGTGCTTTCGCTCAGACAGCGAGCATCAATCAGTTCGGTGCTAGCAACACGGCCACCGTGACGCAGACCGGCAATGACGCCGCGACCACCGCGACGATCACCCAGGGAACGCAGAGCGACACCGATGGCGATAGCGGTCTATCGACCAACAACGCCGCCACGATCAATCAAACCAGCGTCACCGGCGACACCGCCACGATCAATCAGCCGGATGAAGCGGTTGGCAGCACGGCCACCATCAACCAGGCGAGCGACACCGGTAGCTCGGCGCTCGTGACCCAGGATGAAACCACGGACAGCACGGCGACGATCACCCAGGCCACCAACAACGTCGATGGTTCGACGGCGACGACGGCTTCGATCGATCAGGAAGGCGCCTACTCCGCTGCGGCCACGATCAGCCAGACCAACAACATGGGTGCGACGGCCACGGTCTACCAGAGTGGATCCGACACCGCCACCATCACCCAGGACAGCACGACGCTGGACAACGCTTCGATCACGCAGAATGACTTTGGCGGCAGCTCGGCCATGGTCAGCCAGACTGCCGGCGATCAGAGCAGCGTGGCGACGATCAACCAAAATGCTGGCATTGATAACACTGCCACCGTCACCCAGGTCTCCGGCGTCTCCAATGTCGCGACGATCAACCAGACGGGGTCGCAGGGTTCCAGTGCTACGATCAGTCAGACCAACATCCAGAACTCGCAGGCTGGCATCAATCAGAGTGGATCGGCTGATTCGGCGAGCATCAACCAGAATGACGAAGGTGAAGGCGAAGGCGCCAATCTGGCGGCCAACGTGACGCAGACCGGCAACAACGACAGCGCCAACGTCACCCAGGAAGAGTTCTACAACGTGGCGACGGTGAACCAGGGCGGCATGCTCAATACGGCCAACACCTTCCAGGAAGGCTCGAGCAACACTCTGAGCATCACCCAGAACGGCAGCAACGGTTCGGCGACGATCAATCAGGGTGTGTTTGATACGGAAGCGTCGAACAACAACGCGACCATCTACCAGGATATGGCGTCCAACATGAACTCGGCTGAGATCGACCAGTACGGCAACAGCAACGCTGCCAGCATCAGCCAGTACGGCGGCGATGGCGTCACCACCAACGTCGCGCTGGTGCAGCAGTACGCCAATGGCGACCATGCAACCATCGTTCAGGCGGGCGGTGGCGGCAACCAGGCGACCATCGTGCAGCGCTGATTCCTGTCGAGAGCAAGACGATGCCCGGCACGCGCCGGGCATCGTTGTCTCTGAAGGAGGGGTCCTATGAAGATCTGGGCGATTTTGGGGGTACTGATGGCAGCGACGGCGCAGGCGACCGAGGTGCAGCTGGGCATCAATATGACGCAGGGCCAACTGGTGCAGTTGCAGCCATGGCTGCGCAGTGATCAGAGTCTGGATCTGCGCTATCGCCTCAGCTCGAGCCTCGAGAACGGATACCAGAAGAGCAACAGCGCGCAGTCGGGGCACGTGCATGTGGCCGCCGGTCAGGTGCAGACGCTGAGCCGGCTGTCCCTGTCCTTGCCCCCCCCGCAAGGCGTGTACAAAATACATCTGCAGGTCTGGCAGGGCGATAAGGAGATCGCTGAAGTGGCCAAGACCCTCGTGCAGCAGGATGGTCAGGTGGTCATGAGGCCGTCAGAATAAGTCGTGAGAATGAGAATTTCTGTCGGTAACCATTGGCTTGGCATGCGCTTTTGTGATGTAGTTCACGTTGTGTGGGGATGGGGGCGTGAGCATGGAACGGTCAGTGCCATCGGTGTGCATCGTAGGACGACAGTCTTTTCAGGTGGATTTACTGCGAGAGTGCCTCGCATTCCATTGTCAATTGCGCGCTGAAGTGATGCCGGTTGAGACGGCCGTGGAGTGTGTGGCGGATCTTTTTCTGGTCGACACCCAGGGGCTCGAGGTCGAGCGGGTCGCTGAGATCTTGTGCCGTCTGCACGAGGATCGCCGTTTGCGTCCCATCGCCCTGGTCTTCGCGCGTGAAGACCATCCCATGCAGCATCTGGTGATGTTTCCTTGTCTGCGCGGCATGTTCTTCGAGAACTGCGGCAATGAGGACTTCTGTCGCGGCATGCTCGCTCTGCTCGCTGGCGAGCACTGGCTGCCGCGGCGTTGGCTCGGCGCCTACCTCGATACCACCCGCTTGAGCAGCGCCGCCACCATGGCGAGCGTGCAGCAGAGTCTGGTCGATCTGACGCCGAAGGAGAAGCAGGTCCTGTTGTTGTTGATGGAAGGCTTGAGCAACGCGGACATCGCCGAGCGCATGTTCGTCAGCGCGCACACGGTGAAGACGCATCTGCAGAATGTTTTTCGCAAGATCGAGGTCAACAGCCGGACCAAAGCCATCCATTGGGGCATGCAGCACCTGCGCCATCAGGCCAGGGTCTGATGATGCGCCTCGTTCTGCTGCTGGTGTGGGCTCTGACCAGTGTCCTGGCGCAGGCGCGTGATCCCAACGAGATGGATCCGTATACCGATCTGGCGGCGCGCCCGGGTGATCCGGTCATGCCGTTGATCACCGATCAGACCATGTCGGTCATGGGCAATCTGTTCGCGCGCTCATTTGCCGTGACCTGGATGGCCGATCCGGCCAACGGCGATGCCATGCTCGTCATTCGCGACCACTATGCGCCGCGTGCCTTGTTGCAGATTGACGTTTTGTCGGGGGATCAGTTGCTGTTCAGCACCTATCTCAGCCCCACCAATATGTTCACCCTGGACACTTACTGTGCCCAGGCGGTAGAGACCGTACACCAGCGCCTGCTCGCCCTGGAAGTGCGGCGTTTGCTGTTCCATTGATGATGCCGGAGTCCATCATGCGTACCCCCTTGCTCTGCCTGGGTCTCACCTGTGTTGCGCTGACGGCGCAGGCCAATCAGCTCAACTACACGCCGGTCAACCCGATGTTTGGCGGCAGTCCGCTCAATGGCAGCTGGTTGCAGTCCATGGCCAGCGCCGAGAACCTCTACACCGGTCCGAGCGTGAGCTACATCCAGACGCCTCTGCAACAGTTCAACGCCGCCCTGCAGGGCGCGATCACCGCCAAGATCGTCGGCGCCATCACCAAAGGTCTGACCGACGCCAATGGCAATCTCGTGCCACAGACGGTGACCATGGGCAACTACTCGGTGGTGATCAGCAATCTGCCGAACAACCAGGTTCAGATCACCACCACCGACACCACCACCGGCGCTTCCAGTTCTTTTACGGTCTATAACTGATGATACGATCCTCGCTCGTCTTAGCCTTGGGAGTTCTGTTGAGCGCCTGTTCTGGCCTAGGCCCCAACCATGATCCAGCGAAGCCGACGGGGCGGCCGAGCCTGACGCCGGAGACGGCGACGCACGCCGATCTGCGCGCATTGCCGCCACCGAAGGGGGTGATCGTCGCCGCCGTCTATGGTTTTCGTGATCTGACCGGGCAGTACAAGCCCTCGCCGGACAGCCTCTATTCGACGGCGGTGACGCAGGGTGCGGCGGCCATGCTGGTGAAGGCGATGATCGACTCACACTGGTTCAATCCGGTGGAGCGCGAGGGGCTGCAGGATCTGCTCACCGAGCGCCGCATCGTGCGCGCCGAGCATCCGGCGCCGACGGTCAAGGCGCCAATCGGCAGCAAGGCGGTGCAAAGCGATGACGGCGAGGCGCCTTTGTTGCCGGCGACCATCCTGTTCGAGGGCGGCATCATCGGCTACGAGTCGAATGTGCGCACCGGCGGAGCCGGCGCCGCTTATCTCGGCACGGGCCTGACCGATCAGTATCAGACCGACCAGGTGACGGTCAATCTGCGCGCCGTCGATACGCGCACTGGCCGCATCCTCGAAAGTGTCACCATGACCAAGACCATCTACTCGCAGGCCCTCGACACCAACATCTTTCGCTATGTCACTTACAAGCGTCTGCTCCAGCTCGAGACCGGCTATACGCGCAATGAGCCGGTGCAGCTGTGTGTACAGGAGGCGCTGCAGGCTGCGCTGATCCATGTCATCGTCGAGGGGGCGCGCGATCATCTGTGGGGCTTCAAGGATGAGCGTGCTTTGCAGCAGCCATTGGTCCAGACTTATCTCAAGGGAGAAGATGGACGCTAGTACCGATCAAAGAGGGCGACTCTGGACAAATTCCTGGGTTAAGCTATAAATCCGCTATATGCCCTGCAGGTGATGGGAGTTCGAGGTGAAGCATGTCTGACGATTACGAAGACTATAACGAAAACGAGGCCGAAGAGGAGACGGAGCTCGAGGAAGTCGCGGCGGAAGGCGCCAGTGGCGGCGCGGCACCCGCCGAAGAGGAAGGGCGTCATCTCAGTGAGGCCGAGGAAGCCGAGCAGCTGACGGTTTCGGCCAAGGAGAACCTGCGCCGGCAGATGGAAGAGCAGATGCGCAAATTTCTTGAAAGCGGTGGCCAGATTCAAGAGGTGGCGCCGGATGTCACCGCGGATCCCCCCCGCAAGCCGGAGTCGGCTTACGGCTCCAAACCCATTTAGGTCTTCTCTCCGTCAGGGGCGCGCTGTGCGCGCGCCTTGGCGCGTGGGTGGGCCTGGTCGTAAATCGTCGCCAGATACTGAAAGTCGAGATGTGTGTAGATCTGGGTGGTGCTGATCTGACTGTGCCCGAGCAGCTCCTGCACGGCGCGTAGATCGCCGCTCGATTCGAGCAGGTGCGAGGCGAAGGCGTGGCGCAGAAGATGCGGATAGAGACGCAAGTCGTGGCGCCGGCCGATGGCCCGCAGGCGCAGCTCGACGCTGCGCCGTGACAGGGCGCGCCCATGTCGTCCGAGAAAGACGTGATCGCTCGCCGCCGGCAGGCTCTGGCGTTGACGCAACCAAGCGAGCAGGGCATCCTGCGCCTTGCTGCCGATGGGCAGGATGCGCTCCTTGTTGCCTTTGCCGGTGACGCGCAGCAGGGATTGGGCGAGATCGATGTCGGCGAGCTGCAGATGGGTCAGTTCCGCTAGGCGCAGGCCGCTCGAGTAGATCAGTTCCACCATGGCGCGATCGCGGCAGGCGAGCAGGTCTGAACCGTTCAGATGATCGATGAGCTGGCCGAGTTGGTCGACGTCGGGCACCAGGGGTAGATGGCGGCCGGGCTGGCGCAGACGCACGGCGAGCAGGGCGCCGTAGGAGGCGCCGGTGTGGCGTTCGAGATGACGCAGATAGCCGCGCAAGGCCGAGAGCTGGCGTTGCAAAGAGCGGGTGCTGACACCCTGCAGGCGGCGTTCGGCGATAAAGTCTTCCAAAGTGCTGCGATCGGCGGTCGTCACCCCTTGCGTGCGCAGGTGATCTTGCCAGGCGCTGAGGTCGCGCCGGTAGGCGGCGAGGGTGTGGGCGCTGAGTCGACGCTGTGTCTGCAGCTGCGCCAGATAGTCTTCCAGCTCGTCGTACTCAGGCCCTGGCTGGGACACGGCGGCAGTGCTGCGTGAGCTGGCGGGCGAGGATCTCGCCGATGTGGTGCACGAAGAGGGTGTCCATGCTGCTGCGGTAGTGATCACGCTGACGATGGCCGATGGCGAGAAGGCCGTGGATGTGGGCGTGCTGCAGTTGCACCACCGCAGCCGAACCGACGAGAGCAGCGCGCTCACCGAACAAAAACTCGAGTTCATCGAGACGCAGGAGGCCGCAGACGACCGGTGCTTCGATCAGGGCGGGCAGATGTTCACGTACCGTTTGCAAGGCGACAGGACGGCAGTGCGCCGGCACGTTGTCGCCGAGATCGAAGAGGATGATCTCGCAGAGGTCGAGATCAAAATGCTGTTTGAGGCCGGCGAGCAGCTCGGTGAGCAGGCTGTCGGCGTCGTCACAGGCGAGCATGTCGAGGACGAGCTGGCGGGTGCGGGCGAAGATGTGATCGTTGTCGCGGGCGACGTCGAGCAGGCGCTGCAGGCGGTTGCGCAGTTCCTCGTTGCGTTCGCGCAGGACGCTGATCTGGCGCGTCACCAGGGAGATAGCGTCACCGCTGTCGTGCGGGATCTCCAGATCGGCGAGCAGCTCGCCGTGGCGGAGAAAGAACTCGGGGTGCTGGCGCAGATAGGCGACGACGCCGAGTTCCTCCTCCGTGTGCTCCCCCGTGTGTTCCTCCGTATGCTCCTCTTGACTCATGCCCGATCTCCTGTCGATGCTGCATCCTAGCTGGAAATGGGGGTGCAAGAAAGCACCCCGTGCTCACTCCTGGGCGCTGAGCAGATCACTCTGGCGGATGACGCCGTCGAACACCCGGGTGGCCGGTCCGGTCATCATGACGTGAGCGTCGCCACCGGCCCAGCTGATGTCGAGTTCGCCGCCGGGCAGGACGACGCGCACTTCTTCGTCGAGCCAGCCGCGCAGGCGGCCGCTGACGACGGCGGCGCAGGCGCCGGTGCCGCAGGCCAGGGTCTCGCCGGTGCCGCGTTCATAGACGCGCAGACGCAGGGTACGGCGATCGACCACTTGCATGAAGCCGACGTTGACGCGCTGCGGGAAACGCTCATGCTGCTCGAGCAGCGGCCCGAGACGGGCGACGTCGGCCTCGTCGACGTCGGCAACGTTGAGCACGACGTGCGGATTGCCCATGCTCACGGCGCCGACTTCGAACGCCTCCCCGGCGACCAGCAGCTCATAGGTGGGCGCGCGTTGCGGCGCATGAAAGGGGATGACTTCCGGGTCGAGACGGGCCGGTCCCATGTCGACGGTGACGCGCTGGTCGTCCTGGATCTGCAGCACGATGACGCCGCTCTGCGTCTCGACGTGCAGGCGGTTCTTGCGCGTCAGGCGGCGGTCGCGCACAAAGCGGGCGAAGCAACGCGCGCCATTGCCGCACTGAGCCACTTCCGAGCCGTCGGCGTTGAAGACGCGGTAACGGAAATCGACGTCGGGCCGGGTCGGCGCCTCGACGATCAGCAGCTGATCGAAGCCGACCCCGAAGTGCGGGTCGGCGAGTTTGCGCACGGCGCTTGGATGGAGGTGAAAGCGCTGGCTGATCAGATCGATGACCATAAAGTCATTGCCGAGGCCGTGCATTTTGCTGAATTCGAGCTGCATGATCACTCCTTCGCGGCCGTCAGCGGCAGCAGGGTCTCGCCGTGCATGAGGTCGGCGAGCGTCTCGCGGCGACGGACGAGATAGACTTGGTCGGCGTCGACCATGACCTCGGCCGGACGCGGCCGGGTATTGTAGTTGGAGCTCATGGAGAAGCCATAGGCGCCGGCCTGCATCACCGCCAGCAGGGAACCAGCGCGTAGCCGTAGCAGGCGGTCCTTGCCGAGATGGTCGGCGCTCTCACAGACGGGGCCGACGACGTCGTAGAGTCGTTCCTCGGCGGCGACGTCGCCGGTCTCACGGATCTGCATCCAGGCACCATAGAGGGCCGGACGCAGCAGATCGTTCATCGCCGCATCGACGACGGCAAAATGCCGATCGCCATTGTCCTTGAGGCAGAGCACGCGGGTGAGCAAGGTGCCAGCATCGGCGACCAGCCAGCGGCCGGGCTCGCAGATGATCTGCAGTTGCCGCCCGTGGAACTGGGGGCGCAACGCCTCGACATAGTCCTGCGCCGAGGGCGGCTGCTCGCCGCGATAGCTGACGCCGAGACCACCGCCGATGTCGACGTGGCCGAGATGGATGTCGTGCTCGGCCAGCTGATCGACCAGGTGCATGACGCGTTGCAGGGCGTCGACGAAGGGCTGCACCGACACCAGTTGCGAACCGATATGGCAGTCGATGCCGGTCACCCGCAGATAGGGCTGTGCCGCCGCATGCCGATAGAGCGCCAGGGCCTCCTCGATGGGAACGCCGAACTTGTTGTCGCGCAGGCCGGTCGAGATGTAGGGATGGGTGCCGGCGTCGACGTCGGGGTTGACGCGCAGGGACACCGGCGCCAGGACGCCGCGCGCGGCGGCGATGCTGGCGATCAGATCGAGTTCGGCGGCCGACTCGACGTTGAAGCAATGGATGCCGAGGCGCAGAGCCTCCTCAATCTCGGCCGGGCTCTTGCCGACGCCGGAGAAGACCACCTTGCCGGGATCGCCGCCAGCGGCGACGACGCGCGCCAGCTCACCACCGGAGACGATGTCGAAGCCGGCGCCCAGATGCGCCAGCAGCTGCAACACCGCGAGGTTGGAGTTGGCCTTGACGGCGTAGCAGATGCGGTGGCGCAGGCCGCTGAAAGCGGCGTCGAGGCTGCGATAGCGGCTCTCGATGAGGGCCCGGTCATAGACGTAGAGCGGTGTACCGAAGCGCTCGGCGAGGGCCTCGGCGTCATGCTGGCCGAGACGCAGGCGTCCCTGCAGTGAAGTACTCGGAGGCATCGTTCAGTTCCCCTGCGTCGTGTTGGTGGTCGGCGTCGGTGCAGCGGGTGCAGCGGGTGCAGCGGGTGCAGCGGGTGCAGCGGGTGCAGCGGGTGCAGCGGGTGCAGCGGGTGCAGCGGGTGCAGCGGGTGCAGCGGGTGCAGCGGGCGCGCCACCGAGGTGACGATGACTCTTCGGCGCATGGCCGGGCATATAGAGCGGGCCTTTCTGGCCACAAGCGGCCAGCGACAGGCAGAGCGCGAGAGCGCAAAGGGGTCTCGACATCGATGAAAATTTCCTGACAGCTGCGATTCTGCCCCTAGTATATAGCGAGCGGCGTCGCTACCCTAGCTTTGCCTGGATTTGTCTGGAAGAGGAAGTCCGTATGACGTATGCCGACCGTATCGAGGTGACTTTGCGCCGGATCGAAGACCGTATCATGGCGATCGAGGACGAAGTCGATATCGACTATCGCGCTGCCGACGGCATGCTCGAGATGATCCTGCCGCAGGGTAGTCGCGTCATCATCAACCGTCAGGCGGCCGTCGAGGAGCTCTGGCTGGCGGCGCGCAGTGGCGGGTACCATCTGTCCTGGCAGGGTGACGACTGGTTCTGTGCGACCACCGGCGAGACGCTGGAGTCTTTGCTGCGCCGCGTTCTGGATGAGCAGGGTTTGGCCGGGGTGGCTTTCTAAGGCGCAAGAGCATGCGCTATAATGCGCCGCGATGCGAGGCAGGGCCGGCGGCATGATCATCAAGCGTTACATCAATGCGCAGATCCTACAGTCTTCGCTGGCAGTGCTCGGCGTCCTGTTCACGATCATCGCCGGTAGTCGGGTCATCAAGTATTTCTATATGGCGACGCAGGGCCGTCTTGACGTCGACCTGCTCTTTTCTCTGCTCTGCTATCAGTCACCCGCCTTTCTCGAGTTCATTCTGCCGCTGTCTTTCTTCATCGGCGTGATGCTCAGTTTTGGGCGCATGTACGTCGACAGCGAGATGGCGGTGCTGGCGGCGGTCGGTCTCGGGCCCCGGCATATGCTCAGAATCGCCGCGGCCAGCATGATCCTCGTCCTCGTCGTCTCGGCGGTGATGACCTTGTACGTGACGCCGCGCGCCAATTATCGCGCTGAGGAACTGTTCTCGCAGCAGGCGGCGCGCAATTCCTTCGAGATCTTGCGGCCGGGCCTGTTTCAGTCGCTGGAGGGCGGCAAGGTCATCTATGTGCGCTCCATCTCCGACGATCGCAGCCAGCTCGAGGACGTCTTCGTCTATGGTGGTCTCGGGGGTGAGGATCAGACCGGGGTGGTCATCCGTGCTGCGCATGGGCGCATCCTCGTCGACGCGGGGGCTCGTTACCTCGTGCTCGAATCGGGAGAGCGCGACGAGTTGCCCGCCGGCAGCCATCATCTGCAGCGCATCACCTTCGCCACTTACTCTTTGCTCCTGACCAAGGCGCCGGCGAAGGCGGTGACCATGCTCAAGGCTTTGACCGGGCGGCAGTTGCTGCAGCGCTCCGACATCCTGGCGCGCGCCGAGCTGGAGTGGCGCTTATCGCTGGTGCTGTTGGTGCCGGTGGTGGCGATGCTGGCGCAGGCGCTCAGTCGGGTGCAGCCGCGGCAGGGGCGCTTTCTTAAGCTGCTGCCGGGTATCCTGGTCTATCTCACCTATATCGTTCTGCTGTTGATGGTCAAGCAGGCCGTCGAGAAGCGGCATCTGCCGCAGGCGGCTTTCCTGTGGGTGCATCTCGGCTATGCTCTGTTGGCCTTTTACCTTCTCTTTCAGCGTGAGCTGCACGCTCGTTTCGCTCCGGCGCAAGGAAATCCATGACCCCCCAACATCGCCTGCATCGGCGCGACCTGCAGTTCTATTTCTTCTACGCCCTGCTGCTCATTTTGCTGGCGACGCTGCGCCCGCTCGCGCTCCCGGATGAGGGGCGCTATGGCGACGTCGGCCGCTGGATGCTGCGCTCTGGCGACTGGCTGACGCCGCGCATCGACGGCTTGCCCTTTTTCCACAAGCCGCCGCTGCTCTATTGGCTGGAAGCCTCGCTCATGCAGGTATTCGGTGTGCACGCCTGGGTGGCGCGCCTGGTGCCGGCCCTGCACGCCTGGCTGCTGGTGCTGGTGACGCAGCTGTACACGATACGCTTCCATGGTCAGGGTCTGGCGCGGCGGGTGGCGCTCATCCTCGCCAGCTCGATGCTCATCCTCGGTGGTGGCGACTACATCAACTGCGACATGGTGGTCGCCTGCTGGATCGGCGTCTGCATCATGAGTTTTGCCTGGGCTTTGCAGAGCAGCGGTCAGGAGACGCACCGGTTGGGACGCTGGGGTTTCGTGGCGGCGGCCTTGGGCCTGCTCGCCAAAGGACTGATCGGCATCGCTCTGCCTGGTCTCGTCATGCTCATCTGGGTGGCGACCGAGAAGCGCTGGCGCGATCTGCTGCGCCTGCCCTGGGTGAGTGGCATCCTCCTCGCCCTGGCCATCGCCCTGCCCTGGTTCATCGCTCTTGAGCGTGTCTACGGCGGCTTTTTTCATTACTTCTTCATCGAGCAGCAGTTCACCCGCTACGTCGGCAGTGGCTTCAACAACCGCCAGCCCTGGCCGTTTTATGCCATCTGTCTGGCGCTCGGCTTTTTTCCGTTCAGCACCCTGCTGCGCTGGAAGATGCCGGCGGCGGCACCATCCCTGCGCCCGGACATCCGTCTCGCTTGGATCTGGTTGCTCAGCATTCTGATCTTCTTCAGCATTCCGGTGTCGAAGCTGGTCGGCTACATCCTGCCGGTGTTGCCGGCTCTCGCCCTGCTCACCGCCATCGCCTGGCCCTGGGCCTCGGGTGAGCGTTCGACGCGCGTGCTCTATCTGCTCGGGGCGGTGATCTGGGCCCTGGCCTTGTTCGCCGTCACCTTCCAGGTTAGCGGCATGCCGGTGGTCGCGATGAGTCTGCGCGTCGTCAGTGCCTTGCTCGCCCTGCTCTGGCTGGCCGGTCCGATCCTGCATCGCCATGGGCATGGGCAGGCGCTGCTGCGCCTCTGGGCCTTGCAAGCGAGCCTGACCTTGTTTTTGGTGGCGGCCCTGGTGGCGGCGCGCGCCGATGACAAGGGTTCGCAGCTGCTCGCCGAGGTCCTGCTGCGCCAGCATGCGCATGAGCACGTGCTCAGCTATGCGGTCTTTCCCTTCGATCTGCCCTTCTATCTCGATAGCCGTCGTCCCATCCCCATCCTCGGCGACTGGCGTGCACGTCAGGCCATGTACAAAGATGACGGCGATCAGCAGCTTCTCGATGGCCTCGCCTTCTCCCGCCAGGCCGGCTGGGTGCTCGCTGAGCGCAGCAGCTTGCCGCAGTGGGCGCGGCGTTGGCCGGATGCCTGGTTGGTCAGTCCGGCCGAGGCGCACGGTGCCTTGCTCAGCGCTTGCGCGCATCCCTTCGGCCGCTATGGCCGTTATGAGCTATGGCAGATCAAGGCAGCGGCAGATCAGGCAGCTTGCCAGACATCAGCTGCAGCCCTTCGATGAGATAGCGGTGTGCCTGATGGTCATTCAGGCGCACCAGCAGACGGATCAGCTCGGCGTAGGTCTCCGGCTGCTTGTGGAGCTGCAAGGAAGACTCGAAGTAGGCGCGCGCCTCACTAAAACGGCGGTTCTGCAGACAGAGCCGCGCCAGAGCGCGTAGCAGGATGGGGTCATTCGGATGCGCCGTCAGCCAGTCCTCGGCCCAGGCCAGCGCTGCCGCCGGTTGGTTGCTGCGGCAGCGGCCGAAGAGCTCGACCCACTCGCTCTGCCATTGTCTTTGCAGGCGCTCATGCAGCAGGGTGAGGGCGAGGTCATCGTGGTCGCTGTCGATCAGCGCCTGGGCGTAGGCGGCGACGACGCCGGTCTCATCGCGCAGGCGGCGCGGCAGGGCGCGAAAATACTCGCGCAGTCTTTGTTCGGTGTATTCACGGTTGATGCGGGTGCCGCTGGCGGCGATGTGGGCGAGGACTTGTTCGTGCGCCTGGCGTTCGAGCACCCAGGCGTCGCCATCCTGGCGGCGCGCGTGGTGGCGCAGGCTGGGCAGCAGTTCGGCGATCTCTCCCCAACGGCCGAGTTTGGCGAGGGTGTGCAGCAGCAGTTTGATCACCTCGACCTGACTGCCGTACTCGCTGTGCAGGTGGCGCAGCTGGCCGGCGGCCTGTTCCCAGTCGCCAGCGTCGAGCTGCAGACGCGCTCGCGCCAGACCGGTGGCGAGACGATGACCACCTTCACCGGCTAGGACAAGATAATGATGGGCGCGGTCCATTGCCTTGTGCGCGGCGGCGGCGCGGGCGGCCAAGAGATAGGCGCTGAAGGGGCGGTCGAGGCGGCGTGCCGACTTGAACAGCAAACTCTCGGCACGCGCCCATTGGCCGACCTCGAAGGCATCGCTGCCGCGTTCGAGCAGATCCAAGGCGCCGGCCTGACGGCGTCTACCCCACCAGGACGACCACCACTGCGGCAGATGGCTGAGATGCAAAAGCCCCTGCAGGAGCAAAAAGAGCAAGGTGACGGCGACACTGGCGACGACGATGGCGGTCCACAGGCTGCTCGCCAGGGTGTATCCATGCCAGCTGAGCAGGACGTAGCCGGGATCTTCGAGCATCGCCAGGCCGAGGGCGGCGCCGGCGAGCAGGCAGAGGAGGAGGAGCAGGTAATCCAGCTTCACTGCGCGCCTCCTTGCAGCTGGCGCACGGCGCGCAGGCTGGCGTCGAGACCGGGAGGCGACAGATCAAAACTGAGTGCGGTGAGCTCCTGCAACTCGCTGTGAGCGAGCTTGAGCGAGGCGGCGTCGAGGAGCAGGGCGTGCTGCGACAAGCTGGCGTCGCACTGCTGCAGCGCCGCGTGGTAGACCGCCGTCTGGCGATGCAGCAGGGCCCAGGCGGCGTCCTGCAGCAGACCTTGCAAGCGCAGGCGCAAAGCGCTGAGTTCGAGGCCGCTAGGCAGCGGTGGGACACGGGCGGCACTATGCTGGATGCGGATCAGACTGAGCAGGGACTGCCACCCGGCCTGCCAGCGGCTGGCCACGCTGGCGCTGGCAGGGAGGGAGGTCGTCGCGTCATGCGACGGCGCTACGGCGGACGGTAGGCGTTGTGGCGCCTGCAGGTGTGCCATCAGGCCGGTCAGCGCCTGCAGACGCAGATAGGCGGCAGCAACGTCGACGTGTGGCTGGCTCTTTACCGCCAGCAGGTCACTGGCGAGGGCGGCGCGCAACGACAGCCAGGCGGGATCTTCTTCGCCGGTGGCGAGATCGCTCGCCGATTGCAGCAGAGCCTCGGCGTCGGCGAAGTCCTGGTCGAGGCGCAGTTCACGCTCGGCCAGGTGCAGGTCAAAAGCGATCTCCTCGATCTTCCAGGCGTTGAGGCGGCGATGGTCGTCACTCAGACTCTGCTCCCAGGCGGTGCGCTGCGCCAGATGGGCGCTGAGCCGGGCGAGCTCCCCCGACTCCTGCTGCAACTGCCGCTGCAGGGCGAGGCGTTCAGAGCGGTCCTGCTGCTCCTGCAGCCACAGGGCGCGGGCGCCGAGCGCGAGCAGCAGAGCGAGGACGAGAATTTTGAGAGCAGGACGGAGCATGCGGGCTCTCCTCCCGGTAGGTGATAGGGATGTGGAGCTCATCTCGGCATACTACACAATCACGCCGGAGCCAGCCAGTTGTGATGCGGCGCGCGTCATTCGCTGGGCTACGCGACGCTGCCGGATTGGTTTCTGCTGTTTGATGTGTACGACCGCAGTGCGGATCGGTTCTGGAGTAGCGCACGTCGCAATGCACTGGCACGTAGCGCAGGCTTGGTGACCGTGCCGCAAGTGCTGCATGGCAAGGCCACGGTTCCCACATTGAAAAAATTGGTCCGCGACACCGCGAGCCGTTATCGCGCCGGTGCACTGGAAGGGGTGGTCATCCGCCGCGAATCCGTCGACTGGTGCGAAGCCCGCGCCAAGCTGGTTCGCCCCGATTTCACGCAAACCATCGACACCCACTGGCGTAAGCGGGCGCTGGAGTGGAACCACATTGTCAATTCATCAGGGATTCCGGAATGAACCCTCTACAACGCACCCTCATCGAGAAAACCGGCAACGACAATGGTTTTGAGCATGTTGTGGCCTCAGATGCGAGTGGTGTTACCTTGGCCTCGGCACGTCATGCCAATCGCGCATTGGTCGGTTTGGAAGGTGGCGCTTATCAGGTGCGTTTCCAAACGGTCTCACCGTCCTTGCTGCCGGAGTTGCTGCGCAGCTTTCCTGCGAAAATCGCTGATGCATTTCTGGCCGCATTGCTGTACCGAGCGGCCAGACTTTCTCGTGCGCTGCCCAGTCAGGCTGCGAGTGATTACCAGCAGGCTGTGGCCGCAGAACTAGCGGAGCTTCCAGCAGATATTGTTGGTACTGAGGTCGAACGCATGGTTCGCCAGCGTGTTGCCAGAGTCGTCATCATGCGAAATTAGCCGTGAATGCTGCCAAGACTTTGACCGATTTTTGTTTGATACGATGTCTTACCAGATTGAAAAGGGTCATCTGAAGAAAAAATAGCGCCATACATGGCGCTGAGCGCCGGCGGCCTCATGGCCAGTTTCAAGGCGTCGGCGGCGTGACCAGGGTGCGCAGGGCAGCCTCGATATCGGCATCAGCGGCGCCCTTGGCAACGAGGAGATGCTGGGCTCCGGCGCGGTGTGCCAGGGCGGCGAGGCGCTGGCTGACGACGAGGAGTTGCGTCTGTGTCCAGCGCGCTCCGGCGCAGTCCTGCCAGTGGCGCAGGGCCTCACCGCTGCTGATCAGGGTGATCGCCGGCGCAGCGGTGGCCAGCAAGGTCGCGATGTGCTGGCGGCTGGTCGCGGGTAAGGCGCGCCGATAGACCTCGAGATAGTCGACCCGGGCGGCGCGTGCACGCAGGGTGTCGGCGAGCAGCTCGCGGCCACCGGCGCCGCGCACGATGATGACGTGGCGCGGTCGCTGCAGGATGGCCATGGCGAGCAGGCCATCGCTGTCGGCGTTGTCGGGTTGATCGGCGCGCAGTCCTTGTGCCGCCAGGGCGGCAGCGGTGCTGGCGCCGACGGCGAGGAGAGGTGCAGCGAGCAGCGTTGGCGCCTGCTGGCGCAGCCAGGGCAGGGCGTGTTCGACCGCCGCGACGCTGATGAAGACGATGGCGTCAACGTCGGCAGCGGCGGCGGCCGCCAACGCCTGTGCTGATGGTGCTTGCGCCAGGGTCTCGAGCAGGGGGATGTGCGTGCAAGTAACACCTAGGTCGCGGAGACGTTGGCACAGACGCGCACCGGGCCGGGTCGGCCGGGTGACCAGCAGGCTCACCCCCGCCAGAGGCAGTGGCTCAGGCATGCAGGGCGGCGAGCAGACGGTCGGCGCCTTGTGCGAGCAGCGCTTCGGCGACGGCGATGCCGAGCTCTTCGGGGGCGTCGGCGGGTCCGGCGAGGTCGGCCTGGAGGATGCGGCTGCCGTCGACGGCGCCGACGAGACCGCGCAACCAGAGTCCACCGTCGCGCTCGAGCGCGTGACCGGCGATGGGCACCTGACATCCGCCGGCGAGGCGCTCGTTCATGGCGCGTTCAGCGCGGACACGGCGAGCGGTGGCGTCATCGTGCAGAGGCGCCAGCAGACGGTGCAGACGGCTGTCGTCGCTGCGGCACTCGATGCCGACGGCACCCTGGCCGACGGCGGGGAGCAGGGTCTCGGCCGGCAGATGGGCGCTGATGCGATCGCCGAGACCGAGGCGGATGAGACCGGCGCAGGCGAGGACGATGGCGTCGAACTCACCGCCGTCGAGCTTGGCGAGACGGGTGTTGACGTTGCCACGCAGATCGAGGATCTGCAGATCCGGGCGCAGGGCGCGCAGCTGGCACTGCCGGCGCAGGCTCGAGGTGCCGATGCGGGCGCCGTGCGCCAGGGCGGCGAGGCACTGACCATCGCGGGTCACCAGGGCGTCACGCGCATCCTCGCGGGCACAGATCGTCGCCAGCATGAGGCCGGGCGGAAAGGCCATGGGCACGTCCTTCATCGAGTGCACGGCGAGATCGGCACGGCCGTCGAGCAGGGCGTTCTCCAGCTCCTTGACGAACAGCCCCTTGCCGCCGATTTTGGCGAGAGGAGTGTCGAGGATACGGTCACCTTGCGTGCTCAGGGTCAGCAGATCGACCTGCAGGTCGGAATGGGCGCGCAACAAGCGGTCGCGCACATCGTGCGCCTGCCACAGGGCGAGGGGGCTTTTGCGGGTAGCGATGGTCAGGCGGGTACTCACCACGGACTTCTCTCACGGTTCGATGCGGCTACTGTAACGTGAATACCGCTGCCGTGAAAGGGATCTCCCGGCCAGCGCTTGGCGCCGCCGGGAGATCGATCAGTTGCCGTAGACGATGGTGGTGACGTCGGTGATGACACCGAGGACGCTGGTGGTCTCGACGTCGATATGGTGGATATGGGTGATACCACCATTCTCGGCGGCGGCTTCGATGCTGGCGTCGCCTTGCGCATACCAGCCAAAGATCGAGCGCATGGTGGCGCGACCGACCTTGTTCGGACGTTCTGAGCTGCCGGTGGCGAGCAGCGGCGTGCGGATATGGGTGTAGGCGAAGCCGGTCACCGCCACCGGCGTCACCGACATGGCGACGCAACCGGAGAGGGCGTAGGTGCAGAGAAGGATCGCGAGCAGGCGTTGCAACATGGCGAATTTACTCCTGATGAGGTGAAGACGAGGTCGTGGAAGAGCTCTTGCTGGCGAAGGGGTGTGGCCAGTGCAGTCGGCTCAGCCAAGTCGGGCGATGCGGCAGCGACAGCGATGGCGGACGCAGGGCGTCGACCATGCGTGGACAACCATCGTAGGGCGTCGGAGGATGCTGCACGTGATCGTTGAGCCAGTGCACGATGTCGCCCCACACCGACTCGCGGCCGTAGTCGTGCAAGGTGCTGTGTGACATGCCTTCGTAAAAGATCAGGCTGCGATCGTTGCTGGCGCTGTGCTGGCAGAGGTACTGGCTGGAGTCGAGGGGCACCAGGTTGTCGCGCGTGCCCTGCAGGATGAGCATGGGCGCCTTGATCTCCGTCAGGTGGCTGCGCACCTCGAACATGGCGCGATAGAGAGCGTCGATGTAAGCGCCCGGCAGCCAAGTGTGGGTGTTGTAGGGGTCGCTTTCGAAGCGTTGCTGGGCGTCGGGATCAAAAAACACCTCGTCGACCACCGGTCGCCACAGTGGGATGAGCGGCAGGTTGGGAAAGGTCTCGCCGACCACTTTTGCCGACCACATCGCTGGCGCCACGAGGGCGTGCGGCAGGTGCCAGCCGAACATGCCCGGGTTGGCCCAGACCGCCGGGGCGTTGAGGATGATGCCGTTGACGGCGACGGCACGCTCGATCTGGGAGAGCAGGACGACGGTGCCGCCCATGCTCTCGCCGAGCAGATAGATCGGCTTGCCGGGGTAGCGCTGACGCGCATCTTTGGCGAGCTGCTGCAGGTCGAGGACGTACTCGCTGTAGTCACGTACAAAGCCCGGGCGCTGACCTTCGCCACCTGATTGTCCCCAGTCGCGCAGATCGATGGCGCCGACGGCGTAACCGGCTTCGTTCAGATGCTGGGCGAAGGGGGCGTAGAAGCCACTGTTGAGTGCAGTGCCGTGGACGATGAGCACGACCGCTTGCGGCGAGGCTATATTCCACCACTGACCGAAGATCTGCACGCCGTCGCTGCTCAGGTAAGCGGTCGCTTGCGCCCCTTCCGCCGCTTGTGGATGCGGGTTCATGGCGTGGCGTGCGGGTACGGCGAGGCAGGCCGTCAGTGAGAGCACGGCGGCGACCAGGGACAGGCGTAAGGCCAGCCAGCGTCTTGGCATCTGCAGGGTCTCCCGTATCCTTGGGCATGTTCTTGTTATGACAGGCGATTGTAGGGTATGCCCGGGGGCTTGGCTACTATGGTCCGTGGCGCCGGGCGGAGATTTGTGTTGTGAGGGTGTAAACGCACTTCCGCCCGGAGCGCCTCAGCCGGGAGGGTTGTCGCTGGCGTCATCCAGACACTGCTGCAGCCAGGGCAGGGCCTCCTCGATGGTCGTGAAGATGCGCATGGCGCCGAGACCGGCGTAAGTCTCGCTGAAAGCGAAGCGTAAAACGAGTTGGCCGTCGAGGTCTTGCGGCAGGACCCAGGCGGTGGCGACGCGGTAGGTCGTCTGCATATTGTTCTGCGCGTGCTGGCGCATGCTGCGCAGGGCCTCGGGCGTACACAGACCGGATTGGCCGATGTCGACGAGGAGGGCCCAGGGGCGGGCGCTAGGTAAGGTCGCGACTTGGCCGTCGATGAGTTGGTCACTGTACTGGACCAGCTCGATATTCCACGGGCCCTGCATATGCAGATGGACGATGCCGGGATGATCGCTGGGGATGATCCAGGCGTCGCCATGGCGAGGAAATAAGCGGCTCATGGGGGCATCCTATTCACTCAAAGTTTTTGCATGGTCTCGCGCAGTTCCGCGAGATGGCGGCGGCTGACCGAGAGACGTTCGTCGATGCCGCGTATGCGCACCTGGTACTGGCCGGGTGACACCAGTTCGAGGCCATCGAGATAACGCAGAGAGAGCAGGGCGTTACGATGGATACGGATGAAACTGCCGGAGAATTCATGCTCCAGATCCTTGAGCGTCTCGTCGATCAGGATCTCGCCCTGGCTATGGCGGACGGTGACGTATTTCTGGTCGGCCATGAAGTAGCGGATGTCCTCGATGGCGATGAGCTCGACGCCGCGGTGGGTGCGCGCCGAGATGTGCGAGCGGTGGTTGCGCGTCGGCAAACCGGCGTCGACCTGCGCCTGATGGATGACCTTGGCGCGTTGCAGGGCTTCGCGCAGGCGTTCCTTGGTCACCGGTTTGAGCAGATAGCCGGCGGCCTGCACGTCGAAGGCGGCGAGAGCGTGTTCGTCATAGGCGGTGCAGAAGACGACGGCCGGTGGGTGATCCTGACGCGCCAGCTGGGCGGCGGTGGCGAGGCCATCCATGATGGGCATACGCATGTCCAGCAAGACCACGCTCGGCTGCAGCTGATGTGCCTTTTGCAGGCAGTCGAGGCCATTCTCCGCCTCGCCGACGACTTCGACGTCGTTCATCTCGCCGAGCAGACGGTTGAGTCGCTCGCGCGCTGGCCGCTCGTCGTCACAGATCAGTATGCGCATCGTCATGGTCCTCCTCAGGCATGCCGGGCGAGCTTACAAGGGTAGCTCAGATAGCTTATGAATACGTCCCGGTCGGCGCTTGTAGTCAGTTTAGCCGTTTCCCCGTAGCGTGCTTGCAGGCGCTCGCGGATGTTGCTGAGGGCCATTTGGTGGCCGCGTGTGGGTTGTCGGGCGCCCGTGCTGGCGGTGGGATTGACGACGACGATGCTGACGCGCTCGCCGTCGTGATGCACGCTGATGCGCAGCTCGCTCGCCTCGCTGCGGTGCTCGACGCCGTGGTAGATGGCGTTTTCCAGAAGAGGTTGCAGGGTGAGCAGGGGGATGCAGATCTCCTCCGGGATGGCGTTGATCTGCCAGCGCACTTGCAGGCGTTCGCCGAGGCGCAGCTTCTCGATGTCGATGTAGTCCTGGCAGAGCTCGAGTTCCTCGCCGATGGGCACGTCGACGGTCTCGCGCAAGGTGGCGCGAAAGAGGTGACTGAGGTTTTCGATGGCGGTCTCCGCCTTGTCTGGATCGCTGTGCACCAGCTCGGCGATGAGGTTCATGCTGTTGAACAGAAAGTGTGGTCTTATGCGGCTCTGCAGCGCCTGCAGGCGCGCCCCCATTTCGGCCTGCTGACGGCGCCGCAGACTGTGTGCCAGCGACATGTAGTGCAGCAGGATGCCGCCGAGGATGGCGGCGATGGCTTCGTTGCGCAGCCACCAGAACAGGCCGCCCGTCGCGGCGATGAACTTGAGGACGAAGGCGCTGAAGGCGCCGACGACGATGAGCACCAGCAGCCAGGCCAGGAAGGTGGCGAGGGGAAGGGGGCAGTGACGCAGCCAGGGGCGCGCCAGCTGCATCAGGCCGGCGCTCCAGATGAGGCAGGCGGTGATGAACAAGGTCTGGCGCTCGAACTCGGCCATGCTCAGGTCGGTGGCGCTGAGGGCGGCGGCGAGAACGAGGGCGAGGGCGAGCAACAGGCCGAACAGAAGCAGCCTGAGCAACTCGCGCTTCTGGCGCCAGTCGGGCAAAAAGAACTCGTCCTGATCGCGGATGGGCATGGCGTCTCCTTCGCCTGCGGCTGGCGGCATTCTGGCAAGCGCCGGCGAGAAAGGCAAACGGCAGTCGCGACAGCCCCCCCGACTCCCCGTATAATGACGGCTTGATCGATGTCGAGGAGCTCCATATGAGCCAGCAGGACAAGCTCTGGGGTGGACGCTTTCAGGAGCCCACCGACCGCTTTGTCGAAAAATTCACCGCCTCGGTCGATTTCGACCGTCGCCTCTATCGCCAGGACATCCGTGGCTCGCAGGCGCATGCGCGCATGCTGGTCAGCGTCGGGGTGCTGAGTGAGGCGGATGGGCGCAGCATCGACGAGGGTCTCGAGGCGATCCGCCAGGACATCGAAGCTGGACGCTTCGAATGGCGCATCGATCTCGAAGACGTGCATATGAACATCGAGGCGCGTTTGACGCAGCGCATCGGCGACGCCGGCAAGCGCCTGCACACCGGGCGTTCACGCAATGACCAGGTGGCGACGGCCACCCGCCTCTATGTGCGCGATGCCATCGACGATCTCGAGGGCGAACTGGCGCGCCTCATGCACGGCTTGACCGATCTGGCGGAGCGTGAGTATGCCACCATCATGCCGGGTTTCACGCATCTGCAGACGGCGCAGCCGATCACTTTCGGCCATCACATGCTGGCCTGGTTCGAGATGCTCTGGCGCGATCATGAGCGTCTGCGCGACTTGCGTCATCGCGTCAACCGCCTGCCTCTCGGCGCCGCCGCGCTGGCCGGCACCAGTTATCCCATCGATCGCGCCATGACCGCCGCCCTGCTCGGTTTCGAAGGGCTCTGCGAGAACTCCCTCGACGCCGTTTCCGATCGCGACTTTGCCATCGAGTTCTGCGCCGCCGCCAGCCTCATCATGATGCACCTGTCGCGTTTCGCGGAAGAATTGGTGTTGTGGTCGTCGATGCAGTTCCGCTTCGTCGATCTGCCCGATCGTTTCTGCACCGGCTCGTCGATCATGCCGCAGAAGAAAAACCCCGACGTGCCAGAGCTGGTGCGCGGCAAGAGCGGTCGTGTCTACGGCCATCTCGTCGCCCTCCTGACCCTGATGAAGGCACAGCCCCTGGCTTACAACAAGGACAACCAGGAGGACAAGGAGCCGTTGTTCGACACCATCGACACTGTCGCCGGTAGTCTGCGAGCTTTCGCCGACATGGTGCCGCATCTGCAGCCGCAGCGTGAACGCATGCGCCAGGCGGCGCTCGCCGGCTATGCGACGGCGACCGATCTCGCCGACTATCTGGTGCGCCAGGGCATTCCCTTCCGTGACGCGCACGAGATCGTCGGCCAGGCGGTGCGCGCCGGCATCGAACAGAGCCTCGATCTGTCGCAGATGACGCTGGAGCAGTTGCGCACCTTCTCTCCGGTCATCGCCGCCGACGTTTTCGCGGTGCTCTCCCTCGAGGGCTCGGTGGCCTTGCGCGCGCATCCTGGTGGCACGGCGCCGCAGCAGGTGCTGCTCGCCGTGCAGGGGGCGCGCGAACGCCTGCGCAGCATGGCTTGAGGCATCGACTATACTCGTGCGATGCACGAACATGGTCCACTGCGTCTCTTCGACGATGGAGTCGACCGCAAGGCCCTGACCCATCTGCGTTCGCGTCTGCTCGCTCTGGCAGAACTGCGTCGTCATCGCTGGTCGTCGTTGGCCAGCGAGAGGCAGCGGCATTTTCTCGAAATTCTGCCGCTGCTGCTCGATGTCAATCATCCCATGTTGCCAGGCTATGTCGGAGCGGACTGTCCGCACCGGCTGCAGTCTTATGCGCCGA
The DNA here is from genome assembly GCA_021851865.1 of Pseudomonadota bacterium. Lineage (GTDB taxonomy): Bacteria > Pseudomonadota > Gammaproteobacteria > Pseudomonadales > Moraxellaceae > JAJZHK01. The sequence goes on along the minus strand of JAJZBU010000008.1, from coordinate 1,420 downwards.
CGCCCGAGGCCGAGCGATTGCTGCACGTCCAGGTCCGCTCCTTTCGCTGGCGCGCCAGCGCACAGCCGGCGGCGCTGCAGGCGCTCTATCTGATGGGCAGCTGCGGCAGCATCGCCCAGACCGCTGATTCCGACCTCGACATCTGGGTCTGCATCGCCCCCAGCCTGACGCCCCTGGCGCGCCAACGCCTGCAGGACAAGCTCGACCGCATCGAGGCCTATGCCAGCACGCAGGGCATCCAGGCGCATTTCTTCCAGATGCAGGCGAGCGACTTCCGGCAGGGCCAGAACCATCGCCTCAGCCATGAGGACTGTGGTGCAACGCAGCACATCCTGCTACTCGACGAGTTCTATCGCAGTGCCCTGTGGCTGGCGGGAGCCTGGCCGCTATGGTGGTTCATTCCGACGGAGGAAGAGTCGCGCTATGAGCAGCACACCCGCCATTTGCTCGCCGGTCGCTATGTGCGCGCCGATCAAGTGATCGATCTTGGCGCCGTCGACCGGGTGCCGGACGAGGAATTTCTCGGCGCTGGCATGTGGCAGTTGTTCAAGGGTTTGGCGCAACCGATCAAAGCCTTGCTCAAGATTCTGCTCGCCGAGGTCTACGCTGCCGAGCAACCGCAGGTCGGCCTGCTCAGTCTGCTGCTCAAGCAGCGCCTGCACACCTTGGGCGTGGTCGATGAGCTCGATCCTTATCTTCTCCTCTATGACAAGGTGGCGACCTATCTGCAGGCGCGTGGCGACAACGTGCGTTTGCATCTGGTGCGGCAGTGCTTCTATCTCAAGGCGAATGTCCATCTCAGTCGTGAGCCGGTGCACAGCAGCTGGCGACACCAGCTTCTGCAGCGCATCGTCCAGGGTTGGGGTTGGACACACAGTGAACTGGCCCTGCTCGACAGCCGCGAGCAATGGCGGTTTCGCCCCCTGCAAGGTCTGCATGAACGGCTGGTGAGCGAGATATGGCACGCCTATCGCCTGCTCGAGCATCAGTTCACCAGCAAGGGGGAAGCGCCATCGCCGGCTTTGCAACAGGACCTCCTCTGGTTGCGACGTCGTCTCGATGCCGCCTACACGCCGCGCTCGGGCAAGATCTCCTGGCGGCAGCCCTATCTCGCCGGCGACTTTCTCGAGGAGAGGCTGGAGTTACAGGAGGATGCGTTCGGCCGCTGGTCGCTCACCGAGAACCGCGACATGCCGCCGTTGTACAGCGCCGACAGCGCGCTCGCCGTGCTCGTGTGGGCGATCAGCAATGGCCTCGCTGACACGCAGACGCAATGGCGCTTGCAGGCGCAGAACCTGCGGCGCCAGGAGTTCGAGCTTCTCGCGTATCGCCTCGCTGGCCTCATGGCCGATCTGCGCCAGGACGTGGACGATCACGACCTCGCGCAGGCGCCGCAGTGGCGTCGTCTCATTTTGGTGCT
>JAJZBU010000054.1 GCA_021851865.1 Pseudomonadota bacterium | reverse complement strand
CCATCCATCCTATCGGCTGATCTCGCCCGTCTCGGCGCTGAAGTCGACGAGGTGCTGGCGGCGGGTGCCGATATCGTCCATTTCGACGTCATGGATCAGCATTATGTCCCCAATCTCACCTTTGGCCCGATGATCTGTCAGGCTTTGCGCAAGTATGGCATCCAAGCGCCCATCGACGTCCACCTCATGGTGCGGCCAGTCGATCGCATGATCGGCGATTTCGCCGCCGCCGGCGCCTCCTGGATCAGTTTTCATCCTGAGGCATCAGAGCATGTCGATCGCAGCTTGCAGCTCATCCGTGACGCCGGCTGCCGCGCCGGACTGGCGCTCAATCCGGCGACACCTTTGGTCTGGCTCGATCACGTCATGGACAAACTGGATTATATCCTGCTGATGAGCGTCAACCCCGGTTTTGCCGGGCAATCCTTCATTCCCTCGACCCTGGCCAAGATCGCCGCGGTCAGCGCGCGCATCGCCGCCAGCGGCCACCGTGTGCGCTTGCAGGTCGATGGCGGGGTGACCGCGGCGAACATCGCCGACATCGCCGCCGCTGGCGCCGACACCTTCGTCGCCGGCTCGGCCATCTTCAGTCAGCCGGACCGGCGGGCGGCGATCACCGCCCTGCGCGCCGCTATCGCTGGGGCGACGGCATGACGAAGCTCGAGCACTGGTTTGGCGGGCGTCCACGACTCATCATGTTCGATCTCGACGGCACCCTGGTCGATTCAGTCGCCGACGTCGCCGCCGCCATCGACCGCATGCGCGTGCAGCTCGATCTGCCGCCGCCCGGCGTCGAGCGCGTGCGTCACTGGGTGGGTCGCGGCGCTGAAGCCCTGCTCGATCGCGTCATGGCCGATCAGGCGCACGATGTCGCCCTGCGTCGGCGCGCAGGTGAACTCTTCGCCGCCGCCTACGCCGAGGCCGTTCATGTGCACAGTCGTCTTTTCCCGGGTGTCGATGCGGCCCTGACCGAGATGTCGGCCTGGTGTCCGCTCGCCTGCATCACCAACAAACCGCTGCGCTTCACCCAGCCCTTGCTGCAGGCGCTGGCGTTGCAGAAGTATTTTGCCCTGGTGCTCGCGGGCGACTCCCTCGCTGAGAAGAAGCCGCATCCTCTGCCTTTGCAGCATGCTTTGCAGCATTTTTCCGTCACGCCGACGGCGGCCCTGATGATCGGTGACTCGCGTAATGATGTCGAAGCGGCGCGCGCTGCCGGCGTGCGCTGCATCGCCTTGCGCGGCGGCTACAACCACGGTCAGGCCATCGAAGACTGCCATCCTGATTGGGTCATCGACGGCTTTGCAGAGCTCTTATGAGCTGATATAGTCGTGACGATGGAGCGAGGTGAATCATGGTGATACGGGGAGTCTGGGGGCGATGGCGTCGGACGTGAGTCCCGAATGCATGTTTTCGTCTTGACTGACTTCGAGAGTATTGACCATGAATCAAGAGCAGCTGACCCAGTTGGCCGGTCAGGGTTACAATTGTGTTCCTCTCCTGCGCCGCGTTCACGCCGACACCGAAACGGCCTTGTCGATCTATCTCAAGCTGGCGCATCAGCCCTACACCTATCTGTTCGAATCCGTCCAGGGTGGTGAGACCTGGGGGCGGTACAGCATCGTCGGTTTGGCGGCACGCGAGACCCTGAGCTTGTACGGTCACTTGCTGCGCATCGAGCGTGCCGGACAGGTCGTCGAGCAGGTCCAGGTCGCCGATCCCCTCGCTTTCATCGAGGCCTATGCCACCCTCCGGCGTGTGCCGGATCTGCCCGATTTGCCGCGGTTTTGCGGCGGGCTGGTCGGCTATTTCGGCTACGACTGCGTGCGCTATGTCGAGAAGAAACTGGCGCACGCCCATCATCCCGATCCCATCGCCACCCCCGACATCCTGCTCATGCTGTCCGAGGATCTGGTGGTGTTCGACAACCTCGCCGGCACCTTGTTTCTGGTCACGCACGTCGATCCGACGCGCGCTGCGGCTTGGGCGGAAGGGCAGGCGCGCCTCGACGCCATGCAGGCGCGCTTGGCTGAGCCTTTGGCGATGCCGGTGTGCAGCGCCGAGATGCCGCCGCCGCACGATGAGCGCTTTCATTCCTACACCGGCATGCAGGCTTACAAGGACGCGGTGCAGAGCATCCGCGAGTACATTCTGGCCGGCGACGTCATGCAGGTGGTGCTGTCGCAACGCATGAGCGCGCCGCTGCGGGTGAGCCCGCTGTCAGTCTATCGCGCTTTGCGCCATCTCAACCCTTCGCCCTACATGTTCTACATGGATTGCGGCGCTTTCAAGATCGTCGGCTCTTCGCCGGAGATCCTCAACCGCGTCGAGGCCGGGCGCGTCACCGTGCGGCCGCTGGCGGGAACACGCGCGCGCGGCGCGACGCGCGAGGACGATCAGCGTCTCGAGCGCGAGCTCCTGCAGGACCCGAAGGAGATCGCCGAGCATCTCATGCTCATCGATCTTGGGCGCAACGATGTCGGCCGCATCAGTGAAACCGGCAGCGTCGCGGTGACCGAGAGCATGGCCATCGAGCGCTACTCGCACGTCATGCACATCGTCTCCAACGTCGAGGGGCGGCTGCGTCGCGATCTCGGCGCTATGGATGTGCTGCGCGCGACCCTGCCGGCCGGGACCTTGTCCGGTGCGCCCAAGGTGCGGGCGATGGAGATCATCGACGAACTCGAACCGATCAAACGCGGCATCTACGGTGGCGCCATCGGTTATCTCGGCTTCCAGGGCAGCATGGATCTGGCTATCGCCATCCGCACAGCGGTGGTCAAGGACGGTCAGATCCACGTTCAGGCGGGCGCCGGCATCGTCGCTGACTCGGTGCCCGACCTCGAGTGGGCCGAGACCTGTAACAAGGCGCGGGCGCTGTTTCGGGCGGTTGATCTGGCTGAGGCGATGGAGAATCCAACATGTTGATCATGATCGACAACTACGACAGCTTCACCTACAACCTCGTGCAATACCTGAGCGAGCTCGGTGCCGAAGTGCGGGTGTTTCGCAACGACGAGGTGACGCTGGCCGAGCTCGAGGCTTTGCCGGCCCGCCATATCGTCATTTCGCCGGGCCCCTGTTCGCCGGATGAGGCGGGCATCTCGATGGCGGTGATCGAGCATTTCGCCGGTCGTGTGCCTTTGCTCGGCGTCTGTCTCGGACATCAGGCCATAGGCCAGGTCTTCGGCGGTAAAGTGGTGCGTGCG
>JAJZBU010000039.1 GCA_021851865.1 Pseudomonadota bacterium | reverse complement strand
GGGTCTGCAGCAGTTGCAGACCTTGCCTGCCAGGGCCTCAGTTGCTCGGCCAGTTCCGCATCCAGTGTTGCGACTTGGGCTTCCAGCATCTCGATATGCTGCAGGATGTGTCCCAGCAAGGAGCGATCTTCGCTTGGCGATTGTCGATGGTATAGGGTGAAGTCCGCCCCAAGCCTGCTGAAAGGCAGGAAAAACCCGTGGCAGGAGCGAAAAAACGGGCTAAAATTTGTTTTTCATGACCGATGCTGCGTGCGACAAGAATTTTTGCCTGTTTTATGAGCCAATGGCCGAAGGCATGCGTGTGATTTTCAATACACTGCTATAGGTTTGAAAGTGAATTCGACGGTAGCGGTGCAGTACATGAGTTCTACGAATTGAATCTGGACATGGGAGAGACCAATGCCAGTATGTGATTGCAGGATCATTGAATTGCCTAAAATATCAGATCCTCGGGGCAATCTCTCCTTCATAGAAGGGGGCAAGCATATTCCGTTCGACATTCAACGCGTCTACTATTTGTACGATGTGCCGGGTGGATCAGATCGTGGGTCGCATGCACACAGAAAGCTGCATCAATTTATTGTTGCCATGTCTGGCAGCTTTGATGTGCTACTGGATGACGGTGCTGAGAAAAAGCGATTTCATCTCAATCGCTCTTACTATGGGCTCCATGTTTGTCCGATGATGTGGCGGTACTTGGATAATTTTTCATCTGGAGCCGTATGCATGGTCCTGGCTTCTGCATGCTTCGATGAAACGGATTACATAAGGGATTATGCTCTATTTGCTTCGTTGACTAAACAGGTATGAATATTCCATTCTTGGATTTGCGGGCGCCGCATGAAGAACTTCGCGCTGAACTTCGTGCAGCATTCGAACGAGTGCTTGACTCCGCTTGGTTTATCCAAGGCGCGGAGGTGAAACAGTTTGAAGGTGAATTCGCTGCCTACTGCCAATCTGATCACTGCATCGGAGTTGGCAATGGACTGGAGGCGCTTCATCTTATTTTGTGCGCCTACGGGCTGGGATGTGGTGATGAAGTCATTGTCCCTTCCAATACCTATATTGCGACATGGCTGGCGGTCACCCATACCGGGGCAAGACCGGTCCCGGTAGATCCTGATGAAGTCACCTATAACCTATCGCCTGAGAAGATCGAGGCGGCCATCACGTCCCGGACCAAGGCGATCGTGGCCGTGCATCTGTACGGCCAGCCCGCCGATATGGATGCGATCAACGCGATCGCTCAACGGCATGGTCTCAAGGTCATCGAGGATGCCGCGCAGGCCCATGGTGCATGGTACAAGGGGCGGCGTGTCGGCAGCCTGGGTGATGCGGCCGGATTCAGCTTTTACCCCTCCAAGAATCTCGGAGCACTGGGTGACGGCGGTGCGGTGACCACGAATGACCCGGTGTTGGCGGAACGGGTGCGAACACTGGGCAACTATGGTTCAAAGGTCAAGTATCAGCATGATGTCATCGGCTATAACTCGAGGTTGGATGAGGTTCAGGCGGCATTTTTGCGGATCAAATTAAGGCACCTTGATGGTTGGAATGAACGGCGCCGTGAAATTGCCGGTCATTACCTGAGTGCGCTTGCCGGCAGTGGATTGGTTTTGCCCGGTGTATTGATCGATACCCAGCCGGTCTGGCATCTTTTCGTCGTGCAGGTTGAGCAGCGGGAGACGCTGCAGAAGAGGTTGTTGCAGGCGGGCATCAGCACGATGATTCACTACCCCATTCCGCCCCATCGTGCAAGCGCCTATGTCGAGGGCTGGGGTGATCAGGGCTCCTGCATCATCGCCGATCGTTTGGCGGCTCGTGTCCTCAGCCTGCCTCTTGATCCCTACATGCCGGATGAATCGGTGGCGCGGGTGGTGCAGGCCATACGATCTTGAACATGCGGGGGCTACCATGACCTGCTATGGTAGCTTGGGTGCGGGTACGTCGATGTCAATGGTTGAGGTGGTTTGAGATGATTACCCTTAAAATGCAGCTGGAGTGGCTGGAGCAGACGGTGCTCGACTCCTTGGCCCGCGGCGATATCAATATCGCTCTCGGGCTGATTGCATTATTCGTGGAGCAGGTGGGTCAGGACTCCTACGGAACGGGCGTGGTGTTCGGTTCCCCACAGCTGGATCGTCTGTGTCTGACTATCGGCCAGGCTTATGCCCCGGCGGAGATGCTGCCGCCTGGGCCTGAGGGGAGCTGTGTTGTCACGTTAGTGTCCGAATTGTTTTATCTGGGCGGCCATACGCATGTCGTCCGGGATGTCATCGGGGCCTGCGCTGATGAAAGTCATGTGGTCTTGGTGACCGACCTGTTCAATCGTGTCGCCGTCATGAATTTGGATTCAATCCTGGCGACGATACCCTATCGCGTGGCACCAGCGGGTGATTTGCGCAGCAAGCTGGAATGGCTGCAACATGAGCTGGATGCGCTGATGCCAAAGCGCATTCATGTGTTTAATCATCATCCCGATTCCGTTATCATTGCGGCACTGTCGCGCTGGTTGAAGCGCGTGCCGGTATTGTATTTCCATCATGCCGATCATAATCTCGCCCTTGGTGTTCATCTGCCGGGCGCCGTGCATGTCGATCTGCATAACCTCGGCTATGACAATTGTCGACATCATGAAGGGCTGCAGGATAACCATTACCTTCCACTGGCGATCGACGACAAAGGTAGGCGCGGCGCCGGGTTTCAGTTTCTTGGTCATGGGTATCTGCGAACCTGTTCATCAGGAACTTCCAATAAGTTTGATTTGTCCTATATTTATTCGTATGGGCAGTTGCTGGCTAAGCGATTGGCCTTGTTGGCCGGGGTGCATATTCATATTGGCAATTTAAGCGATGACATGTTGACATCCATCCATGCCAGCCTGAGCGCTGTCGGTGTCGCCAAAGATCGCTTCATTCATGTTCCTCATGTCCCCAGCTTGTGGCTGGCCCTGCATGCATATGGTGTCGACCTATACATCAACTCCTTTCCACTTGGGGGCGGCCGGGCGGTCATTGAGGCCATGGGCTCCGGCACCCCTTTGCTCATGCACCTCAGCGCCATGTCGCGGTTCCACTGTGGCGTTGATTTGGCCTATCCCAGCGCCATGGTCTGGAAAAATGATGAGGAATTTTTGCAGATACTGAATGCCGTGCACGCTGATGGGTTGGCTGAGCACGCAGCCCAAGCCCGTGGCCATTATGAGTCATATCATACCCCTGGTGTCATGGCTGAGGAACTCCGACGTTTGCGGGCTGGCGGCGGTGCCATGCGGCCTCCACCCCTATACCCCTATAAAATTGATCCCCTGCAAAGCTATTTGCACTATCGTGCCTTGGGCATAGATAAAATCAACCGACAACATCAGGAGATCCGTGCTCAACAACTTGCCGAGCCCGTCGACAACGCTGATCAGGAAAGTCATGGTGGTGGCGCTGAGGGTGACGACTTCATGCCCTATAGCGAGCATGAAGAATTCGTGGCGAAGGTTAAACTGATCGCTTTTTATTTGCCGCAATTCTATCCTTTTCCTGAAAATGACCAATGGTGGGGCAAGGGCTTCACAGAGTGGAACAATGTTGGCCAGGCCAAGCCTAACTACCGTGGTCATCATCAGCCACATTGCCCTATTCATTGTGGCTACTATGATTTGCGCGTGGCGTCGGTGATGGAAGAGCAGGCGCGATTGGCGAAAAATTATGGTATCCATGGATTTAGCTACTATTTTTATTGGTTCAATGGTCGGCCATTCATGGAGCTGCCGCTTGAAAACATGTTGGCCAATAAAAATGTCGATATCAAGTTCTGCCTAACTTGGGTCAACGAGAATTGGACCCGACGCGGGGATGGCCAAGATGACGATGTTCTTATCGCGCAAAATCATAGCAGGGAAGACTCCCTGGCTTTCATTCGTCATGTCATGCGTTATTTTAAAGATGAGCGCTACATCACCATCCAGGGCAAGCCGCTGCTGATCATCTATCGTGCTGCGATCATTCTTGATATTAAGGTTACTGCGGCTTTATGGAATGAGGAAATTAAGAAACACGGGTTTCCCGGATTATACCTGGTGGCGGCACAGACTTTTGGTGTTCAAGGGCCGGATGACTTTGGTTTTGATGCCGCGGTGGAGTTCCCGCCACATTCAGATTGCTGTGAGCAACAAAAGCCCGCCCTCAAGATGCTCAATCGTGCCTTCAAGGGTGAATTCTTCAGTTATGAGCAATATGCTTCCGTAGCGGCGCGTAGAATCGAACCACCGTATAAACTGTTGCGCTCGGTGATGCTGTCATGGGACAACACCGCGCGCAAACAAAACGACGCGCGCATATTTTTTGATTTCAACTTTAATGCCTACCGGCAATGGCTGGCGTCGACCTTGAACCGCGCTCGCTGCAGTCCGAAGTATCATGATGAGGAAAAGCTGGTCTTCATCAATGCCTGGAATGAATGGGCAGAAGGATCCCATCTGGAACCTGATCGGAAGTACGGCTACCGCTACCTGCAGAGCACTTATGAGGCATCCCGGCAGGTGGTCGAGGCCGTACTGGATCCAGCGGCGGTGCCAGTTTGTACCGTGCTAGTCTACCTGTGTGGCAATGTATTGACCGCGACGATGCTTGAGCGTCTGCAAGCGTTGTCGACAGCGCACCAACTTTATATCGGTATTGGCGATGGTACAGCTGTTGATGGCAATATGCTCCGGCGAGCATTTCCCGTGGCGAATATCTGTCAATTGCCCTTGGTCCGTAACCCGTGGTTTGCATTCATGGAGTTAGCGGCGATAGCGGAAGGTCACCGGATCGAACCGCTCGTTTTTGTGCACAATGATCTTCATTATCTGGAGCAGTCATCGGAACTCTGCGCCGGCGCTCTTTGGGGTACTCATGCTGCCGATGGCTTGCTGCTGCAGGTGGATGCCCTTTTGCGGTGGACGGCGTGTTTGCCGCAAGACTCGCGGGAACAGGATCAGCGTTATGGGGTGGTGGTGCCGGCGGGAGCGTTTCGAGCAGTGCGGGTGAGACCTGCACTGCTCGAGTATCTGGAGGCTCAGGCACCCGCTGCGACGAGAACAATATGGGCACAAGTGGAATTGCCGGTGGGCGTCATGGCCATGGGCTACGAGGTGCTCGCCCGCTTGAAGAGAGAAGGGTTTGATATTGAGTCGGTGCGGCAAGGTGGCTATTCGATGGATCAAGCTGACCTGCTGTGCAGCTTGATGGGCTATTTCGCCGATCTGGAGGGCGTTGCGATCCGTGATGTGTATGGCACCCGCTGTGATGCCGCGCCAGCCCTTGCCGCCTGGCAGGCCACAAGCCGGCGTTCCCCAGGTGAACGTGATTGGGCCAGGGAAGCGCTACCAGACGACGTCATGACGGTGAGCTTGCGGGTATTCGTTCTCGACCGCGGGCAAGGTGGCGAACTGTTGGCGGCAACACAGGCCAGCTTGCATGAGGCCTGGTATCCCATGGCGGTCGAGGTGCTTCCAGCGCGCTCGGAGATGGATCTACTGCAGTTGCAGGATGCGCTGATGCGATGCGAGGAGACTTGGTTTTGCTGCCTGGATGCGGGGGATTTGATGGAGGCGGAGGCGCTTTTTCGTTTGGCATGGTCATTAGGCGCGCACCCGCAGTGGCATCTGGTTTACAGCGATGAGGATGTCGTCGATCTCGCCGGCACATTCAGCAGCCCGCATTTCAAGCCGGATTTCAACATCGATTATTTGTACAGCCTACCCTATGTGGGGGGGCTGCTGTTCTACCGGACATCGACGATCAGGAGCCTGGGTGGCTTGCGTACCGACTTGGCGGGTGCGGAGGAATACGATCTCACCCTGCGCTGCTGGCAGGCGTATGGTCATGCTTGTTGCGGACACCTCGCCGATGTGCTGCTGCACCGACGCTTGGCGCAACCGCCGCGTTGGAGCTTGAGCCACGGGCAGGTCATCGATCGCCATTTTCAGGCCTTGCAAGCCCATCTGGCGAGTGCATGTCCCGGAGCTGTTTTACAGCGTGGCTTGCTGCCATTTACACACAAGGTGGTTCATGCTTTACCGCGCACACCCAGGGTCAGCATCATCATCCCCACCAAAAATCAGCAGCCTATGCTGCAACGTTGTCTGGTGACGCTGTTGCAAACCACTCGCTACCCGGACTATGAGGTCATCATCGTTGACAATGGCAGCGATGAAGCGAATGCAGTACGTTACCTCGAGGAACTGAACGCGGTGGGCCATGAGGGATCGGTGAAGATCACGGTGCTGCGCTACCCCGGTCCGTTTAACTACTCGGCGATGAACAATGCGGCGGTGAAGATCAGTACCGGGGAACTTCTGGTGTTGCTCAACAACGATACCGCGGTGCTGCATGCCGAATGGTTGGAGGAAATGGTGCGCCCTGCCATGCGCGATGATGTGGGCATTGTCGGCTGCAAATTGCTCTTCCCCGACGGTAGGCTGCAGCATGCAGGGGTCATTTTGGGGATAGGTGGTACGGTCGACCACCACTTCATCGGCATGGATCACCGTGCCTATGGCTACCATTTGCGTGCGGTCCTGACCCAGGAGCTGTCGGCGGTGACCGCAGCCTGCCTGCTCATCAAGCGCTCGGTGCTGGATGAGGTCGATGGCCTGGATGAGGTCGATTTCAAAGTGAGCTTCAACGATGTCGACCTGTGCCTGCGTGTGCGCCAGCAGGGCTACCGGGTGATCTGGACCCCTTGGGCCACCTTGCTACATGAGGGGTCAGCCAGTCTGAGCTCCACCCGTGATGGCGGGCAGGGCGAGCGGTTTCAGCGTGAAGTTGCGGCGCTGTTTGCACGCTGGGGGGCTCAACTCGGCAACGACCCTTTTTACAACCGGCAACTGACTCTGGTCAGCCAGCAAAGGGCCTTTCAGGCGGAGGACTGCCATCACCTGACCTGGGATCCGCACTGGAAGCCCCGCCCTCGTGTGCTGGTGGTGCCCAGCAATTTTGAGGATCCCCTGACCATGCAGGTCATCTCCGCCTGGCGCGCCCTGGCCATGGCGGGTAGCGTCATGGGTGGCATGGATGTGAAAATTCTGAAGTACGCGGAACTGGCCCGCGGGGATTTCGATGCCGTCATCGTGATTGGCCTGTTGTCGAAGCAGGTTTGGGCCAATCTTGGCCACTACCGCCTGCAGGGGGGGCGTACGGTCATTTGCCATGCGGGCTCGGTAGGTGAGCAAGACCTGCCACGCTTGCGTGAGGTGGCCAGCTATTTCGACCGTCTGGTGGTCGGTGATGAGTCATCGGCAAGGCGGTGCAAGAAAATCTGTTCGGATGTGCGGGTTGCCGGCCCCTGCCTGGATGTGGCGTTGTGGCCCGTCGGCGCCGCTATGGGGAATCGCGATCATCACGATCGCAGACCCAAGGTAGCGCTATGGCTGGGGCGTCGCGGCCATCAACGTAGTCCATGGTTGCAGGAAGTCATCCAGCGTTGGCAGGATCAGATCACATGGGTGTGGATCGGCGTCTGTCCACCTGCCCTGCGCGCGCAGGTCGCCGAACTTCGGGCACCACCCTTGCCGTCGATGGCGGCCAATTTCTGGTCCAGCTTGGATGTGGACGCCCTGTGGCTGCCATCCACGTATCGTGAGGATAACCCGGTGTCGCTGTTGGAGCCGGCCTATTGCGGCTATGCCATTCAGGCGTCTCGGGCTTCCGACGAGCTTCCCATCGAGGTGATCGCCCCGCGCGCCACCAGTTGGAACAAGGTGATTGAGGCGGCGATCACGGATCATCGGCAGGGTATGCAGGCCTTGGGGGCGACCTTGCGTCGTCATGTCATGGAACACGCGCTCCTCGACAAGAATCTGGATTCCTGGCGTCGGGCCTGGATCGAGCTTCCGGCGGCCAGGGGCCTATGAACCGTCCGCTGGCGCTCTGCTGACGAGCCCAAGGTTTTGTCCGCCCCCCCGGGGGGGCAAAATTCAACGCGCGCCAACATTCATGAAGGGCTACTCGATGGTCAGCAGGCTTTTTTGACGTGGACCTTCAGTTTTGTATGGCGAGGCAGAGTCTTGCAAGTGCAAGGCGGCAGTCATCTGCACTTCAATCCTCAGCTTGAGATCGCGGTGCATCGAGACTACTGGGATTCAGCGGAAGAGCTGCTGCAGAAACCACCCTGGGTGGGCCGGCCACTGCGCTATTTGCGGCGTCTGCTTTCAGTGCGCGATGAAGGGGGGCCAGCTTGATCGCATCGCCATGCTCACTGCACCCGTGTCGTCGGTTGCAGATAGGCGAGCAGGTCGAAGGTGGTGAAGGTCTGGCGCTGCCGGCAGAGCTCACAGTCGACGTTGATGCTGCCGTGCCGCTCCATGAGCAGCTTCTCGAGGTCGGCAGAGCCGAGCGAGAGCAGGGCGTCGAGCGAGCGCTGGCGATCGCAGCGGCAATGAAAGCGCAGGGGTGCGGCCGGCGCCAGGCTGAGGTCGTCCTCATGATAGAGACGGTGCAGCAAGGTGGCGCTGTCGAGATCGAGGAGCTCGGCGTCGCGGCAGGTGCGAGCGAGGACGCTGGCGTATTCGAAGTCCTCGGTCGCTGTCGCGCCGGGTAGGGCTTGCAGTAGCAGGCCGGCGTGACGCTCGCCCTGATGCGCCAGCAGGATGAGGCTGGGCAGCTGTTCCGATTGCGCGAAATAGGTCTCCAGGCTCAGGGCCAGGCCCGCTGCTTGCAACTGCACGATGCCCTGATAGCGCTGACCGGCGTGTTCTAGGGTCAGGGCCAGCTGCGCCGCGCCGAGCAGGTCGCTGAAAGACATGTCGGGTTGCAGGCGCTCAGCCTCGTAGTGGCCGTAGACGCGCACGTCACCTTGCGCCGAGCACTCGGCCATGGCTAGGGAGAGCGGGCCGGGTCCGCGCAGTTGTAAGGTCAGGGCGCTGTCGTCCTTGAGGTGGGCGCTGAGCAGGGCGCAGGCGAGCATGAGGTCGCCGAGCAAGGGCTGGAGGATGGCCGGGTAGGAGTGACGCGCCAGCACATCGGACATCAAACCGTCACATTGTGCGTGGACGCCGCGCAGTGCGCGTTCCTGAAAGACGAAGCCGTGACGGTGATCAGACATGGATGATTTCCTGGCGGCGAGCTGCGAAGGGTAGCATTAGGGTCCTGTTTCTGCGCGATTTTCCGCTGAATTGTGATGGGTTCGGGTAAAAGTTTCCATGGTGCCATTGCTGGATGGTGAAATAATCGTTAAATTTGGCCCGTGTGCTTATGGAAACATTTGTTGACACTTTCTCCTGGAGATGAAGCATGAGTATCAAAGGACTGTGGGTAGGGGCCATGTTGGCCGGTTTGGGGGTTGCGCAAGCCGGTGAACTGACCTTGAGCCCGTTGCTCGGTGAGCACGATTTTTCCAATGTCACGGCGCCAGATGGTGTGTCGCAGGGCAATGGCGTCAAAAATGCTCGTGAATACATGATCGACCTCGGTTATCGCTTCACCCCGAACTGGTCAGTAGAAGCCTCGACCGGCAAATCGACGACGCACGAGAAGTCGCCCTTCTACGCTGACAAGTTGCACTATCGGCAAGAAGACCTTGACGTCATGTACCGTTTCCTGGCAGGTGAGCCGGTGCAGCCTTTCGTCCTGCTCGGTGGCGGTCGCGCCGACTACTTGGCCGATCACTCCTCGCCTTTTGCCAAAGGCTATGGGCAAGGTGGTGCGGGGGTCGTGTGGAACCTGTTCCCACACGTCGGTCTGCGTTCGGAAGTTCGCTATATCGATATGCCCGGTCCGCACTGGCATGACTGGCTCGGTCTGGTGGGTATCGAGTTCAGCGTCGGTTCTTTCCCGTCGACGGCGGCGACAGAGGTGGTGCCCGCAGTCGCGGCGGTGCCCGCAGTGCCGGCTGCAGCGCCAGCACCGGCGCCGGCACCGGTGGCTGCACCGGCGGACGATGATCACGACGGCGTGCCGAACAATCTCGACAAGTGCCCGAACACTCCGGCAGGGGTGAAGGTTGATGCCCAGGGTTGCCCGCTCGACAGCGATCATGACGGTGTGCCTGATTACCTCGACAAGTGCCCGAACACTCCGGCCGGCGTCGTCGTCGATCAGCAGGGTTGCCCGGTGATGCTGAGCAAGACCCAGGTCATGTCGCTCGACGTCAAGTTCGCCACCGGCTCCGACAAGATCCTCGGCGATCCGACGGCGGAACTGGCTAAAGTGGTCGACTTCATGAAGGCCTACCCGAACCAGAACATCACCATCGATGGTTACACCGACAACCGTGGCAAGAAGGCGATGAACCTGCGTCTGTCGCAGCGTCGTGCCGATGCCGTGCGTCGTCATCTCGTCGATATGGGTGTCAATGCTGCGCGTCTGAAGGCCGTCGGTCATGGCGAAGCCGATCCGATCGCCAGCAACAGCAGCGCAGCTGGCCGTGCCGCCAACCGTCGTGTCGTCGCGACCGCCAAGGCCGAGACCCACGTCGAGGAAATGAAGAAGTAAATCTGCCTCGGCGCAGATGTGGTCAGGGAAGGGGTGCTGCGGCGCCCCTTCTTCTTTTGGTGCGCCCGGCAGGGCGCACCCACTAGGAGGTGAAAGTCCTCTGCTCGCCCGGTAAGGGGAAGAGCTAGCCGAAGGCAAGGGTTTTGCGGGCGACTGCGAGTCTGAAGGAAGCCGGATGGCAAAGCGCTGGTTCGACGAACAGGAAGCGGATACGAGGCGGCATCACGGGACAAGGAGGCCAAATTCTCTGAAGTCCAATACTTGCCCGGAACGTGATGACGTAGATCCGACGGACATAAGCGTGAAGGTGGGTGCGCAATACCCGGGGAGATCTGACTTTGGTGCCTCTTAGGGCTACCGACACCGGGAGGTGGCGGGATGCTGGGTCAGAAGTCAGCAGAGGGCATAGTAGGCAGCAATGCTGAAGGCCCGAACAAGTGGAAACGAGAGTAGGAGCGAGGTCACTCGATGTTGCCCGATGAAGCAGAAGCCCTCCACGGAGGGGCCAGCGGCGCAGGAACCGGACGGAATCCGGGGATGGCGCACGTGGGTGCTGAGGCCGACACGGCGTACAACGCACAACCGAAATCGGAGCAAGACTGGCTCGTGAGCCGAGTAGTGGAACGTGCCAACATGCAGCTTGCCTATCGCCGCGTGATGAGCAATCGCGGCGCTCCCGGCGTAGACGGGATGCGCTGTGAAGACCTCAAAGCATGGCTGCAAGTGAACTGGGGACGCGTTAAGCAGGAACTGCTGGAAGGCCGGTACCGCCCGCAGGCGGTGCGCCGGGTGGACATTCCCAAGCCGCAAGGCGGGGTGCGTACACTCGGTGTGCCGACGGTAGTGGACCGGCTGATTCAGCAAGCCCTGCATCAGGCAATGCAACCGTTATTTGAGCCTACGTTCTCGGAATACAGCTACGGCTTTCGCCCGGGACGCAGTGCGCAACAGGCGGTGCAGGCAGCGACAGCCTATATCAGCGCGGGCAAGCGATGGGTCGATGACCCGAAGGTGCTGAAGCTGATACGACGTTTCCTTCAGGTCGGTATGATGGCCGACGGGGTGGAGACGGTCAGGGAACAGGGGACGCCGCAAGGCGGACCATTGCCCCCCCTGCTGTCCAACATTCTGTTGACCGACCTCGACCGGGAACTGGAGAAACGCGGACTGTCGTTCAGTCGGTACGCGGATGATTGTAATATTTACGTCCGAAGTAAGCGGGCTGGGCAACGGATCATGGAAAGTATCACGGCGTTCTTAATGCAGCGTCTGAAACTGACCGTGAACCAAGCCAAGAGCGCTGTTGACAGACCTTGGCAACGCAAGTTCCTGGGGTATAGCGTGACGGCGCGGCGTGAACCCCGTTTGCGCATTGTCACACCCAGCATCACCCGTCTGAAGGCGACGGTACGGCAGTTATGCAAGGCGGGCCGGGGCCGATCTCTGGCCACGACCATCGCCACGCTTAACCCGGTTTTGCGCGGCTGGATGAACTATTTCAGCCTCACGCAAAGTCGCACGCCGCTTGAAGAACTGGATCAATGGGTGCGGCGTCGGCTGAGATGTCTGACATGGCGGCATTGGAAGAAACCGAAGACGCGGGAATCCCGCATGCTGGCCTTGGGTCTTGACCCACACCGCGCATGGAAATCCAGTGTCAACGGGCGTGGCCCTTGGTGGAATGCCGGGGCCAGGCACATGGTAGCGGTCATGCCACCCCGCTACTTTGCAGCACAGGGGCTGGTTTCGTTGGTGTCAATCCACCAACAACTCCAGCGTTCTACTTGAACCGCCGTATGCGGAACCGCACGTACGGTGGTGTGAGAGGGCTGAAGGGGTAACCCTTCACCCTACTCGATTGGCGGTGCGCGCAAGTTTCCGCCCTGTCGCATCGCCTGTGCCGCCTGCTCTTTCAGGCGTTGGCCGGCGGCGCCGATAGCGCTGGCGATGGGTAGCCAAGAGCGGGGATCTTGGCTACAGTGCATGCACGATAAAAAATTCATAACAGAGGTGTCGTGATGAGAGCGAAGCTCGGTGCCGGGGCGTTGTTGTCGTGCTGTCTGGCGACGATGGCGGTGGCTGGCGAGGTGACCGTGTCGCCCCTGCTCGGTGACCATGATTTCAGCAGCGCGACGCAGCCTTATGACAATTCAACGGTCAAGGGTGTGCATCGTGCCCGTCAGGACACCCTCGGTCTCGGTTATCGCTGGTCGCCGCACTGGGGCGTCGAACTCGACGTCGGTCGCTCCACGACACATCTGTTGTCACCGCTCTATGGTCGCTATATGCGCTACAAGAGCGTCGATATGAACGGCCTCTATCGTTTCAATCCCAGTGGCTGGGTGCAGCCTTTCGTTCTTCTCGGTGGTGGCCGGGCGATGTACAACGCCGATCAGGGCCTGCCTTTCATGCATGAGTACGCGCAGGCGGGCGGTGGTCTGATGCTGCAGCTGACGCCGCACTTCGCCCTGCGCAGCGAGCTGCGCTATCTCGATCAGCCGGCGGCGCACTGGCATGACGTCGTCGGTCTGCTCGGTGTCGAGTTCCGTATCGGCTCGGTGGATCAGGCGGCGCCTGCCGCCGATACCAGTGCCACCACCGACAGCGCGGCGGCGGCGACGCCAGATGCTGAGGCCGCGCCGGCGGCACCGGCCCCTGTCGAAGCGGCGGCAGCCCCTGAGCCTGCGCCGGCTCCGGCCGTCGCCGTCGCCGATGATGATCATGACGGTGTGCCCAACAACCTGGACAAGTGCCCGAACACGCCGGCGGGGGTACAGGTCGATGCGCAGGGTTGTCCGCTTGACAGCGATCACGATGGTGTTCCCGACTATCTCGACAAGTGTCCGAATACCAAGCCGGGTGCGCTCGTCGATGCGCAGGGCTGCTATGTCATGGTGACGCATATGGACAAGATGCGTCTCGATATCCAGTTCGAGAGCGGTCAGGCGGTGATACACGGTGACGCTTCCAGTGAACTGCGCAAGGTGGCGGACTTCATGCAGCGCTATCCCAGCGTCGATGTCACCATCGATGGCTATACCGACAATGTCGGCGATGCGCGCGCCAATCGTCTGCTGTCGCAGCGTCGCGCCGAAGCGGTACGCCGTTCTCTCATCGGTCTCGGTGTCGCTGCTGGCCGGCTGCGCGCCGTCGGTCATGGCGCCGATGATCCCATCGCCAGCAATGCGACAGCGGCGGGACGCTTGCAGAATCGTCGCGTCGAGGCTTCCGCCAACGCCGAGGAGAGCAGTATCCGCATGAAGAACTAGCCGATGCAAGGAAGCGCCTCGCCGCCTTGCCTCGTGTATAATGCCGGCCTCTAACGCTGACGAGGCCGCGCCGTGATCCACAATCTTCGCAACATCGCCATCATCGCTCACGTCGACCATGGGAAGACCACCCTGGTCGACAAGCTCCTGTCGCAGTCCGGGACGCTGGGCGAGCGCGCCGGGGAGGTGGAGCGGGTGATGGACTCCAACGATCTCGAAAAAGAGCGTGGCATCACCATCCTGGCAAAGAACACCGCCTTGCGCTGGACCGATCCGCGCGATGCCCGCGAGTACCGCATCAATATCGTCGATACCCCGGGTCACGCCGATTTTGGCGGTGAGGTCGAGCGCGTGCTCAGCATGGTCGATTCGGTGCTGCTGCTCGTCGACGCCGTCGATGGACCCATGCCGCAGACCCGTTTCGTCACCATGAAGGCCTTCGCGCGCGGTCTCAAGCCCATCGTCGTGGTCAACAAGGTCGATCGTCCCGGCGCGCGCGCGCATTGGGTCATCGATCAGGTCTTCGATCTTTTCGATCGCCTCGGCGCCACCGATGAGCAGCTCGACTTTCCGGTCGTCTATGCCTCCGCCTTGCAGGGTATCGCCGGCCTCGATCTCGATCACCTGGGCAGTGACATGACGGCGCTGTTTCAGACCATCGTCGATCGCGTGTCACCGCCGCAGGTCGACGCCAGCGGTCCTTTCCAGATGCAGATCTCCTCGCTCGACTATTCGAGCTATGTCGGCATCATCGGCATCGGCCGCATCCAGCGTGGCCAGGTGCGCACCAATACGCCGGTGGCCATCCTTGATCGCGATGGCAACAAGCGTCAGGGGCGCGTGCTGCAGATCATGGGCTATTCCGGCCTGCAGCGTCTCGAGGTGGCCGAAGCTGAGGCCGGCGACATCGTCTGCGTCACCGGCATGGAAGGTCTCAACATCTCTGACACCCTCTGCGATCCGCAGGCGGTCGAGGCTTTGCCGGCCCTGACCGTCGATGAACCGACGGTGAGCATGACTTTTCAGGTCAATACCTCGCCTTTTGCTGGTCGCGAAGGCAAGTACGTCACCTCGCGCAACATCAAGGACCGTCTCGAGCGTGAGCTCCTGCACAATGTCGCCTTGCGTGTTGAAGCGACCGATCACCCCGATCGCTTCAAGGTCTCCGGGCGCGGTGAACTGCATCTGTCGGTGCTCATCGAAAACATGCGCCGTGAAGGCTATGAGCTCGGTGTGTCGCGTCCGGAAGTCATCGTGCGCGAAGTCGATGGGCGGCGCGAGGAGCCCTTCGAAAGCGTCATCTTCGACGTCGAGGAACAGCATCAGGGCGTCGTCATGGAGCAGCTCGGTCTGCGCAAGGGCGAGATGACCGACATGGTGCTCGACGGCCGTGGCCGTGTGCGCATCGAGGCGACGGTGCCGTCACGCGGTCTGATCGGTTTCCGCTCCGAGTTCCTCACACTGACCTCGGGCACCGGTATCATGACCTCGAGCTTCTCGCACTATGGCGAGGTCAAGATGGGCGATGTCGGCAAGCGCAATAATGGCGTCCTGGTGTCGATGATCCAGGGCACGGTTCTGGCCTATGCCCTGTTCAACCTGCAGGAGCGCGGACGCATGTTCGTCGAGCCCGGGACCGAGGTCTATGAAGGCATGGTCGTCGGTCTCAACTCGCGTGGCGACGACATGGTCGTCAATCCGACCAAGGCCAAGCAGCTGACCAATATTCGCGCCGCCGGCAGCGACGAGAACATCATCCTCACGCCGCCCATCCGCTTCACCCTCGAGCAGGCGCTGGAGTTCATCGCTGATGACGAACTGGTCGAGGTCACGCCGAAGAGCATCCGTCTGCGCAAGCGTCATCTCAGCGAGACGGAACGTAAGCGCGCGGGGCGCTGAGTGCAGCTGAGCTGGTCTTTGCCCGACTGGCTCGATCAGTTGCCGGAGCACTTCGCCTCGCCGGCGGCGGCGATGGATGAGGTCCTCGATCTCGTCGATCGCAACGTCGCCGCCGGCGGTGGTCCCTTCGCCGCTGTGCTCCTCGATGCGCGTGGTGGTGTTCTCGCTGCCGGCGTCAATCGTGTCCTCGCCGCCGGCTGTTCGGTGCTGCATGCCGAGATGGTGGCCATCATGCGTGCCCAGGCGCGCCTGCACAGCCATGATCTGCGCCCGCAGGCGGCGCATCTGGTGAGCAGCTGCGAGCCCTGCGCCATGTGTCTCGGCGCTCTGCCCTGGGCTGGGGTGAGCGCGCTCAGCTATGCTGCCTGCGCCGCTGATGCCGAAGCCATCGGTTTCGATGAAGGTGCCAAGCCGCAGCCCTGGCAAGACGGCCTGCGGGTGCGCGGCATCGAGGTGCATCCGCCCCTGGCGTCGGCGCGTGCGGTGCAGCAGCTGCAGGACTATGGTCGTCAGCATCGCCTCTATTAGTCCGTCGGTCCGTGCATCAGGCCGTCAGTCAGTAAAGAACAAGTGTTCACTGCTCAATTGATCCAGATCAATTTTGCATCGATGCGACGCACTACACTATTCCAGTGAACATATGTTCACTCATATACTGGAGTTCCCGCCATGTCGCGCTTGAGTCATCTCGACACCGCCTTTTTACATCTCGAGACCGCCCGTTGTCCGATGAGCGTCGGCGCTGTTCTCAGCTTCGCGTCGCTGCCCGGTGAGCGCATGACCTTTCAGCGCCTGCGCGCCCATGTCGCCGCGCGTCTGCACCGTCATGCCGCGTTCTCACAGCGCTTGCAGGCGCACGCCGGCGGCTACTGCTGGCAGGCTGTCGAGGTCGACATCAATCGTCATCTGCGCCTGCTGCAGGTCGCGGCGCCCTGGCAGGATGAGCGCTTGCAGGCGGTGGTCGCCGACTTCTTTGCGCATCCTCTCGATCGCCAGCGGCCGCTGTGGGAGGCGCTCTATATCGAACCGGATCCCGATGTGGCCGAGCTCAAGGGGCGCGGCGATGATGCCGCTTTTGTGGTGCTGCTCAAAGTGCACCATGCCGCCGTCGATGGCGTCTCGGCCGAGGCCATCCTGCGCGCCCTCTTCGATGACCGCGCCGCCGTCGAAATGGCGCGGCCGGTGCGGGCGCAGCCGCAGCTGACAACCCTGACGCGCCTGGGTCATGCCGCCACGGCGCTCTGGCGGCGTTTTTCGGCGTCGCCCTGGCGCGATCTGCCCACCTATATGCGTGCACCGCAGACGCCCTTCGCCGATCGTCAGGTCAGCGAGCATCAGCAGTTGGCGGTGGCTTTGGCGATGCCACGCCTGCAGGCGATCAAGGCGAGCCTGCCCGGGGCCACCCTCAACGACGTCATCCTCGCCGGTATCGCCGGCGGCATGCGCGCCTATCTCAGCGAACGCGGGCAGTTGCCACAGCAGTCGCTCGTCGCCATGACGCCGGTCTCGCGCCGGCAGCAGGCGCATGGCATCGGCGGCAACCAGGTCTCGGCCATGCTCATCGATCTCGCCACCGACTGCGCCGAAGCTGGGCCGCGCTTGGCGCGCATCCACGCCATGAGTCGCGTCGCCAAGGCCTATAATCAGGCCCTGCCCATCGAGAAACTGTTGCCGCTCGTGCCCAGTCAGGCTCTCGCCTATGGTCTGTCGGCGTGGCGCCAGCTCGGCTTGTCGCAGCATCTGCCGCCCCTGTTCAATATGATCATCACCAATGTGCCGGGCTCACGTCAGCCTCTGTCCCTGGCGGGTTTTCCCTTGACGCGCATGCAGGGCGTGGCGCCGATCTATGACGGTCACGCCATGACCATCGTCGTGCTCAGCTACGTCGACCAAGTGAGCTTGTCCATCGCCACGACACGCACGGCAGTACCCGATCCGGCGCGCCTGCGCCAGCACATCGAGCAGGCTTATACCGAGCTCGAGCAGGCGCTGGCCGATGGGCAGACACCGGCCACGGTGGTGGCGGAACCGGTGCTGGCGCGGCAGGCGTGAGCAGGGTCATGCCGGCGCCATGAGGCTCTGGCCGGCAGCGTTGCTCTTGCCGTATGATCGCGCCGTCCTCTTCCATGGCAGCAGTGCGATCTATGGCCGTCTTGCATCCGCACAACTGGCAGCAGCTGCAGCATCTGCCCGAGCATCGAAGTGAATGGCGAACCCTGCAGTGTCTGCAGCGGCTGCCGGATGACTATGTGGTCATCCACGGCGCGCACTGGACGAAGCTGCAAAGGCATTATCTGATTAGCCGTGAGCTGGATTTTTGTGTCGTCACCCCCGCCGGTAGGCTGATCGTCATCGAGCAGAAGAACGGTCATCTGATCGAACGCGATGGCTGCTTTTTCAAGCGCTATGCGCCGGAGGTCGAAAAGGATGTGACCTCGCAGCTGCTGCAGGCGCGAGACGGCCTGATGCAGCAGTACAACAAGGCCACACGCGATCAGCTGCACTGCGACGTTCTGCTCTATTGTCCGGATCATCGGGTCGATGGCACTTATGCCGGGGGCTTGCCAGAGAATCGTGTCGTCGACCAACGGCGTGCGTCACAGCTTCTGCGGATTGTGCAGTCGCTGAATGGCGGGCCGGCCGACCCTGAGCGCAAGAAGGCGCTCGTACGCTTTCTGCTCGGCCATTTCAATCTGCGCATGGACGTCGGTGAGAGTCTGCGTCTCGGTGACCATTACTATGCACAGCTTTCCGGGGAACTCGGCGAGCAGGTGCAGCAGATCGAGTTCAGTCCCTGGAGTCTGCGTCTGCAGGGTAGCGCCGGTGCCGGCAAGACACAGCTCGCCGTCCATCTCCTCGAGGAAGCGGTGCAGGCGGGGCAACGCGCTCTCTATCTCTGCTTCAATCGGCCGCTCGCCGATCGCATGCGCACGATCTGCGATGCGCGCGCCTGCATTGAAACGCGTGATTCGCTGACCGATCATTTTTTGCGCAGCCAGGGCATCAGTCCCGACTATGGCGAGGGGCAGAGCGCCGATTTTGCGCGCCTGCGCGCCCAGGTCATGGACACCGCCATTCCACCGGATTGGCGTTTTGACCTCATCATCATCGATGAGGGACAGGATTTCAGCGACGATGACGCGCAGCTGTTTCTCTACTTCATGCATGAGGAGGCGCGGCGCACACGTCTGCTCTGGATGGAAGACCCGCTGCAGAACATCTATGGCAAGGTCTCGGGTGGTAGCCTCTGCCCGGTGACCCTGCACAGTCAGCGTGACTTTCGCAGTCCGGCCGAGCTTCTCGACTTCAGCCTCGCCTATCTCGGCCTGGACGCCGCGATCACTGCCATGAACCCTGTCGCCGGCGTGCGCCCGCGCGTGCATACTTATCGCGACCGCGTGGAGCAGATGCGTTGTCTCGAGCAGGCGGTGGCGCATGCCTTGCAACAGGGCTGTGCGCTGGCCGACTTGGTTCTCGTCTCCCTGAAGGGCCTGGAGCATCACCTCCTGCATGACGAGGATCATCTCGGCGCCTGGCCTCTGCGTCGCTTCACCGGTCGTTACACCGATGCCGGCGTGCAGGTCTGGACGGAAGGGGAGCTGACCGTCGAGACCATCTATCGCTTCAAGGGACAACAGGCGGCGTGGGTCATCGTCATCGACATCGAGGGTGATTGGACGCAGCGTCAGCAGCACAAGCTCTATTGCGCCCTGACGCGCGCCACTTACAGCGCCACCGTGCTGATCCATGCTGACACCGAGCAGGCGCGCCAGCGGGCTGTAGCGGTGAGCCGCTGAACAGATGACTCATCCTCTACGGCGCGCGACGTGATATGACGCAGGCCCTGCGCCCCTCTCTGGAGTGCCCTCCTCTTCTGGCTTAGCA
>JAJZBU010000038.1 GCA_021851865.1 Pseudomonadota bacterium | reverse complement strand
TTCCAGCGCCACTTTCGCCTTGAACTCGGCGCTGTAGCTCTTGCGCTTTTTGCTCTCGCTCATCTGTCTATCACCCTCTCGTGGACGACAGCTTAAACTCTTGTCTCAAATTCGGGGACCACTATACTCCATCAAGACCGAAATCTCTTTGAGCGTGGCCCTGTAGTCTGCTTCGGTATGGATAGGGCGGATTGCCATGTTTTCCTCCGTGGCAGGTCAGGCCATCTCAACGGTTTCTGCGTTCACTGCGTCGTACTCCTTGTGAGCGCCAATGAACTTTACGTAGACGATCTGCAATTTGTACGCGATGGCTACGATCAGCCGATAGTCATCGCCTTTGATGTTGAAGACCATCCGACGGCTCTTCAGCACGCTTACGCTGCGATACTGCGCCTTGATGCCCGTACTCGTACCAAGCCTTCAGCGGCTGCTCTGCATCGGGATGACGCTTCCAGAAGGCCATCACCACCCGTCGGCAGTGTTACCGAATCGAGTTTGCCCGTCCAACGCAAGGACATCTCGCGGCCGACTTGCAGGCACAGCCGCACGCTTATTCATCGTGCTCGGCACACTCGCTGCGCTCGGGCTCATTCTTGCAGCGAACCAGTTTGAGCAGATGCATCATCTTGGCATTATAGTGTCCATTCTGCGTCAGTTGCAGACGCGCCACTTTCATCATCTGCGTGTACTTCTGCTGATCCTTAGGTGAAAGCTCCATCCAGTATTTAGGATCGATATTTTTCTCGCTGCGCGCAATCAGCTTCCAGGCGCGCTCATTCTCATTGAGTGCGTAAGTGCGCAAGGCGGCGATGCGCTGATCGAGATCGGGCACTTGTTGCAAAAGCCGCTCACGGTTGATGATGATGCTTGCCGTGATCATCATCAGAGGAAAGTGATAGATGGCGCCGCGCTCACCCAAGCCACGGTAGAGTTCCAGGGGGCGGTAGGTGACCGCCGGAGCGACGATGATGTCGACCTGCCCATTGTTGAATTTACCCCCGAAATTGGTGATGTCGGAGGCCACGGGTTGCGCCCCCAGTTGCTGCACCATAAAGGCCTGCGACTTGTCCCAGTCGAGCACGGCGATCTTTTTGCCGGCAGCCTTTTCGACCGAGTTGATGCTGCGGTCCCTGACGAAGACATAAGCGGCGCCGAGGGGCACGACGCCGATGACTTCGTAGGGACCCTGCCGCATATAAGGTGCCAGCTTCGGCTGTGTCAGGGTCGACAGGAGTAGGCGCAAATCGTCATAGCTGGGCACGCCGCCGATCGAGTCGACACTGCCGATGAAAGCGTTGAATTGCCGGGCACGCAAGGTGGTCAGTGCGACCCCGTCACATTGTCCGGCTTTGAAATCTTCAGCCGCCACGCCTTCGTCGGTATAAACCTTGAGGGTCGTGATGATATTGAAACGGCGTGCCGCCAAGGCCAAATCCTGGGCGTTGGCAAAAGCGTCGCCCTGGGCGCCGATGGGGTCAAAAACACAAAACCGCAACTTCAGCGGCTGCGGCAGGGGCGCCGGTGACGCTTCATCGGCTTGCGCCCAACAGCTCAGGCTGAACGCACAAGCCAGCCACAACATTTTGTTGATCATGGTCCGCATTGACTCGATACTCCCGACGGGTCAGACCATGATCCTCGCACACATCGCGAGCAGGACCATTGACACAACCGCCTCGTGCGCCAGGCGGGAAAGCCAGTCTTTCAATGCACGACAACACCCGATTTGTGCAGCACGATCGTCACCAGCACGACGGCGTGCGTCAAGGCATGCAAAGCGTGCAGCTGATGTGCCGCAAGACAGGTCATCTCCGATTCACGCAGGAGGACTTGTTGCCCACCGACGTCGAGCTGGACGCGTCCCTCGACACATTGCAAGGTGCAATCCCCGGCAAAGCCATGCTCACGCAACGACTCCCCGCGCGGCAAAACCAAGCGGATCACTTCAAGCTCAGGTGTACGGACGATGGCGCGAGAGAAGAACTCGGTGTATTGCTCACCGGTCGGATGGATGTTGAACACTTCTCCGTGATCAGGACGACACAGGGCCATGATTCACTCCTTGTCAGGCGAACTGTCGCATCAGTATAGCGCAAGCATCAAGCTCAGATTATCATAGGCTTTTTCTTGCCCATCGGAGGGATCATGAAGGGCGTAGGTCTGGTGGGGCTGCTCCTCGCAATGGTGATCGGGATGACACCTTGGGCACAGGCCAAGAGCGTCGGGCGCTATCCCGGCGACTTCAATCGTGGCTTTCTAACACAACTACAACGCCCGTTCAGTAAAACCGAACTCGATCATCGCATCGGTAATAAGGGACTCGAGATCCGCCCGCACCATTACCATTGGGATGGACGCCATGGCTCCTATCTCAACGTCGACACCCAGGCTGACCACATCACGCACATGACCCTGCTCACCCCGGAAGGAGAACTCATCGACCTCAATGACTGAGGGCGGTGAACTCTGGCAGGGTGATGACGAACTCTGCGCCACCGCCTGGACGTTGTCGGGCGATGACCTTACCGCCTTGCAGTTCGACCAGGGTGTGCACGACGGCCAACCCCAGACCTGAGCCACCGGTATGCCGGTTGCGCGAGGAATCAACGCGGAAGAAAGCGCCGAAAACGCGTTCCTCGCGCCAGTCGGGCAAGCCCGGCCCACGATCTGAAACAGCGATCTCGACCTGATCCCCCAGGTGCTGCAAGGCAATGTCGATCTCGCCACCGACCGCCGCATAGCGCAAGGCATTCTCGATGAGATTGGTCAGAATTTGCCGCAAACGATCCGGATCAGCCAGCACCCAGGCCTCCTCGGCCATAAAGTGCAGATGCATGTCCAGGGCCTGCGCACGCTCAGCGAACAACTCCATCCAATCACTCAGCAGCGCCTTCAGTTCGAGCTTCTCCGGATGCAGAAGGAGTCGTCTTTCCTGTCCCATGGTGATGATATTGAGATCATCCACCAGACGCACCAGATGAACGACCTGATCGAGCAGACGCCGGTGCTCACGCGCATGCCCCTGCAAGACGCCATCGCACAAGGCATGTAGTCGTCCCTGCAAAATCGTCAGCGGCGTGCGCAGTTCATGCGAAATACTGGCGATCAGCTCACGCCTTTCATCCTCGAGTCGCTGCAGATGCCCGGCCAAGGCATTGAAGGCGTGCTGCAAGCGCCCGAGCTCGCCTTCGGCGTCTTCCGGTGAGCGCACGCCATAATCTCCCGAGGCCATACGCGCAGCCGCTTCCTCAACGCCTTGCAGTGGATAAAGAAGCCAGCGCCATGCCAGCCAGGAGCTGACCAGGGCGACACTGCCCGCCATGAACAACCACCACAACCCCTGCCCCAACACGGGTGGATGATGACGTCGCATGAAGTGATAGCGGATGAGTTCGGCCTCATCGCTATCGGCATGATGTTGCGCCAGCAGATTCTCATAGCGTTGCAAGGTATCGGCGGGCATGCTCGCCCAGAAAGCCTGTTCGCTCTGTTGCCGCCACCAGAGCGTCGAGAGGGTCTGCACCGCCCCCAGCAACAGGACGAGGGCGGCGGCGCAAAAGCCGAGACGCAGCGGCGGCGAGCGCATCACTCGGAACATAATCGATACCCCACCCCACGCACCGTCTCGATCAGATCACCGCAGCCGGCCAGCTGCAGTTTTTTGCGCAACTTGCTGAGGTGACTGTCGACGACACGATCGAGGGCATCGCTCTCAGGCATACAGGATTCGATCAATTCATTGCGACTGAAACAACGCCGTGGCTGACGCGCCATTTTAGCGAGCAGGCGAAACTCGGTCAGTGTCAGGGTCAACTCCCTCTCCTGCCCCTGCTCGTCACGCACCATGGCCAAATGCATTTCCGGATCAATGCGCAAGGCGCCGATCTGTAGATGCTGCGATTCTTCCCGCGTTGAATGCCGCACACGCCGCAGAACGGCATGGATGCGCGCGATGACTTCGGCCGGCTTGAAAGGTTTGGTGATGTAGTCATCGGCGCCGAGCCGCAGGGCGAGCAAGGTATTGACCTCATCGGTGAGCGCCGTCAGCATGATCACCGGCCACTCACCTTCAGCGCGCAAAGACTGCAAAACGTCGATGCCGTTTTGACCGGGTAAGCGGATGTCGAGCAGGATGAGCGCCGGATCGACGCGCCTCGCCAGCTGCAGACCCACACGTCCGTCACTGGCATGGATCGATTGAAAACCGTCCTGTTGCAGATACAGCTGTAAAATCTCGGCGATCTCCAGCTCATCTTCAACGATGAGTATGCTCTGCGACGACACGCTCCCTCCTAGGGTCACGCCACGCCCCCAGTGTAACGCCAAGACGCCACTTTCGCATCCACACAATCTCCATCATCAATCCATGCAGGCGCAACGCCGACATAGACAATACCGGCATGCTCAACTCCGTCCGCAGCGGGCAGCGTCTTGCCCTGACAAGTTTGCTCTGGCTGGCTCTGGCCTGGCCCCTTGACGCCTGCATGTCGGCGCCACGAGCACAGG
The DNA here is from genome assembly GCA_021851865.1 of Pseudomonadota bacterium. GTDB lineage: Bacteria > Pseudomonadota > Gammaproteobacteria > Pseudomonadales > Moraxellaceae > JAJZHK01. Next base: position 15,214 of record JAJZBU010000038.1, on the reverse strand, counting down.
TCACGCCCGATTTCGCCCTCGATCAGGCGATGAATCCGCGAGCCGGTCAGGCCCGCGCCCTACCCCAAGATGATCTCGCCTGGTGGCAGGTTTTTCAGGACGCGCAACTGCAAGCCCTGGTGCAGCAGACCCTGCACGACAACCTCAATCTCCAGGCCGAGAGGCAGCGACTGCAGGCTGAACGCCGCCTCGCCGACCAGACCGATAAAGAATTTTTGCCCCAGGCCGGCTGGCTCAGCCAGAGCGTGACCTCGGCCAGCGGCATCGATATGTTCTACCAGTACGGCTTCGACGCCACTTGGGAGATGGGCTGGTTCGGACGCAAGGACAGTCGCCAATTGCTCAGCCGTGGCGAAGTCCTGGGGGAAGCGGCGCGTGTACGCGCCTTGAAGGTCTCGCTGGTGGGGGACGTCGTGCGCGCTTATCTGCAACTGCGGCAGGCGCAACGCGCCTTGCTGCGGCAGGAGCAAGCCGCGCAGTGGCTGAAACGGCAAGACGATCTACATCAACAAGGCGTTGCCCTCGGCCTACTCGCCGCCGCCGACACGCAGGCGATCAAACGCCAGGAAATACAGTCAAAGTTGCTGTCGGAACAGTGGCAGGCGCGCCAGCAGCAGGCGGCGATGCGCCTCGCCCTGCTCTGTGGCCGCACCGCTCCTGACCCCCACTGGCAGTCGGAGATAACGGCAAGCTTGCCGCAGCACTATCGCCTTGATCGCCTGCCCGTGCGCCTGCTCAACGCTCAACCCGACGTACAACGCGCCCGCGTCCGTCTGATGCAGGCCGAGGCCGAAGCCGGCCTCGCCCGTGCTGACCGCTATCCGAGCATCAACATCGGAGCCGGATATTTCTTTGCCAGCAACATCACCCAGAACATCGTCTTCGATGGCGACACCAACGCCTCCCCCAGCTTCGGCCCGGTGATCAATATTCCCTTGTTTGACTGGGGACGTCGGCGACAAATTTATGCCGCTCGTCGCCAGCAGATGGACGCCGCCGCCAAGGACTACCGCGCCCAGGTACGCCGCGCTTACACCGAAGTGGTGGAAGACCTCAAGATCCTGCAGGAACGGGAGCAGAGCATCCATCTACAAAAGACGACTCTGCAGAGCGACCAACAGACCCTGCAGGCCAGCGCTGCACGCCAGCGCCTAGGACTGACCGGGCAGTTGCCGATCATCGCGACGCACCTGCAGGCGATCACCGATCAGACCCGACTTGACGACGCTGAAGTCGACGCGGCGATCGCCTACGTTCGCCTGTACAAGGCTCTCGGCGGGCCCACCCAGGCGCGGAGTAAAAGCTGATGGTAGCCCTGGCACGCAAAACTCTGATCCGCGAGTGGCCTCGCTTCTTTCCTGCCATCATGGCCATCGGTTTCGCCGGTCTGCTGCTTTTTGCACAAGCTGCCTTGGTGCTCGGCATCTTCGGTAGCGCCGCCGTCTACATCGAGGAATCCGCCGGTGATCTGTGGGCCGGCTATCCCGGCACTCAGAGCGTCAATCTCGGTCGTTCGATCAGCAATGATGTCGCCCTGCTCTTGCGCTCTTCTCCCGCCGTCGCCCAGGTCGAGCCCATGCTTTGGTTGGATAGTGACTGGCGCTCAGCGACCAGCCAGGGCAGCGCGTCGATCTCGGTCATCGGCATCAATGCTGAAAGTCAGGGGCTGCTCTTCCAGAAACTGCTGTTGCCGGCCGTGCGCGCCGCATTGCTGCAACCCGCCGCCGTCATCGTCGATCGCGCCGATCTCGATCAGCTCGGCGTCAAGCTCGGCGACAGCGCCTGGATTGATCGGCATCGCGTACACGTCGTTGCTACCGTCAATGGCCTGCGCGCCCTCGGCGGAGTCAACGTTCTCGCCTCCTTGAGCACCCTGCGCTGGCTCGCCGACAACCCCGATGAGACACATCGTTCAACCTATTTTGTCGCCCGCCTCTACCATCGTGATCGTCTGGCCGCGACGCTGCGCCAGCTACGTGGACGCACGACCTTCGGTCCTTACGCTCTGTGGAGTGCGAGTGATTTTTCCCGCCGTTCCCAGTTGTTCTGGCTCCTCGATACCGGTGCTGGCGTCGCTGTCGCCTTTCTTGCCGTCATCGTCTTCCTCGTCGGCGCCATCATTTCCAGCCAATCACTGATGGCGGTGATCATCGCCTCATCGCGTGAGTACGCCACCCTCAATGCCCTAGGCGCCGGTAGAAGCGCCCTGCGCTGGCTGGTCTTTGAACAGGCCATCTGGATCGGGGGGCTCGGACTCGTCCTGGCCACCAGCATGAGCCTGATCCTGCTGCCTCTGGCGGGCGCCCACGATGTACCGATCGCCATGAACGCCCCCGTCGCCCTGACCTGTGCCCTTCTGGTGCTGCTGCTGTCACTGGTGTCGGGTTTTTTTGCCATGCGTGGCCTGCTGCGGGCAGAGCCCGCTCTGCTCCTGAGGTGAGGTGATGAACGCTCCCCTCCAGCCCGGATTGTTACCCGCCGCCAGCCCTTGTACCCTCGAGGCGCGCCTGATCAGCAAGTCCTACCGTTCCGGGCGACTGCAGGTGCAAGTGTTGTCGGAGCTGTCGCTGGCGATAGCGCCCGCCGAACTGACCCTCATCGTCGGTCCCTCCGGCTGCGGCAAGAGCACACTCCTGTCCATCATCAGTGGCCTGCAAAATCCCGATGCCGGGCGTGTCGTCGCTCTCGGTCAGGACATCAGCAAAGCCAGTCGTCAGGTGCTGGAACGTTTTCGCCTGCACCATACCGGTTTCGTTTTTCAAGGCTACAACCTCTTCCCGGCGCTCACCGCTCTCGAACAGGTCCAGCTGCCCTTGTCCTATTTGCGTTTGCCGCGCCGTGAAATTCTGCACCGCGCCCAGGAAGCGCTCGCTGAAGTCGGACTCAGCGCCAAGACGCAACGCCTACCGGCCGAATTGTCCGGCGGCGAGAAGCAACGTGTCGCTATCGCCCGCGCGCTCGCGAAAAAACCCGACCTCCTGTTCGCCGATGAGCCGACGAGCGCTCTCGACGCCGCCAGTGGCCAGACCATCATCGATCTTTTGCATCGCATCGCTCGCCATCACGCCACGACCGTCCTTTGTGTCAGCCATGATCCGCGACTGATACGGCATGCCGACCGCGTTCTCGCCATGGAAGATGGCGTCATTCATCGCGACTGGCGCGGCGATATTCGACTCCTGGAGGAGACGCCATGAGTCTACGCAGCATCCCCCTGTCCATCGTGTGCCTCTTCTTGCTCGCCGCCTGTGGGCAGGATCAGCGCCATCATTCGGTGACCGAAGCGAGCAGCGCTCTCACCCAGGCGATGGCGCAAGGTCGTGTTGAGCTCACGGGGGGGCTGCTCGATCTACACTCCCCCGTACCCGGGCAAGTGCGGCGACTTGCCGTGCATCTCGGCCAGGATGTCCACCAAGGTCAGCTGTTGCTGGAACTCGACACTCATGCGGCGCGACTCGAAGTCGCTCTGGCAAGCGGGCAACTGACGCGCATGCAAGCCAAGCTCGCCATCTTGCAAGCCAACTTGCAACATTTGCAGAAGAGTCGCCAACGTCAGGAGCAAGCCGCTCAGGCTGGCCTCGGCAGTGCAGCGGACGCCGAACAAGCGGCAGCGCGCTGGCAGGAACAGCAGGCACAGATCGCGCTCGCACATAGCGATATTCAACTGGCGCAAACCCAACTCGAGCAAGCCCGCTACCACCTCGCCCAGCGCCGCATCTTGGCACCGGTGGATGGCCATATCCTGCAGATCCACACCCAGGTGGGCGACTGGCTCGACGGCTCTAATTCACATGCTCTGATGGTGATCCAGCCGCGCCGTCCTCTCATCGTCGCCGCCGAAGTGAACGAGGCTTTCATCGATCGTTTGCGCCCCGGTGAAGCTGCTGAAATCGACCCCGATGATGCACCAACAGGCGTCCACTACGCCGCCCGTGTGCAGTACATCGGTGAAATGCTGATCAAGGGTCATCTGAGTGAAGATCCGCAGATGGCCCATGCCTTCGAGTGCCAGCTACGCCTCATGCCCCATCCGGGCCAGCCGGCCCTCCACCTTGGTCAAATTGTCACGGTGAAATTCCTATGAAAGATACCCTCGCAACGCCTTCTCGCATCCATCCATCGGGCATGAAGTCCCGATCATCGCCATGGACCATACTCTGCGATTTTGATGGCACCATCAGCCTGCAAGATGTCACTGACACCCTGGTCAACGCCTTCGGCAACGACCGCTGTCGCGAACTTGAGAACCTGTGGTTGGCGGGCGACATCGGCTCACGTGCATGCATGGCCGGGCAGATTGCGGAACTGCGCGCCAGCCCGGCGGAAATGGATGAATGTATCGACAGCCTCTGCCTCGATCCGGCCTTTGCCGACTTCGTCAGTCAGGCGCAAGCGCGTGGCGCCCGTCTACGCATCCTCAGTGATGGTCTCGACCATGCTATCGCGCGTCTCCTGCAGCGCCAGGGCCTCGAAGAGATCGCCGTCGCCGCCAATCGCCTGACCTATCGCGGCGATCGGCGTTGGCAGCTTGATTTTCCCTACGCCGATGCCCACTGCGCCAAGCGCAGCGGTCATTGCAAATGCGTCCAGCTCGCCCACTGTCAGCGCCAAGGCGAACACGTCCTCTATATCGGCGATGGCAGCTCAGATTTTTGTGTCAGCGGCGAAGCCGACCGGGTTTTCGCCAAGGATCGCCTGCGCACGTATTGCCAACAACAAGGTATCGCGCACTTCGCCATCGAAAGCTTTAGCGATGCCATCAACCTGCTCGATGAGGCCTTGGCACTGCCGCTGGAGCGTCGCGCATGATCGAAAATGTCGAATTTTATCTACCTGGCGAATCCGGCGTCGGCGTCTTGCTGATCCATGGCCTCACCGGCACCCCGAAAGAAATGCGTTTCGTCGGCCGCGGCTTGCACCGCGCCGGCCATAGCGTCCTCGGTATGCAACTGGCGGGGCATTGCGGCGATGAACAGGATCTGCGCGCGACCAACTGGCACGATTGGTATGCAAGCGTTGTCGCTGCCGCCCATCGGCTGCTCGCTGAGGTCGACCTCCTCTATATCGCAGGATTGTCTATGGGCGCGCTGCTCGCCCTGCGCTATGCCGTTGATCACCCCGAGCGTGTTCTCGGTGTCGGCGTCTATGGTCCAACTTTTCGCTACGATGGCTGGAGTATTCCTCTCTATGCCCGTCATCTCTATCCTTTGTTGCGCGTGGTCAAGGTGCTCGGTCTGCTGCAGAGTCGGCATTTTGCTGAACAACCGCCCTATGGTCTGAAAGACGAACGTCTGCGTGCCCTGGTCGCCAGCAGCATGCTCGCCGGTGATAGCGCCGCCGCCGGACTGGCCGGCAACCCCTATCCCTCACTGGCCGAGATGCTCAAGCTCGCTGCCAGCTTGAAGCGCGATCTGCATCGTGTCCAGGCGCCCTGTCTGATCATGCACGCCCGCCACGACGATGTTGCCGATATCAGCAATGCCCGCTTGGTCGAACGCCGGGTCAGCGGCCCCACCCACTTCGTCGTTCTCGAAAACAGCTACCACATGATCACTATCGATCTCGAGCATAAAATCGTCATCCGCGAGACCGTCGACTTCATCGCCCGACAAAGTCAGACGACCACGTCATGACCCCTGCGTTGTTCCTGCTCTGGTTGAGCACCATCGTCTTTGACACCTGCGGACAGCTGATGTTCAAGGCCGCCGCTTTGAAGGAACATCCGGGGCAGGGCTGGTCCTATTGGCGCTTCATTCTCGGTCAGCCCCTCATTCTCACCGGAGTCCTCTGCTATCTACTGGAGTTTTTACTCTGGCTGGCCTTTCTCGCCGCGACACCGCTCTCTCTCGCCGTCCTGCTCAGCTCGCTCAACATCATCACACTGATGCTGGCCGGACACTGGCTCTTTGATGAGCGGCTGAGTCCGTGGCGCGTCATCGGCATGCTGCTCGTCGCCACCGGCGTCACCTTGAGTGGAGTGGCGGGTTGATGCTCTTTTATCTCTTAGGCTTTGGCGCTTTGATGTTTTTTGACACGCTGGCCCAGCTCTGCTTCAAGCTCACCGCCTTGCACACCCTGCCCGTGCAAGCCAACATCACCTGGATCTGGCGCATCATCCACTGCGCCTGGACCTATGGCGCCATCGGCGCTTATATCGGCGCCTTCTTCACCTGGATGACCTTGCTGCGCCGTATTCCCATTGGACCGGCCTTCGCCGCGTCTCATCTGGAAGTCCCCAGTGTACTTTTATGCTCCGCCTGGCTGTTTCATGAGCGACTCACCACGGGACGCATTCTCGGAGCCTTGCTGATTCTGGCGGGCATCGCCGTCCTCGCCTACGCCGAATCGAAAGAGCCGCCACCGGCCTGATCGCGCCCGCAACAGGCTCATCATCTGAGCGTCATCGACGCGGCCGCGACAAAGATCATAGATGGCTATGCCGGGGAATCCAGGTACACCCGGGGAACAGCAAGATGCCGGTGACTGACGTCATCGGCATCTTGTGCAGGACGGCGACGGTGGGTAAATCGTCTAAACCGTCGTTCAGCACTCGCGCTTGGCGCGGGTCAGCAGTTGATCGAGCAGCGCGATAGCCTGATCGATCTCCTCCGCGCTGATGTGCAGGGACGGCGCCAGGGTGATGACGTTCTTGTAATAACCGCCGACATCCAGGACCAACCCCATCTTCTCGCCTTTCCAGTCGAGATCACCGGACAGACCGATGTGCACCATACGATCGAGCAGCTCACGATTGGGGGTGAACCCATCCTCCTGGCAAATCTCGGCGCGCAACGCCAAGCCGAGGCCGTCGACATCACCGATCTCAGGATGGCGCTTCTGCAAGTCTTGGAGACCGGCGAGAAAATGTGCCCCTGCGCGCATGACACGGGTTTCATAGTCCTCCTCGGCGAGCATCTTCAACACTTCTAGGCCGAGGGCCGTCCCGAGAGGATTGGAGGCGAAGGTGGAATGGGTCGAACCCGGCGGGAAGACCGTGGGGTTGATCAACTCTTCGCGCGCCCACAAGCCACCCAAGGGGTTGAGGCCGTTGGTCAGTGCCTTAGCGAACACCAACACATCCGGCGTCACGCCAAAATGCTCGATGGCCCACATCTTCCCGGTGCGATAAAACCCCATCTGGATCTCATCGACCACCAGCAAAATGCCGTGCTCGTCGAGCACCTTTTTCAAACCCGTGAAGAAGGTGCGCGGCGGCACGACGTAGCCACCGGTACCCTGGATGGCTTCGACATAGAAAGCAGCGTATTCCGACTGCCCGACTTTGGGATCCCAGACGCCGTTGTACTCGGTCTCGAACAGGCGGGCAAATTCACGCACGCACTTGTCGCCGTACTCGTCGGCGGTCATGCCACGTGGCCGCCGGAAGGGATAAGGGAAAGGGATGAACTGGGCGCGCTCGCCAAAGTGGCCAAAACGGCGACGATAACGATAACTGGAGGTGATCGCTGAAGCGCCGAGCGTGCGCCCATGATAGCCACCCTCAAAGGCAAACATCAGGCTTTTGCCTTCGCGCGCATTGCGGACGATCTTGAGCGAGTCTTCGATCGACTGTGAGCCGCCGACATTGAAGTGCACGCGTCCTTCCAGGCCGAACTTCTCTTGCATCCCAAGAGCGATGCGCTTCGCCAGCTCGATCTTGGTGGGGTGCAGATACTGGCTGGCGATCTGCGGCAGAACATCAAGCTGATGCTTCAACACCTGCTGCAATCGCTCATGCGCGTAGCCAAAATTGACCGCCGAATACCACATCTGCAGATCGAGATAGGGAACCCCGTAAGGATCAAACATATAGCTACCGTGGCAGCGTTCGAAGACCTTCGGTGGATTGACATAGTGGACCGTGTCCCCGAAGGAACAGTATTTGGCTTCATCCGCAAGCAGTGCAGCCTGTTGACGGTCGATATCTGAGCGCATGACATCCTCATAGCTGATCATCGGTACAGCCGGCCATGCTGCCTTGGCAATATTGCCCGAGTATGCAGGAGATATTGAGATTTTGTGGAGCCGGGATCAGCATCACCCTCCAGCCCCACGCCAGGGTGGGACTTGACATCGCCAATCCATCTAAACGATAATGCTTATCGTTTAGATTCTTATTCAAATAGTTTTCTTATGACCTCATCCATAGCGATCAAAATTCACCCACCCGCATCGCCGGCAAGTCATGGCCCGTCCACATGACCCATGACCGAGCTATCCCCTTAAGCCTTTTATTTTTGTCCCACCTGGAGATGCTTTCATGACTTTGTGCACACGCTTTTTCGCCGCTATTTATATGACCACGCTGATTTCCGCTTCGGCAGCCAACCTCGACGAGGCCAGCCTGAGCATCACCCCACAGGGCTTCCAGCCGCAGCAACTCAAGCTCTCTGGACAGCACAAAACTCGGCTGCACTTGCGCAACCATACCGCCAGCGCGGCTGAATTTGAGAGTGCCGATCTGTCACGCGAGATCATCGTGCCCGCCCATAGCGAAGTCATCCTCTATCTGCCCCCCCTGCATCCGGGCATCTACCGATATTTCAACGATTTTCACACCAGTGAAAGCGGCCAGATCCGCGTTCCATGAAGCCCCTGTCGACACTGAGTCCCGCCATGCCCGTCCAAACCGATCGCTATGCCGGCTTGCTCATGAGCCACCTAGCTCTCCTGACCTGTTCCTCCATTTATGCCAATGACTATATCGTCTACTCCCCCATCGTCGTCGCCGGACAGAATGAGATCGAGTCACGCGCCGCCAGCAACCAGGGTGGCAGCGCCATCGCGCAAGGTGCCTGGGAAGAAGATCTCTCGATCGCACATGGAATGAACTCATGGTGGAAATCCGAGATCTACTTTCTCAAAGACGCCGGTGCCGCACATACGCCGCCACAACAGCTCGGCTATGAGTTCGAAAATACGTTTCAATGGGCCGAGACAGGACGCTATGCCATCACCCCAGGTTTTCTGCTGTCCTATGGAAAATCCCGTCAAGCTGGCGTCCCTGATGCCTTAGAGATGGGCCCCCTCTTCGAGCGCCAAGATGGCGCCCTGAAACAAAAACTCAACCTGATCTGGGAAGCCGATCTCCACCATGACCTTCTAGGAAGACCCGGATGGCGCGCCGCTTACGCGGCCAGTTACCGCTATCGCGATGCTTGGCAACCAGGGCTGGAGGCCTACCTGCGCCCCAGCGATCACAGCAACCAGATCGGCCCCATTTTTTCGGGTGAATGGCCGCATCATCACGGCGATGAGCTCGAATACAGCATGGGCGCCGTCTTCGGCTGCAATCGCAGCGCCCCGCAGGTGACCTGGATTTTACGTCTTGAAGAAGAGTTCAACTGAAAATGCCATGAAAAACAGTTCTCTCTGATGGATACCTAACCGTCATGGAAGCAGGCCGACGCCACCGAGCATGAAAAACACAACATCGACCCGATATTGCTCGTATTTTCATGCCCATTACGAAGTGCGCATATACATATAGTAGTAGCGCGAGGTTGACTTGATGAGGTCGCTTCACTAGAATATCGAGGTCGAACTTATCGGAGACTCAACTTTGGACAGTCACAGTTGTAGCTGTCAGGCAGACGGCGAACGCTGATCAGTCAGTTCCGGGTTGACTCCTCACCTGCAACTGCCTCGTCAGCAAGACGAGGCAGTGCGCTTGAACCACCATCATCATTCCTGCGTGCTGCCACCCTACGGGGCTGGTGATTTTTCTGCGTTCGCCGCTTCATTGTGGCACGACGACCGCTGACCTTCGCCCTCCCCACATCATCGCTGCAAGGCTTTGTGGAGGCGCATCATGCTGCACGCACGCTGGACTCGAAACACCTCAGGTCAACTGGTCTCGACCTGGAACCTCAATACGGTCCCATTTTTCTGTGAAGACGCCGTGACGTCGACGCGCGCGAGGACGCCGGCGGTTTCCTTCTTGCAGGCTCCCTTCTTGCAACTGTGCCGGCGCACCGTGCGCGACGCTTCCGGCCTGATGCACGCGGCCATCCGTCATCACTGAGGGGACCCCGGCCATGCGCGGGCAAACGCCCTGGTCCGTGTATGGCCGGACCTCCCGCCACATTCCTAGTTGAGTGAGATTTTATCATGACATCGTCGCTTCATGTTCCCAAGACTCCGCCCCTGAACGGGAACGACAGCGCCGTCCTCGACAGCGCCCATCTAGGCCACATTCACGGTGCCTTCGGAAGCATTGCTCACCATGACCTGGAGCCGCGACGTACCTGGATGCATAAACTGCGCACCTTGGCGGCCATCGTCGGCCCTGGCCTCATCGTCATGGTCGGCGACAATGACGCCGGCGCCTTCGGCACCTACACCCAAGCGGGTCAGAACTATGGCACCTCGCTGCTCTGGACCCTGCTGTTCATGATTCCGGTCCTGTATGTGAACCAGGAAATGGTTCTGCGCCTAGGCGCCGTCACCGGCGTCGGGCATGCCCGTCTGATCTTTGAGCGTTTTGGCAAATTCTGGGGCTCCTTCAGTATCATCGACCTGTTCCTGCTCAACGTGCTCACCCTGGTCACCGAATTCATCGGCATCACCATGGGCCTGGATGTTCTGGGTCTTTCCAAAACTGCCGGTACGGCCATCGCCGCCGTCATCCTCATGGGCGCCTCGGCAACCGGGGATTTTCGTCGGTTCGAGCGCTTTGCCATGATCCTGGTGGCGGGCAGTCTACTGCTGGTGCCCATCTTTGTTTTGGTCCACCCACCAGCGGGGCAACTGATGCATGATTTTTTCATTCCGCACCTGCCCGCCGGCAAGCTGAGTGACATCATGCTGATGATGATCGCCATCGTTGGCACCACGGTGGCGCCTTGGCAACTTTTTTTCCAGCAGAGCTACGTCATCGACAAACGTATCACCCCGCATTTCATGAAATACGGCATCGCCGACCTTTGGCTGGGCATTGCCATCGTCATCGTCGGAGCCGGTGCCATGATGGCCTTCTCGACCGCCATTTTCGCCGGCCATAGCGAAGCCGGACACTTCACCGATGCCGCCGCCGTCGCGACCGGCCTGGCCAAATATTGTGGCCGACTGCCAGCGGTCATGTTTGCCATTGCCCTGATCGACGCCTGCATCATCGGCGCGGCGGCGGTGTCGCTATCCACCGCCTATGCCCTTGGCGATGTCTTCTCGATCCGCCATTCGCTGCACCGCAAGCCTACCGAGGCCAAGGGCTTCTATGCCTTCTACTTTGGGCTCATCGCCCTGGCGGCAACTCTCGTACTGACACCGGGCACGCCGCTTGGGCTGCTGACCAACTTGGTGCAGACTCTGGCCGGTGTCTTGCTGCCGAGCGCCACCGTCTTTTTGCTGCTGCTTTGCAATGATCGCGAAGTCCTCGGGCCATGGGTGAACTCTCGCCGCACCAACGGGTTTACCACCATAGTGATCGCAACCCTGGTCATGCTCTCGGTCATTCTGACCACGGCCATGCTCTTTCCTTCGATCACCGACGATCAGATCATCGGCGTGCTGCTGGCCGGCTGTGGCCTCGGCGTCATCCTCACCCTCGCCGTCAAGGCCTATGAGCGCCATACCGGCAGCGTCACGGCACCACTCGCGCTGACCGATCGCAGCCAGCGCGATACTTGGCGTATGCCGCCGCTCACGCAACTGGCGCCTGCCCGCCTCAGCTTGATGAACCGCGTCTGGATGGGCGTATTGCGCTTGTATCTGGTCGGCGCTGCCGGACTCCTCGTCGTCAAGCTCGTTCATCTGGCCACTTCAGGCGGAAGTGATCACTGAAACCGCCTGTCATCAATTCTCAAGAGATCTGTGCAAACATGACGTGCCCAGACTCTCCTTGCGATCGCCAGCGCAAGCGCCCCTACAACCCTTTTGGAGACAGCGACGCCGCCATCTCCCTGCCCATGGAATCTGGACATGTCCCGCCCTACCGTCACCGTCCTGTCGGCCTTGCTGATGCCCTTGTACGGGCTCATCGCCCACGCTGATGGCACCCCACCTGCCGCCCCCACCAACACGCCGCCGGACACGGCCGCCTGGAGCGTCCACCTGCAGACGACCTTCGTCAGCCAGTACCATCCGTCTTTCGCCGCCGCTTACTCCGGCGGCAACAGCCTGGATGCGAACGCCAACAGCGAAAACACCTCCGATGCCACCATTTATCTCGGACGACGCTTGTGGCGCGGCGCTGAATTCTATTTCAATGAAGAGGTCGACCAAGGCTTCGGCCTCAGCAATACCCTCGGCCTGGCGGGCTTCTCCAGCGGCGAGGCTTACAAGGTCGGCCGCGCCAAACGCTACTTCCTCGGGCAAAGAGCCTTCCTACGCCAGACCTTCGATCTCGGCGGCGACGTCGAAAAAAGCGCTGACGACATCAACCAGCTCGCCACCTCCCATACGCACAATCGCCTGGTGCTGACCGCTGGCAAGTTCTCCGTCGTCGACATCTTCGATAACAACACCTACGCCCACGATCCACGGCAGGACTTCCTCAACTGGTCGATCATCGACGCCGGTGCCTTCGACTATGCCGCTGACGCCTGGGGTTATTCCTATGGCTTTGCCGCCGAATGGACAGAAAACAACTGGACTTGGCGCTATGGCCTGTTCGATCTGTCCAATGTCCCCAACAGTACCGTCCTCGATCCGGGCTTCCACGAGGTCTCCCAGGTCATCGAGGCCGAGAGCCGCCATCTGTGGGGCGGACAGCCCGGCACCATCCGTTATCTGGTCTTCGACAACCAGGGTCGCTTTGGCACCTATCAGGACGCACTCGCCCTGGCCGCACAAACCAACACCTTGCCCAACACCGCCAACGTGCGCTCCTATCGGCGGCGGCCCGGCAGCGAGATCAATATCGAACAGGCGCTCACCCAGGATCTCGGTGCTTTCGTTCGCGCCAGCATCAACGATGGCCAAGTCGAGTCTTATGATTTCACCGACATCAATCAGTCGATCAGCGCCGGTCTCTCCCTGCGCGGCAGCGCCTGGTCACGGCCACAGGATACCTGCGGCCTGGCCATGGCCGTCAACAGTCTCTCCATGTCGGCGCAGCAGTATTTCAGCCACGGCGGCATGGGCATCCTCATCGGCGACGGCCATCTCAATTACGCGCCCGAGCAGATCACCGAGCTCTACTACAATCTCGCCCTCTTGCAAAACGTTCACATCAGCCCGGACTATCAAACCATTCGCCATCCCGCCGACAATAGCGCACGCGGTCCCGTGCGCATCTATGGTCTGCGTCTGCACCTCACGTACTGAAGCTCGCCACCGCCACTTCCGGAGGCCTTGCATCCGGATTGGCCTTGGCCTATGGTCAGCAGCCCATCCTCCGAAGATGCCCACCGCGATGCCGTCGTTGATCTGTCCTCTATGCCACACGCCGTTGTTACAAGCAAAACCGAGCTGGCTCTGCCAGAACGGCCACAGCTTCGACGTCGCGCGCGAGTCCTATGTCAATCTTCTACCGGTACAGCACCGTCGCAGCTTGCACCCAGGCGATGAAGACCAGGCCTTGCGCGCCCGGCGCCGCTGGCTCGATGCCGGGCATTATGCCGCCCTGCGCACCGCCCTGGTCGAGATGATACGCGACACTCAAGCCACGAGCTGGGTCGACATCGGGTGTGGCGAAGGCTATTACACCGCCGCCATGGGCACACTCTGTCCTGACCTGAGTGGCGTCGACATCGCCAAAACCGCCGTACGCATGGCCGCCAAGCGCTATCCAGGCATCACCTGGCTGGTTGCCAGCGCCGCCCGTCTGCCCTGGCCTGACGCCAGCCTGGAGGGGGCCAGCAGTCTATTCGCCCCACTGCCCGAGGCTGAACTGCGGCGTATCCTGCGCCCTGGCGCCTACCTGATTCACGCCGCGGCCAACGACCGGCATCTGTATGAACTACGTTCGGCCTTGTTCGATGAGGTACGCGCCCATGAACCACAGCGCCACCTGACGCCGCTGCTCGACGACTTTGACATCGAACAAAGCCTGCACATCGAGACCGAACTCGATCTCACGCCATCCGACCTGCAGGATCTGATCGCCATGACGCCCTACGCCTGGGCCGTCAGCCACGAACGTCGCGAGGCACTGCGCGCCCGCCCTGGCCTGACGACACGGATGAGCGTGCAGCTCAGCCGACTGCGGCGACATGACAAGCCAATTCCTGGCGAACTTTGACGATGCTAACCCGGCAACGATGGCCGCGCCGGCTGCATCAAACTTGCAGCGGCCGCGCCAGCAACCGTAACTCCTCAGAACTCAAGATATAGGCGCTGGCATCGCCGAGTTTTTCGATCGCCAGGTCAATGAAAGCCCGTACCAGCTGGCAGTCGCGACGATCTTACCGATCACCACCCGACTCGCTCGCGTCGTGGCGTCGGCTGCGAAAAGGATTGCTGCCTCCCGATAGTTCCTCGTAATCCTCGCTGTGCGCCAAGGTCTGCAGTGCGGTCAGCAGAGTCAGCGGCGGCACCACCATTTTGCGCTGCTTCAGATCTAGCCAGCCGCCCGTGGATGTAACCCGCACAGCCAGCTTACGGTGGCGAAAAAACTCATTGCGCAGACGCATGCGACTACCGTCGGAGGAGAGACCGGCCAGGCAGAGCGTACATTCCACCGTGTCCAGCAGGTGAAATTCGCGAAAGTATTCGATTTCGTCGTGCACAACCACGGGACCGATGCCTAAGCGGCGGAATTCGCTGGCGGAAAAGCCATGACTGGTGAAATAGAGCAGGCGCACATCGACCGATTTGTCGAGGTAGGCGGTGTTGCGCATGTGCGCATTGGAGTCCATATCAGCCCAACCCGCGACAAGGGACAACCTGAAGACGTCCATGTTCCCGAAGCTCCTAACTTTTTCGATGGCACCGTTAACATCCTCTCCGCCCTAACGATCATGGTGACTGGCACCACCCCTGAAGATGAAAGAGACTTCAGGGTGGAAGGTATCGGGTAGAGGTCGTGATAGTTTTTGTGGCTCGACCCAGCCGCTAACGTGGACCCGCCGGACTGACTCGCACCCCGTATTGCTTCCGTAGAGAGCGCACGCTAAACAGGCCGTTGGCAACTGGTCGCCTCAGCTCCGACGACGGTAGTGTACTGACTTATGTGCAAATTCTTGGACTGCGAAAGCGGTCATGGTATGAGGGAGATCGTCAATACCAACCCTGTGTCCCATAGGAGGACCATACCATGACCGCAAAAAAGCAT